>JANYKW010000187.1 GCA_025358025.1 Bacteroidia bacterium | reverse complement strand
AACCACATAAAACCACCTAGTTCGTAATATGCATCCTTGATAGCAGGATTCTCTTTCAGCTGCTTCTCCGTGTAGGGGAATTGAGGAACCATCAAGTCGTCCCCGGCTTGCCAGTTGGCAGGAGTCAGCAAACGATCTTTTCCTTTACCTGCAGTCTGAAGCGCCACAACTGTTCGCTTGATCTCATTCATGTTACGACCGATATTCATCGGATAGAAAAAGATCGCGGCTATCTTATCCTGAGGGTCGATGATAAATACTCCCCGTACATCTTTTGTAGTACTTGTTTGTTCATGTATCATGCCGTATTTTCTTGATACAGAAGCAGTCTTATCGTCTACCAACGGGAAATCGATCTTCACGGGTTTCCTATCCTTGTAAGAAATATCTTCAAGTGCTTTTTTCCAGTTATTGTGCTGTTCAAGATCATCGGTCGAAACTACAAGTATTTTGACACCGATTGCATCAAAATCCTTTTGCATCTGAGCCAATTCCAGAACCTCAGAAGAACAAACAGGGGTGAAATCACGGGGATGACTAAAGATAATTTTCCATTTATTTCCAAAATCTTTTGGAAATTCGAGCGTGCCTTTTGTCGTTTCAGCTGTGAAGGTTGGGGCATTTTCTCCGATTAACGGAATTCTCAGGTTGCTTTTTTCTTGTGACCATACATTGCCGATGCAGATTAATAACAACAATGCGAATACTAAACCATTTTTCATGATTGATAATTTTTTAATGTTTGCTTAATAGTTAAGAAAAGGGAATGAATAAAATCGCATTTGGGGTTGCATCAAAAACCCAATGCAGCGTAGAAGTAGGTACCTGTAAATTTGTTTCTGAAAACTAATTTAAATTAGACTTAATAAAAACAAATATAGTGGCCTAAACGATGCTTTTCCAAATAAATTGAGAGAAATTTTATTCTAAATAGCGTAACTATTATATTTAACATAAAATCAAATATGTACAAATATAAATAGTATCATTATTTAGAATATATTAATACATGGCAAGAATTCAAATTGGGCGTTTTATTCAGTATAAGAATCTATTAATCAAATAAATATCTTGTATTAATAAATTTGGCTGCAAAATGTGGAAATCTTGGCAGCGTTGAAAAAATGCGTGTATAATAATCAAAAGCCCCCTTTCTCCTTTAGTCTTTCTCCTTTCTCCTTCTTCAATATTTTCCTTCGCTGAAAAGCTTTTCTGAAATAAATCGTACGGGATACCAGGATGCTAAAAACCCGATCAAGGAGACTGATATGACTATCAAAACAACATCGGTTGGAACAATTTTCATGGGATAGGCATCAATAATGAAGGAGGATGCTTTATCTGAAAGCCTGACCAAACCGTAGGAAATCTGTGCCTGGCAGATGGCTAGTCCGGCAATGGTACCGATGATGGCACCAAAAAAAGAGATAAGCCACCCTTCAAAAAGAAAGATATTTCGTATTGTATTTTTATCAGCCCCCATGCTTCTCAGGATTTCAATGTCCTCTTTCTTATCGAGGATCAGCATGGTAAGTGAACCGACGATATTGAAGGAGGCAATTACCAGGATCAGAATGAGGATCAGGTAGGTGGCATATTTTTCGCTCAGCATGGTTTTGTAAAGATAGTCGTGTTGCTGGTAACGATTTTTAACTTCAAAATTTTCGCCGAGCAAAGCAGAGATTGCAGCCAGCGATTGTTTTTCCGGGATACCTTCTTTCAATTTTAATTCAATGGCATTAACCATATCCGGTTGCTCAAAAATCTCCCTGGCAAAACTGATTGGTACCAGGATGTACCTGGTGTCAAGTTCTTGCTGGATGGAGAAGAATCCGGAAGGATAAATAAGCTTTTGGTTGAAATTACCGGATGGCAGGACAGACGATTCTCTTCCTCTTTTGGGTACATAAACACTGATAGGATCCATCTGGTTGATGCCGACTGCCAGATTGTATGCAATACCTTCACCAAGAACGGCATAGTTGTTGGTGGCATCTTTCAGCTTGAATTCACCCTGTGTTAGCATAGAATCAATGCCCGAAAATTGCAGATAATCTTCGCTGACTCCCTTAACTGTAGCAAAGACTTGCCTGTCATTGTAGCGTAAAAGTGCGTTATCTTCTACTATTTCAGCATAATATGCCACGCAGGGCATCCTGCGGAGTTCATCGAAAGAGGAGCCTGAGGCATCAAACCGCTTACCCTCTTTGACCGTGATCCTGATTTCGGGATCGAAGGAGGAGAAGAGCGATTTAATCAGTGAGTCGAAACCGTTAAAACCTGATAATCCAATAATGAGTCCCATGGTACCAATAACCAGACCTCCCACCGAAATGGCCGAGATCAGATTGATCAGATTGGTCTTCTTGCGTGAAAAAAGATAACGCCGTGCTATGTAAAATGAGAAGTTCATTTATATGCTTTTACCAATAAACCGGTTCCAGATTTATTATGCGTATTCACATCGAGATAATTCAATATTGCACAAAACGGAAATAGCAACAGGTAATAAAACGGAAGCAAAAGGTAAAAGATTCTTGAGAACCCCAACAGCTGGATGGGATATTTCATCGACAACTTCCAGGCCACAGTCCCAAAAGAGCCATAAGTATAGGTGACTTCAACCGTTGAAAATCCGGCTCTTAAAAGTTTGGCCGTAATTTCCTCCTTGTTGTAACCATCTCTGACGTGCTCCCCAATAAAACCGTAAACTCCCTCTTCTTCGTGGTGATCTGTATCAGAGCCACCCTGGTCTGACGGGGTCGAAATCAACAATAAACCACCAGATTGCATGGATTCACTGTAATTTTTAAATACCAGCTCATCCTCCAGTATGTGTTCCATCACATCGACGGACAGTATAAGCTGATAATTGTCGGGAGACTTATATTGGGTCAAATCTGCAACTTCAAAGGTAACCTGTTCCGCCTTCCCGATCTGCTGAAAGAAATGGTTACAGTCATCTATTTGTTCCTGCTTTACATCGACTCCCAGAATTTTCGCTTTTGGAAAGAGGCGGGAGATACTATAGCAATACTGGCCAAAACCGGATCCTGCATCCAGGATGTCCGTGCAAAAATCCTGGCTGTTTTGCTGGTATGCCTTGAGTGCTTTTTTAACATGCCAGGCTCTCAGCAAAAGCAGATCCAACAGGTTATAGAACCGTTTACGCAAAAATGGCGAGCCGTTGAAGAGATTTCCCAGTTGACGCTTGATTGGATCGTAGTGCATAAGCGGGCTAAGTTTTGAACCTACTTAAGCAGGTTATCAATCTTTTCGATGTAGTCGAGACTGTCGTCAATAAAAAATTCCAGTTCAGGAACATGACGCAGCTGAAAACGGACCGCATGACCCAGTTCCCCGCGAAGATGTCCTTTATGCAACTTAATATCATTCAGAATTTCGGCCGATCCCCCGGAAGGAAATATACTGATGTAACACCTTGCCAGCGACATATCCCTGGTAACCCGGACTGCAGTTACCGAAACCATTTTACCTTTAGCAAGGGTGAGTGCCTCACGCCGAAAAAATTCACTCAGCTCTTTCTGGATGAGTCGGCCTATCTTGTTCTGTCGGGTGGTGAATTGTTCCATGATGATCTGCTTAATTTTAGACAAAAATAGGGAAAATCGGCGGGTTCTTCATTTTTTTCTATTTCGGACCAGTTAAAAAAGATTAACCGGCCATTTTAGAAAAAATAAAATCCTACTTTTGATATAAATCAGGATTATTATGGAGGCAATAAGAGATAGATAACTTCTGCTTCCTCCAGGTATATGTTCTGTAAGTATTATCTAACAAAATTTTAAAGATGAAGGAAAATATTTTCAAATTGTCAACAGCCCAGCTGAAAGAGATCGCAATTGATCTTCAGCGAAAAGTAGAGAATGGATTGAACAACGATAACACAGAGATTCAATGTATTCCAACATACATTAAACCGAAAACGCTGGGAGTGGAAGGTCAGGCAACGGTTCTTGATTTAGGCGGAACAAACTACCGGGCATCCGTGGTAAGTTTCAAAGACGGTGAAACAGATATTTATCCACCCGATGGATGGAGCAAAGACCTCAGTATCATGAAAACGAAAGGTTTTACTGCGAAGGATCTTTTTGCTGAGCAGGCTTCGTTCCTCAAAGATCTGAAGATGCCGGAAAAATCGCCCATCGGATATTGCTTCTCCTATCCTGCAGAATGTCTTCCGGATGGTGATGCCAAACTTCTGCGATGGACCAAAGGTGTTGACATTCCTGAGATGATAGACCAGCCGATAGGTAAACCACTGAAAGATTTCCTGAACGAACAGGGGGTTGTCGAATTTACTGCGGTTAAAGTGATCAATGATACTGTTGCCAGTCTCTTTGCAGGATTGTCGGACAGCTCCTTTGACGCTTATATCGGATTGATTGTAGGAACAGGTACCAACATGGCCACATTTATTCACTCTGACAAGATAGGCAAACTAGACAAAGAGCTGAACTGGCAGGGTTTGACCCCTATCAATCTTGAATCAGGTAACTACCGGCCATTGCACCTGACGGTAATTGATGATCAGGTTGATGTTGCCTCAGGCACCCAGGGAGCTCAGCGTTTTGAAAAAGCAGTCTCCGGAATGTACCTTGGTAAAATATTCACTACCCTTTTTCCAAAAGATGGTTTTGATGAGAAATTTGATGCAAAATCGCTCACAGACCTGATCAACAAACCCGGCAAAAACAAAAAGAAACATGTTTCCGCTGCACGCCGCATTTACAAGCGCTCTGCCAAATTAGTCGCTGCTTCACTTGCAGGTCTGGTTGAAGTGATGGTTGCTCATGATCCTGCAATCAAAAAGGTATGCCTGACAGCAGAAGGAAGTCTTTTCTGGAGCAAAGTAAAGGGCAGCAAATCTTACAACAAGCAGGTAGGTAAATGCCTTAAAGAGTTGCTGGGTGAGTTGGGACACAAAGAGGTTAAGGTTAAAATTGTGGGAATCCATAACGCAAATCTGATCGGATCAGCTGTAGCAGCTTTATCCTAGAAAGAAGTGAGCTAAAGTGACTTAAGTGAACCAGAGTGCCTAAAGTACTTGAAACTTCAGTGCATCCAGGCTGATCCCTGGTAACTTTATTAACTTTAGTCAATTTGGTTCACGCTAGTCACTTTCAATGGTAGATTTCCTTCAGCAATACGGCCTTTGGGGACTTTTTCTGGCTGGTTTCCTTTCGGGATCCGTTCTGCCTTTTAATTCGGAGGCAGTGATGTCTCTCCTCATGCTGGCCGGCGTAAGCGGTTTCAATTGTATCGTGGTGGCCACAGCAGGAAATACACTGGGTGGTATCTCAATTTTCTACCTTGGATATCTTGGAAAGATTGCCTGGATTGAAAAATACGGAAAGGTTAAAATGGAGAAAATTCAATCCATTTTGCCCAAACTGCAGAAATACGGCCCCCTTTCTGCGCTGCTTTCATTCGTTCCAATTATCGGGGATGTCTTGATACTTGGCCTTGGTTTCTTTCGGATTTCACCCAAACTCACCATACTCTTCATGTTTATTGGTAAGGTTGCCCGGTATTGGCTTCTCGCAGAAACAATCAGATACGTCGTATAAGCAAAAGACTGCAGATTAAAATTCTAAAATCGAAAATCTCTCATGCGTGTAGTTATTCAGCGTGTCTCATATGCTTCAGTGACAGTTGACAATGAGCTGGTCTCATCGATTGGATGCGGAATGTTGGTACTGGCAGGATTTGAGCATGCAGACACTGAAAGGGATCTGGGGTGGATGAGCGCTAAAATAGTCAATCTACGAATCTTTAACGATCAGCAGGGTGTCATGAATCTCTCAGTAAAGGAAACCTCCGGAGAAGTACTGATAATAAGCCAGTTTACACTGCATGCAGCTACCAAAAAGGGAAACCGGCCATCTTACATCAGGGCAGCTCCCCCTGAAATATCCGTTCCATTGTATCATTTGTTTATCGGGAAAGTTACAGAACAATTGGGGAAAAATGTCAAAACCGGAATTTTTGGAGCCGAAATGAAAGTGGATCTACTGAATGACGGGCCGGTAACAATTATGCTGGATTCGAAGAATAAAGAGTTCTGACAAATTTTAATACATTTTATAATTGATTGCATATGAGAGTGGTAAATTATAATTTTGAACGTTCGTTTCAAGAAAATGAAGTAAAAAATGGATTGGCGGCAACCAGAGCCAAATTGGGAGATTCACCTTCCAAAGAAGAGTTGAAACTGGCTTTTTCCTGCATCGATCTAACGACTCTTGGCGCTGAGGATACCCGGGAGAAGGGACGGCTGCTGGCCGGGAAAGTTTCCTTGTTTCCGCGCCATTTCATTGAACTGCCAAATGTTGCTGCCATATGTGTCTACCCGACCCTTGTTGAGACTGTCCGGGAAAACCTGAAAGATCATAAAGTGGGCATTGCAGCAGTGGCAGCCGGATTTCCCTCTTCCATGACTTTTATAGAGGTCAAGGAGTTGGAGACAGCCATGGCAGTTGAAGCAGGGGCCAGCGAGATCGATATCGTTATATCTGTCGGAACATTTCTGGAAGGCAATACGGACTTGATGATGCAGGAGATTTCGCGCATTAAAAAGAGCTGTGGTGACGCACATTTAAAAGTAATCCTTGAGACCGGAGCACTGAAAACTGCTGAAAATATCTGGAAAGCATCCATGATGGCCATGCAGGCCGGTGCAGATTTTATCAAAACCTCTACCGGCAAGATGGAGCCTGCAGCAACACCGGAAGCTGCCTGGGTCATGTGCAGCGCCATCAAAGAATTTTATGAAAAAACCGGGATGAAAGTCGGATTTAAAGCTGCAGGAGGGATTGTAGAAAGTACCGATGCGCTTTTTTATATTGCCATTGTCAGGGAGATCCTGGGTGAGGAGTGGCTCAATCCACAACTTTTCAGAATCGGTGCCAGCCGGTTGGCAAACAATTTGTTAACTTCAATAACGGAAGAAAAAATTTCTTACTTTTAGGATTCAATAGAAAGTGACTAAAGTGAACCAGAGTGACCAGCGTGCCTAAAGTACTTGCGCCACAACCCCGATTGGGTTGGAATCCATAACTTTCGTCACCTTGGTTCACCGTAGAAACTTTTAATTCATTTAGCATGGAAACAACAACCGATCCCATCTGTTGTTCCAAATTCGATCCCATCCCCTGGGCCAACGCCAATTTTGAATGGAAAGACAAACTGTTTGTCAGAGGTTCAGTTTGTACTTTCTTCTACATGCCTTTAAACTTTGGTGGTGTGATGAGAAAGATGGACAAAAAGATCAGCGCAGCCGGTGCCGATTGGTCCGAAGGAATCTGTCTGTCAGATCATACCTCCAAATGGAACATGGATCTGTTTATTTCGGTTGATAAACCGGTTGAAACTCTCGAAAGCCAAATATTTACCGGGAAATACTACAGCAAAGTGTATGAAGGACCTTTCAAGGATACCGGGAAATGGTTCAAGGATTTTGGCCCGGTTATGAATGAAAAAGGTTACGCTCACAGCAAAGTATTTACCTGGTACACCACTTGTCCGAAGTGTGCCAAAAAGTACGGCAAGAACTATGTGGTCATGGTGGCCAGGGTTGGATAAATCTTACACGCTTTAGGATTAATTGTTTTTCGATCGGCTGAAGAGGAGTCGCAAAACCACTTTGTCTACAAACAGGATGAAATTCAAAGTCAGGATCACGAAGGTTACAGGTGCCCAATTCGATGCAAAGAAGTTCATGGTCCGTATCAATAGTTCTTTGTCCATGAGATAATAGATTCCGGATGCTGCTGCCAAAAGAGTGATCACTATAGTCGCCAGGTAAAAATATTCCTGTAGGTCGGTTTTCCATTGCTCATGCCCGACAACGGCTGTTGTTACCCTTTGTGCAAAATCTGCTGGCAGCACAAAATTTGGTTCGACACCAACCGATCTCTCTATGATCTCAATCAGTCTGTCATTTTTCATTGGATATTTCCTCCACCATTTTTAAACTGTTTTCGTCGACAATGTCTTTTAATTTCTCCTTTAACAGCGCTTTTGCCCTGAAAAGATAACTTTTTACTGTTCCCTCCGGCATCCCTGTTATCTGCTCAATCTCCTGGTAAGAAAACTCCTGGAGATGAAATAACGTTATTACGGTGCGGTAGTGAACCGGAAGCAATTCAATCTGATCCCGGATATAACGGTGTAAATCAGCTGTTTCATAGTTTTTTGATCCGAAATCAGAGAGGTTTCGCAAGGCAACAGAGTCATCCGGATTCACCTCATCAAATTTCTTAAATTTTCGCAAATAATTGATGCCTGTATTGTACGCGATCGTTGCGATCCAGGTCGACAATTTGCATTCGTTCCGGTATTTGCCAAGATTTTGATAGACCTTGATAAATACTTCCTGGCAAACATCTTCGAGTTCATCCTGCCGCTGAATCAACCTGCCGGTAATATAAACCACCAACTTCTGATAACGGTTTACCAAAAAAGTAAATGCATTCATGTTCCCATTTAGTATCTGGCTGATCAGTTCGGTGTCATTCATACGAATCATAGGACAACAATAATCAAAAAATGTTGCAACCAGTTCGGATTTATTTTGAAAAAAAAAAATTAGAAACCCTGCAACATTTTATCGACTCCCTTTGTCACATGTTACAAACACTTAAAAACCAAAAATCATGAGCGAAGTATTAATGACTGCAGTTGTATTTTTTGCCTTTTACCAGATTATCAAAAACTTTACGGATTTCCTGCTAAGAAGGAAAATTATCAGGGCTGGACATTTTGACAAAGCGGGAATCCTTGAACAGCAAGTCGCCTCCTCCATCGGTGAGAACCAGGAGGTGAATAAATATCCCTCCCTGAAATGGGGATTGGTTGCATTTTTTGCAGGACTTGGATTTATTTTAATACACCAGATGGGTCCGGGTATGAGTAACGAGGATGCCTACAGGGAATTTATGAACAGGAGCATGCTCCCATTCGGTATCGAACTGGTCTCCATCTCCATGGGCTTCATTATCTACTTCCTGATCGTCAATTTCAGTAAAAAGAGATAAACCAGTCCCTTACCTTTCTTTCCTAATGTGCTTTAGTTACTTTAGTTCACTTTAGCCACTTCCTAACTTTCCCTTGTAGTAATGTACCCGACAAAGGCTGTCAGCGCCCGCTTGTATTCTGAATCAGGATATGGTGTCAGCTGCTCGAGGGCTTTTTCGTGGTACTCCTGCATCACTTTTTCGGCATATGCAAATCCACCTTTTTCAGTAATAAACGTTGACACTTCCGTGAGGTCGGAGGTAGTTTTGCTCTTCTTGCGAACGATGTTCAGCATGTTTCGCTTTTCGGAGGAGCTGCCATGGTGAAGGGCATAAATAAGGGGCAATGTGATTTTTTTTTCGTGTAGATCATTGCCGGTTGGTTTACCCAGAAGATTTGATTTCTGGAAATCAAAAAGGTCATCCTTGATCTGAAAGGCAATACCGGCATATTCGCCAAACAGCCTCATCCGTTCAATAATTTCGGCATCCGTTGTAACTGAGCAGGTTCCAACAGCAGCACTTGTAGCCATCAGCGAAGCGGTCTTCTTGCGGATGATCTCAAAATAGACTGCTTCGGTAATATCAAGTTTTCTGGCTTTTTCAATCTGAAGTATCTCTCCTTCGCTCATTTCCCTGACAGCCTGGGAGATAAAGTTTAAAATATCATAGTCTTTGTGCTCAATAGACCATAATAGCCCTTTAGCAAGTATAAAATCTCCGACCAATACTGCGATTTTATTTTTCCAGATGGCATTAACGGAGAAGAAACCACGCCGTTGGTACGATTCGTCTACCACATCATCGTGAACCAGCGTGGCAGTATGCAATAACTCAATGGTAAGCGCTGCATGATAGGATCGCTCATTGAATTCACCGTTCAACTTGGCAGAAAGAAAAACAAGAATAGGCCGCATCTGTTTCCCCTTGCGCCGGAGAATGTAGTTCATGACGGTGTCCAGCAATGGAACTGAAGACTTTGTCGATTTTTTAAAATAGGGTTCAAATTGACTCAACTCTGCTTCAACCGGAGCAATAAATTCATTTTTTGAGGCCATGCGGTATGCGCTGTTTGATCTGTCAAAAGTAACAAATTTTCAGCCAGGTTGAGATAGTTTGTACCTGTTCTAAATTAAACATTTTAACGATTTGTTCCATTGATTAATTATATGTTATCTATATATTTGTATTACTGTATTACAAATACTTAATACCAATGAACCCAAACGAACAGACTTTGGAAAAGTTGACACTGGCAGCTGAGATGCTGAAAGCAATTGCCCACCCCATGCGAATTACCATCGTGAGCTTTTTGGAAGGCGATCAGAAATTAACAGTTACTGAAATCTATGAACGTCTGGGCATAGAACAATCAGCTACCTCCCACCATTTGGGGATTCTAAAATCAAAGGGTGTACTGGCATCCACCCGTGACGGGAAAAATACATTTTACTTTTTGAAGCACCCCGGTCTCAGTGGCATTCTCAAATGTATTGAGAGTTGCCAGTGCAACAATTAGGCAAATTAAACAGACATAAGCTTACCAAAGATGATGATAATTGGTAAGGTTTCCATGTGTACATATTTCATATCATACCAGGAGCCGGCAAAATGATTTGTTGGCTCCTGGCTTTTTATTAGCTTTGGTTCAATTAAATTTTGTTGGATGAAGAAGCTATTTTTAATTGATGCATACGCACTTATCTACCGTTCCTATTTTGCCTTTATCAACAATCCGAGGATTAACTCCAAAGGAATGAACACCTCGGCTGTATTCGGCTTTGTCAATACGCTCGAACAGATATTGAAACTTGAACAACCAACCCATCTCGCGGTGGCATTCGACATGCATGGCCCGACTTTTCGCCATGAACTTTTTGAAAACTACAAGGCGACCCGGGATGCCATGCCGGAGGCCATCAGAATAGCGATCCCCTTCATCCACAAAATGATGGAGGCCTATCGGATTCCTGCTTTACAATGTCCTGGCTATGAGGCTGATGATGTAATTGGAACCATGGCTAAGTCTGCAGAAAAAGAGGATTTCAAAGTTTATATGGTCACCCCTGATAAAGATTATGCCCAACTGGTCTCTCCCAATATATTCATGTACAAACCCAAACGAATGGGTAATGAGATGGAGATTTGGGGGGTTGAACAGGTGTGTGAGAATTTCCAGATCGCCAGGCCCGAACAAGTTATTGATCTCCTGGGATTGATGGGCGATGCCTCCGATAATATTCCGGGTTGCCCTGGGATTGGTCCCAAAAGTGCCGTACAGCTTATTGCCCAATTTGGGGGAATCGACGGCGTGTATCATTCGATTGAGCAGTTGAAAGGCAAACAGCAGGAGAGTCTGATCAATTTTGAAGCGCAGGTCCGGTTGTCAAGATTACTTGCAGAGATTATCGTTGAGGTACCGCTGAACCATCGCCCCGATGAACTGGTGCGGATGGAACCTGATCAGCAAATGCTGCATGATTTGTTTTCTGAACTCGAATTTCGAAACATGCTCTCAAAACAGACTAAGCCTGAAATTGTAGTACCAAAACCGGTTAATCCGCAGGGATCGCTTTTTGATTTTAATGAAGTACCGGTTTCGGTTCCGGATTCGAATCTCGGGCAGATTCACTCCAATCCACATGATTACCACCTTGTTGAAGGTGAAGAGGCTCGTGGCAGGCTGATCCGGATGCTTTTAAATCAGAATGAATTTTGTTTTGATACGGAGACTACCGGACTTGATCCTTTGTCGGATCAGCTTGTGGGAATCTCGGTTAGCTGCAAAAAAGGGGAGGCCTGGTACATTCCTGTCCCTGCAGATCAGAAACAGGCCAGACTGCTGGTAAATGAATTTAAACCACTCTTCGACAGTGAAACCATCATAAAAGTAGGCCAGAATATCAAATTTGACGCCCTGGTGCTTTCCGGATACGGAATTAAACTGCATGGTCCAATCTTCGACACCATGGTGGCTCACTACCTTATCCAGCCTGATTTGCGCCACAATCTCGACTTTCTCAGTGAGATCTATCTTGGCTACAAAAAAATTGCAACTTCGGAGTTGATAGGGAAGGGGAAAAATCAATCCACCATGCGTTCGGTTGATTTGCAGATAATTAAAGAGTATGCTTGCGAAGATGCAGACATGACCCTGCAGCTCAAACCCCTGCTTGAAAAAGAGCTGATCGGCGGAAATGTTATGAAACTCTTTGAAGAGGTTGAGATGCCCCTGTTAAAGGTCCTGATACAGATGGAACTTTCAGGAATGAAGATCGATGTAAAAGCACTGGAACAGTCTGCTGTCCTACTGCGAGAGCAGATCATCCTGCTCGAAAATGAAATCACGGTGATGGCAGGTGAGTCATTTAACATCTCTTCACCCAGGCAGTTGGGTCATATTCTTTTTGATAAGTTATTGCTCGATCCAAAGGCAAAAAAGACCAAGACCAAGCAATATTCGACCAATGAGGAGGTGTTGACAACTTTGCAGGACAGGCACCCGATCATTGGTAAAGTACTCGAACACCGCGGACTGAAAAAATTACTTTCAACCTATGTGGAATCGTTGCCAAAACTGATCAATGCTAAAACCGGACGAATTCATACTTCTTACAACCAGACAGTTGCCGTAACCGGAAGGCTGAGTTCCAACAATCCGAATCTTCAAAACATCCCCATCCGGGACGAAAATGGCAGGGAAATTCGAAAAGCTTTTGTGCCCCGCGATGCAGACCACTTGTTTTTATCTGCCGACTACTCCCAGATTGAATTGCGGATTATGGCGGCACTATCCGGAGACAGGGTCATGATCGAAGCTTTTGCCCATGGAGAAGATATCCATGCAACTACTGCAGCCAAAATCTACAATATTCCGTTGGAAGAGGTTACATCTGATATGCGAAGAAAAGCAAAGACGGCTAATTTTGGAATTATCTATGGAATTTCTCCATTTGGTCTGGCCCAGAGACTGAATATTCCCAGAAATGAAGCCAAACAGTTGATTGACGACTATTTCATCAACTTTCCCCAGGTCAAACGCTACATGGACGAGCAGATTCTGCTGGCCAGGAGGAGGGGATATGTTGAAACGATCATGGGAAGAAGAAGATACCTCAAGGACATCAACTCCGAAAATGCTGCAGTGCGGGGCTTCGCCGAACGAAATGCCATCAATGCCCCCATTCAGGGCTCTGCAGCCGATATCATCAAAGTGGCCATGATCAGGATTCAAGAAAGATTCGATGCGGAGAACATTGCTTCACAGATGATCCTGCAGGTACACGACGAATTAAACTTCGACCTGCTGAAGTCAGAGACCGAAAGAGTAAAGAAAATCGTCAAAGAGGAGATGGAACACGCGGTTGAACTGACAGTTCCGCTGGAAGTTGAGATGGAAGCTGCAGAGAACTGGCTGCTGGCGCACTAAAGAAGAACTACTCTTCACTTCTGAGTTGCAAAAAATTCTCCCGAACTGCGATCTCATACTTTGAAAGATTGATCGACTTCTTCACCCGTTTAAATGCTTTGTGCGGTACGGGGAAAAGAAAGCAGAAGTACTCCCAGAACTTCGTCATGCGGGTAATCAAATGGCTTTGGCCGCTTAGCATGGCAGTATAACCGGTTAAAATCTCTTCGTGAAAATGCTCAAGGAGATCAACTTTTTCCTTCTTTCCGGGAAGTTGAACTCCCTTTATTTCCAACGCCAGGAAAGGGTTCTTTAGCAAACCCCTGCCAATCATCCAGTTGGTTACAGTTAGAAATTTCTCCTGTGCGTGAGTGAAATCATCAACATCGCAAAGGTCTCCGTTGTATACCAGCGGGTGACGGATCAAGCCGGAAATCTGTGCAAAAAGATCCCGGTCAGGAGTACCTGAATATAGTTGTTTGGCTATCCTGGAATGGAAGATTACTTCGGCCAACGGGTAATCGTTCAAAACAGGAACAACCTGAAAAATCTCATCCGTCGAAACAAGTCCGGCTCTCATCTTAACTGAAATACGGCAGTTCAGTTTCGGAATGGAGCTGTCAAGTATTTCCCTGATCTTTTCGGGTTGGGGTAACAGGCCTGAACCCATTCCTTTTCTGGTGACCATAGGATAAGGACATCCCAGATTCCAGTTTATCTCCGGATAACCCATTTTTTCCAGGTGATTGGCTAAAAAGAGAAAATCAGAACTATTCCCGGCCAGAATCTGGGGAACCAGCGAATACCCGGAACAATTTTCAGGAGCAGTATCCCGCAAGTGCGATTTCTTTATGCTGCCATCTTTCTGAATCATCAGGTAAGGAGAAAAATACTTGTCAATGCCTCCAAAATGAAGGGCATGGGCCTTGCGATAAATAAAATCTGTTGATTCCTGCAGGGGCGCAAAATAGATACCCGGTTGCGTTTTACTTTCCATGATACAAAGATAGGAAACTCTTTTTGCTATCTTTGCAACTTAACTTTTAATCGTGTAATGCTGCTCCTTTCAAATTCACTCTTGTCGGTTGCACAGACCAAAACAGGGCAAACTCCCCGAAAGGGAGCAAAGCCGCTTGCACAAAAAAAGAGCAAAAAGCAGCAAACAACCACAAAAGTGCCTCCCAAAACGGAAAAGGTAGTGCGTGAGGAAGATGCCATCCTTCAGGCAGCAGAGAAATATCATCAGCAAATCTCAGGAAAAAAAGTTGAGTCAACAGTTACACCCAAGACAGGTAAAGAATCAATTTCGCCAGGTACAAGCAGGGAAGTAACAAGGCCAAAGTCAGGTAAGGTAACCTTTACGCAAAACAGTAAAACTGCAGAAGTTCAGAGCAGTGGTGCAGCGCGCGATTTGAGTGTAAATATCTATACCGGCAATCCCGGAATTTATCGGGTCGAAGGTGATACCCTAAATTTTTGGAGCTTCACTCCTGTGCCGGACGATACAATTTCCAATAAAAGCACTTCTATTGACCAGTCCGGTAAACCCTATGGATTTGAGGGAAAATTGATTAAAAGGGATGCACAGGACTGGACTTTTTTCCTGATAATTATCGGTTGGGTTATTTTTGCCTCCTTGCGTTTTGGCTTCTCCAAGTATGTTGTTCAGGTTTTCCAAAGTGCCTTCAACTACTCAGCTTCTTCCCGGTTGTACCGGGAAAGGGGTTACAGCAGCAATTTCGGGATGTTCAGACTAAACCTGATCTTTTTTCTCTTTTTGCCTTTACCAGTTTTTCTGATTGCAAGAGACCATGGAGTATCACTGGCAGGGTTTTCAGGAATCGAATTTTACCTGGCTGTACTTGTCGTTGTAAACGCTTATTTTATGATAAAAATACTTTTGTATAAAATATTGGGATCGATTTTTTCTAAGCGGGAGACAACGGGAGAACTAATATTTAACATGATGCTTTACCACAATGTTTTGGGTTTAATATTATTGCCAATTGCAACTGTTCATTATATGGTTCCGGAATTTGGAATTGCCTCACTATTTATTGTACCTGGACTGATTGTTATCTTCTACCTGATGTCCATCACCCGAAGTATTTATTTTGCTTTACGGGAGGGTATTTCAATATTCTATTTGATTTTGTACCTTTGTGCCCTTGAAATTCTTCCGGTTCTTCTGGTAGTTAAAGTGGCAACCGGAGGGTGATACAGGAGAATAAAGAAAATTTATAATAGATAAAGAATTGAAAATCAAGAAGATATTAGTTACTCAGCCTGAGCCGAATTTTCAAAATTCGCCCTACAGTGATCTGGCTGGAAAGAACAATTTGAAGATCGATTTTCGTCCCTTTATTCATGTTGAAGGGGTGGCGGCAAAAGATTTCAGAAAAGACAGGATCAATATCTTGGATTTTACTGCCGTGATTTTCAATAGTCGAACAGCCATCGATCATTTCTTCCGGATGGCACTGGAGATGAGGGTCGTCATTCCCGATACGATGAAATATTTTTGTATTTCTGAAGCTACAGCACACTATTTGCAGAAATATATTGTATACAGGAAACGTAAAATATTTTATGCTCCGGGCAAATTCACTGAACTTCTCGATGTTTTGATGAAGCATAAAGAGGAAAATTTCCTGATTCCATTTTCAGATATGCACAATGATGAAGTCCCGGAAATGATGACCACTGCAAGTCTGACATTTAAGTCAGCTGTAATGTACCGTACGGTTTGCAGTGATTTGTCTGATCTGAAGGATGTTAATTACGATGTTTTGGTATTCTTCAGCCCATCTGACATAAAATCCCTGTTTTGTAATTTCCCGGACTTCAAACAAAACGAGACGAAAATTGCTACTTTTGGTCATGCCACAGCAAAGGCTGTCGAAGAGGCAGGATTGAATGTAGATATTGAAGCTCCTCTACCCGAGACTCCTTCCATGGCTTCAGCACTGGACAAATACATATCTGATTTCAACAAAAACCACAAGTAGGAATTTGACAGATTTAGTTTCCCGTACTTTTCGAAAAGATGAAAAGTTATGCAGTCAAAAATTGATGGGGGATTTATTTCTCTCAGGGAATAGTTTTTTGTCCTACCCGCTCAGAATCGTCTGGAAAATTTACGAAGATCTCCCCTTTGAATCACTTGGCCAGGCTGGATTTTCTGTTCCGAAGCGAATCTTTAAACGTGCAGTAGACCGAAACCAGCTGAAACGAAAGATACGGGAGTCGTACAGAATTCACAAGGCGGTACTTTACGATTCATTAAACAATACCAACTCCAGGTTGGGTCTAATGCTGATCTATATAGCCAAAGAGAAGCTTCCCTATGAAAAGATTGACCCTGCCGTTATGAAGGCTATCAGCAAAATCGACAGAGAATTGAAAAATAACAGAAACCCTGATATTTAATGGATTGAATCCTCCCTTTGGGCCTCTCCGTCCCTCCGTCCCTCCGTCCTTCTAATCATTGTCCATAATATCTGATTGCTGACGTACAGAATCTTCGTGGATCAGCTGGAAAAGGGATTTGATAAATGTATCGTCCAGACTTAGTTTTTCAGCAAGCCTGCTTCGGTCTTCCATGATTTGCGTCCAGCGGTTGATCTGCAATGCTGTTACTTTATTCTCCTTTTTGTATTGGCCAATCTGTTTAACAATACCCATGCGTTGTGCAAGAACTTCCATAATTTCATGGTCAATAGAATCGATACGGCTCCGCAGATTTTCCAGTTTATTTTCAAATTGTGGATCTTCTGAACTGGCATACCTGATCACCAGCCTGTCCAAAATTTTTGCCAGGTCAGCCGGAGTTACCTGCTGCTCCTTGTCGCTCAAAGCACAGGATGGATCGATGTGCGATTCGATCATCAATCCCTCCATTCCGATATCAAATGCCTTCTGCGAAATTTCAAAAAGATATTCTCTTTTGCCTGCTATATGACTTGGATCACAGATGATCGGCATATTTGGAAGAATACGTTTGAGTTCGATCACAGTTTTCCAGTTTGGATAGTTGCGGTATTTGGTATCACTGAATGGAGTAAATCCACGGTGGATAGCTACCAAATTTTTCAGACCTGCCTGATTCAGCCGCTCCAAAGCGCCAACCCACAACTGCACATCCGGATTAACCGGATTTTTTACCATAACGATCTGGTCGGTACCTTTCAGAACATCAGCAATTTCCTGCACCACAAAAGGAGAAGCGGTGGAGCGGGCACCAATCCACATCACATCAACACCTGCCTTCAGGCACTCTTCGACATGTTGTGCATTGGCCACTTCTGTGCCGGTAAGTAATCCGGTCTCCTGTTTAACAAGTTTCAGCCACTCCAGGCCAATGCTTCCGACTCCTTCGAACATCCCCGGCCGGGTTCGTGGTTTCCAGATCCCGCCACGGTAGATAAATACGCGCTTGTCTTTGGCAAGTTCACGGGCCGTTGAAAGAGCTTGCTCTTCTGACTCAAGACTGCAAGGACCACTGATTAGCAATGGATTATCAATCTTTGGCAACCAGTGGCTGATGGGCATTACTTTTAAATTTGTTACCATTTTGAATTTATTTTTTGGTGTATAATTTTACAATTGTCTCTTCGTTTTTAGTCAGAGAGGTATTTTCTCCGCTTAAAATAGTGCGAATTTTGTTGGCTTCAAGGATCAGCTGATACAACTGCTCCTCGTCGTTGTGTTTTAAAGCCTCACGGAATTCTTTCAGATGATGAATGTATGCAGTAACAGCTTCGACTACATAGTCACGGTTTTGGCAGAAGATAGGAGCCCACATCTCTGGAGAGCTTTTTGCAAGTCTGACTGTGGATTGAAATCCACCGGAGGCCAAATCGAATATGATGTTGCGTTCCTCCTTGGCGAGTACTGCATTGGCAAGCGCAAAAGCCGCTGCGTGAGGCAAGTGTGATACGAATGCTGTTGTATGGTCTTGTTCATCGCTGCTCATATATGCTGTCGACATGCCCAGAGACTGATACATCTTTTCTACCAGTGCCAGATGCTGTGGTCGCGATTGTTCATGGTCGCAAACAATGGTTAGCTTGCCAGCAAACAGTTTGGAAATGGCAGCACCGGGACCGCTGTTTTCTGTGCCTGCCATAGGGTGAGTGGCTACAAAATTCCCACGTAAGGGATGATTTGCCACCGATGCGACGATCTGACGTTTGGCTGAACCAACGTCCACTACCGTAGTCGAGGAAGAAATAAGGTCGAGAACTTTGGGCAGCACAGCGATTATCTGGTCGACCGGAAGTGCCAGCAATACCAGATCAGCATCCTTGACAGCGCTTTCAAAGTCTGATATACTGTCTACGATACCTAGTTTCTCAGCTTCAGCAGCATGTTCCTGCCGGTTGTCAACCCCGATGATCTCATTTGCAAATTTGCTATTGCGAAGATCAATAGCCATTGACCCTCCAATCAGTCCCAACCCCACAACAGTTAATCTCATGATACAGTGACTAAAGTGACTTAAGTGAACTAAAGTGAACTAAAGTGCCTAAATTGACACTAAGTACTTGAGTTGTAATCATAAATATCAATTTTCAAATGATCAAAATATGAACAAAATATTATTCTAAGACTCATAACACATAACTAAAAAGAGGTCTCCAACCGGGAGACCTCTTTGTATGTTATCGTTTTGTTTCAAACAATGCCTTATACACCGATCTCCTTTTGAAAGCCGGGATAATAAAACCAAAAATTTACTGCACTGTTCGAACGCATCGTTGTTATCTTATATACTGTTGTAAAAGTAGAAATAATATTTACAAATGGAAAGATATACGTCGTAAAACTGTAAAAAAGCATAATTTTCACAGTTTAACATCTTCCTCCACCGGCTTGGCTTTGCTTCGGGTGACCAGATATACTCCGCAGAAAATTAATACTGCTGAGAGCAGTTTGATGGCAGAGAAATGGTCCATACCGACAGATACTGCAACAAGAGATGCCACCAGGGGCTGAAAGTTGTTGTACATGCTGATGGTTGTAGGCCGTATTCGCTGTTGGGCCATCGGGATAAGGAGATAGGTGAGGAAAGTCGCAAAAACAAGGGTGTAAATCATCTGAAGCACAACAATTTTTTCGGGATGCAAATAAACGGGAGCAGACAGAATTTGTTTGTAGTAAAATGGAGTTAATAAAATAGTGGCATACAAAAACATCCATTTCATCATGGTGATGGGAGAATAGCGGAGGGTCAGTGGTTTTGAAAATACCAGATAAAAAGCATAAATAAATGCGCTTCCGAAGATCATCAGGTTGCCTGTAAGATTGCTTGTATGTGAAACCGAAGCATGATGTCCACTGTAAACCAATAAAATAGCACCTGAGGCACCGACAAAAATACCGGAAACTTTTAAAAATGAGATAGGTTCTTTCAACAGGATCGCGGCAAAAATCATGGCAAAAAGAGGGCCACTTGTGATAATGATGGAAGCATCGATGGCTGAGGTCATGTTCAAACCTGTGATGAAGAGACCCTGGTTGAATACAACTCCACACAAAGCACCCACGAAAAAAAGGTGGTGCTCCTTCAATGGCACTCTTTCATAAGTTGTAAATAGCGAGACGATCCAAAATAGTACCGTTCCAAATATTATTCTCGATAAAGTGAGTCCTTCCGGTGAGATCCATGTTGGAAGCAGTGACTTTGAAAGTGGAATATTGATCCCAAAAATAAGGGTAACGGCAAACATGACGAGATGTCCGGTTCTTCTATCTTTTGGCATAAAGTGATTTTTATTCAATTGCGCTATCTTATTATCGGATGTACTGAGCTGCAGATTCATCCGTGTACCAGAACAATTCACTAACATCATCTGCCAATGCTGCTGGTTGGTTAAATTTTTTTAATTATTGGTCGTTATCCCGTTGCTATCATTCATTACAATTCACAATATTCACCGTCGTGTGCAAGATTTTTACAAGGTTTGCGCCAGAAACTGTCTGCAATCAGTTGATCCACTACTTCAGGACCCCAGGTGCCGGCAGGATATCCATAAATTGGAATATCGGGATTATTTTTCCAGGCATCCAGGATGGGCTGTACATATTCCCATGCCCTTTCTACGGCATCACTGCGTGAATAAAGGGTGGCATCACCGTGCATGCAATCGAGGAGCAACCGGCTATAGGCTGAAGGAAGGTATTTGTTGGATAGTTGGTCGTAGTGGAAATCCATGTTCATGTTCTGGACCCGAAAACCAGCACCTGGTACTTTCATGCCTAACTTTAACAGCACCCCTTCGTCAGGTTGAATACGTAAAACAAGCTGGTTGTTAATTGGCTCTGAATCAGAATTATATTCAAACAGGTGATGCGGTGTTGTCTTAAAATAAATGACCACCTCAGTAACTCTGGTTGGTAATTTTTTGCCTGTACGGATGTAAAAGGGGACTCCAGCCCAACGGAAATTATCAATAAAAAATTTCAGGGCTACGTAAGTCTCTGTTTTGGATTGAGGACCCACCCCGTTTTCTTCCCGGTAACCTTTAACAGGTTCATTTCCAATGTGTGAACTTGTATATTGACCGCGGAATACCTGTTTGGGAACATCTTCTTCCCGGATTGGCCTCATGGATTGAAATACTTTCAGCATCTCATTACGGATTGCATTGGCCTCAATGACAACCGGTGGCTCCATGGCAATCATTCCAACCAATTGCATCAGATGGTTCTGTACCATGTCGCGCAGCGCACCGGAATGATCATAATATCCACCGCGATCCTCGACCCCGAGGGTCTCAGATGATGTAATTTCAACATGATGAATAAAATTCTGGTTCCAGATTGGTTCAAAAATTCCGTTTGAAAATCGGGTCACCAACATATTCTGAACGGTCTCTTTACCCAAATAGTGATCGATTCTGTAAAGTTGTTCTTCGGTGTAAAATGAGAGCAATTTCCTGTTAAGTTCACGTGCAGAGGCAAGATCTGTTCCAAAAGGTTTTTCTATGATGATTCTTTTGAATCCTTTGGAAATATCGTTCAGACCTGTTTCAGCCAGAATTTGAGGTATAACCTCGTACATGATGGGTGGAGTAGACAGATAAAAGATATAATTTGCAGGAATTGCCAGGTCATTTCCCAGTGATTCCAATCGCTGTTTTAGTTTCGGATAATCAGCAGCAACAGATGTCTCAGTCGTTTGGTAAAAGAGAGAATCCAGAAATTCTGAGGCTTGAGCACTGTTTTGAGATGGATCAGGTAAAAATTCCATCATTTTTTCTCTGAATATCTCATCGCCGATTTCAGATCTGGAAACACCTAAAACGGCAAACCTCTCCGGCAAAAGATTTTGACGGAACAACTCATACAATGCCGGAATAAGTTTTCTTTTGGTCAGGTCGCCGGATGCCCCGAAGATAACCAGGATATGTGGTTCTGGTTTGGTCATAAATTTATTTACTATGTTTTGTATTCAGTTTATTACGTAAAAATTTCGTTCCCTGTTTCTCACCTCCGTCTCACCGTCTTTCCTTCTTTCCGTCTCTCCTTAAAATGCAGCCCTGTACCGACCATTGTCCTCCCCCATCAGCGAGAGGTATGATTCATATCTTGATGCAGAAATACTTCCCTTTTGAACAGACTCTTTTACTGCACAACCGGGTTCGTGCATGTGTGTACAATTGAAAAAGCGACATTGATCAAGTAATTTAAATATTTCCGGAAAGTAATGCGAAATTTCTGTCTTTTCCATATCGATTACTCCAAAACCACGTATTCCGGGAGTATCAATCAGGTAGGTATCATCTGAAAGCAGGTGCATTTCCGCAAAAGTCGTGGTATGTTTCCCCTGCTGGTGATGGTCGGATATTTCATTCGTTTTAAGTTGTAGCTCAGGATTCAGACAGTTTAGCAAGGAAGACTTTCCTACACCCGAGTGACCTGAAAACAGGGTCATCTTCCCTTTCAGCTGATCCAATAACAGGTTAACGTTGTAATTTTTTTTGGCAGATACTTTAAAACATCGGTATCCGATCCCCTCATAGATATATATCAACTCCTCCAGACGTGCCTGATCAGCCTCCGTGTATAGATCAATCTTGTTGAAAACTATCCCGGCAGGAATTCCGTATGCCTCGGCTGAAATAAGGTAGCGATCGATAAATCCAGTCAGGGTTACCGGATAATTGACCGTAACGATCAAAAAAAGCTGGTCTACATTGGCCGCGATAATCTGGCTCTCTTTTGACAAGTTTGAGGACTTGCGTATGATATAGTTCTTCCTTTGTTCTATTTCATAAATAACACCGCACCTGCCATTTGGAGTTGTTTCATCCTCTTGTATTTGATATTTGATACGGTCTCCTACTGATACTGGATTTGTTGTCCGCAAGCCTTTCATCCGTAATTTTCCCTTGATTCGGCAGTCAATAATATTGCCCTCATCATTTCTGACCGTATACCAGCTACCGGTTGAACGAATAACCAATCCTTTTTCCAATGTGCAGAATTTATTTTCAAAAATAGACAAATTGTAGGAATGTGCCATCAGGCACTTTCATCACAGTTTGCATTTAACAAATCTTAGCTTTTACATTTTGCTTAAACAGAATGAATCTAAGAGCTTTTATTAACTTTGCCCAATTCAACAAAATCAATCAGAAAGTAATACTGAACAATATATGAAGACGAACAGAATTTTAAAAGCTGCATTAGCTGTATCAATCGTAACCATCATGGGCATCTCCTTCTGGAGCTTTAAGACAGACCAGAAAAATTTTGAGATTTCCAAGAATCTGGATATTTTTTACACCCTTTTCCGCGAGCTGAATCTTTTCTATGTTGAGGACATTCAACCCGAGAAACTTATTAAAACCAGTATCAACGATATGCTTGAGTCGCTTGATCCATATACTACATTTATTTCTGAGGAGGAGATGGATGATTTTAAATTTATGACTACCGGCGAATATGGAGGTATCGGTGCATTGATCAGTAAAAGGGGTGACAAAATTGTCGTCGCTGAACCATATGAAGGTTTTCCTGCCCAAAAGGCAGGATTGAAAGCTGGTGATATCTTTCTTGAACTGGATGGACAACCAGTGAATAAATCTACAGTTGAGGAGGTATCTGCCAAGCTGAAAGGGCCGGCAAAAAAAATTCTGAGATTGAAAATGATGCGTCCTGATGCAAATAAAACATTCGATATCGAATTGATCCGGGAGGAGATTAAAATAGATCCGGTTACCTATGCAGGAATGATCAACGAAAAAACAGGATACATCCGCCTTTCCAGTTTTACAGATGGATGTGCAGATCGTATCAAAGAGTCATTTATAGAATTGCGTGATAAAAAAGGAGCTTCGGCGATGGTCATTGATTTGCGTTCAAACCCTGGAGGCTTATTGGGTGAAGCTGTGAAAATGGTGAATCTTTTTGTGAAGCATGGAGAGGAGGTTGTCAATACCAAAGGGAAAGTAGCGCAATGGGACAAAACTTACCGTGCAACAGAACAACCTATCGATACCCTTATGCCTATCGTCGTTTTGGTAAACAGGGGATCAGCTTCTGCATCAGAAATTGTTGCCGGAGCATTGCAGGATCTCGACAGGGCTGTCATCATCGGTAAAAGAACTTTTGGTAAAGGGTTGGTACAAACTACCAGAGACCTCAGTTATAATACCAAACTTAAGGTGACGACTGCAAAATATTATATTCCGAGCGGAAGATGTATTCAGGTTCTTGATTATTCACACAGGAACAAAGACGGCAGCGCCGGAACTGTTCCTGACTCACTGATACATGAGTTCTCTACCAAGCACGGAAGAAGAGTATTTGATGGCGGAGGCATTATTCCGGATATAAAATTAGATCAGGATACACTCTGCGATCTGGCATTCAAATTGATACAGGAGAATATCATTTTTGATTATGCCACCCGTTTTGCCGTCCAGCATGCCTCCATTGTTGCTCCCGATCAGTTTGAAATCAATGATGAAATTTACAGCGATTTTCACCAGTTTCTACTTTCAAAAAAATTCACTTATGAATCCAGAAGTGAAGTGGCACTCAAAGGATTGATTGAAACGGCCAGGAAGGAAAGAGCCTACGAGGATACCAAAGCCGAATTTGATGCGCTGGAAAAAAAATTGACTATCAATGTGGATGTTGATCTGAAGAAGTTTAAAAAAGAGGTTTGCAGCGTGTTGACCGACGAGATTGTTACCCGTTATTATTATCAAAAAGGGGCGGTCATCGCCTCTTTCAAGGATGACAACGACCTTGCCCGGGCTAAATTAATGCTTTCAAATAAGACGGAATACCTGTCTGTACTGCAACCTGTTTCCGTTGGTAAACCGATAAAAAAATAGCCGTCATCCAGGATAACGGCTTTGAAAAATGCCAATGCTTGCGTGTTTCACAAAAAGTGAAACTTGGCGGGACCCCAGGTTGACAAAATGATCAGAAAGAGAACAATTACAGCCAGTGTAATAAAAAAGAGTGTTATACCGGCTTTGTATCGCTTGTTGCTTTTGATCAATTGTTGAGTAACCAGTATTTTCGTGATTTTGTCTACCAGTTTTTTTAGAGCCATCTGATCTTTAACTATGTAATCGAATGCTCCCATCTTGAGCGTGTTTACGGCTACATCCACATTGTCCTGTCCGGAAAGAAAGATAAAATAGGTATGAGGATTGACTTTTTTAACTTGCTTCAATACCTCAATCCCATCTATCCCTTCCAAAAGATAATCCTGAATAACAATATCCGGCTTCTTGCCAATTTTCTTCAAACACTCTTCACCACTAAAGAAACTTTCGATGTGGTTAAATTTCTTAGATTGCAAGTAGCTGACAACCAATTTGTTGTAAGTAGGATTGTCTTCAACGATAAAAATTAACGGATCTGTTTTCTTTTGCATAGTAGTCGGCTATTTAACTTTAGGACACAAATCCTAAACAACATTTTTTTCGGTTGCCATCACAAGAGCGAGTTATTGTAAATATATTATAAATCTAATCAATTTGTTATCTATTTCTACGAATTTTTTTAAAGATTATTGCAAGAACTAATTCTGTTCTTAATCCTGCAACGCATTTGTAAAATATTATTAATTTAGCAGGTGAGATCGTTGGATTGTATTTTTTTAATCGCATAACGATCTGAACCCATTTCGGTATAATTAATAATTTTTACAAGATGAAAAATCTAAGATTGATGCTCTTACTACTTGCGGTCTCACTGGCAGGATGTAAAACACAAAAAATAGCACCTAAGCCACAACCTGTAGCCCAGGAAACTGCTGCCCCTTCAAAGGCTCCAGCTGCTAAACCTGCATCAGTTTCCTCCAAGGAAGAGCGTTTTTCGACTGCATCAGGTGAAACAGCAAATTACGGATCGAACAGATTTTTTGTTATTATGGGCAGTTTTTCAATTTTAGAAAATGCTAAAAGATTGAAAGAGACCCTTATAGCAGAGAATTTTCAACCCGGTATACTTGTAAATGAAAGCGGAATGTTTAGGGTATGCGGAAACAGTTACGCAGAGGAAGCTGCTGCACGTGCCAGGATCGCCGAAGTCAGGACAAAATTTCCCAAGTACAGTGATATCTGGTTGCTTATCAGGAAGCAGTAAATAACCTTCGACTTATTACAGCTTCGTCAGATCGTCAGAATCTCCTTCTCTTTGAATTGCAGCATACTATCTACTTTTTTTGTATAGCTGTCGGTGAGATTC
>JANYKW010000168.1 GCA_025358025.1 Bacteroidia bacterium | reverse complement strand
ATTTTAGGGTTTTCTTGGACTTCTTGCCAATATGATCGTCGAAAAACCAGTCATCACAGACCCAAGTCAACGCACCAAAGGGAACTGATTTGAGTTTTTCACCGACATGATAGGTGATATTGTCCGGTGTTACGTCAATGTCTTGGACGGGTTTGCCATAAACTAAGAACATTTCACACTCCTATGAGGGCTTGGATTTCGAGATATTCCGGGTCATCGCATGGACTGGTGAGAAGTGGTTTGCTAAGGAGTTTGGCAATTTCGTTTTGCAGGCCATTAGAATTCTTAGAATCCACGATGATATTGTTTTGAGTTGCTTGGACTGGGCCGACTTTGGGGTCTATGTTTGTCAGTTCGGCCAAACGACTCAGGGCTTGGTATTTGATCTTTTCGTCTTTGCCCTGGCTGGCCAGCATTTCGAGCCCCTGCAAGACCATGCGTTGCAAGTGGACTCGGTATGCCGGGTTGAGAGGGTGGTCAAGATTTTCGGCAATCGGTGTTTCGGGTTTTTCCCAATCTTCGTTCATGTAGATAATATATAGGATTTTTTATATTTTGGGCAAGTTGAGAATACACTTAAAAGGGGCATATATTGTTTCGAGACTTCAGGTGTAAATGGGGGGTTCCCCCACAAGTGGCAGGGCAGATTTTCCTGACGGGTACGGCTCAAGGTCATACGGAGTCAATTGGGTTGGTTGATTGGATCAACTAACCAACTAAGTCACACTGAACACGCTAAGTCATGTTAGGTCATGTTAACATTGACTCCCCAAGTCATGTTAAGTCATGTTAAGTCATACTAACTTTGATACTCACTGAACATGACTAAACCTGACTTATTAAGTCAGGTTTATAATTGTAGTTGGAGATAATAGACATACTGGACATACTAAACCTATTGGACATTCCCATACCTGCCCAATTAAAGGACCGTTATAAGGAATTATAAGAAGTTATAGAGAGTTATTTCCTTATGGCATATAGACTTAACCGCGTTATAGCCGTTTTGTTATAAAAGAGGGGTTCATTTTGGAGAAAAAAGGGGGCATTTTTGAACTTTAGACCTATTTGAAGATATATATATATAGATATATTTTTATATAATATCTATTCTAATATATATGCCATATAGAATTAGCTCAAAATCCAAGAACACCACAAGCAAAAGTAAATGCACCTTTATTTGATTTTTAGCACTTTCCTATAAACGGAAAACGGCCATAACTCAACTAACTCTATATGGCATATAGAGATAACGCTCTATAATTTCCTATAACTCACTATAACCGAGCGAAATGATGCACTAATAAAACCCTAATTCCATACAGTACAAGCAATTACCAAAAACACTGTATCCAAATAACACAATATTTACAACGTAAGTAAGCAAACTGTATCAAAAAACCCCGCAACCCATGGAGATTTTGGAGATACTGTATCATAAAGACACAAAATCAATAAAAAACCCTTAGTTCCAATTGATTGTGAATAACTTGTGGACAATAAAAATCGGAAAATAACCCGAAAACTAGCCGATCATGCAAAAAACCGAATATAACCAAAAAATAACCTGAAAAATCCAATAAAACCAAGGTCAAACTTTTTATAACGTCCTGAAAATCATATATTCCAAAAAACAACCCTAACAAAAAAATAACCCAAAACCGCTTGTGAATAACTTGTGGATAAGTGATTTTGGCCCGATTTTTGCAAGATAGTTTCCGACGGCAAAAACCAGCCGTGGCCGTGTTACGGTCTCTAAGTACGGTTCTGAGGAGTGCACCATGGACGCTTGTAAGATGTTCGACCTGATTGAGAAGGGCTTCACCAAGGACCAGATTATCACGCTGGACGGTATCTTTGGCCAGCCGGTAGCCGGAGCCGTCAAGCCGGCCAAGGTCAAGAAGACCTTCGACACTGCTACGGCCTACAGCCCCGATACGGACATGTTCGAAGGCTGGATGGGCACCTACGGCTACACACCGGCCTCGGAGTCCTTGACTGGTATGTTCGAGAAACTGGTCAACGACGACATAGGCAAGCCGGTAGCCTCGGCCATCGTATCGGCCTTCAGGGCTGGTCGCAAGGCTCACAAGTACTACCTCAGCCCCAAGGCTGCCGAGTACTGGAAGGGACTCGACTACACCGCCTAATCGCAGAGCAAGGCAGGGAGTCGTAAGACTCCTTGCCTTAATGCGGCACGACAGGTTGCAAGCCCTGTCAAGCAAGGCTATCGGTGAGTAGGACAATGGGCTATAGGCACATTAACCTAGGCATTCCACTGAGTTAGAAGCCCCGAGGATCTTTTGAAATCGTATGCTGGCACATTTTGACGCATGGCAAGGAAACCATGAGTCATTGAAACTGCCGATACACTTGACTCAGGAAGGCTGCGGTACATTAACCCGCACTCCGAGAGTAGCAAGCCATCAGTAAAGCATGATGCAAGCAAATGGGAAATCGCCCATTTGATCTTGTGTTGCAAAAAACTGACAAGGATGCTTGCAAAGATACTCGCAATTTCATGCCAAACAAGGATTTAGGAGAAATAAGTCCTTGCCCAACGCATGGTAGGGTTACGGAAGTTTAGCAATTCTCAAGGTCATTTGAAATTACGGAATCATCCAGAATCATCAAATGCCCTGAGAGGCCCTAAATCTGGCCTACAAGCGGTTCAAACCCGCTTGACCCTAGGGAGGTTCAAATGTTCAAACTAATCGCTTGGAAGGCCAAGAAACAGCCTTCAGAGACAATCCTATCCAAACTTGAAGCCCACAAACAAGCAATGACCTTAAAAACTCAAGGCTTTCAAATCCGAATAGTTCGGATTGCCTAAAATCCATGACTCCTAGAGTCATGCAGATCACATTTTCATCGAGGAGAATCAAATGACAATTGCAATTCTCATGTCCTTAGCAGTCATCGTTGGATTTATCATCGGATCTATTGTGACT
>JANYKW010000166.1 GCA_025358025.1 Bacteroidia bacterium | reverse complement strand
GCTGACTTGCGGACTCGGGGCATGTAGTCAAATATCATCCGTTCTGCATCTAAGCCTGATGTACTGCCCAGTTCATGCAATGCACTACTATACAGGCGCATAACTTTGAAATCAGATTCTTGAAACTTAATATCCGGGAATACTTCTGCTGCAAATTTCTCCCATTCTGCTTGAGGTCTTTGACCAATGACTCCGAAGGCTATTTGCTTTTTACGATCAAGTTTCCCTGCCAAAGCTTGAAGTACTCTATTTTGCTGATTGTTGGCCGAATTGAGTTGAACCCTTGCCGCTTGCCAACGACGATACGCTGTCATTGGTGCCCAGTCACCTGTGATTTTGGCAAATGTTGCCAAAGTGGTTTCAGTCGGAGCAATCATTGCTTGCAGTGGGCCGGTAAATCCAGGTTGTTTTTTGAACAACTTAATATCTGATGCAATCTTTGATTCTATATCTGCACTGAGGTTCTTGACTCCGACTTGACTGACTGGCCCCATGATTTCACGAACATACTCAGGCTCAGGTATTGAAGCAATGTATTTTTGCAACTGGTCCATGGTTCTGAATGTTTCAGATTTTCCAAACTTATCATAGACTGCCAACTCGCCCTTGCCGATACTTGTGATGGACATGCCTTTCTTCGCTGCCGCGTATTCCAAAGCATCTCGATCTGTTTGTGCGGTGTCTAAGAATTTTCTGGCTTTTTCCAAAGTCGGAAAGTGCTCAGTAATCCCGAACTGATGGTTTGTTACATCGAATCCGTTCAATTCCAACTTACTGCTTGATGTGATAAATCCTTTCTCTGACCCAAAAATTCTCCTATCGCCTTTAGACAAATCCTTGAACCCACTGGACAGTTCGTACAGTTTGCCCAAACTTCCTGTTGCTGAAACCCTGCTTGCCTCGATGGTATCCATGCCCGGATTATAAATTAATTGCTGGGGAGCAAGTCCATCGGGCAAAGCAAGTTTGAGTCCTCTTTTGTCGAGAATCCCGAAAAGATCCGTACCTGCGTCGATCTGATCAGGGCCTTTCTTAACAACCCAGCGCGTTTCCGTTTTTGAAAGAGCTTCCGGTGCGGCAAGCTCGGAAGCTTTCCCCGCAGGAACCACCGGTGATTGGACTTTCTCCAAATTAAAACCAGTACTCTCTCGAAACATGTGCTGTAGTTGGTCATCAGTTATTTGTCCTTCCTTCCACATTGATCGGATGGCCCAATTTTGAGTCTCCTGCAATGTGCTAAACTTAACTGAACTTCCGTTGATATCGATTGTTCCGTCAGGCAAATACTTTCCACCCGCAAGGGTTGCCAGGTACTTGACTGATCCGGGTGTTGCTATGCCATTGCTGACTTGAGATTGCGGTATCTCTGCAAGCATTCGAGTAAAGTTAGGACCCTTTGCCAACGCAAGGGGTTCTCCTATTGCAGCTTCAAGGCTAGATTTGAGCTGGGACATGAACTCAGTATGACTTACTGGATCAAGTGTTGGTTGTTTGAGCCAGATTTCGTGGTTCTTAGCCATAGCAAGCCGTTCTGTAGGATCACGCAAACTTGACGGCAGATCATCGACTACATGAACTGCGAGTTTACTGACATCAACTCCATTTTGCATCATCCAATTCCGCACGATCCCACGCACATTTTCAGGCACCACATTGCCATTGGATGTTGTTGCCAACAGTCGAGCGATTGTTTGCTGATCCGGGATTGACTGATTTGCAGAACCACTAAGATTCTTGAGAATCTTGTTGTTTGTGTCAAAAGCCATTGCAAGTTGAGTTACGGTTTTTTCGGGGACTGCTGTCGAAAAACTCCCAGTCCTCGTATAGTCAATAACTGCCTGAGCAGCATCGGATTGACTCTTGAACCCAGCGGATATTGTGTCATCCTCAATTCCAGTAATATGCCACAGACCATCCGTGCGAGATTCGAGAGAAAATCCGTTATCCCTAACCCAAACTGACAGTCCTTCGGGTGATTTCAGGTCAATAGTACTGTTCATTCTCCGGGTCTGGTTGAGGATTTGCTCTTTGACTCTGGCCTCGGCATCTTGAGGATCGAGATGCGCCAAGGTCGAATGGTCGTAGGTTTCGTTACGGAATATCTTCTTAACCACTTGTTCGTTGAATTCAGATTCGGTCATCTTATCAACTGCGGATCCAATTGCTTCGTCCCAACCAAGCTTCTTGCCTGACAGCAAGACACCCTTTGCAAATGTTCCAACACCCTTAAACGCAGACCATCCGAGATAATCGAATGCCAGGTTTTCACCAAAACTCTTGCCCATCCGAGACCAGAATTCAGCCTGTGATGGGTCAGTTAGGTTTCCTTGCAAACCGTCTCGGGCAAAGTCCTTAACCACGCCTACACTCGTATTTGCAAGACTCTCAGTGCCAATCACTCCAAGTGCTCTGATAAAGTTCGGCGCAGCACTCTCTGCGGCCCATGCCTTGGTTGCCCCAAACAAACCCTTAGTGAGCAATCCGGGTGCCGATACTTGGCCAATCAGAGGAATAGCTGCAATTAGAAATTCTGCAATATTACCTACTGCCCCAATTCCGGTTGTTTGGCCTGACGCAGTTTCGGCATACCCTTGCATGCCTTTTAATTGCAGGTTTTGCATAACCCATTGGTTGATCTTCTGGCCTGACTTTCCATAAAGATCTTCATATATAGGATCTTTATTATATGGATCAAACAGCTGCCCTATTGCATCGGCTGCTTGAGTTATGACTGTGGGCAATAGCATTGCCTGGGAGCCTTGACGCCATGAAAGAAAATTAACTGCATCCTGAGAGGCTTGAGTTGAGCCCTGACGAATACCTGAAATAATCTTATCCGCAGCTTTGAATGAATCCGATGCAGGGTCAACACCTGCCGGTGCAACATGAACTAAGGATTCATAGATATTCAGCTTACTCGTTGGGTCGAGTTGTGCGAAATTGGCCTGTGCCCCAACTGTTTGAGAAAACAGTTGGTCTCGGATTTTTGTTTGTTCTTGGTAGTCAAGATTTTGAAACCTTGGATCAGCAAGAAGTCTTCCAAATTCACCTGCCATTATTGCCCAGCGCCATTTTAATCATCTCGTCTCGAAGTGCCTGAGTTGTTGCATCTACTTGGGGTGCAGCTCCAGGCAATGTGGGTGCTTGGATTCCTGTGCGTTTAAGTTCAGTCTTTGACCCCAAACCAAACCATGTTGGACTGGTTACTAGGGCAATAGCGTCTTTCACATTGCCCCCTGCAAGTTTCACTTGTTGATTCCAAAGATCTTCGAGACCTGGAGTTTTTGAAAGCGCTTTTGTAAAAGAAACCTCATTGAACACCCCGTTGTTAAAGGAACCTCGAAGTATCGGATCAAGCGCACTATTAAGAAGTTGATATTGCAAACTATCCGCAAGTCTAGCTATTCCGATGGCTTTATAACCTTCTTGTAGTTTGGCTATTAGCCATTGGGTTTCGTTGTTTCTCTTAGAAACTCCTACTTGGGCAAGATCAGAAAATCCTGCAGCTGCCGCTTGTTCGGGAGTCATTGCGGCAATTTCGTCAAACAATTTAGACATCCGTTTATTGTCTGCACGCATGAACGATGGATCTTTTGTAATCGCCGAAAGAGCTTGGTTTTCCTTATTCACCGCCTTGAGCATATCGCCCCTGAGTTGAGCATATTTTGGGTCAGTGAATATTTGCTTGTTTGTGGGTGTAGGTTCACCCTTGGATGGATATTCAACATAGAGTTTCTGAGATAAGTTTTGTTTGGCAGTATTGGCCATTTCAGCAAGTTTGGCTATTCCCTTGGTAGGAATAACAGGAGTTGTGGTTTGTGGTGTGACTGACTCTCCAGGTTTGGAGATTTGTAACGGAGCAAAAACATCCCCTCCTACAGGTAATGGAGCAGGCTTATCACCTTGATAAATCCTAGACTCTTGCCATTGGTCGGTTTTTCCTGGAGCCTGTTGAGGGACTGAGTTACCTGGACTTGGAACGGGAGGTGCTGATCCAACTTCAGATTGCTGTTGTTGCTGTTTAGCTTGTTCTACTCTAAGAGCATCGGGACCTTGAGAATTGGGATATTGTTGTGGAAATTGTTCTACTTGGGGTTGTTGAAGAGTCCTAAAATTGTCTGCCTCTTTTGGATAATTATTATTCATCAAATCTTCATCCGAGGTCGGACCAGTCGGATTTATCTTGTAACCCTTATCAATCAGAAACTTCCTGAAAGGAGTTGGAGGAGTTATTACTGCTCCACCTTCCGCCATAGGCATACCTTGTGCATTGGTTGGAACGTCTTGTGTATCACCTTGAGTAGGTTTGTCGTTTGGATTTTGCATGGCCTGAATGACATACTGTGCAATAGCAGCACCAAGTTTTCCGAGTACATCATCACTCAACGGAAGTACTGCTTCGGAGTTTTTACCCTCACCCACAACTGCCTGTTGGCCTCCGACATCCATCTGAGTCCCGCCTGGAGTTGGTGTGACTACTCCACCTTCGGCGAATCTAGGGGGAGTATCCCCTGGCATCTCGCTATTAAGTTGTTTCAAAGCCAAATCGGGGGGAAGACCTTGTTTAAGTATTTCACTATACCTTCTAGTTTTTTTAGCTTCCCACTGCACTTGTGCTTGACGTTCTGCTTGAAGATCCCGTTCCAGAGAGATAGGCATTTTCGGAACAACATCTAATGTTGTTGCAATAAAACTAGGATCAGCAGACGCTTTCCAAGCGTCTCCAAGAATATTTTTAGCTGATTTTCCGAAATTATAAGCCCCTCCCAGTACGGCACTCTGCCTTATTTGTTCAGGAGCACTCCCAGTAAAAGGAGTATTTTGCGAACCGAGTAGATTTTTTTTAAGAGCCATCTCGACAGAACTTGCAAAGTGAGGATCTTTAGACATAAGATCTCGATAAAGTGCTGCAGATTGATCGTAATTTGCAAATGCGGGAATTTTAAGAACTACTTCCTCTGTTAAGGGATTTTGCAAGTAAGTTTCAGCTTTAGCATTAGGATTTTTGCTTTGTCGAAAAGAGAGTGCAAAACCCTCTGGAGAAAGCGCCATAGAAGGAGCTGGTACAGGTTTTGGCTGAATCACACCACTTGCTCCACCCTGAGTAACCTTACCTGCAGGTTTAACACCAACTTCACTGTGAGCAGTGTTTGACTGAGAAGAATTTTGTTCTGTATTACCGAATCCTTGAGCACTTCGTTGACGAAAAGCTTCATTCCGTATTTCAGTAGGAGTTGCCACTCCGGCCATTCGACCCTGTATAGATTTTAGAATATCCGCTTCGGAACGAAGATTTCCAGTTGCATCATCTTGAGCGAACTCAACTTGTCGAAGCAAACCTTGTGCTGAAAGAGCACGTGCAGTGTATTCACCATTTTTAGACTCATTCAATACTGCCCAAGGACTATCCCCGAGAGTTTGTTTGAGTTGAGCTTCGAGACCGTTGTAGATGTTTATTTTGTGTTGTTGATTTTGATTGTAAGCCTTAGTCATGCCCTCACCAAGTTGAGAACCCATGTTAGCCAAAGCTGCTGCAAAAGGAGTCTGTTGAACACCAAGATACGAATTAACTGCCATCACTAACTCCTATGAAATTTACGGATTCCCCAGATCATATCCCCAATAAGGAGATGTAGACTGACTTGGTTTTGGTGCAAGTGCTTTTGCCAAAGCCGTTGCAAGAGCCCCGCCAATTGGACCTCCAAGTGCTGATCCGAGAATCGGAGCCCCAAAGTTCAGTAGATTCGTCCCAACACCAGGTTGAGTCACAAACTGTGGCGCAAGATATTCAGGTGCCGCTTGTTGCGATGCCGCTTGCAGATTATTACCATAAAGACTGCCATATCCTTGACCGACATTGGACCACGCATTTGCAGCATTGCCATAACCACTTTGCTGCTGCCCAAGTGCGCCAAGCTGCCCAGACAATGCTTGAAGTAAAGTGTTCGTGCTGAATCGACTTCCTGTACCGGCTTCAGTCATTCCTTGACTGAACAAATTATTTGCCAGACTTCCAGCAATACCCGATTGTTGTTGACTGAGTTGAGCCAAAGCTTGAAGCAATGGGGTTGTTCCTGCTTGACCTAGGGCTGTAATTGCAGCTCCCGAATTAAGCAGTCCGGCGTCACCGAATTGTCCAGCAACATCGTTGACTCCTTGCTGAGCTTGTTGTCTAGCAAGGTTACGTGTGTCTTGGCCGTACAGATCAGTAGACTTTGCA
>JANYKW010000165.1 GCA_025358025.1 Bacteroidia bacterium | reverse complement strand
CTCAAATCTAGCCTTGAAGCCGCAATAGGAGAACCCCTTGCATTGGCAAAGGGTCCTAACTTTACTCGAATGCTTGCAGAGATACCGCAATCTCAAGTCAGCAAGGGTTGCCAGGTACTTGACTGATCCAGGTGTTGCTATACCATTGCTGACTTGAGATTGCGGTATCTCTGCAAGCATTCGAGTAAAGTTAGGACCCTTTGCCAATGCAAGGGGTTCTCCTATTGCGGCTTCAAGGCTAGATTTGAGCTGGGACATAAACTCAGTATGACTTATTGGATCAAGTGTCGGTTGTTTGAGCCAGATTTCGTGGTTCTTAGCCATAGCAAGCCGTTCTGCGGGATCACGCAAATTTGACGGCAGATCATCGACTACATGCACTGCGAGTTTGCTAACATCGACTCCATTTTGCATCATCCAATTTCGCACAATCCCGCGCACATTTTCAGGCACCACATTACCATTGGATGTTGTTGCCAACAGTCGAGCGATTGTTTGTTGATCCGGAATTGACTGATTTGCAGAACCGCTGAGATTCTTGAGAATCTTGTTGTTTGTGTCAAAAGCCATTGCAAGTTGAGTTACGGTTTTTTCGGGAACTGCTGTCGAAAAACTCCCAGTCCTTGTATAGTCAATAACTGCCTGAGCAGCATCGGATTGACTCTTGAACCCAGCGGATATCGTGTCATCTTCAATTCCAGTAATATGCCACAGACCGTCCGTGCGAGATTCGAGAGAAAACCCGTTATCCCTAACCCAAACTGACAATCCTTCGGGGGATTTCAGGTCAATAGTGCTATTCATTCTCCGGGTCTGGTTGAGGATTTGCTCTTTGACTCTGGCCTCGGCATCTTGAGAATCAAGATGCGCCAAGGTCGAATGATCGTAGGTTTCGTTACGGAATATCTTCTTAACCACTTGTTCGTTGAATTCAGATTCGGTCATTTTATCAACTGCGGATCCAATGGCTTCATCCCAACCAAGCTTCTTGCCTGACAGCAAGACACCCTTTGCAAATGTTCCAACACCCTTAAACGCAGACCATCCGAGATAATCGAATGCCAAATTTTCACCAAAACTCTTGCCCATCCGAGACCAGAATTCAGCCTGTGACGGGTCGGTCAGATTTCCTTGCAAACCATCTCGGGCAAAATCCTTAACCACCCCTACACTCGTATTTGCAAGACTCTCAGTGCCAATCACTCCGAGTGCTCGGATAAAGTTCGGTGCGGCACTCTCTGCGGCCCATGCCTTGGTTGCCCCAAACAAGCCCTTAGTGAGCAGTCCGGGTGCTGATACTTGGCCAATCAGAGGAATAGCTGCAATTAGAAATTCTGCGATATTACCCACTGCCCCAATTCCGGTTGCTTGGCCTGCCGCAGTTTCGGCATACCCTTGCATACCTTTTAATTGCAAGTTTTGCATAACCCATTGGTTGATCTTCTGGCCTGACTTTCCATAGAGATCTTCATATATAGGATCTTTGTTATATGGATCAAACAACTGTCCTATCGCATCGGCTGCTTGAGTTATGACTGTGGGCAATAGCATTGCCTGGGAACCTTGACGCCATGAAAGAAAATTAACTGCGTCCTGAGAGGCTTGAGTTGAACCTTGACGAATACCTGAAATAATCTTATCCGCAGCTTTGAATGAATCCGATGCCGGGTCAACACCTGCTGGTGCAACATGAACTAAGGATTCATAGATATTCAGCTTACTTGTCGGGTCGAGTTGTGCGAAATTGGCCTGTGCCCCAACTGTTTGAGAAAACAGTTGGTCCCTGATTTTTGTCTGTTCTTGGTAGTCAAGATTTTGAAACCTTGGATCAGCAAGAAGTCTTCCAAATTCACCTGCCATTATTGCCCCATCGCTGCAGCAGTTATTGCATCTAGAAGTGCCTGGTTCCCTGCATTTTTTTGAGGCGCAGCTCCAGGCAATGTAGGTGCTTGGATTCCTGGGCGTTTGAGTTCAGTCTTTGACCCCAAACCAAACCATGTTGGACTGGTTACTAGGGCAATGGCATCTTTCACATTGCCCCCCGCGAGTTTCACTTGTTGATTCCAAAGATCTTCGAGACCTGGAGTTTTTGAGATCGCTTTTGTAAAGGCAACCTCATTAAATACACCCTTATCAAAGCAACCTTGAATTATCGGAACAATCTGATTATTCACAAGTTGATATTGCAAACTATCTGCAAGTCTAGCTATTCCGATGGCTTTATAAGCTTCTTGTAATTGGGTTATTCGCCATTGGGTTTCATTGTTTCTCTTAGAAACTCCTACCTGGGCAAGGTCAGAAAATCCTGCAGCTGCCGCTTGTTCGGGAGTCATTGCAGCAATTTCGTCAAACAACTTGGACATCCGTTTATTGTCTGCACGCATGAATGATGGATCTTTTGTAATCGCTGAAAGAGCTTGGTTTTCCTTATTCACAGCCTTGAGCACATCGCCTCTGAGTTGAGCATATTTTGGGTCAGTGAATATTTGTTTGTTTGTGGGTGTAGGTTCACCCTTGGATGGGTATTCAACATAGAGTTTCTGAAATAAGTTTTGCTTGGCAGTATTGGCCATTTCAGCAAGTTTGGCTATACCTTTACTTGGAGTTATCTGAATGTCCTCGCCGTAATTCCATTTAGGCTTCATAGAAGCAGCATCTTGTTGGGGTACTGCTACTCCAGGAGTAATTGGAATTGGAACTTCACCTGGGACTACTGGCTTTTGCTTTGGTGTTGGGGTACCTATATTAGCTGGAATCCCCGCCAAGGTAGTCTGCAATTCATCTGCTTGCTGAATACGATTAGCTTGGTTATTCATTTCAGCTTGCTGATCGATTTCAGTTTGACGCGCACTCATTGTCTGTCGTGCAGCAAGTTGAACAGCCTGTGGATCAGTTTGTCCTGGAGAATAAGGGTAAGCTGGTTGTTGAAGAGCCCTAAAGTTGACTGCCTCTTTTGGATAGTAATTGAGCATCAACTCTTCATCCGACTTTGGTCCAGTTGGCTTGATGTCGTATCCCTTATCAATCAGAAACTTCCTGAAAGGAGTTGGTGGAGTTATCACTGCTCCACCTTCCGCCATAGGCATACCTTGTGCATTGGTTGGAACGTCTTGTGTATCACCTTGAGTGGGTTTGTCGTTTGGATTTTGCATGGCCTGAATGACATACTGTGCAATAGCAGCACCAAGTTTTCCAAGTACATCGTCACTCAACGGAAGTACTGCTTCGGAGTTTTTACCCTCACCCACAATTGCTTGTTGGCCTCCGACATCCATCTGAGTCCCGCCTGGAGTTGGTGAAACCACCCCACCTTCTGCAAAACCCCGCACACCAGATTGTCGTAATGCTTCATCTTGTGCGGTCATTTGATCGTAAAATAAAGGGAGAGGGGGAATATAACTATTTCCTGTACCAAGACGCATGATTTCGGCTGGCGAGCGTATTCCTTTTTCCGGAGGACCTACGACATAAGATGGAACCACAGTTGGCTTAGGACCAACTTGTATTTCTGCAGCTGCTCGAGGAAAACCTTGCTGCTCAAGTCCTTGAACTTTGTATTCCCAATCCTTTAGAGCAGAATTTTCCACTAATTTCGAAACTCCGGGAACTACTTCCCAACCATTACGTTGCTGGCTGAATCTTGCTACCATTTCTGGCTTGGGTTTAGGTAATAGAGTTGTTGCAATCGGCGCAACCGGAGCCGGCTGAACCACACCACTTGCTCCACTCTGAGTAACCTTACTTGCAGGTTTAACACCAGCTTCACTGTGAGCAGTGTTTGGTAGAGAAGAATTTTGTTTTGTATCTTTTGGTTGATTTACCCAATTTCGAAAAGACTCATTACGCATTTCGTCCGTACTTGGCAATCCGGCCATTCGGCCTTCCATGGATTTTGTAATATCCTCTGCGGAACGAAGATTTCCAGTTGCCCCATCAAAAGCCAACTCAACTTGCTGCATCAAACCCCTTGCAGCAAGGGCACGCGGAGTATATTCACCATCCTTAGACTCATTCAAGACTGCCCAAGGGTTGTTACCGAGAGTTTGTTTGAGTTGAGCTTCGAGGCCATTATAAATATTTACCTTGTGTTGTTGATTTTGGTCATAAGCCTTAGTCATGCCTTGGCCAAGTTGAGAACCCATATTAGCCAGAGCTGCTGCAAAAGGAGTCTGTTGAACACCAAGATACGAATTAACTGCCATTACTAACTCCTATAAAATTTACGGATTCCCCAGACCATATCCCCAATAAGGAGATGCTGAATATCCATTACTTCCAGGTCCAGAAGAATACCCTGTTCCTGAACTGCCGTAGTTTGGTGTAAGTGCTTTTGCTAAACCTGACGCAAGAGCCCCGCCAATTGGACCACCAAGTGCTGCTCCGAGAATCGGAGCCCCGAAGTTCAGTAGATTCGTCCCAAAGCCAGGTTGAGTCACAAACTGTGGCGCAAGATATTCAGGTGCCGCTTGTTGCGATGCCGCTTGCAGATTATTGCCATAAAGACTGCCATATCCTTGACCAACATTGGACCACGCATTCGCAGCATTGCCGTAACCACTTTGCTGCTGCCCAAGTGCTCCAAGCTGCCCAGACAATGCTTGAAGCAAAGTATTCGTGCTAAATCGACTTCCTGTACCGGCTTCAGTCATTCCTTGACTAAACAGATTATTTGCCAGACTTCCAGCAATACCTGATTGTTGTTGACTGAGTTGAGCCAAAGCCTGGAGCAGTGGGGTTGTTCCTGCCTGACCTAGGGCTGTAATTGCAGCTCCCGAATTAAGCAGTCCGGCGTCACCGAATTGTCCAGCAACATCGTTGACTCCTTGCTGAGCTTGTTGTCTAGCAAGGTTACGTGTGTCTTGGCCGTACAGATCAGTAGACTTTGCA
>JANYKW010000161.1 GCA_025358025.1 Bacteroidia bacterium | reverse complement strand
GCGGTCATTTTCCATGTAAACATCGATGCCTGTCCTTTTGACGGTAATACAAATCTCCATGGTAGGAGAAAGTTCCATGGCTTTGTTGACGACGCTTTTCATCTCTACCACTTTTCCTCTGCGGTAACCGCCATCCGCGGTAATAACCACCCGGCTGTTCGCGTCGTTGATACGGTCGGCCAGTGCTTCGTGGCTAAATCCTCCGTAGACCACACTGTGCGCGGCTCCAATTTTGGCGCAGGCAAGCATCGCGAAGAGTTGTTCAGGAATTTGAGGCATGTAGATGGTTACGACATCGCCCTTTTTGACGCCCATGCTTTTAAGAATATTCGCGAACTGGGACACCTCGCGGTTGAGCGCATGGTATGAATAAGTTTTGGAATCGCCGGGTTCACCTTCCCAAATGATGGCCAGTTTGTTTCGGGTGGCAGAGGTAAGATGCCGGTCTATGGCATTCAGAATAATGTTCGTTTGGGCACCCTGAAACCAATTAAAAAATGGAGGATTGCTCTTATCGAGTACTTTGTCCCATTTTTTGTACCATGAGAGATGTTCCGCCTGTCCGGCCCAAAAGGCCTCCGGCTGTTCCAGCGAATACTGGTACAATTTGTCGTACTCCTGCACATTGGCCTGATTCACAACCTCCGGAGAGGGCAGAAAGAGCTTCTTCTCGTCGCTTTTTTCCATCTGAAATACTAGTTTAGTTGATTTATTCTCCCCTAAAATAATAAAGATAATTGAGAGATCGACTCCGTTTTGGTAATGCACTCAAATATTTCTTACTTTGTATAGCAGCGATTCCATTTTGCTGCTTCGTTCATTCATACAGACAATAAAAAATTGAAATTGATTGATAAACTATTGACCACATTCCAATCCAAAATATAACCAGATATGCCTGAATCCATGATTTACAGAAGTAATCCCGGTAAGAAATCAATTGTATCGCAACAGGGGGATTTTACATACAGCGAGCTCCTTCAACACATAGCACAATATGCCCGGTTATTTGATAAGAAAGGTTATTCCAAAGTAGCCTTCTATGCCGAGAACCGGGTAGAGTGGTTCTTTGCATTTTACGCCGCTTTGCAAAATAACTGCATCGCTGTTCCAATCGATTTTATGGCTTCGGCCGATGATGTAGCCTACATTCTGGATGACTGTCAGCCAGATTTAATCTTTATCAGTGAGGCAATGCGTGAGCCATATGCCAAAGTTGAAACAAAAAGCAAGCACCATCCTGAAGTAATTTTGTTCGAAAATCACCACTGGAAGAAGGATTTACCGGAAACAGGTTGGATCGGTCCGGAAGACAATGAGACAACTGCAGTCATCATTTATACTTCAGGTACAACGGGTAGTCCGAAAGGGGTCATGCTTTCATATACCAATTTGCTGGTCAATATTCATGCCGTTGTGGAGGCCAAAATTTTTCATACGGAAAGCCAGGTGCTTGTATTACTGCCACTTCACCACATTTTCCCTTTGTTGGGATCAATGATGGTGACTTTCTATTCGGGTGGCACAGCGGTCGTTTCGCCTTCGATGCAGTCGTCTGATCTGATGAAGACACTGGCCGATAATTCCGTCACTGTATTCATCGGTGTACCAAGGCTTTATGAACTGATCTACCGCGGATTGATGGCCAAAATCAACAAGAGCTTTCTGGCTAAAACATTTCTCAAACTGGTCTATGCCACCAAAAGCCGCAAGCTTGGAAAGACGCTGTTTAAAAAAGTTCACAATGGTTTGGGAGGTCATCTTAAGTTTATGATCGCGGGCGGAGCGGCCCTGAATAAAGAGGTGGGAACCTTCTTTTATGCCATTGGATTCGATATTCTGGAGGGTTTTGGTATGACAGAAGCTGCACCAATGATCACTTTCCCGCGTCCGGGCAGGGTAAAAATTGGCTCAACAGGTGAGGCGATGCCAAATATGCTCATTGAGATCAGGGATGGTGAAATTGTAGCCAAAGGGCTCAATGTCATGAAAGGATATTACAACCGCCCCGAAGAGACGGCTGAAGTCATAAAGGATGGATGGCTTTATACAGGTGATCTTGGACGTTTTGACAAGGAGGGATTTCTATATATCACCGGACGAAAAAAAGAGATCATTGTCCTGCCCAACGGTAAAAATATCAACCCGGTAGAGATTGAGCAAAAACTTGAATTTTACACCAAAGCCATTAAGGAAGCCGGAATTTTTATTCACAAAGAGATGCTGCATGCGGCCATTGTCCCTGATCTGAAGTTTCTTACCGACATCGGCGTAACCGATATGAACCACTATTTCCGGGAGAGTGTCATCTCACCTTTTAATGCGGAGTTAAGTTCATACAAGCGGATCATGCAATTTACGCTGCTCAAGACTGATTTGCCGAGAACCAGGTTGTCTAAACTTCAGCGCTTCAAATTGGAGGAGTTGATCGTGGACACCGAAAGCAAGAAGAACAAAAGCGAAGATCCGGATAGCCCGGAATATCTGGCCGTCAAGAGTTTCATTGAGACCCAGATCGACATGGATATTTCGCCGGACGATCACCTGGTCTTTGACATTGCCATGG
>JANYKW010000121.1 GCA_025358025.1 Bacteroidia bacterium | reverse complement strand
AAATCCATTGCAATTGTTTTAACTTGTTTGACGAACGCAATGTAAACAGTGTCTAGTTGTTTGCTGCCAGAGATTGCGTACGGAAATCGGCTGCAAAAATAGGTATTATTTTACTCTGAAAGAAATTTTTGTAGAAAAATAATTCGAACAGGAAGCAGAAGATACAATGAATCAAAACCCCAATTTTTTCCTGATATCTTGTGGTACCGCATCCTTGTGAACCATGATCGCGGTCGTTTTGTACCGGACATAAGGAATTGAAGCATAGAAATATCCATCATAACTGTTGTAGGAGCCCCAGGAATTCTTGACTTTATAGTAGATCGTGCCATTCTGGTCTTTTGCCATTCCGATGATGTGCATAGCGTGGTCATCGGTTGTTTCCTGCGAATCAAAAGCAGCCTGACGAAGTTCCTGCGAGATGCCTTTTTCTTTTCCAGGTTTGTTAAGTTTGTACAATTCCTTGTCTTTCTCGGCATCTGAAAGCCTTTCCCATTTCGAAATCTCTGCTTCAGACATTTCAGCTTTGTTAATCTCCGGTACAACAGCGATCCCCTTTTGAGAAGTGGCAAAGCCCTTTTCGCTGTTGTCAGCTGACCATCCAACCGTGTATCCCATGTTAATGGAATTGTCGATAATTGTTTGAATATCAGCGATCGGTACATTATAGAGTCTTTCCCAAAGCCAGTTGTCAGGAACCTCTAAGACAAATTGCAGATAAAAAGGGTGATGGTTGAAAGAGGTTATTTCTACATAATCATCCGTATTGATACCTCCCAGATTTTCAGAAACGAAAGTCAAAGGGGTATATCTCTTTTTCTCGTATTTAAAATCATCAGGGATATCACCAAAATAGGAATCAGTGCTTTTTTGAAATGCGGACGACCAGGCGGGAGATATCTTCCGGTTTTTGTTTTGAACCACCGAGACGACCAGACTCTTTAAAAGGTTGTCCACTTCGCCGTGAATGTGTTTCTTCTCTCTGTAATTCAATCCGTGATATGCAGATTCCGGCATTAAGCCATAATTTTTTATAACAAACAAAATGTCGTGCAGCAATCCTCCGGGTCCGAAATTTGCATTTCCCTGCATCCGAACATATCGATCTGCCTTGTCCCTGTAACAGTGGTTCACGAGAAACATTTCTGAAAGGTCAACTTCTGATTTCCCCTTTCGCAACAATTCTGATTCAATGAATGAACAACCTGCGAATGACCAGCAGGTACTGGAGCGAAATTGATCTTTAACCGGAGTATGAGGCAATTCCTTTATGATTGTAAAATGATATCCGGAGTCCTTTTTTTCCTGAGCCTTCATGGAAAAGCTACCTAGAAACAAACATAGCACAAGTGTGAAAATTTCTCTCGATCGCCTCATCCTTTCAATTTTTTAACTCCGGATAGTCAACCCGGATATGGTAAATATTTAGCAATTTTTCACGGAAAAGTTCTTTTAAAACTCTTATATCCTTGAATGTTAAAGGAGCATATTCCAACTGTCCCAGCTCAACTTTCTGCTTAAAGATATTCTCAACAAGACTTCGGATATTCTCGGAATTTTTGATGAGCAGGCTTCGGGAAGCGGCTTCGATGCTGTCGGCTAACATGACCACAGCCGTTTCGCGGGTGCTAGGTAATGGGCCTTTGTAAGAAAATTTCAATTCGGAAGCATCGTCCAATACGTTATCGCTGATATATTTATGGTAGAAATATCCGGTCTTTGTTGTTCCGTGGTGCGTTCGAATAAAGTCGATGATTTGTTCAGGTATTTGGTTCTTTCTTGCAAGTTCAACCCCTCTCTCTACATGGTCAATGATAATTTCGGCACTCTCCTGACTGGAGAGATGATCGTGCGGATTGATTCCAATTATTTGATTTTCAATAAAATATCCTGAATTCTCAATTTTGCCGATATCATGGTAAAGAGAACCTGCACGAACAAGTAAGGGATTTCCTCCAATTTTTGAAATAGCCATTTCTGATAGATTGGCGACCTGCAAAGAGTGATGCATTGTTCCGGGGGCCTCCATAGCCAGTCTCTTGAGTAATTTTTGGTTGGAGAAGGTAAGCTCAATCAATGTAACATCCGACACAAACCCAAAAGATTTCTCTAAAATATAGATAAGCAGGTAGGTAATGAGCGTCAATATAGCATTTAAAGCAAACCATTTGATTTTCAGCCATTCTATTCCACTAAGATTAGCCTCCTGCACAAGTGAAATGCCCACATAGATTACTGAATAGGAGAGAAAAATGATAAGTGCAGTAAAAATTAACTGTTCTCGCCTTTGCATCTTGTTCAGGCTGATAACGGCAATACTACCAACGGTGATTTGCAGTAATACAAATTCATATCCATTGGCTACCATGAATCCAACCAGCAGAGCAGCAATCAGGTTGACGAAAATGGCAATTCTGGT
>JANYKW010000114.1 GCA_025358025.1 Bacteroidia bacterium | reverse complement strand
TGATTATTCCGGGCAAAGTGTACCACTCATTCCGCTCTAAAGTGTACCACTTTTTCGGGGAGTGGCTTTGTTAATCAAATTTACGGATTTTTTTGTGATTTTTGTTTTCTGAGTGATTCTCCCTTTAGTTCAATTCTGTGTGCATTTCCTGACAATCTGTCCATAATCGCATCGGCGATTGTAGGTTCGCCAATATACTCGTGCCAGTGCTGCACCGGCAACTGGGCAGTAAGCATGGTTGAGTGTTTTCCATACCGATCTTCGAGGATTTGCAGCAAAGCCAGGCGGATTTGGGTATCGAGCGGGTGTAAGCCAAAGTCATCGATAACCAGAAGATGGGCCTTTTCAATCTGGCTGAGCAATTTCATGAAGGTTCCATCCAGTTTAGATTGAGTAATTTTTTCGATCAGCCGGTGAATGCCAAAGTAAAGCACCTTATATCCTCTTACGCAGGCCTGTCGGCCCAATGCACAGGCGAGGTAACTTTTACCGCAGCCTGTGGACCCAGTTATCAGGATGTTTTCTGCACGCTCAATAAAACCGCAATCGGATAATGCTAAGAGTTGATCGGATGTGAGGTTGCGTGCGGCATTACAGTGGATCTGCTCCAGAACTGCATCATACCTTAGTTTACTGAGCTTAAGGTACTGTTGCATTTTCTTCTGGATGCGATACTGCTGTTCAGCATCGGTAAGGCGGGCGATGAGCTGATCGCCTGAGGGTTGGTCCTGCACGGGCAGGGTCAGGGCTCCCTGGTAGGCTTGTAACATGCCTGGCAGTTTAAGTTTACCAAGCAAATCGAGTGTTGATTGTGTGTTCATGGGTTGTTTGGGTTTGTGGTAATCATTTTACCGGTTTTTATTTATTGAGTAAAAAAGGATTGTGTTTGGATGGTGTGTTGGGAGATAACTTCGGGAAGGCAGTTTTGAGCGTCAGGAGAGTTATCCTCAATACAACACCATCGTTTGATCTCCGGCACATGGGCAATAACCAGGTGCTGTCTGTGTGTAAAGGCGTTATTCTCATGGGGCGGCACGGATAGTTCGATTTCATGGCCAAGCTCAATTATAGGATCCTGTTCCGCGCAGATTATCATGAAAAGGCAAGGTAAACTGAGTCTGCACGGGCAAAGGCTGGCCATCGAGGTTTTTACTGAGGATATTATTGATTACCCCATAGCCTACCTTGTGTAAGAACACAGCCCGGCTGCAGGCTGCTTCCATTCGCAGGTTCCCCACCTGATCGGCCAGCCGGAAGATACCGATACAGCTGTGATAAGATTGTTCGATAAAGGTTCTTGAGTCCAGAATGCGTTTGATGATCTCCGTGGTATTGGGGCCGATCTTTTCGGCTTTTTGCAAAAAGTAATCCCCATCCCAGCCTTTCATCTCGTGATATTTGCGATGATGCACAGGCATATGTTCCGGCAATGTTGTATATCCCCTGTGCACAAAACTCCTTCTATGTATAGCGATCCGTTTAAAGCCCAGGTATATTTCAACGTGATCAAGATCGTAAACCACCTTTACACGTTCACCGATATATTGAAAGGGAACACTGTACTGATGCCAGTTTTCTCCCAAAATTACATGGTAGTTCTTCTGCACCTTACCCCAGCTGATGTGCTTATACAAAAACGGTTCAGCCGGTAATGGCTTCAGCAGTGGTTTTTCATCCGAAGCAAAACGATCAAGTCTGCTGGGTGCACCCTTACTCATTCCCTTTCGGTTAAAGTCATCTAACAATGGGAGGATGGCTTTGTTTATCTGGCGTACATCATGAAAAACTGTATTGCGCAAAGGTGCTTTAATCCATTTCACAGCAAGATCAACTCCCTTTTCAACCGATGCTTTATCACGTGGTTTACGCACCCGGGTTGCCATGATGGTGGTATCGTAATAATTTGACCAGATTTCACTGATCTCCGTAATGGATGGTTCATAGCGGCTGGCTTTAACCACGACCTGCTTTAGATTGTCAAATTTAATTGCCGGAGGCGCTCCCTGAAGATATTCCAGGCAATGGTTCATGGCGTTAAACAAATGTTCCTGCTTTGCATGCTGTAGTACCTCCACATAAATAAAATGGCTGTAAGGCATGGTGCAAACCAGAACAGGGCACTGGATTATCTCGCCAGTTTTAAGGTCAACATAGCTCATAGTATCTCCGGCGAAGTCGACTTGCAGCAACTCTCCGGGCCGATGGGTTAAATGCATCACCGCATCCAGGGGGCGCAAAAACCTGTTCAGCAGCTCGCAAAACTGTGAGTAGGCATAGCCCTTATCAACCTCACGTCGATATTCGATCCACAACAATTGTCGGGTTACGCCCCGTTTGTGCAGCTCAGTCTGAAGATAGGGTATTCTTGCTTGCAGGTCGGCCTTACGGGTATCAGGCGGTGGTTCAACCACTTTTGGGTAAATGATCTGGGCAAGGTCAGCATCGCTCATTTGAAGAAGCTTGCTAACGGGCAGGCCAGATTGTATGACCCGCTCCCGGTAACCCTCTACGGTGTTGCGGTGAATGTGGAGTTGACGGGATATCGCCCGGGATGATCGATTCTCTTTAAAAAGCTTTAGAATGCTGCGAACTTGCGACATAGAGACGGGTTTGTTGGCCATGAGACATTGGTTTAGAATGCCTCTTATACGCAACAAATCCACTCCCGTTGAGGTGGTACACTTTATGCCGGAATGTCAGGTCATCATAGTCCCCGAACCAACAGCCAAGTTTGTTAAATCTTGTTAAAAAAGTGGTACACTTTGCCCCGGAATGGGTGGTACACTTTGTTCCGGATTAGGTGGTACACTTTGGTCCGGAATAGTCA
>JANYKW010000112.1 GCA_025358025.1 Bacteroidia bacterium | reverse complement strand
TGACTATTCTGGACTATAGTAGGCCAGTGATTCTGGACTAAAGTCGGCCACTCATTCCGGAGTAAAGTAGGCCACTCATTCCGGAGCAAAGTAGGCCAGCGATTCTGGTCCAAACCAGGCCAATTTTTTAGAAAAGCTGGCTTCAGGGCAGTACGGAACGACTGACATTCCGGCATAAAGTAGGCCACCTGTATCAAAGGCAACATGGGTTCGTATAAAGAAAAAACCTTTATACGATGTCAAATAAACCCATAAACATGTTGCAACTTCGACGTATTTTACAACTTAAATTACAAGGAAAATCAAACCGTGAGATTTCCTTTGAACTTCAGAAGTCTCGGGATACAGTCAACGGCTATGTGAAGCAATTGAGCCTGATTGGCAAAAGCTTCGAGGATTTGTTAAAACTCAATGACGAAGAGTTTTCATCACTGGCTTTTAAGGAACCGTCTTGCGTTAAAACAGATTGGCGGTTTACCGATTTACAAGGGCGCATTCCTTCCCTTTGCGACGAGCTGAAAAAGCCTCATGCTACCCGAATGATACTGTGGGAAGAATATCGCCAGAGTGTTTCTGAAGGCTATGGTTACGCTCAGTTTTGCGAACATCTGAGCCGTTTTCTTGAGACCCGTAAAGCGGTTATGATTTTTGACCATGAGCCTGCTGCCAGCATGATGTTTGATTTTGCAGGGGATAAAATCGCGCTTACTGATTATCAAACCGGCGAGATCACCTGGTGCCCTGTACTTGTCTGTGTGCTTCCCTTTTCCGGGTTCACTTACATCGAGGCCCTGCGGTCGGCCAACCAGGCAAGACTTCTTAAAGCATTGAATAATGCTTTATGTTTCATTGGTGGTGTTCCCCAATCAGCAAAGACCGATAACATGAAACAGGTTGTCAAGAAGAGCAACCGGTATGAGCCAGCTTTTGAAGAACTCGCCCAGCAATGGTCTTTGCATTATGGAACTACAATGATGGCTGCCCGGGTGAGGAAACCACGGGATAAAGCTTCAGTCGAAAGCCATGTAAATGCTGTTTATAACCGTATTTACGCTGCTTTGCGCAACCGGGTCTTTCATAGTCTTGATCAAATGAATGAAGCTTTGTGGGAGGAGTTGGACAAGTTCAACCTTCGTAACCTCCAGCGCTGTGATTACAGTCGTCGTGACCGCTTTATCCTTCATGAAAAAGTCTTGTTGCTCCCATTACCTGCCGGACCTTTTGTGCCTAAAAATAAGGTCGAGGCCAAGGTTCAGCGAAACTACCACATCACGCTCGGAGAGGACTGGCACCATTACAGTGTTCCACACCAGTACATCGGGAAAACGGTACAGGTAATTTATGATACGGACCATGTTGAGATCTACCTTGACAATGTTCGTATTGCCTGTTACCGGCGCAATTATAACAGAAACGGACATACAACCCTGCCTGAACACATGCCACCGGATCAAAATCATTATGCCCGGATCAAGGGCTATAACCGTGATTATTTTATTGAAAAATCCACTCAGATCGGTAACAATACGGAAAGTGCGATCAGCAAGATACTTGGACAGAAGATCTTTATCGAACAGACTTATAACTCCTGTCTTGGTGTTTTACGCCTGGGTGAAAAGTACGGCAATGATCGCCTGGAAGCAGCATGTCAGCGTGCCCTTGCAGGATATAAAGTAACCTATATGGGCATTAAGAACATACTCGAACATAATCTTGACAAAGTCGTTTTGCAAACAGATATTTTTATCCATATCCCTGACCATGAAAACATCAGGGGCCCTGAATCATATCAATAAACCCAATAATCTAATCTAAACCACAAATCCATGATCAACACAGACCAAACTTTAGAACAACTGCAACAGTTGAAGCTGCACGGGATGGCACAGGCCTACGGGACCACCTTGGCACTGCCATCCCACGAACTTCCCACGGCACATGAACTCATGGCCCTGCTTGTAGATGCAGAGCAGCAAAGCCGGACACACCTGCGAACACAAATGTACCTTAAACTCAGTAATCTCCGGTATGATGCAGTAATCGAACAAATCCAGTGTTCTGTCGAGCGTAACGTCACCCGGAATCAACTACTCGCACTGGCTGATTGTAACTTTATTCAGAGGGCAGAAAACATCCTTATCACCGGCTCGACCGGTTGTGGGAAAAGTTATCTCGCCTGCGCCTTCGGCCGGCAGGCGATCACACTTGGATATAAATCCCTTTATCTGGGAATGAACCGTTTTGCAGAAAAACTTGCACTCGCCAAGCTCGAAGGGTCCTATATAAAACTACTGAACCAGATCGAAAAAATACCACTTATTATTATTGATGATTTTGGACTCACTCCGTTGGATAGTCAGGTGAGAATAACTTTGCTTCAACTCCTGGAGGACAGGTATGGCAAACGTTCTACGATAATAACTTCCCAACTTCCGGTTAGCAAATGGCATCAGTACATTAATGAACCCACTCTGGCCGATGCAATTATGGACAGATTGTCAGGTTCTGCTCATCGATTTGAGCTAAAAGGAGAATCTTTGAGGAAAAAATCAATTGAAAAAAAATAGTACTTTTATAATCCCATATGACCTTTGATATAGGTGGCCTACTTTGCTCCGGAATCACTGGCCTACTTTACTCCGGAATGAGTGGCCGACTTTACTCCGGAATGAGTGGCCGACTTTGTCCGGAATAGTCATCTGGGTTACTGATCTGTTCGTATGGCAAAGATGTTGTGATACGTTTACGATAATAAAAATTGTTTGGTGCTAACATAATAACTTTGTTTTTAATTGGTTATATTACTTTTTGTCAAACAGAACAGGGCGTACTTATTCCATTAAGGTGCCGAACACGGTATCTTTCAGGATCGTCCGCTACGCCGAATTAGCGGGCTGTGTTAGCTTATTAGCTACGGGGGGAGTTCAGGGTTGGTTAAATCACATCCACCTTCCTGCGGGCTTGCAAATGCATCTGGTGGGTTTTGGGGGCGCTGGTTGGTTGTGTACAGCACAGGTAGGCATATTACCAAGGGTGCCGTTGTGGAACCAGCGGTTGTTGCCGCTGGACAGTGTGTTGGTTGGTTTGCGTTTTTCATTTTATTTATGTTTTACGTTTTCTTTTTGTTCGTCGCAGGACATACCTGTAGCTATTACATATTATGTACTACTTCCCTTCCCGCCTTTCGGCGGTTTCTGTAAAATTTTCTGTTTAGTTTGGGGTCGTCGACTTTAACCCTTCAGTGTCGCAATCGGTACCTTAACCGATTTTAAAATTGATAAACAAATTTACGAATATTTTTTGGATTTACAATGAAGAAAGTGCTGGCAGCCAGCACTTTTTGTTCAATTAGAATTTGGAAAGTCCGAAAAAAGATGTATATTATAGGGAATGGTCATTGTAAATAAGTCTGTGAAGTGAGTTTCTGAATTGCCTGGTATTACTGATGTTTCAAGCGGATTGTTCTTTGAAATGTGCTAAATAGTTCGTATCTTAGCATCAGATTACACGTTAGTGATCATAAAACAGGGTGGATAAAAAACCTTCCTAAAAAAGCACAATTGACGATTTCGCAAGTCATTAGTTATCAGTAATTAACAAATTCGCAATAAATAGGTTTCCAGTGTATGGAAAAAAAGATGTTAAACCGACACAATGATACGCCAACGGTTGTCGCGATTTACACCCGTTGCTCAACCAAAGGTAAAGGGCAGGACACGGCAAATCAAGCCGACCAGTTGCTTTCATACTGCCAGCGGATGGGTTATTCGGTTTTTCGGGAATATACCGATTACGAAAGCGGTAGCAGTTCCAACCGCACGAAGTTTATGCAGATGTTCGAAGATGCCCGCAAGCGCCAGTTTGACCTTGTACTGTTCTGGTCATTGGATAGGTTTTCGCGGGAAGGCACACGGGCGACCATATCCTTAAAGCTCCCACCTTCAGGTATGACAATCAGAGCATTTGGATCACCATAGTACTTGTCGGATACATACTTCACGAATAATAAGACCAGTACATAGTCTTTGTACTGGCTGGCATCCATCCCGCCTCGTAATGCATCGCAGCTTGCCCAGAGAGAGCTGTATAACTCGGATTTCTTTATTCCCATTGAATTTTATATTGTCATTGTTGTAGTTAATGTTTTAGTGCATTGGCTATTTCCCAGCCTTCCTTCCCCGCTGCTGGCTCTCAATCAGGTTCTTTGGGTTCACTTCCAGACACTCAGCTATCTTGAAAAGGATATCCAGTGTCGGCTGAAGCTTGTTATTAACATACAGCGCAATCGTGCCTTGGCTCTTCCCGATCTTTCCTGCCAGCCAAACCTGCGTCCGTCCCTGCTCCTTCAAAACTTCTTTGATGCGGTTCATAGGGTTTGATTTGAAGCAATATTAATAAAATTAAAGTAATGTTTAACCTGATTAGTGCAATGTCAATTAACTTTTTATGTAATTTGCATAAGTAAAATTGACTATCCGTGGAATCATAACTGCCATAAAGGTCAAGACAAATTGTTGCCAATGTATTCCCATTTTGCCAAACCTGAAGTTAACCACACAATGTTCCAACATATGAAAACTACACTTTTTATAATTGTGCTTATTATTACCACTATGGGTGCACAAGGGCAAGGAGTCGGTTCAATGTATGATGACGCTATCTACATTTTGAAAGATAAACAAAAAAGGGGCGATATCATTGATTTGCAGCTTCGTTCTCTTGAAAAATCCGAAATGATCATTGTGATGTATGCCAATCGGAAAACTCAAGCTTTTTTCTTTGACAATAAAACCAACAAATGCGAATCAACAATAAGGAGTCTTAGCAAAGTAGAAATAAACGATATTGTGGTAAAAATGAACACTGATTTTGTCAAAGCGACTGATTCTTTATGGGTTACCAAAGAAAATGGTGATGTAATAACATACAAGCTAAGCTTTGATAAGGAAACAAATGAGTACAGCCTTTCAAAATTTATATCCAACATAAAAGACCCTCAGTAAAGTTTAAAGGCATAATGATGAAGAATCTATACTTTCTTCTCTTACTGATCCCGATTAAATCCTTCGCCCAGCAGGAAGCCACCACTTCCGACGGCAAGAAGATTCTTGTTTACCCAGACGGAACGTGGAAGTCCGCCCCCATAGAAACTTTAACAGAAATCCATCCCACACCTATAACGCATCTTGAACTCCCCCAGCCCAGCTCCACAGACCAGATTATTAACCATAAAGCCTATACACTCTCATTCAACAAGCCCTACCACATTGCGAACTGGGTTGCCTATGAGCTTACTGCTGAAGAAACGGTTCCAATTGTTGAGCGCAACGATAAATTCGTTCCTGACCCATTGCTAACGTCCTGTACAATCTCAAACGCCGACTACAAAGGCTCAGGTTACGACAGGGGGCATCTTGCGCCATCAGCCGATATGTGCTTCTCCAACGAAACAATGGCTGAATCGTTTTACCTGTCCAATATGACGCCACAAAACCCAAGCTTCAACCGTGGCATATGGTCAAAGCTTGAGAAGCAGGTGCGCCAGTGGGCAGTCGACGACAATGCGGTTTACGTGGTCACAGGCACGGTTTTATCCAAGGGGCTACCAACCATAGGCTCCGACAGAATAACCGTTCCTGCGTACTATTATAAGGTAATTTTGGACTATACTGACCCTGACATTAAGGGCATTGGGTTTATATTGCCCAATGAGGGTTCACAGGAGCCATTACAACATTTTGCCGTCACCATCGACAGCGTGGAGCAGTTAACAGGCACTGACTTCTTTTACCAGCTTCCCGAAAACCAAGAGAAGGCAATCGAAAGCACGGTTGATATTAGCAAATGGAGCTGGACGGCAACCAGCACCCATTCGTCAAAGAAGGAAGGTGGTGGTCAGTCCGCCCAATGCAAAGGAACAACCAAGGCGGGAAACCAATGCAAGAATATAACCACCAATTCGAATGGCTACTGTTACGCACATCAAAGTCAGGCAAACGGATCGTTCGAATCTCAACAACCATCGGCATCGGAAAAACCGAGTAATAAACGATCGGTTTCAGTTCGATGTTCCGCCACCACAAAAAAGGGCACCCAATGTTCGAGAATGACCTACAGTCCAAACGGTAGGTGCTGGCAGCACGGGGGTGATTAATCAACTACTTAACAACAAACAAGAATGAAAAAAAACGTAATCCTTCTTATTCTTATTACGCAAGTTATTTGTGTATATGCTCAGAATAAAAGCACACAGCAGAAGTATCCTTTAGAAAAAGCTATGGATAAGAACATAAGTAATGATCCACGCGAAGGGAAGATCATCACCAAGATCGAATTAGATTTAGGGATGTTAAACTATGCATATGGCGAAGAAATTGTGTTTAATAATCGTAATGAACCCAATGAAGTTGAGCTAAAGAAGGCACTTGATTATTTGAATTTGTCAATTGATAATGGATATGAAACATCTCTTGTCTATGCTGAACGAGGCTTTTGTGAATATTTTCTGAAACTATATTCAAAAGCAATCGTTGATTTTACCAAGGCATTAGAATTGAATGAATATAAAGGTTATGACGGATTCCCAACAAAGGAACACTATGATATAACTGATAGTGGATTTGTTTATCGCGGGGAAAATGGCATTACTTTATGGATTCGTCCATCTGTAGCATATAATTTAAGGGCAAGTAGTAAAATGCAATTGGAAGATTATAGGGGTGCAGTTTCTGATTTTACAGAATCATCCAAGTATAATTCTGAAAAGGATGATTACCAATTGTATCTCTGGATGGGTTACTGTAAAATGAATCTAAACAATTTTAGTGGGGCAAAAATTGATTTAAACAAAGCAATATCAATTAGTAAAAATGTTGCTAAGGCTTATTATTACAGGGGCTTTTGCAATATCAACCTTAATTTGAAGGAAAATGCCTGTAGGGATTGGAGTAAAGCTGGCGAATTAGGTTATGAACAGGCATATAAGGCTATCCAAGAAAATTGTAATAAATAACGTAATTTTAAACATCAATGACCAAAGCCGAAATCATCGAACAAATTGTTGCCCAGACTGGCATCGAAAAACCAACAGTCACAGTAACGTTGGAAGCTATTATGGAAACCATTAAGCAGAATATGGTAAAGGGTGAGAATATCTACCTGCGTGGGTTTGGCACATTCTTGCTGAAGAAACGTGCTGCTAAGACTGGCAGGAACATTACCAAAGGCACCAGCATTAAGATCCCCGCTCATATTATCCCTGCCTTCAAGCCAGCAAAGGAGTTCGTTTCCGCAGTTAGAACCAAGGTGAAGATAAAATAGCCTTTCAATGGAAAATCTGGAGAAATTAATTGCAAGATGCGATAAATGCCACCATTTGGGCATTGATTTTGATAAACGCCGACTTGAAAATTATACCTTATCTCGGAAATATAAACCTCAAGTGGTTAAGGTACTGTGGATTGTTGAATCTCCGCCATTATCCGATCCACCAAGGTACTTTTACCGACCTGCACTCACTCAATATGATGGATTATTTCGAGAGGTAATGAAAGTGCTGGGCATTCCTGTTTCAAACCCTAAGGACGCCAGCCTTAAACTATTCTCTGATTTTGGACATTTTCTAATCGATTCTATGAAGTGTCCAGCAGATAAGCAAAACTCCTATTTAAAGCCAGAAATGCTGAAAAACTGTTCTGAAATTTTGGCAAATGAAGTCCTTAGCATCAATCCTGAAAGCGTGATCATAGTCAAGGCAGATATTTATAATACTGTATATGAAACGATGTTGAAGATTAAAATGTCAGATAAGGTGCTAAATAAGCAGCCTGTCCCATTCCCAGGTTCTGGACAACAATTGCGCTTTAAACAGGCAGTTCAGCGAATATTGAACTTGAGTGACCAACATTCAGATCGCATTGAGATAATTAAAATTCAAACACATATGAATAAATCGATAATTGTAAACAATATCACCGAGAGTGACGTTAGCTCCAATCAGTTAAGAATTACCATTGCAAATAAACATCTGTTCCCATCGGAAAAGGTTGGACAACCGCAGGTTTATAATATTTCGCTCGTTTACAAGGGTAAGGTATTCTCTTGTACATACAGGATCGGCTCAAAGGATGGTAAATCAAGAAGTGGTGTTCTGAAATTAGGCTCGGATTTAGTAAGCAGTATGAAACTCCGTTCCAGTAATATCGTAACGATTTCAGCCCTTGCAGCAGGGCAATACGAAATAAAGTAGGATCAACGGAACCCATCATTGATATCAAAAGCAGATGCTCCCCAAATCCATTATGGCAGCAGATGATATAAAAGCTATTGCATTAAAACTTGGTGCCGACAGGTGCGGCATTGCGCACGTCAATAGCTTTGAGGGCGCTCCCAGTGGGTTCCGTCCCCGTGACATTTACAGCGATTGCATATCAGTGGTGGTATTCATCAAACGGATGCCATCGGGAACAGCCATTGCGGAACGGAACCCCGTCGTGTACACCCATATCGCAAACCAGCTATACGCTGCGCTGGACACCATCGGGCTTAACATCTGCTACGAGCTTGAGAAGAAGGGGATCAAATCGGTTCCTGTTCCGACCGATGTGCCGTACCTCCACTGGGAGCCCGACAGAATGCACGGAATGGGAATACTCTCGATGCGACACGCCGCCCGCCAAGCAGGGCTTGGAATTCTGGGCAGAAATACCTTATTAATAAACAGGGAGCTTGGCAATCTGGTGTACATCGGGGCGATCCTCACCAATGCCGCGGTCAAATCCGATCCAATTGTGGATGATTTTGACTGCCCGACAGGTTGCAGGCTCTGCCTTGATGCTTGTCCCGTCGGTGCTTTGGACGGAATTACCGTCAACCAGAAGCTATGTAGGATACATTCAACCCTGGAGCACCCAAGGGGCTGGGACTTATATACCTGCTCGAAATGCAGGCAGGTTTGTCCGCTTAGAGAAGGAATTCATTGACAGAATGAGCAAATGAAAATCAAGGACAGCATTGACATACAAGCCATCGGGAGTCTACTTATGTATTATGAATCTGACCTGAGATATATTCGAAACTTTCAGCAGTTCAAGAAAGGAAAAATATCTTCGAAGGACTATTGTGAGAAGGAGCAAGGCACTTTTTATTCCTTTCTGATAGAATATCGAGTGACAAGGAACTTTGAAAAGAATATGGTTCATAGCCTGCTTGATATCACTAAAGACTGGATTGGAACCACTTCAGCGGATAAGGTAGATGAGTTTGCAATCCGTCTGAATGATGCTCGCTTAACACACGGGAAGATAATGACCGTAATGGCTTCAAAGATTCTGTTTTTAAACAAGCCTTGGAAAATACTACCAATGGATGCTTTTTCAAAAGGAGCGGTTGGGCAAACCAATAATTCTTATCACACCTATCAGTCCAATATCGCACAAGTCAGAAAAACCATAAATCCAATCATCAAAAACAAATTATCTAAGGTCGAACTGTACTTAAAACTTGTCGAAAACATTTATGATGGTGATCTTAAAGACCTTCAAGCAATAAGAGAGAATCGGTTCATTGATAAAGTTCTTTGGACTCTTGGTAAGTCGGAAAAGACATTTTTCAAGGATTATAAGTAATCGCTCGACCTCTTAGATAAAAGTTAATAGGCATTATTTGTCAACTAATATATTCGGATTTTCAAATCCAACCATCCCATCCGCCGCCACCATAAACACCCAACCTTCGTCATCCACGACCTCGACCAGTCAAAAAATAGTACCAGCACCAAAAAAAAGGGGACTTTAGCCAAATAGCGCCCCATCTTCGCAGACCCAGAAGAGCCTTCCCTGTTCGTCCTCGACCTCTACCTGCTTATAAATCAGCCCAGCATCCAACAGGAAGAGCGTTTCCTGTTCCATCCGTTCAAGCAGCTCAGATTGGCTCGTGTCTTCCCCGTCAAGCAGGTAAAACCTGTGAATATTGTCCTTCACGCTCTTACCAATCGCATTGAACCTATAATCAAAATACAGGATCAGCCCAGTATAAGGTGACCTGTTACTTTCAGAATCCACGGTAACCTTATCGAGCCTGTCCTGCTCCTTCTGGATTCTGGACAGTGCTTTACGACGAGATTTTAACACATCGTCGTTCACGAAGTATTTCCAGATTCTTCGGTGACGACTCTCAACCTGATTATTCGGTGCACAGATCACATCTGATTCGGCGGTGTAGGACAAGATCGTGATTGGTGGCGAGAGCAAGGGGCATTGGGGGCGAACGAGGTTCATAGGGGTCAGGATTTGTAGGTTTATTTCTTATAAATATCCCGCTGTGTATGAAAAAGAAGATTTTGCAGCCACCTGCTGCAAAATTTCACCTGACGATTCATAAAATACTGATTGGTTGTTTATTTGATGGTCTTTATTACATTTGCCAGCAAATCAATCCTATCCCTCAAATAAAATGTTTATATCCAACCTGACCCACTTTCTCGATGAAAAAGGGAATATTCCAGCAGATATGCCCAAAGAAGGCAGAGAAATGGCTGGCTTCCTCGCCCTAATCGTTGATACCGCCACCAAGGACTACCCGCCCACTGAAAAATACACACAGATCAGGTGTTTGACGAAGAAGTGCGCTGGTTTGATTGAAATAGACGTGGATACAAAGAATGAGTTCATTCACTGGAAGTGCGGCACGTGCTCAGAAGAAGGCAGGATCAGCGATTGGGGGAAGACAAAATGGGATAATCGAGAATAATGACCTGCCTGTAACTCCAAACTGTGGTTCAGCACAACGTATTCAATTAATTTCTGATTAGCCTATCCCCATTGGGTACAATGCTGCTTTGGAATGCCATTCAGAGCTATCATTTGGCTTACAATCTTCTGAAACTGCAAAAAATGAAATTCTGAACGGTGTTAAACGGTGTCGTGTGATCGACCGTGATGCACCGTAACTTCTCAAAGCGTTTTTCAAATCGGGCGGACATTGTTTCCTCAGAATACTGTTTGATTTCGAGCCCGCTGCATTTCTTAGCCCCCTGTTCTGAGAAAGTCCCAATGACCAAAACCCCTGCTGTTTTAATACCCCGCTGGACTGCGTCGACGTAGTGTTCAATTTCCTGTTCCTGAGTCAGGAAGTGGAAGGCGGCTCGGTCGTGCCAGAAGTCGTACTGCTCGGTCAGGATGAATGTGGCGGCGTCATCGACAATCCATTTTACTTTCGCCGCCCTGACGCCAAGTCTGTGCTGGGCTCGCTCAAGTGCCGCATCTGAAATGTCAAGGACTGTGATGTCTATGAAACCAATGTCAAGAAGGTGGTCAACAAACAGGCTGTCGCCGCCGCCCACGTCAATGATTTTGGCGGTATTCGGGATGCCGAAATATTTTACAAAATCTAAGGATGTACTGGGGACGGGCTGAAACCAGCTTACTTCGTCAGGCTGCTTTGTCTGATAAATGTTTTGCCAGTGCTGTTTGCGGTCAAACTCTTCCATTTTTCAAATCTACTTTAAAATTTCAAGGTAGAAAATCATTGTTGCTAAAGCATCTTTTCCAGTCAGCAAATCTAACCGCATTTCCCGATCTTCGAATACAGCAACCGTGGATAAAACAAGGAATTTCATACTCAATTTGCTACATATAAAGCCCCACAACCCACGTTCAACTTTGGACGACACACTACCTGCCGTGAAAGCGAGGATGTCTGAAAAAGGCTGAAAACGGGCTTTAACCACGCGTCTGATCGGATCATTCCACCCCGTCCCATTCCTTGAAGAACCGTTCCAGGTAGGTCAGCATAAACTGGTGCCGTTTCTCCGCCATCTTCCTCCCCGTTTCCGTGTTCATTCGGTCTTTGAGCAACAGCAGTTTTTCGTAGAAATGGTTGATGGTCGGGGCTGAGCTGCTTTTGTACTGCTCCGTGTTCATTCCCACTGCTGGTTTAATATCGGGATTGTAAAGCTCCCTGCCCTTGAAACCGCCATAATTGAAAGCCCTTGCAATGCCGATGGCTCCAATTGCATCCAGCCTGTCTGCGTCCTGAACCACAGCAAGCTCCGCCGAATGGAAATCGGGCTTTGCATTTCCGCCCTTAAACGATATGTTTGCGATGATTCTGCCGACGTGTTCAACCGCGCCTTCATCCACGGACAGGCTCCGCAAAAAAGCCGTTGCCTTCTCAACGCCGATGGTTTCATCACCGTCGTTGAACTTTGAGTCGGCAATGTCGTGCAGCAACGCCGCAAGCTCAACAACAAAAGGGCTGGCAGGCTCCTTTTTTGCAATGGTCAGGGCGATCTTTCGCACCCGTTCGACGTGCCACCAATCGTGACCGCCCTCAGCATTTTTAAGCTCAGATTTAACAAAAGTGGCGGTTTTTGCGGTTATCTCCTTGTCGGACATACTTTCACTGAGATTGGTTATGGCTTTGCGGTTCAAACAAAAGTATGAATTATAACAAAGGAAGCCGTTACCAAGTTTTTTATATATTTTATTCTTTTGCCCGTCATTTAAGACCAATTGTTCGGTCTAATACAAACGTTTCCACCCTTATCAAGCATTTGAATAAGAACATTGCTATTTACAAATTCGATTGAAAAGTTCTTTCTCCATTTTCGACAGAAATTTATTAAATACCTATCTTTGTATAAACATCACTAAAACACAATAAGTATGATAATTGCCCAGTTTGATTTTCAGGATCATATTGTTAATAATCTTCTACCGAGGATAATGTTTGTTCGCATAAATGAAGGTGTCCAAGTAATTGGCGGGACTGTATTTGAAAAACGTAAAACATTGAGTTTTGGTTATTACCTTCGGCACGACCCCAATCCCATTGACGCAATACCATACGAGTTTCAAAATGCAGACCATATGTACCCAGATTGGAACGGAGAATGGATTTTGGGGGTATGCTACAGGGTGAAATGTTACCAAGATGGGACTGTATATCCGAGAAATGTTGCTTATGCCAACTTGATTGCGCCTGAAGTCCCCGCAAGCTGGGCGATTTTTCCATATTACTGGGGTAACAACTTCGATCGCGGTGTCGATTTTTTCAAAAAAATCCCTAATCCTGTACTTGCAAACTACCACGCGCTTATAGATGCTAATGGAAAACCAATTTTGGACTGGGCAAATCTACCCCAAGCCGTCCGCGATTGGGTTGAAACAACCATTGTTGAAGCTAAAACGTTTATTTAAAATGCACAACAACGCATCCTGTTGATTCGTCGAACTTTTCAAGCCCATTTATCACCTCAAAAAGAGCCCCGTTCCAGTTCAATGGTTCGGGGCTCCGCCATTCTATGCCTGCAACTGGGACTCCATTGCCATTCTGGCGTTCTGGTCTTCAAACAGCAACCAAGCATCTGGTTGGTCACTCACGTGCTCTATGATCTTACTCCGCTTGCTGATTACGTAGGTTGAAATTTTCTTCTTGCCCCTGCGCATCTTCTCAAACCCTCGGTCGTTCATCTGCCTGCCGATTGTTGGCACGTTGATGCGTTTGCTGAAATTTGGAAACAAACCCATCAGGACGGTCACAAGGTCAAGGTTGCTTATGTAATGTTTATCATTCTCGTCGGCTGGGCGTTCGATGTACTCGTCAAGGATCAGGTCAACGTCTGACTGCTGGATGTATCCCTCGTAAAGCTGGTTTAAAAGATTCTTGTCAGTAGACTGGAACGAATATTGGAATCCAGCCATATAAAGGTGGTAGGCTTCCATAAACAGGTCATCAAGGTCGACCTGAGCCAGTGCCGCGTGGTCAATGGATGAAATTTCAATGGGCAGGATTCTCCTGTCCAGTTTATCCCTTACGACAAACAAGTTGTTTCCGCTGCCAGCAAACGAGCACCTGCGCTTGATCTTGCTGATCCTACGGTCGTAAGGGCGGCGGGTTGTCTGCTCGAAGTTGCTGATCACGTTTTTGAATGTCTGACCCATCTCAAATGTTCGCCCATCCATCTCGTCGTCGATGATCAGCAGGGTCTGACCCATTAACACCTTGAAGTCGTCGTCGAAGGAAAGTGAATGCTCGGAGCAGTACTTCTGCAACGCTTCAGGCAAGGTGTATTTCCGAAGGAAGGTGGTCTTGCCGATCCCCTGTTCCACTGAAAGCAGTGTTAGGAAGAACTCGTTTGGGTATTCCCCGTCGAGCGCTTGGGCAACCATTCCGACATACCACTTTTTTACAAAACGAAGGATGGTCGACTTTTCGACGTTTTGGTTCTTCAGGGTCAGGCACCCCAGCCACTGATCAAATGTTCCCAAGGGCTTTCGGTGTTTGTTTGCTTCGATGTAATCACGCACTGGATGGATTTCCGCTATGTAGTTGGAATTTGCGACCTCGTCGAACCGTGGTCGGGCGACCTCTTTGCCGAAATGCTTCTTCATATCAACAAAGATGGTGTTGTTGTCCCGTTCCTCGACCACCTTTCCGTTATATGTGAGGTCTTGTATGAACGAATCATACCGAAGCCCAATTCCATTAAGGTAATCTGCAATATCGTCTGGTTTCACCTTCTCAGCCTTGCCTTCGACCGCGAAGCCCAGATCAGGAAGCAGCCTGACGGTTGTTCGAAAATCGTTCTTGCCCTCAAGCACCTGCAACACTTGGAAATGGTTGTATGGCTTTCCTGCCGCGAACTCTGTTGATGTGGAGAAGCAGAAAAAGGTCTTTGTGCCCTTGAAGTAGTAGCCTGAATGGGCTGCGAGCGATCCGTTGCGCTTCAGGTAGACTTTCTCTTGATCCTCGCGGGTAACTACCCAGTCGTGCTTGGTAAAAACCTCAACGATGCTGAATTTCTCGTTGAAGTCATTGATGGCTGGAATGCTGTATGCAAACGGCTTTTCGGGCTTCTGAATGATGAAGCGTGTTAAGCTGCGGGCAATTTCCAGCAGTTGACTGCGTTCCTGCGCCGTTATCACGGGGATGTCCACATTCAGGGTCTTTAGGTCAAAGGTGCCTTGGATGACCTTATAATCGTTGGTGTGGGTGCAGAAGTAGCCGCCTTCGCCACGGGTTTCGATTAGAACATCATTATTAGTATGCTTTGCAAGTTGTTGGTTCGGCTCAATAGTTGCTTCGGGGCAGCGGTAGATCAGGTGGTATCCGTCATTGACCGTTTCGTGGATGATCAGCCTATCAAATAGTGCTGCTGGGATCAGAGCTTTGTAGTCGTCCCATATTGTCTTGGCGGGGTCGTTCTTCACATCCACGTCAATGATTTCGCTGTTCAGACTGATCCTGCCGCAAATGACGCCGACATAGCCTTGTTTGATGTAGTGTGAATACCAATCCTCAACTGGCGCGATCTGGGTCTGAAATTCTGTCCACGGCTTGAATGGTATTTTCTTTGAGCTGACTGGGATTATGGATAACAGGAATTCGGGCGTTCCTGCCGAAGTTGTTTGCAGTTCTATTGTTTCATTTGCTGTGTTCATTTTCGGTTAGGCGTTTTGAAGCTTTATTATTGGGCAGCAGGTTCTTCTTCAGGTACTGCTTCGTCCAAGTGGCGACCCTCATATAATCCTGTTCGGCTTGTTCCAGCAGGAAATCATAGAACTCCTTTTCAAGGGTCAGGTTCATTTTCACTCTTTCCAATTTTTGTCGTGTTGTCATTTTTATCGTATTAAAAGCTTATTGGTATGCGTTCTCCTTAATAAATAGGTACAAAGTTTCAGAAGTACAGCAATTGTGGCAAAAAGTTCACCTTTTTTCATCTTTATCAGGGGGTGGACAGGATGGACAAGATAAAAAGCCAATTTGAACCATTTACAGAACAGTGACAGTCGCTTTTTGGTTAACTGTTTTTCTACTGTCACTGTCACAGAATCATTCTAAAACTCATTTTTATCTTGTCATCCTGTCCACCCTGTTAAGGGTGGATGAAGAAAGAAAGACTACAATAAACCAGCCGATTCGAAAAAAGAATTGGCAATCCAGCACGGCACTGCTTGTTCTATGGATGAAAATGAACCCCCGCCATAAGCGAGGGCTCCTTCATCCAGTCAGTTCACCAACGATCAGCCAGCGTCGTGAGGGTTGCAGCAGCTTGAGTTGTACCAGCCGTGATCACCATCATTGGGGTCATAGTAACCAGTCCTATCGTCGATCCTGATCTCCTTAGGGTCAAATCCGCTGCCATAAGTCCTGACTCTGACATTGGTTTTCTTCAGGACGACTGGTGCGGTCGATTTTTTCCCATTGACAGGCTTTGGAATTTTAGTTGAGTTTGCCATTTCAATACATTTTAATGGGCTTATTGATCCCATCCGCCGAGTTTACCACCATCACTGGAAGTTTCACCCGACGGGTCGGTGGCTGCTGTGGTGCAGCCGATTTCTTGCGGTTCTGCCGCTTTTAGTGGTTCCACATAGTAGTTGATGTGTCAAATTTTCCGAGGTAAGATAGTTTAGCATCTTGAAGTGAGCACACAGGTCAATCTTCGGTGGTGTCACAATAGCGACTTTCCCTTCTGCGTCTTCGGCATCTTCGCACATCCGCTTGAAATTCGGGGGATGCTTCGATTTGCCTGATTTTATCCATTGAGTAAAGCTTCATCTCGCGATATCTCGCCCCGTGTGGGTTTTTCGCGTAGCCTTCAGGAAGAGGGTAGAACAATCGAACACGTCGAATGTTCCAGTTGGGCATTCGGCACAGGTCTTCTTGGCATATTGTTGTCATAAGGTGTAATTTTTCTTTCTATTTTTTCATTAATTTTTTGTTCTCCGCAGTTGAGCACCCAGCCCGAAATGGGCGGGGCTGGGGCTCGGTCATCAACCATCTAACATAATGAGCAAAGAATCAATAACCTTAAATATAAGAAACAATCTTTAAAAAAGCAACTTTCGGGGCAAAATAATCGTAAATAAGTTTGTATAATTCAGTTAGTTATAGCAAAATGTTCGACTTTTGCCAGCACTTTTTGGATGCTGTCTTTCCATCTGATCAAAGGGTTGCCCTTATCCTTTTCCCATAAAGCAAGAATGTTCTCGTCCGACTGGCACGCCAACAGTTCGTTCGCACGATCTGTGGTAGAAGCATCTGAGTGCCCGTTGAGTTTAAGCTGAGCTCTCAGGCGGTTCGCTTTCCCAATCCAGATTGAATCTGTGACGTAGGGCGTGACGGCGGCAACCACAGCCCCAATGTTATCATCAAGCAATGGCTCACAGGAAACGCTGGTTTTGTAACCTTCTGTGAATGCCAGCTTCAGGCTTCCCAATCGTTCCTCAAACGACGGTGCGTTTGGCTCCCAGAACTTCAGCACGGTTGAATCAGCCGAACCGATGGTGAACCTAAAGATGATCTGGTTTTTGTAGTTGCCAAGCTCGGAACACAGAGCCTTCACGCATTCAAGGTGTGGCTTGGTGACTATCAGAACCTCGTTCCCCGCGGAAAGCAGCTTCTTCAGCATTTGCAATGCTTGGGGAAGGTGTTGCGGGGTTATGTCGTGGGACGAGGGGAACATAATGGTTCCAGCCTTCTTGCCCAACGACTTGTTCAGGCTATGTTCCCTGACCTTTTCGGTTTTCCAATCTTCAGGCGTTGTCCTTTTGTCCCTGACCGCCATCGCCTTCGCAAAGCAGTACTTGCAATCGTTGGTGCATCCTGTAATGAAATTGACGTTGCTGTCCGCCCATTCACGGGTACCAGTTTGATTTTTCATATGTTTTTCTTTTATGGTTAAACTTTTGGAAAATGCCAGCCCCTGCTTTAATAAATAGCAGGGACTTGGCACCATTCAGTTTGAAACTTATGCGGCAGATTGTTCAGTTGATTCGCTGGGTACAGGTTCAACCTGCATTAACTGCTCTCTCCACGCATCAAGTGGTATGATCATTTCGGGGAAAATTTCCCGTTCCCTCGCGATGTAATCAAAGTAAAGCTTCAGTTCACGCGAATCGCAGAACTGAACGTTTTTAATAAATTGCGGCTCGATTTTCTCCTGCCGTACCAGCCTTTGATGGAAGGCGGCAAGTTCCCCTATAATGTAAGGCTTGATTACCCCCGTAATACCTCTTGCGGAAACCTCAATAAGTGGGTATTTCCCAGCGTGGAGAAGCTGGTTCAGGACATAATTGTCAGCGATCTCCTTTATGGTCAGAAGAACGATGTATCCATCTTCTTCCGCCTTGATACCATTGCTCCTGATTTCGTCAAGGTTTTCATCCAGCCCCACGTAATAGAATGTGTCACTGGCTTCGGTATTGCCAAAATTGATCACTTTGTACTGATACTCTTCAGCATCTTTAACAACGTGCGGATCACCACCCGTGTCATATCCATACCGAAGATACCATTCATATTCGCATTCCAATGCATAGAGTTCATCCCTGTTCGGGGCATTAAACTCCTTCTCGGAAACAGTCAGGTAATCACCATCTTTATCAAAGCAATGAACATTGAGCTTTAACATATTGATGTCCCTGTAATTCTTCAATCTGCCTTCTAATGGGGAATCCAGATGTCCCTCGCATAACTTCCCATCAATTTGGGAGTCTTTGGTAAGTTGATCTGCAAGAGCGAACGCCTTTCTCCGCGCATCCAGTGCGATTTTTTCCCTGAACCAAGTTTCTTGCGATTTGACTTTGGTTGTTACCCCTTCACTATCCACGTGGGTTATATCAAGCGCGACTGAATATGAAAGGTCACAGTCATTGATTTCGGCGGGCTTGGCTTCTTGAGCCTTACCAATTTTTTGCGTGAAACTAAAATTTGTCTTCATAATAATTAATTTTAATGTTTTGATTTATAATCATTTGTACTCATTCGATTCTTTTTGTTTTTGGGCAAAATCCGTGCTGACAACTGCAATTTCTAACTACATTGTGGGGACTTTTTGCCTGCCCGATTTGAATCGGGATTAAGGTTCAGTAACTATGGCGACCTACTGTGGTGCCAAAAGTTGGCGTGGTTATGTGGTGAATTTGTATTCATCAGTTTATATGGTATGATTCGTTAAAACGGTTCCCCTCAGCAATGCCTTCATATACTTTCCCATCTTCATCCTGAAATTTTGTAGTTGGGATGTCATTTGCAACCCCAAGTCGCTTGTAAAGTTCCAACTCATTGGATAAGTCTTCGAGGAATGCTGGTGTCGGTTCCGTGTTCCTTTCCGCATATACTATCAACCTATTTGGTGTGCCATATTCAATGCAGTCAATCAGGCACCATCTAAAGGTTGAGTTCATCACATCATATCCCTCAACCTTTGAATTTGACCCTTCAACGAATTCGATCGGTTGATTTTCAGGAAAGGTGTTAATGCTTCTGGCAAATGAAAATGCCTGTTCTCTTGCCACGATAGGATTAGGATCAGCAAATTCCATATGCTGTTCACTGGGGAAAGATGTGTGAGCCTTGTTGAAAGAGTACTGATGGAAATGAACGATGTAAAATACTTTGCAGTTGGCAAGAACATCCTGCGGGGTTTTGTATACATAAAACCCTGCCTTCTCCATTTTCTTTTTAATAATGGTGCTGTTGTTTGTCGCTACGATGGCATCGGCTTTCTTTGCACTACCACCAATTTTTACTGTTTTGTTCATAGGGCTGTGTTTTAAGTTTGTTTTTATTGTTTATTATTTTACTTTTTACTTTGTCACATACCTCTCCCACGACCTGAATTACAGGTTTTCTTTTTGACCGCCTTCGCAGTCGGGTCGAAGTTTTGTGATTTAAGCTTAGATTAATCTACTTCTTGATTCAATTGATTAGCTACTTCAATTACCCCAAGAATGCAAGACAAAGATACAAACTATTTTGGTATTTATGAAGAAAAATCGAAAAAAGTTCATATTAATCTATTTGAAATCAATTCATTATGATTGTTATGTTTTTGATAGATATGTATATGCTATGGTAATATTGCCAATAACCGACTTGATATTAATCAATATGAAAATTATTTTTTAACGCTTTGATATAATGTGTTATAACAAAATTTTCTTGCAATTAAACAAAATTGGCTAATTGTCGAGAAATCCGCAAAAAAGTCATCTGAGAATAGTCAGTTTTAGTGAGTAAATGATCCCTTAATTTCGATTTATTGACTTCGGCATTCCAAAAATTTGAAAGTTGCAGGATGATTTTGGGTGTTGGCTCGTAAGATGATCCATTGGACTCCTGCTTAACTGCGGGGACAGGAATAGATTATTTTCAACGATTTTTAAGGTTACATTAATTAACTTTGGCACAAACAATTAAATATAGCTATGCCAACGATAAGACTATCAGATCAGGAACTTGAACATCTTCGTGCATTTTACGCCGATGAACTTCAAGAAGCCAACAAATACGTCGAACAGGTCAGGACTATTATTTCAAAGCTGAAAACCAAGGATAAACCAAAGTTTACAAAGCCATCCAGCGCAAAGGAAGTGGCACAACCAGTCAAAAAACGTGGAAGGAAGCCTGCTGTGAAGGTTGAGCCCAAAGACACGGTTGTACCACAACCACTGGTCAGGAAAGCAAAAACTCCAAAAATCGCAGCCGCTAAGCCAGTCATTGAACCTGCAAAGAAACGTGGCAGGAAACCATCCGTGAAAGTTGATGCGGTGATAACGGAGCAATCAGAGCCGAAGGTCAGGGCTAAACGTGCGTATGGCAAGAAGAAAGCCGAACAGAAGATGATGTTGCCTGAGATTCCGTCCGTGGTACCCGACGAAAAGATCGCGGCAAACGTTGAACGGGAGAAGTCAATCGTTATCGTGAAACCCAAGCCAAAGAAGAAACGGACATCAAATTACCGCAGGAAAGGGGTCTATCTTACCAGTTGGAGCAAACCACTTGCGAAGAAGCCCGACCTTTATCAGAACGAACCTGAAGATAACGGTTAACACACCATATTATATTATGCACCAATATGCGCTCGAAGACCCTTGCCCTTAGGTTAGCTGGTACCATTTTCGGGTTAGTCACCGTCCTTCACCTTCTCAGGGTGATGACGGGTGTTCCCATTACCATAGGGGGCTGGCTGATGCCGATCTGGGTTAATACGTTCGGGATGATTGCGACAGGGTGCCTGAGCGGGTGGATGTGGTGGCTTTCATCCATCAATGCAGATGAATCGTCAAATTACGATAAGGAGAGGTACAGGTACGATTAACTTTTACGGATACCGTGTTACATTTCCGCAAGTTTTAATAAGGTCTGATTATATGTCCCAGCATCCGCCAGTTTGGTTAGCGTTTCATTTACCGCCGCGTCAGAGCAGTCCTCAGCCCTGCAAAACGCAATCAGAATTTCAAGGTGCTCCGCGGTCACGGGCAAATTGAAGGTGGCAAGAATCTCTTTCATCAGGATGGATATGTTTGGACTCAATGCTGCCGCTTCAAGGGACAAACCATAGGCTTGGGAAATTTTGAACAGGTGGTGAAAGGCTGCTAATTTATCCTGCATTAGGTTCAGGGTTATCAGGAATACAAAGTACGATAAAATTATTGACTTATTTGATGAAAATGCCTGGCAATACTGGTGTTTCAACAAGAAAATGCTTGGTTATATCAGAAATTTTTCGTATCTTTACATCACTTTTGATTGATCCCCATAACCATTCTTGTAAAAACAATAGCGTATGAAAAATGTCGCCTTGTATTGCCGTGTATCATTGTCCAACGGTTCACAAACCACCGAGAACCAGAAAATCCGATTGGTCGAGTTTGCCGAAAGAAACGGCTACACATATAATATATATGAGGAACAGGAGTCAACCCGCAAAACAAGACCTGTCAAGCAGGCATTGCTGGCAGAACTCAGGGCTGGCAAATATGACGCCGTAATCGTGTACAAGCTTGATAGATGGGCGAGAAGCTCGACCGAACTGATTCTGGACACGAAGTCGCTTCTTGACAAGGGTATCGGCTTCATCAGCATCAGTGATAATTTGGACTTTGGCACTGCGTCAGGCAAGCTGCACTTCCAGATTCTCTCAGCGTTCGCAGAATTTGAAAGGGAGCTGATCCGTGAACGGACGATCGAAGGCTTGCGCCGATCTAAATTGCAGGGTAAGACCCCAGGGCGCCCGAAGGGCTCAAAGGATTCGGTTAAGCGGAAACGGTCGGGGTACATTTTGCGGGAAGCACGAAAAAGGCAATTGTCGGAATCCGATGCGGGCATCCATAAATCAATTGAAACCTACCTCAATTAAAAACCCTCCCCCAAACAATTATTGGGGGTTTTTTATGCCCCAAAACCCCCTCAACCTCCCCTGTATTTCGGGTATCAAATAATCGGACGGTTATTTGGCTATTCAGCAACTGTTATTAAAGAGTGGGTTAGGAATAAATATTACCTTTGACAATAGGCAATTATCAACCTTAAAAAAACAGTATATGTTCCGTGGCAAAGAATATTATAATTCACTCACAGATATCGCACTGAGTGATGTTCAACTCTTCAACCTTGACAACAGGGAATTGTTTATGAAACTTGGCGTAAATCTTGATGAAGATATTCAATATATAAAAAATGGTTACTAATCAGTGCTAAATCTTAATGTTATTAACAGTTTTAATCGGTAATGAACAAGGTGGTTTGTTGGTAAAATTTTGACTTTTTGAAATCCAAGACATACTAACAAATATTATTTTAAAAGTTGATAAACAAGCGG
>JANYKW010000103.1 GCA_025358025.1 Bacteroidia bacterium | reverse complement strand
GGTGCGTGGATTGAAACAACTATTTAGGCGTTGGGGTGGAAGGGCAGGTAAGTCGCACCTCGCAAGGGGTGCGTGGATTGAAACAAGTAGCAACTTCAAAGCGTACAGGAGCAAATCATGTCGCACCTCGCAAGGGGTGCGTGGATTGAAACCACATCGTTGCTCCAACTGAAAGGGCGTAATTTGGTCGCACCTCGCAAGGGGTGCGTGGATTGAAACCCCGATGGCATTGAACAATTCGCACCGTTATGTTGTCGCACCTCGCAAGGGGTGCGTGGATTGAAACATGATAGATAATGATGGGAACAGTTATCCGACGGTGTCGCACCTCGCAAGGGGTGCGTGGATTGAAACCATAAACTTAACGGCCTTATCTGCAAAATCTACCGTCGCACCTCGCAAGGGGTGCGTGGATTGAAACACACACTCTTAAAAACAAACGACATGAATAGGTAGTCGCACCTCGCAAGGGGTGCGTGGATTGAAACCATCCAGGTCGCTGAAGCCTACGCATTAGGCCAAGTCGCACCTCGCAAGGGGTGCGTGGATTGAAACAATAAATCCGTTATTCCAAAACTCGTAGGATGAGTCGCACCTCGCAAGGGGTGCGTGGATTGAAACCGTTTAGTGCAGAAACACCATCACTGTAATATGGTCGCACCTCGCAAGGGGTGCGTGGATTGAAACATAAGTAATATCAAAGGTATCAGGATCGACGGAGTCGCACCTCGCAAGGGGTGCGTGGATTGAAACTTTCTCGATCGTGCGACCCATAATGAACTTGGTCCAACCCTAAGATTTTTTTCATGGTTCAGTTGAATAATACATTTTTTTGTTATCTTTGAATTACAATTTGAAGCAAATCACAATAAGGATTATTCCGTTGTGAAAACATTTAAAGAAGCCGTCTCAAAACTAATTGAGGCGGTTTCTTTTTTGTGTGCCGTGCATGGCGAATAACTTGACGGTGAGAGTCCGTTATGGGGGATTGTAGTTTCCAACCATTAGCCAAGAGCAAGGGTGTCCATCGTGAGGTGGAATCTGAAGGAAGCTGGCGGCAAAGTTCCGGCCCGAGGAACACGAACATTATCAGGCATATCCGATGGGGTAAGTTTGCAATACAAAACGAAACCCAATAACTACACGGACATCGGGGTGTAAATGATGCGGGTACATGGGATGAAAGTTATTCGTCTTACCACGGGAGATCTCACAGACGCGCAGAAACGAAGTATGAAGTGCGGTTGAAAAAGATTTACTATGAGAAGTCAGCCGAGATCATAGTACCGGAGAGAGCGACAATTTCCGGGAAGGATCGAACCTTAAGAAGTGAAAGTAAATGAATGTTACCTGATGAAGGGAAGAAAGCAGAAAATATCGCAAGATACCTGCCTGCAAAGAGATAGGGCGGAACCCGAAGCGTATGCAGGAGGGCAGACCTATATTGGGATAACTGAAAACAACTTCACTAATGCAGACCAGAGGGGTGATGGATTGCTTGAGCAAATTCTTTCTCCGACCAATTTAAACCAAGCCTACAAAAAGGTAAAGGGGAATAAAGGGAGGGGCGGCAATAGACAAGATGGAAGTCGAATCCCTGCGGGATTATCTTGTCAGGAACAAGGAGGAGCTAATACAATCCATTACGGGCGGGACTTACCGCCCGAATCCGGTACGACGGGTAGAGATACCCAAGGAAAACGGGAAGATGAGAATGCTTGGGATCCCCACGGTGGTAGACCGTGTTGTCCAACAGGCTATTGCACAGGTTTTAGTACCTATTTACGAGAAGCAGTTTTCAACAAGTAGTTACGGATTCAGACCAAAACGCAGTGCACATCAGGCATTGAACAAATGCAAGGAGTATATCACAGAGGGTTACAAATATGCTGTTGATATGGATCTGGAGAAGTTCTTTGATACGGTCAATCAGAGCAAACTGATAGAAGTATTATCAAGGACGGTAAAAGATGGGCGGGTAATCTCTCTCATTCATAAATACCTCCATGCAGGTGTGATAGTGCGGAGTAAGTTTGAGGAGACCAAGGTAGGTGTCCCGCAAGGCGGGCCACTGAGTCCATTGTTGAGCAATGTCATGCTCAATGAGCTGGATAAGGAACTTGAAAGGCGGGGACACCGCTTTGTGCGCTATGCGGATGACCTGATCATTCTTTGCAAGAGCAAACGCAGTGCAGAGCGGACATTGGCCAGCATAGTCCCGTACATTGAGAAGAAATTGTTTTTAAAAGTAAATCGGGAGAAAACTGTAGTAGCAGGTATCCGGAAGATCAAGTTCTTGGGATACTCCTTCTATGTTTATAGGAAGGAGGGACGACT
>JANYKW010000083.1 GCA_025358025.1 Bacteroidia bacterium | reverse complement strand
GCTCAAAGAGGCTTCATAGCCGGCCAAGGTCTTCTTGTATAATTCCGCTGCCATCATAACATCTGTTGGTTAATTCAGATGGCTAAGATAAAACCTGATCAGAAATCTGAAAAGATGGTATCGCGGAGACGCTTACGTTTTTTCGTCCTATTTCCATTTAATGAACACCATCAATATTCTGATCCCGGACGATAAACATCAACAAATTTGCCTGGCTGTTTTTGAGAATTTAATCTACTGGTTCTAAACCAAAATTAAATCAGATATTTAGCTTATTACTAATATTTTAGTTGTAACTTTAAGTGGACCGAACTTAAGCAAATATCAAATGAAAACAGTTTATCAACTCCTTTTTCTGATTGTAATTATAAGTCAGTCTTGTACCAGGTACGATAAGGCATCAATAGAAAGCAATCCGCTGTTAAATGAATTTAACACACCTTACCAAACGCTTCCGTTTGACAAGATTAAGCCGGAGCACATATTGCCAGCTGTCGATATTTGTGTCAAAAGTCTGCTGAAAGAATCAAAACGGATTTCGGAACTTAAAGATGCGCCAACGTTTGAAAATACGATTTCTCCGCTCTTGGTTGAGGCAGACAAATTGGTAATGGTTATATCGTATGTATCTAATCTGAATAGTGCAAATAGTAATAAAGATATTCAGAAAGCAGCGCAAAAAACAGAAACTAAACTGACGATTGGATTGGCGAAGATGGTTTTTAATAATAAACTAATCGAACGTATAAAGGTTCTTTACGACGACCGGGCGAACCTGGCTAACAACGGTCAAAAAGCTGTAGTTGAAATATTATACAACAATTATTTTGAAGACTTTAATGAACTTGGTTTTTTTAAGAAATTAAGATATGCAATTTTAACAGTAAAAGGCTCCACCCTTTCAAGCAAATTCTCGAAAAATCTTTTAGACGAGAATAATTCTTACGAACTGCATATTACAAATATTGATGAGCTGGATGGTGTTCCGCAGCTGGCTATGGATGCCGCTGCAGAAACTGCCAAAAAGAAAGAAAAAGAGGGATGGATTTTTACGTTGCATCAACCAAGTATTAGTCCAATCCTAAATTATGCAAAGAACAGAGATCTCTGCGAAAAAATATATCGGGCTGCTGTATCCAGGGGCAATCATAACAATGATCTGGATAACAAAAAACTCATCAAAAAAATAATTGAGATGCGAATTAAAACCTCTCAATTGCTGGGTTGCGAAACGTATGCACACTATGCACTAAAAAATCGAATGGCTTCTACACCCGAAACGGTGAACAAATTTATACAAGAGCTAACCACTGCTGTAAAACCTTATGCAGAAAAAGAAATTCGGGAAATAAAAGATTACATGGCCAGCGAAGGTTTAAATGACGAACCGCAACCGTGGGATTATTCCTATTACGCCACAAAACTGAAGGAAGAACGATATGGGTACAAGGATGATGAAACAAGACCTTATTTTGCACTAAACAATGTAAAACAAGGTGTTTTTGATTTGGCAACCACACTTTATGGAGTTACATTTCGAAGGAATGCAGAAATTCAGGTTTACCATAAAGATGTGGAAGTTTATGAGGTTTTCGATGAAAACAAAAGTTTTTTGGGCCTCTTGTATCTCGACTTTTTCCCCCGTGAAGGGAAAAATGCCGGAGCCTGGAATACGAACTTTAAAATTCAGAAAATATCTAATGGTGAAAACATCAGGCCCCATACATTAATTGTTACAAATTTTACTAAACCTACCGATCATAAACCCGCCCTTTTAACCTTTGGTGAGGTGAGTACTTTCTTACATGAATTCGGACATGCTTTGCATTCGCTTTTCTCAAATGTAGAATATGCTTTTATTGGCTCTTCTTCCGTGTACTGGGACTTTATTGAATTGCCATCACAAATAATGGAGAATTGGGCTTTGGAAAAAGAGTGGTTAAACCAGTGGGCAAAACACTATGAAAGCGGAGAGAAAATTCCGGATGAATTGGTGGACAAGATTATTTCCGGCAAAAATTACTTTTCAGGATTATCTCAATTTAACTGGCTTAGCAGGGATAAACTGGATATGGAATGGCATTCATTAAAAGAGTTTCCTTCACAGGGAGTAAAAGCATTTGAAGTACAAGCAACAAAAGAATATACTTTCATGCCACGAATGGAAGAAGCCTGTATGAGTACTAATTTTAGTCATATTTTCGCCGGAGGATATGCAGCCGGATATTACAGCTATCACTGGGCAAATGTGTTGGATGCCGATGCCTTTGTGCTGTTTAAGGAGAATGGGATTTTCGATAAAATAACGGCCTCTTCATTCCGTAAAAATATTTTGGAGAAAGGGGCATCTGAACATCCTATGGTACTTTATAAACGATTTAGGGGAAGCGAACCTTCCATAAATGCAATGCTTGTGCGAAGTGGATTCAAGGCTAATTAAAACCGGAAATAGGCAAAAAAATTCATCAGGGAAATAGTCGATTATATAAGGCTTTGCGAATAAACATACTCCAAACATAACCCCTGGCATGGCTTTCCGATTCAAAATAGCATTCAGGTCTTATTAAATCGTGGGGATCAATTCCTTTTAGTTCTGCGATTGTTGGGAGTAGCTCTGGCTTTACGACTAACGCAATTTCTTCAAGGTATTTATGATATCTATTAATGAATACTGCAGCTTCCATATTAAAAAATTAAATTTAGTTCTGCAATTAAAGATTCTGTTGGTACTTGATATTTTTCAGCCAAAGGTTGGCGAACCGTGTATGTTCCTTTTGCAGGGTAAGGTTAACTCCATTGATTTCACCGTTCTTCAACTCCCACGCTGTCCTGTTTGTAATAAAACGGGAAGTACTCACCTTGTATTTTGTTATAAAGGAAGCACATCTCGGGGTCAGCCATTAGATCCCCATTTTGAAGGAAATAATGTGCCAGGGAGATAACTTTGTACATTTCGTCTTCATGAATTATTTCCACAAAAACAGACATGAAGGCTCCATCTGAATTGTCGGTTTTAACATAACCATCATTAACCATTCAAACCAACTTGTTCATGGTTTTCGTCGACACAAGGTTTAACTGTTTCATTTATTATCCATTAAGATATTAGCTAAGATAATAAATATCAGCCATTTTGCCAAATGCTAGTGAGGCAAAACGTGGATTTTGAGTGATTTTTATTCTTTCATGCTCGGTGGTAGGACTGTTTTGTCTACACCAATAATGCATAAAGACCATACAAAGAAAGCAGTTAAGATTTATCACTACTATCTCTTCAATAGGATCTCAATTTTATTGCCAGAATTCATTACTTTTAGTTGTTGTTGATTCAACCAAATTTTAATGATTTTATGGCCTCTACTAACGCGAATACCGACCTGACTTTCTTTACAAATGAACCTGGTCAATCACTTTTAGGCAGATTCAAGGATACCCTAAGAGACACCAAATTCTTTGATGTATTGGTTGGTTATTTTAGAGCCAGTGGGTTTTATCAGTTGTACGAATCACTGGAGGATGTCGAAAAAATTAGGGTCCTTGTCGGTTTAAATGTTGATCGTGAAACATATGAGATCATGCAAATCAATGAAGAAAATGGAACAATTGATTTTGAATCTCATCAACGAACCAAAAATATCTTCCAAAATAATCTCATCAATGAAATCGAGAATTCTAAAGATAATGATGAACAGCTGGAAATTGGGATTAAAAAATTTGTCCAGTTTTTAAAGGCTGACTGTAAAGCTACTGACATTGATCCAAAACATAGGGGGAATGGTAAAAAGCTCGAAATAAGAGCATACCCTTCAAAGAATATTCATGCCAAGGTGTACATCAAACGCTACAATGATAAAATAAGTCACATTCAGTACGGTGCAGTAATAACTGGCTCCAGTAATTTTTCAGAATCCGGTTTGATCGCGAACAGAGAATTTAATGTTGAATTAAAAGCCAAAACCGATGTTGATTTTGCGCTAAACCAATTTGAAGACTTATGGAAAGATGCCGTTGATATCTCTGATGACTTTATTGATGCGGCCACAAAGAAAACTTGGTTGAATGATTCAATCACTCCTTACGAGTTGTACCTAAAATGTATCTATGAATATTTAGAGGAAGATATTAATCTCGAAGACAATTTTGATCCCTATTTCCCAAAAGGGTTTATGGAACTAAGATATCAGAAACAAGCGGCTACAGGTGCAAAAAAGATATTGGAAACTTACAATGGTGTTTTTCTTGCCGACGTGGTCGGATTGGGTAAAACATTCATCGCGGCTTTATTGTTGCAACAATTACAAGGGCATGTATTGGTGATCTGCCCACCTGTTTTAAAGGAGTATTGGGAGGAATCTCTGAATGATTTTGGCGTTCGAAGTCATAAAGTTGAATCGCTTGGCAAGCTTGAACATATTTTAAGAAAGGATATTTCAAAGTTTAAGTATGTTGTGGTCGACGAAGCTCACCGTTTCAGGAATGAAAACACACAATCTTACGCTGATCTTTTAGATATATGTCGAGGCAAAAAAGTTATATTGGTTTCTGCAACCCCTTTAAATAATACAGTCGATGATATTTTTGCCCAATTAAAACTCTTTCAGCCACCCAAGAACTCAACCATACCTGGAGTACCCAACCTTGAAAGATTTTTCAATAGCCTTAAAAAAAGATTAAAAGAAGCAAAACCTAATGCCGACGATTTTTCGCAGGAAAGTAAAGACGAATACCGGAGAGCCATAAAGGAAGTCTCAAATACTATAAGGGATAAAGTTCTGAAATTCGTCATGGTTCGCAGAACCCGATCAGATGTCAAAACATACTTTAAGGACGATGTAACAAAACAAAATTTGGTTTTTCCCAATATCGCCGATCCTGGACGTATCGTTTACAAATTTGAAGGAAATCTGGAAAGAGTCTTTACTCAAACGATTGGACTGTTGTATCAATTTCGGTACACCAGATACATCCCCCTTTTATATTACAATAAATCATTAACTGAGTTCGAAAAACAACAGCAAAGGAATATTGGTGGTTTTATGAAGGGGATTCTTGTGAAGAGACTTGAAAGTAGTTTCTACGCTTTCAAGAAAAGCATCAATCGTTTTGTTCTTTCTTATGAGAAATTCATTGCCATGTACCAAAAGGGAACGGTCTACATTAGTAAGAAAGCTAATGTCTACGACCTTTTGGATAATGATGACTTGGATACTCTTGAACGATTGGTTGATGATGAAAAAGCTCAAAAGTACCTATCGGACAATTTTGGCACATGTAATGGAAACTTGTTTATTGATGACTTGAATTTCGATCTCGATTTGTTGCGAAAGATTCAGACTTTATGGAAACCTATCGATGAAGATCCTAAACTTGATAAATTTATTGAATACCTGAGCACTCATAGTGTCCTGAAAAAACAGAAACTGGTTATCTTCACTGAATCAAAAGAAACCGGGGATTTCTTATTCGAAAAACTCAACCGCATATTTCCTGAGAAAGTAATGTTCTATTCCAGCAATGGGGGAAGAACATCCACTTCTACACAAACTTTAAAACATTTTATTGCACGAGACATCATCAAAGATAACTATGATCCAAACAGCAAAGATCAGGCAGACAACATTAAATATCTGATAACAACCGATGTTTTGGCGGAGGGGATCAATCTTCATCGTTCTAATGTACTCATCAATTATGATCTACCCTGGAACCCCACCAGGGTATTGCAACGTGCCGGTCGTGTAAACAGATTGGGATCACTATTCACTGACGTACACATTTTCAATTTTTTCCCAACATCTCAATCCGATCAACATTTAGGTTTGGAAGCCAATATCACGAACAAACTGCAAATGTTCCACTACATCATGGGTGAAGATGCCAAATACTTGACAGACGGGGAGGAGATTAGTAGTCAGGAACTATTCAATACTTTGAATAGCAAAGAAGCAATTCGCTTAAAATGTACGAAGATGAGCAGGCATGGCATAATCAGTTTCGTAAGCAGGTCACCATGCGCATTGATGAGAATATCTTTCGGCCCTTATATTGTCAGGACAACGGTACGCCCAATGCGCCTGTCCAAGTACTGGTTGCAATGATGGTACTAAAAGAGGCCGAAGGGTTAAGTGATCAAAAGATTTTCGAGAACTGTCGTTTTAACCTCCTGGTTCGCAGCGCCATAGGCTTGTTTAACGCAGACGATCCACTGCCTACAGAATCAACCTATTATTTATTCCGCAAACGCATTCAGGAATATGCAAAGGAAAACAACGAGAACCTCTTC
>JANYKW010000069.1 GCA_025358025.1 Bacteroidia bacterium | reverse complement strand
TCCGCGCAAGGTAACTTGCTGTTCCAATTTACGGACAACTTTTTCAAAATCAGGAACAAGCACAATAGCCTGCTCAATAATAGTAAAACCCGATTTCTTTCTCATAATCTGAAATTTTAATGGTTAAAAACTTCGAAGTTGTGAAAGAATCGGGTACTTTTGATTAAGCTACCCGCGTAGGCGGGTTTAGTTCAACACGCGGTATAGCCGACAAGGGTTTCAGTGGTTTGCAAAGGGATGTAGTCCGCTTCAATCTTTCTTGTACCTTGATAGGAAATCTCCCGCAATCCCTTACTGGCTATCGTCTGTTTTTAGCTGCGAATTGAAAAGGGGTGGTACCATTGTGAGTAACCGTGCTGAATCCGGATCCGCTTATTGATCCATTATTTGTTCTAACTTTGAAATCATGCAGATTTTAACCAAAAAAAATGGACCGAAGAAAATTCTCAAAAAACCTAATCGCATTAGGAGCACTTTCAATAGGGGGACTTGGTGCTTTTGGAAATGCCTCACGAAGCAAACTTAAAATTACGGATATCAAAGTATTGCCAATAGACAGTTATCTTTTTGTCGAGATCCACACTGACGCAGGTATAACTGGTCTGGGAGAATCAGGAGCCTGGGGTTATCTCGAAGCAAGTGGGACTGTGATTGAGAGTTTCAAAAGTTATCTTATCGGCCAGGATCCATTGCGGATCGAACACCATTGGCAATACCTTTATCGTTCTTCCCATTTTACCGGAGCGGTAATTATGGGTGCTTTAAGCGCAATTGATATTGCATTATGGGATATTGCCGGGAAATATTTTGGAGTGCCCTGCTATGAATTGCTGGGAGGAAAGACCCGGGATAAAGCCAGAGTTTATTACCATGTTCGCGGTGATACCAAAGAAAAACTGGTACAAGGATGCATCGATGCAAAAAAATCAGGATTTACCGCAGTTGGCCACCTTACCCCTTTTCTGGATGAATCCCGGGATATTCCATACTTCAAAACTTATGCTGACAAAATCGAAGATGCAATTGATACAGTCCGGCGTTACAGGGAAGCCGTAGGCAACGATGTCGATTTGTGCATTGAAATCCACAGGAGATTAAGTCCGGCAGAAGCAGTGGCACTTGCTGAAGGAATTGCAAAATACAATCCCTATTTTTATGAGGATCCTATACTGCCGGACAACATTGAAGCAATGGATTTCATAGCCAGAAAGATAAAAATCCCGATTGCAACAGGTGAAAGATTCTTCACATTACAGCAATTTGAATCTTTACTCGAACGCGGTGCGGCCCAATATGTCCGGACAGATATCTGCCTGGCCGGAGGACTTACAAACTGCAAAAAAATTTCAGCACTGGCAGAGACACATTATGTCCAGGTAGTTCCACACAACCCGTTGAGTCCGGTAAGCACGGCTGCTTGTATTCAGCTAGCAGCCTGCATACCAAATTTTGCATTGCAGGAATATCCGGTAGGTGAAAATGAAGCTCCTAAAAATCAAATAGTCAAAAGTGTTCTTAAACTGGAAAAAGGTTTCCTGATTGTTCCTGATGCACCTGGTATTGGGGTGGAATTAGCCGAAGATGCACAAAAACGTTTTCCATTCCGGCCTCGCGGATTTAAAACCAGACTGAATACAGACGGATCGGTTATGGATCAATAGAATACCTTATTTCAAATTCTCAAATTTCCTTATTTTGCTTAAATTTCTCATTTGAATTTAATATACTTTTTGCAATTTATTTAATCTGGAACGCCACCGCCCTAAAATCCTGACATCTTCCTGGCGAAAAATGTCCTTTGATCCCCGTAAAAACATTATCTTCTCTTTTAAAAGCTCTTTAAACAAAATAACGCACTGGAAAACAGTGCGTTATTAATCTAAATGGCTCCCCTGATTGTACAAAGTTGCAACAAATCTTGTGTTGAGGTAAAAATTGTCCCTCCCCAATTTTATCTTCTTGACAAATCGACTTTCCAATTTTGACAAATATGTTGCTGCGGTTGGCCTTGTTATATTAAGATCGGTGCACAGGAAGTCGATTTTTGTATATGGGTGATTAAACAGATTATTAAGTAAGTCTTGCGAATAGATTTTAGGAAATTGACTTCTTATCTCCGATTTATATTCTGCCATGGGCCGTTTTATGCCGTCAATAAGAATTACTGTTTCCAGGGCTGTCTCTTCTAACCATCTAAGCATAAACAGAATCCATGCCTCCCATTGATTTTCATCCCTGACTGCCTGTAAAAGGCGGTAATAGTCGCTTTTGTTTTTAATAATGAAACGGCTCAAATAAAGTACTGGCAAATCCAGTAATTCTTTGTTAACCAGGTACAAAATATTGATAATTCTGCCTGTTTGTCCATTCCCGTCTGAGAAAGGGTGAATGCTCTCAAACTGATGGTGAATAATGGCCATCTTAACTAGAGGATCTATATCGCAGAAGGAATTTATACCGGGACCAGGCATATTTACCTCCTTATTGAATTGATTTTAACAAATTTAGTTGAATATTTTTTATCTGCCGTACATCTGTTTAGCAGATGGTACCATTATAACATTCAGTTCCGGATCCGGCATGTCAGGATCTAGTGGAAAGATAGGCCTTACAACACGTTTATAAGGGAGACTTTTAAAATCCTGATCAACACTTCCCCTTGTCTGAGCCATAACCCAATCGGCCTGCATATCATACCACTGACTCACAAGATAACCCTGCTTTATCATTATAATATCCATTTTCTTAGGATCAATTCCAGTACCTGCTAAGTTTGGTGTGGGTGAAGATGTTCCGACAACCACAAATATACTTCCCGTTTTAATAATTGCTATGTCAGGAAGCTTCCGGTTCGGAGGTGATTTACTTTCTGATTGCTGGTCCTTCTCATGAACAGGACTGACATATATTACTGTACCTGATAAACGAACAGGAGCTTCATATGAATTATCCGTCATTGCCCCTACAAAAGCTTCTGCCTGACCACCAATACCAGCTTTTCGGGCGGCTTCCACCATTTCGCTTCCCGGAATAGAGCAATAAAGCAGGCTCTTCCCTTTTGGAGTCTTAAATTCCGGCCGCTTCAATACTCTTGCCAAAGTCCAGGTCACCTCGCCTGAACCTCCACCACCAGGATTGTCGCCCATATCGCTGATTAAGAAAGGTTTTTTATTACTGGCAACAGCCAGATCAATGCATTTTTCGAGGGGATACCCTGGCGCTTCCAGACTGAATTGCCGGCGCACCTCCCAGAATCTCTGAGCAAGCTTTTTTGCGCCGCTTTCCACCTGACCTTCATCATCTCCAACTACCATAACCACACCCTGATTGCGTCTCTCATCTCCCCATACGTAACCTATCCAAATACCAGCATCCACCACACCGGGCAACGACTCCACTTCAGGAACCATTGCGTAGAGTGATTTGGCAGGTTCAACCCGCGTACTTGTCCACTCTCCGGAGAGAAGTACAGGGACTGCCACCCAGGCTTTATAAGCCGGACGTCCCTTTCCGGACGATAATCGCTCAAGCAGATTAACCACGCCACGACGATGTGATTCAACCGCATCATCATGAGGAGCTTTACGATATGTGGTAATAAGGTCAGAGTAAAGAGCCACACGCCAGGAGACGTTTCCGTGGAGGTCCATAGTTGTTGTAACAAGGGCGTCGTTACCTATTACTGCCCTTACTCTCTCCATTAATTCCCCCTCCGGATCATCAACACCATCAACACTACAAGCCCCATGATTGTAAAACCAGAATGCATCGTAAGGCATGTTACTCCGGATAATCTCAAGCGCACTATTAACAAATGCTTCAAATGATTCTTTGGTTACCGGCCCTCGTCCGCTGCCTCCACCAATTAAAGAAGGAAGCCAGATTGCAGACTGACCCATAACGGAATCCTTACTAAGATAGGCTGGCAAAGAAGGCGTCCTCCCTGTTATAGCCTGTCGGTTGGGCATAAAAACGCTGTTTTCAATCTGTATTCCGGCAATTCCTATACGTGGTTTCTTTTGCTGCGCAAAGGCATCGTTAATAAACAATAGTGCCAACAGACAGAAATTCAGGAGCAATAAATTGATCTTCATTTTTTTGATTTGTTTGTTTTATGTAATTTCATTTATAGTAAAAACGGATATAAAGTTGGATATGAATTTTACTCTAATTTTGAGTTTTCTTTAGACTATGATAATCAGGTGATTCTAATGCGAAATTTGAAGCGACCCGGGAATACAAATTCACCTGCCTTCATGAATGATCACAAAGTAACAACAATTCATTTTACAACTCCAAAAGGCAAACAATTTCCAATAGTCGAAATGAATATTGACAGTGTTAAATTCTCAGCTTGTTTTGATACTGGAAATCATGGAGCACTTAGCATAAGTCAACCAACAAAAGAAATTCTTGAAAAAAAATAGATCTTTGAGAATATACAAAGATGGGATAAGTTATGGTACAAAAGATCCAAACTCCAAGATTTGTTCCTTGAAGGGATTAAAGGATAGATCCAATTGTACGCTTCCCTGATAGCACAAGGTTGCAATTCAAGTATCTTCCGTTGGACAATTTAATCAATTGTATTATTGAGCCTTAGATTATTTTTTTTGTTCATTTGAGTTAATTTTACCAAATCAGGGTCTACCCACTGCGAATTTTTGATACTTTTGTTCTATGAACCTGATTGAAAGCAATATTGACAATGTCCGCACCTTGTGTAAATTGCACAAGGTGGCAAAATTGTTCGTCTTCGGATCTGTTTTAACAGACAGATTTCAGAAGGATAGCGATATTGATTTACTTGTAGATTTTCAGGGGGTGGAGTTGAAGGATTATGCCGACAACTATTTTGATTTCAAAGAGTCGTTGGAAAATCTTTTTAAGCGGGAGGTTGATCTTTTGGAAGACAAGGCATTAAGGAATCCATATCTAAGAAAATCCATCGATTCAAATAAAGTGCTAGTCTATGGATAATGAAATTAAAACCTGGCTATTTGATATTTTGCAGTCAATCTCTGAGATTGAAAGCTATTTTGAGGGTAGGCCCAAAATGTTTGAAGATTATATTTCTGATATAAGGACCAAAAGAGCCGTCGAAAGGGACATCGAAATTATTGGGGAAGCAGTTAATCGAATTCTAAAAAGTGATAAGGATTTTAACATCGAAAATGCCCGAAAAATTGTCGGTACAAGAAACAGGATTGCTCATGGTTATGATAAGATCACAGATGACTTAATGTGGAGTATCGTAATCAATCACTTACCTAAACTAAAGGCCGAGATAGAAATTCTGATGGCAGAATAGCACTTGAATTTATTCTCCTCACTTGAACTTCCGAGTATTTATCGGAGGTTGATTTTTCGTTTGGTACGATTGAAGATTGTTTTTCTTAAAAGAGGAAAAACAAAGAGGGAAGCCGTTTTCGACCTCACTCTTGATTCTGCTCCCCTGATAGCACAAAGTTGCAACCACTTTTTATATTTTGAAGCATCATAATACACAGATATAGAGTAATATAGTAGAAAATAAACAGGAGTCTTAATGCAATTTGTGCGGTAATTTCCTCCGACTTTATAAATTAAATCACTTTTGATAATCCATTAACTTCATTATCCATATCAGAGTTGCTCCGGTTAGTACTCCTTACAAAAGTGCACCCGATCAAAAATTAAAATTTCGACAATCAGCGAGTTTCTAATAAAAGCAATTACGGACAGAACATTGATTAATATACAAAAGCGCCATCCTAAAGTGATGTCTTGAAATGTAACCGAACCACATAGCCGTTTGTTGGTTGTCTGTAGCCAGCCAGCTCATTTTTCCTCATTTCTTCTTCTTAGCGCGCGCACTATTAATAATAGATAAATCTACTTTTTATGTAAAGAGAATAGAATGACCATAATCGAAAGCTCTTGGTCTATTCAACATTTGGAAGAAATTGCGAACATTCCCTATTAGTAAAATACCCCTCTTAATGAATCACCAAAATTTTTTGCATCGAACAGACACTGCCCGCCTGCAATTTGACAAGGTATAATCCATTGTTTAATCTTGAACCATTTAAACCTTCCCCATCCCAGGAAAATTCTGATTTTCCAGAAGAAAT
>JANYKW010000056.1 GCA_025358025.1 Bacteroidia bacterium | reverse complement strand
AACTGAGTATTCCGGGCAATGTGTACAACGATTCCGGAGTAAAGTGTGCAACCGGATTTGGGGTTGATTTATGAGACAAATTTATATTAAATTTTCTTTCTAAGCGACTCTCCTTTTAGATCTATTCGATGGGCATTAACTGCCAATCTGTCCATGATGGCATCGGCGATTGTCGATTCGCCAATGTACCCGTACCATTTTGAAATCGGGATTTGAGAAGCAATAATTACTGATTTTTCCCCATACCGATCTTCAAGTATTTGGAGTAATGCCAGCCTGGTATTTGCATCCAGAGGCGATATTCCGAAGTCGTCAATTATGAGCAGATGGGTCTTTTCAATTTGATTAAGCAACTTGATATACGTACCATCTAGCTTGGAGCTGGATATTCTTTCCAGGAACCTGTTGATACCAAAATACATAGTTTTGTAGCCAAAGTAACAGGCCTGACGTCCGATGGCACAGGCCAGGTAACTTTTGCCGCAGCCCGTGGCACCAGTGATAAGCAGGTTTTCAGCCCGTTCAATAAAACTGCAATCGGCAACCGTCAATAGCTGCTCTTTGGTAAGGTTTCGGCTCGTGCTGCAATGTACCTGCTCGATGATCGCGTTATATCGCAATTTGCTTTGAAGCAGGTACTTCTGGGTTCTTTTTTGGATTCTGTCCTGCATCTCTGCCTCAGCTAGATTAGCCATGAACTGGCTAATGTTGGGTTGTTGCTGTAAGGGCATTGACAGTACCGCCTGATAAGCCCGTGCCATACCGTACAGCTTTAATTGGGTGAGATGATCAATGGTGATTTGCGTGTTCATTCATTTTGTTTTAGCATTTGTTTATGTTTTAGTGATAGTTTCCTGCACCACGGATATTCTCGTGGTCGGAGATAGAGAATAAGTTTAATTCCGGTTCTGCTTGTTTGTCGAGGTTGTTTTCTAAGATGTTTCTAATCATGCCGTAGGAAACCCGGCTGGCATTTTCTGCTCTCCTGCAAGCAGCTTCAAAACGGGTTGGGCCATAGATCTCCGATAGCCTTTTCATTCCAAGGCAGGATCTGTAAGTCTGCTCTATAAATTCTTTGGATGCAAGCAGTTTTTTGAAGATTGTTACTGAACTTTCGCCGATTTTGGCAGCAAGGGACAGAAAATAATCAGCATCCCATCCCAGGGTTTCGTTGTATTTAAGGTGCTTTTCAGGCATATGGATGGACAAAGTGGTATAGCCATGTTGGCGGTAATCACGCTTGTGGATGGCAATCCTCTGAAGACCAATAAATACTTCTACATTTTCCTGGTCATAAACAATTGTTGTGGCCTGCCCGATATATTGAAAAGGTACGCTATACAGGTGTTTGTCTTCACCTAGGATAACATGATAGTTCATCTGTACCTTGGCCATCGTGGTATGCTTAATGGCAAATGGTTCCTGTGGCAGTGATTTTAACAAAGGCTTTTCATCCCTGATAAACCGCTGGTGACGGCTCCCGGGTAATTTTTGGAACGATGCCTGGTTGTGCAGGGGCAGAAGCTCAAGTATCCTTTTGTTTAGCTCGTAAAGGCTATGGAACTCCTCATTTCGAAGATTGGCATAGATACGAAGGTAAGACTGGTAAACAGTATTTTCAACAGTAGGCTTGTCCTTTGGTTTTCTGGGGCGGGTGGCTTCCAAGTTGGTGTTATAATGCACAGACCACTGATCGGCCAGTGCCTGAAACGTGTATTCGTAGCGGATGTTTTTCCCAACATATTGTTTCATGTTGTCGCTTAGTACATTGCGTGGTACACCGCCAAGATATTCCAGGCAATGGTTCATGGCACTGAACATATGGGTTTGTCCTGCGGAAGTTAAAGCTTCAATGTAAGTGTACCCGCTGTATGGTAAGGCACAGACAAGTACGGGACAATAAATAATCTGGCCTGTTTCAATATCAATATAGTGTAATTGTTTACCGGCAAAATCGACCTGGAGATATTCTCCCGCCCGATGGGTAAGGTGCATCGTGGCACGGTTGTGTTTTTTGTATCTGGCAAAATGTTCACAAAACTGCGTGTAAGAATAACCTTCAGGATCGGCCGATTTGTACTCTTCCCAGAGTGTAAGGCGCGTCACTCCGGTGCGGGTAAGTTCCTGGGAATAATAGGGGAAGTGCTTTTTCAGCTCTTCGAGCCGCTCATCTGTTTGTACGGGAACAGGGGCAGTATAGGCTAAACTGACCAGTTGTTCATCTTTTAGCAATAATAGTTCTTCGTAACTTTTACCGCTTGCTTCAATCCGGAACAAGTAATTGTCCAGCGTAGCCCGGTGAAGATGAAGCAACTTAGATATTTTAAGTTTGCTTTGACCCTCTGCTTTTAATTGAATGATGCGTCGTACCTGTGTCATCCCGATTGATTTGTTTGCCATCGTGCCTTAGTTTGATTAAGACACAAAAATCACAAATCAATCCCCAATAAACGGTTCTGTTGTACACTTTAATCCGGAATGAATTGTACAATATATGCCGGAATGTCAGTCATGTTGGCGGGCCAACGGCCGACCCAAAACTTAAAAAAGAACAGCAAAAAGTTGTACACTATGCTCCGGAATCAATTGTACACTATACCCCGGAATTTATTGTACACTATACTCCGGAATATTCATAAACAGCCAATAATCCGAATTTCGATTATTATTGCTTGCAGTAGTCGCTGACAAACGGGGATGTATTGCATTCACATTTTTGTTATTAGGACCATAAGCATCATTGACCATTTCAGAATATTTTATATCTCCGAAAACCCGGTAATAGGTTCCTGTACGGTAATCGCTATTACCATCCTGACCAATTCCAAGGATATAAAATTCAAAATTCTTATATTTTAAATCCAGGTATAAACTATATTGAGTGCGCAATCCGTGGCCAATAATTCGCTGGTCCTTTTGGTCAATAATATTGTCACCATTTTGGTCCAGGTACTTAATGTCACCCGCTTTAACGACTCCAAATGTTGGAACTGGTAATCCTGTGACAAGCGAGCCGTCCGGATTAAAATCTGCCTCGCTGTATAGCCCGTTGGATTTCAATGCCCACAAGGCATCGGTTGCAGTTCCATTTCTCAATAATGCAGCATCTGATCCAACATATTTAGGTTCTTCCTGTTTGGTGATTTTTGGTGAAATATAGAGCAAATTGCTACCAGCAGTTATTGAAAAATCGGTTGACACATCAAATCGGTAATTAATACCCAATTCGATCCCTTGGGTTTGATTGCTATTGTAATTGCTGTAAACCAGATTTTCAAAACCAAGAATCTGTGGATAGGTACTCGACATCAAGGTGATATTATCCAGCGATGCGCTGTTAAAGTACTCCACTTCCAGATTCATTGCCTTCTTCATGAGCGTTGCATCCAAACCAAAGGTAAAATCTCTTCTTTTTTGGAGCCTAATGTCATTGGGAACAGAGGTGTAATTTGTCTCTTGATTTTGAGCTACCCCATTTTGATAAACGAAGTTACTGCCACGGTTGAATGTACTTCGATACAAATTGTAGTCGGTCCAATTATCATTTTTTGAAATACCATAGGATGAGCGAATCTTCAAATAGTCAATAACGGCATTATCCGACATAAAACCTTCTTCTGATACTACCCATCCAAGTCCGAACGAAGGCGCCATCTCCATACGTTTACCTTCTTGTAATTTTCTGCTTCCGATACCCATTAACGACATTTCAGCGATGTATTTTTTTGAATACATATAGTTTGCTGAAAATCCGGAATGAAACAATACATCCTTTTGCAGAACATCCGGATTGGTAATCATGTCAGTATATGCCAAACCAGTAGCAGAAACAGCATGCTCACCAAACGAGCGATTGTAGTTTAATGTAGCATAATAAGTATCATGTCTGAAAAAGGTGGAATTGGCATTATTCGTATTGTACTTATTCGCAGCTACATCAGTCCCCCGAACATAGGCTGTGTCTAATCGTCCGGTAGTTTCATTGAAAACAGGTTCATAAACTGCAAAGCTTGGACTTTGATTCGAATAGATGGTGTTAAAGAAATTCATTCCTCCATTAAGACTTGCAGAAAGCCCGTCTGTAAGAAAACGCATATCAATATCAAGTTTTCCGCTAAACTGGACATCCCGCTGCATCAGTTTCTTATTTCCGTTCTGAATAAAATTACCATAAACATTGTTTAGAAACGAAGAATTTCCTCCCAGAAGTTGTCCGTTGGCTAATTTGGCTTTGCCCAAAATCATATCCCTGAATCCTATATTTGTTATGAGATTCGGGTCCCACGTTACCGGATAATTATTGGGCAATTCTGTGGAGGCAGTAGCCCAGATATTATTTGCATTGGGTTGTATATTAAATGAGAGTCTGGCGGTAGTACTAATGCTCATTTTCATGTACTCATTAATGGTAAAATCAAGGTTTCCCCTAAAGTTTAAATTATCTGTAATATCGCCCTGAAGTGTATTTAGCCATCCGCTATTCTCATTCCAGCCAGTCCCTACATAATAACGCACATTATCGTTGCCACCCATTACGTCTGCAAATACATTTATACCTGTCGTATTGTCTTTTATATAATCGTCGGAATAGAAATCATTATCCGGGAAACGGGCTGGATTTGCACCACTTCGGGTTCCGGCGATTCTTTCCTGCGTGTATCGCAAGGAGGATGGGGCAATACCGTCATTAAGTTGTGCTTCGTTATATTTCACCATATAATCAGCAGCATTCAGGTATTTAGGCATAGCCCGCGGAGTTGCAACATTGTATTGTCCGGCAATTCTTATTTTATGCTTACCAGCTTCCCCACGCTTGCTTGTTATAAGAATTACCCCCAAATCGCCCAGTGCACCGTACAATGCTTTTGAAAGTGCATCCTTGAGTATGACAATGGACGCTACCTCCAATGGATTTAAACTGTTGATATAGAAGTCATTCTGACGGATACCATCAACCAGTACAACAGCATTTCCAATTCCCCAGGTATTGTAATTACCAAAGAGTCCGGGTACTTTCCCATTAAGAATCTCTCCAACTGTTTGGCTCTGATCTCGTTTTAGTTCTTCCTGCACATCAATAGTAATAACCGACCCGGTCATTTCCCTGGCAGTAATTGTATTAAAAGTCAGTTTGACCTCCTTGTCAATCCCTATTTTAAGTGGTAAAACATCTGTTTTTAAATTACTATCTTGGTAACTACTCAGGTCAAATCTCATAAGATTTCAGAATCTACCTTCGCCAAATTCGGCAACATATATAACCGTTAAAAACTCGCCTGAAACCTGCTTCAATTTGTTATTTGAACGATAGTAAAATTAGCAATTTTTAACC
>JANYKW010000048.1 GCA_025358025.1 Bacteroidia bacterium | reverse complement strand
AAAACGGTAACGGCTATTTGTATTTCCAATTTCAAGAACAGGACCGGCAACCGATTCACCTTCTGCAACAAGCAGGAATATACCTTCTTTGCCTTCAACAACTGAAAGCAAGGTGACTGGTCCATGTTTTACGCTCATTTGTATTGACAAACCTTTACCTGGTTTTCCGTGATAAACAGAAAGTGGAACTAGTTTCACACGCCCTTCGGCTATGGCTGAATGTGCAGGTCCATCATGACCGAGCATCACCACATCATCCTTAAAATCCATCAAGTAAAATTCTGAGAACGAACCTCCTGTGCCAAATTCGGCCATGATTTTCATCGCCAGTGCATTCTTCACTTCACATTCACCGGCTATCGGAATGTTTTTGCCTGTCAATAAAGTATTTCCGGCAATGACTGAAGTTACAATGTTCTCATAATCATTGCCCGATTCTCCTTCATAATAGTAAGCCATCGAACCTAAATTTCGATTTTTTACCAGCTTATCCAAAGCTAATGAAGTTCGTGCAGCTCGTTCAATTTCTGTCGGTTCGCATTCATGTGCAACATCAAAAGCGGCATTGAATTCCTGAATTTTTACCTGAACTTCGGAATCGGTAACTTCATCGCGGTACTTCTTTAACTCGCACATTTCAAGCATTTCGATGTGCGTACCGAACACTGCTGATTGTTTAGTCAGATCTGTGTAAACATCCAGCATTCCACCGTAATAATGCCCCAAAATGCCCAAACGGTTATTCCGGATGGCAGCAGCAACGCGGGCAGCTTCGGCCCAGGCTTCAATCTCGGTCCATGCTTCATCATCCTGAAGATATCCGGTAACGAAGTCGTATTGAATTCCGGAGCGGTTGAATACGCTGGCAATTTCCGGAACAGAACAAGCCTGGCAATGTTCGAGCCATACACCGGTCATTTTGCCACGGTCACCCAGTTTATTGAAAGCTTCATAATCAAGTTCAGCAACTGGTTGAAGATTCAATATCACCACCGGAACTTTCAGCTTTTGAGCAACCGGTAAAACTGTGGATGAAAGTGCATAGGTAGAAACATACAAAAAGACGATCTCAACATCCTGCGATTTCAGGAAGTCGGCCGCTTCGCGCGCTCTCACGGGGTTATCAACCATCCCGGCGTCAATTACTTCAACCCCGAACCCGACGATTCTGTTTTTAATTTGCTCCTGGTATCCTTTCAGATTGTCGAGCAATCCGTCGAACTGGGTCCAATACGTATCGAGGCCAATTCCAAATAATCCTATTTTAGTCTTCATTCAATCATTTTTTTAATAATCGTACCGGACCAATCAAGCCGGATTTTAACAATGGGGAATCCTTTTTATAAAACTTAGCGGTTGTAAATGTGTATCGGCCTGAAGTTCTGGGCTGATTTTTCAATAACCATTCCGGCCACTTGTTGTCTTTAATTCCATCATCAGGGAACTGTTCATCACCAATCAGCCTGTTCGGCCATAGATTTGCCACTTCAATCTCTACCTGGTTATTCCCTGGATGAATGGCATCCGTTATTTTTAGCTGAAAAGGGGCAGTCCAGACAACACCCATATCTTTCCCGTTTATTCGAACGCGTGCAAGGTTGTTAACCTCAACAAGATCAAGAATGAAACCGGCATTTCTATCCGACACCATTTTCTTTGGAAGATTTACATTGACCCGGTAGGTGGCGATTCCCGAGTAATACTTAATACCTTCATCCTTATTTAAAGTCCAATCTTCCAGTTTATTGAAAATAACGCTTTTAGGACCTCCCCATTTTGGATTGAATGAAACATTCCATGGGCTTTTTACCACCATGAGTATTTTGGGTTCGGAAAAGTTTTTTGCCGGTGTATTTGCAGTCGGATTTGGTTTTTTATTTTTGTCAATTACAATGAAAAAACTCTGATACTGTCTAAATTGTAAAGGTATGTTCATCCTTTCGTTCTCAATGGCAAATTCGGGTAGCGCACGCGTTTCTCCTGAAAGCGGATCCCACAATTCGGGTGTTCCTTCACCAATCCGGAAAGTGCAGAGGGCTTTTACCTGTTCATTGGTTTTATTTGAAACAAAATAGATTTCCCTGTTTTCCACTGAACGATGTGTATACCTGATTGGTCCGGTTGATTCAAAATCCAGTTGAACTCCCATCTTTTTCAGAATTTCAGCAGTAACATCGTAAGTGGGATATAGTTCAGGCAGTTTGATATTCGAAAGTGCTCCTCCCCAATAAATTTTCCCCTTTTCAAATTGAATTTCGGAAATCTCACCAGGGGATGTTGAATTTCCCCACATTAACATCGCTTTTGAAGCAACCTGCTGATCACATTCAGGATAATTCACCAGGCTGGGAGATTTTTGTGGTGGATTTCCAACGATCACAGCACCTTCTTTCACAAGCAAAACAATTTTATCCAGCAATTCAGGTGTCATAGTTTCAACAGCCGGCAAAACCATCAACCGGTAAGATCCCCCTCCCGGGAAAACAATCCGGTTGTCAATTACACTAGCTGTTTTCAATTGAGATGGAGAACAACCGTCGAAGTTATAACCTTTCCGATCGGGAAGCACTTCATCTCCGGTCAATGCGGATGTGGGGGCACGAAAAACGTGCGGCGCACCTTCGGGAGTCAGGTATAAGATATCTGAAATGGTCTTTCCCTGTTGCAGAATATACGAACATCGGGTAATATATCGGTGGTATCCGTCGGCCATTGGCCACCAGGTCTGGCTACGGTCCCAATGAACGCCATAAGGCCCCATGGTCATTCCTGGTTTCAGATTATCATCGAGGAACTGATGCTGAAAAGTATGGTAAACAAAGCGGTTTATTCCAGCTGCAAATGCCCAGTCTCCCTGGTTTTTCATCGATCCCGGATATTGTTTCCATGCGTCATGATCGGCAGTAAATGCTTCGGCAGCAACTACCTTGTTTCCGTTTACATGGGCGATCGAAGCAGCCTGTATGCAGCTGAAAGATGAGTTAAATCCATAACCTTTGCTCCAGAATTCACACATCGGAACATCGGCAAGCGCACCCAATTCCATATCGGCAGTTGGGTTCATATCGTAAGGCTCAATGGAGAATCCCAGGTTATACTTTTGCCCGTATTTTTTAAGATGCATCGCGTGGTTTTCAATGATAAGTTCCTGTCCGGTTTGCCGCAGATCCCATAAAAAACGTTCGCTTTTTTCAAGACTTTCGACAACTAATCCGGAGTAAACGGGATAAAATGGGAGCGGATCGTAACCCCTCCTTTTTTTGAATTCTTCCCAGAATCGCGGGCTCCAATTCTGGGCGCCCATTTCCCAGCTATCCATATGAAGCATTTTCAAACCTCCCTGCAAATTCTTATCAGGAATTCCAATCTTTTTAAACAGCTTTCCTGTGAAGTTCTCCATGTGAGCATTAATAGCTGTCGTATCAAACTTGTCGGCTTCAAAACCAAGTCCGGGCATTGGAGCCGGGCGTGTGACTGCTCCGTTGTTGCGGCTGCCAAGGCGTATAATTGTCCAGTTTCCTTCAGGTACTTTCCAATCTAATGTACCATCAGGTTTTAGAAAACGGGTTACATCAAGGATTTTATCCTGCGCAATGGCTGTTCCTTTAGATGGTTCGCTGTAGTTTGCCAGCGATGGAAGAAATTGTTTGACGTTCGGTGCCGATGTATATGGAGCACGGTAATAAAGTGCTTTTTCGTCGATATCTGTTATTTTATAATCGGACGAAGGTGTTGGAAATGCCAGAACTGCAACATCTTCGTAATAATCTTCCCAACGTTTTTTAAGTTCTGGCGTAAAGCTTCCTTCTCCGAAATAGGGTGGTTTTGGAGAAGGTTTCGGAAGAATTACAGGCTTCTTATCGTTCCCCGAAACCAGAATACTGCTTGAAACCAAATGTTGCATCGATTCCTTTCCTGATACCCAGGGGCCACCGCTACCTGACCAGCCAGGGCCAACACCAAGTGTAATCGCAATGCCTAATCGCTCCGCTTCACGAACACCATGCCGGAATAAATTCTGCCACTGTTCGCTTAAGAAATCAACTTCTCCGCGTGGAATGCCAACATTCACCTCAAGAAATATCAGGTTACCGATACCTGCTTTTTTCATTGATTCAAGGTCTTTCGTCATTGCTTCCTTTGATAGATTGCCATCCATAAAATACCAGTAAACACCCGGACGAGCCGAATCCGGAGGATTAAGAAATCCTGACTTTAAATCGTCACCGCTATCAGAAGAAATAAAACCGAAAATTGCCATTGCACAGAAGGCAAGCAGAACGGGAAGTAGTATTTTCAATCGTTTCATAACCTGTTTATTAAATGATTTCTATTGGAGCCATTTCATCAATTCGTTTGCAATAAGTTCGTGCCCGGGTTCGTTTGGATGATTCACTTGCGACATGTATTTGCCAAGTTGTTCATTGTCCGGATAAAGAAATTCGAAAGCTTTGTAACTATCAGCTAATCCAACCTGATTCTCAGCTGCTATCTTTCTGATCTGATCGGCATGTTTTTTAAGGTCATTCTCCGGGTCAGCATAATTGACATTCTGATCGGGTGATGGCGTCAACAGAATCACTTTGATTCCACTATCTTTAGCCAGCTTAATCATCTGGTTCCAGGCGGTGTAAGCCTTTTCAAGTCCGCAGCCTCGATCATTCAATCCGTAATCAATCAGGATCAAATCGGGATGATGACTGATCACATCGCGTTCAAACCGTTCAGCACCCTTTACTGAATTTTCTCCGCCAATGGCAGTTATAATAACATTCACCACGGCAAGCGGATACATTGCCTTGATCTTTTTCAAAACCAAATTAGGGTATGCTGCCAGGGTATTTACCTGTGGTGTTTTGAAGTATCCTGCCGGCACACTATGTCCGTGAAAAACCAGGTTAATTGTGCGGTTTTTCGGCCATTCCTTTTGCATTTCAGCTTTCAGGTCGCTTAGATAGGTGGCGGGGTCAGCAATAGCCAGTTGAACCGTTTGACTTTGAACAACGAGCGCGAGAAATAGTAATGGTAATAAAACAAATTTCTTCATCCTGATATTTTATCCGATTGATATTGAGAACTTTGATTTAGTTTATTCCACCTTCACCAAAATTACATTATTTGTGTGTTTCCATTTACCTCAAGATAAATATTAAAACGATCTTCTTTTGCCCTTGACGTGCCGTTCTTCCGTCTTTCATTAGCTAATCATTAGCTGTTGATGAACCGTTGATCTACCGTTCATGATCCGTTCATGATCCGTTGATCAACCGGTGAAGAACCATTCATGATCTATTGATGAATGGCAGTTGACTTTAGTAAATGGCACGTAATTCAGATCAAAAATTTAAGCAATGGCTAATCACCTTATTTAAATACACTTTTAACGGCTTCCAAATAACCGAATTTGTTTTTGATATCCGGTTCAAGATAACTTCCTTCAGTCCATTCGTTCCAGCAGTTAATGTTCATGATTCTTGGACCATTTGGATCTGCCAGCATTTTATCCTTTGTCATTTGTAAGGCTTTCCTGAAATTTTCAGGCGTATTGTTGCCGATGGTATTGGTAAACGGATAGCCAAAATTTCCCCATTCCGACTTCAGGTCGCATCGCGGACTTGGGTCCCAACCCATTGAAACATTGGGATAATAGGGTATCGGATATTCTGTTTTTGCTTTATCCCAATAAGCAAAATACTGATCACGGGCCTTGTTGAAATCGGTTTGACGTTCAGATAAATCCACATGATGAACCCAAACATAGGAAGTGGCGGAATTGAATCCCAGTAACTTAATTAGTTCCGGAAAATTCGCCGGAACTTTTTCGACTGGAAGAATCGGGCGGCCCCAGGCAACGAGGTTCCAGTGGATACCTTTGAGTCCCGCAGCAATGGCTTTTTGATTCAACCGTTCCATCGCGGCTTTGGTGGCTTCGATACTTCCAAATCCTTCCATAAATTTCTGAATATCGTAGATGGAGAAGTAGGCTTTGCCATCAATTTTCCAGTAGTTATGTTTCGTAAAATACTGTGAAACAAGTATATCACAAATTTCATCAAAACGTTTGGAAGTCACTTTTCCCTCATAAAGAAGCTTTTGTTTCGCTCCTTTTGTATATGGATGAATATCAACCCAGTCGTGATTGGCCCACATGAAGGCAAATTTAATCTTATCCACATTCTTTGCCTTCAGGAAACCTTCGTCAAGACAACGGTTCAGAAAAGGACCATCTTCGTACATGTACCAGTCGAAAATAAAACAATCGACGCCATATTCCGAAGCTGCTTCAATCTTCTGAGCCATTACTTTCGGATCTTTTTCGTCGGTGTATCCCCAAAGCGGTACTTTCGGCTGATCATGTCCGGGGAACCGGGG
>JANYKW010000176.1 GCA_025358025.1 Bacteroidia bacterium | reverse complement strand
GAGCTGATCAATGAATTGATAAGCTCCGAATTGAAAGGTCGCGGAGGGGCGGGCTTCCCTACGGGGTTAAAATGGAAACTGACTTCCGAAGCAGCCGGAAAAGAGAAATATGTAATCTGCAATGCAGATGAAGGTGAACCTGGCACATTCAAAGACCGCGAAATTCTTACCCGTGTGCCCTACAAAGTCCTCACTGCCATGGCTGTATGCGGTTTTATCGTTGGGGCCAAAAGTGGTATTATTTACCTCCGCGGTGAATACAAATTCCTCGAAAAACCGCTCAAGGATGCCATCAACGAATTCGGCTATTTCTGCAAAAAAATAAACCTCGACTTCAACATTACCATTTTTATGGGAAGCGGGGCTTATATCTGTGGTGAGGAGACCGCGCTTTTCGAGTCCCTCGAAGGGAAAAGAGGGGAACCCAGGAATAAACCGCCCTACCCTTCTGTCAGTGGATACAGGAATAAACCTACAGTTATCAATAATGTGGAGACACTGGCCCATACCTTTACAATTTTCAAATACGGAGCCAAGAAATTTTATGACCTTGGCGTTCAGTATTCAAGGGGTTCCAAATTGTTCTCCGTCTCCGGAGATACTCCTAAACCTGGCATCTACGAGTTGGAATTGGGGATGAGCCTGGAGGATTTTGTTGACGAATTCGGGGATGGTGATACGAAAGCCGTGCAGGTAGGCGGAGCTTCCGGTTTTCTGGTGCCCCGAAAAAAATTCAGGGAAACAGCCATTGGATACCAGGGGAAACTGGTAGGGATCTCCCTGCCTACCGGTGGATCCATGATGCTGTTCAACAGTTCCCGCTCGATGTACAATCTGCTCGACAACTACCTCGAATTTTTCAGGGAAGAGTCTTGCGGGCAATGCACCCCGTGCCGCATTGGCTGTCAACAGCTTCTCGCGGGTATAAAGGCGGTAAAAAAAGGAGAAAGGCCGGCACCCTACCTTGAAAAATTGCTAAAATTGAGCGAAACCATGCAATACACAGCCAAATGTGGTCTGGGACAGTCTGTTGCCAACTCGTTTGCCTCCATCGTTGAAAATTTCAGGGAAGAGATGATTTATTAAATATCCAAAATTATGTCTGATACTATCCACATCACAATCAACGGAATACCAGTCGAAGTAGATGAAAATACGGTAATTCTGGATGCTGCAAAAAAAATTAATGTGGTTATCCCCACTTTGTGTTACCATCAGGACATCTGTGTAGCTGGAAATTGCAGGGTTTGCATGGTTGAAGTGACAGGTCAGAAAAGGCTGGCCGCTGCCTGCGCCACCCCCTGTGAAGAAGGGATGGATATTTTAACCAACAGCCTGAAAGTCAGGAACTGCCGAAAACACATTATCGAATTGCTGCTTTCTGAGCATAATTCCGATTGTACTAAATGTTACAAAAATGGCCTCTGTGAATTGCAGATGCTTACTTCGGAATACAAGATTATGACCCAGGATTTTATCGAACTCTACCGGGATAAAAAGCATTCGATAGACAATTTCTCACCCAGCATTGTCAAGGACGACAGCAAATGCATCAGGTGTCAGCGGTGTGTAAGAACCTGCCAGGAGCTTCAGGGAGTCAACGCAGTATCTGTAGCCTATAAAGGACATGAAATGAAAATTTCAACTTTCTATGAGAAATCAATGAATGATGTTGTCTGCACCAACTGTGGCCAGTGTATCAACCGTTGTCCCACAGGTGCCCTGGTCGAAAGAAACTACATAGAGGAAGTCTGGGATGCAATTTCAAATCCGAATTTGCATGTCGTTGTTCAAACAGCACCTGCTGTTAGAGTTGGTTTGGGAGAAGAGCTGGGGTACGCGGTGGGGAAGAGAGTAACCGGGAAAATGGTTGCCGCCCTGAGGAGACTTGGTTTCGATGCTGTACTTGATACAGATTTCACTGCCGATTTAACCATTATAGAGGAAGGAACTGAGTTGCTGAACCGATTAAAAAAAGCCTTGCTCGACAAGGAAACCAATGTTCCGCTGCCCATGGCAACCTCCTGTTCGCCAGGCTGGATAAAATACATCGAACACATGTATCCGGAATATCTGCCCAATTTATCTACCTGCAAATCTCCGCAACAGATGTTCGGGGCATTATTGAAGACCTATTATGCAAAAGCCAGAAACATCGATCCAGGTAAAATTATTTCAGTATCTGTAATGCCTTGTACCGCGAAGAAATTTGAAGCCTCCCGACCCGAGATGCATGACAGTGGCTACCGCGATGTCGATTATGTTCTGACAACCCGGGAACTCGCAATTATGATCAAGCAGGCAGGAATTAATTTTGTGCAGCTCGAAGAGATGGAGTTCGACCGTTTGATGGGTGATTCTACCGGGGCAGCTGTAATTTTCGGAGTTACAGGTGGTGTAATGGAGGCAGCACTCCGAACTGTTTACGAGATTGTCACCGGAAGGGAAATCCCCTTCAAAAATCTCGAGATAATTCCGATCAGAGGGATGGAAGGTGTCAGAATGAGTAGTGTTAAAATTGAGGATACCCTCGGTGAATGGAATTTTCTGGAAGGTGTAGAACTTAAATTTGCTGTTTCACATGGATTAACCAATGCCAAAAAAGCCATGGACATGATCAAGGCAGGGAGTGCTGATTTTCATTTTCTGGAGGTAATGGCCTGTCCTGGCGGATGCCTGGGTGGCGGTGGTCAGCCAATTCCCACCAATGCTGAAATAAGGAAAAAACGGGCATCAGCCATTTATATGGAAGACCTTGGCAAACCAATCCGCAAATCGCACGAGAATCCGGAAGTAATAAAAATATACAATGATTTTTTAGGAAAACCATTGGGAGAATTATCGCATAAACTATTGCATACTTCTTATCAAATTAGGGAAAGAACATAGGCTAAAGACTCTTTTTGCAGTATATTTGCCGTACAAATTTATACCATGGGAGTTTCTAGCACCATAGATTGGAAAAAAGAGGTTATTCGCCAGGAAGAGATAGATAAGTACCTTATAAACGGGAAAGTTTTTATTGATGATCAGTCGATTTTTTCCGCTCTCCGGAGTCAGTGTGATCCTGATCCGCACTTCATCCGGGATATTTTGCAGAAATCGATGTCCATAGCGACACTTAAGCCTGACGAGACTGCAGCATTATTGAATGTCACTGATCCCGGGCTCTGGGATGAAATAAACAAAACAGCCCTGGAAGTTAAAAAGAAGGTATACGACAACAGGATCGTATTCTTTGCACCGCTTTATTGTGCCAATTATTGTATAAACAACTGTGCATATTGTGGTTTCCGTGAGGCCAACAGCCTGGAGGTGAGGAGAATTCTTACCATAGATGAGGTAAAGCGTGAGACTGAATCTGTTTTGCGTGAAGGCCATAAAAGATTGGTTCTTGTTTTTGGAGAACATCCCTTGACAGACGCAGACTACATGGTTGATTGCATCAAAGGTGTATACTCCGTGAATGACGTAGCCCCTAAATCCGGTCAGCCTACGAATATCCGACGCGTAAACATCAATGCCGCACCCATGGAGATGGCTAAACTCAGGAAGTTGAAAGAGGCAGGAATCGGTACTTATCAGGTTTTTCAGGAAACCTATCACCGCGAAACATTTGCAAGAGTTCATCCGGCTAATACATTGAAAGGTCATTACCATTGGCGTCTTTATGCACTGCATCGCGCGATCGAAGCAGGTGTGGATGATGTAGCTATCGGTGCGCTCTTTGGTTTGTACAACTGGAAATTTGAGGTAATGGGACTTCTTCACCACGCCCTGGATCTGGAACGGCAGTTTGGAATCGGCCCACATACCATTTCTTTTCCAAGGATGACACCTGCATCCGGGTCCTGGCTGAGCAACAATTCCGAATACAACGTTTCGGACGAAAATTTCAGGAGGCTGGTTGCTGTTCTTCGACTCTCCGTTCCTACTGCCGGAATGATCGTGACTGCCAGGGAAAAAGCAGCTATCAAGCAGGAGGTTCTTCAGCTTGGCTGTACCCAGACGGATGCTTCCACCCGGATAGGCATCGGTGCTTACAGTGACCAGCAAAAAGAGTTCAATCAAGACAACAAACAATTCACCATCGGTGATCCCAGAGACCTTGATGCGGTAATTCAGGAGGTTGCAAAATTGGGCTATATCGCTTCTTTTTGTACGGCAGGTTATCGTTGCGGCCGTACCGGTGAGACCATCATGGGTATGCTAAGTCACTGTGAAGAGAGTAAGTTCTGCAAACTCAATGCTGTGCTTACTTACCGCGAGTATCTGAACGATTATGCTTCACCGGAAACCAAAGCCATCGGGGAGAAATTAATACAAAAAGAACTTGCAGAAATTGAAAGCTCTGAATATTTTCAGCAAAAACCTCACCTTCTTGGCAGGTTCCGCAAAGACTACATTGAGATTCTAAGTGGAAAGAGGGATCTCTACATTTAATAATACATTTGTGTTTTATGCTTAAACGTTAAAAATCTAATTATATGTATAAGAAACCACCAAAAGTACTTTCAAAATTACAAACGCTTTTCGCAGCCTTTGTCATTCCTGCATCATTCGTAATTGCACTGTTGGTTTACTTCTTCATCATGGGGACACCTTCAAATTTTCAGGGTAACAATTCTGAAAACCTGCCGCTGCAAGGAAATTTTCTGGGAATAATTTACAAGGGAGGATACATTGTACCCGTCCTGATGACCTTGCTGATTATCGTTTTAACCTATTCACTGGAAAGATATTACACCATAAAAAAAGCCCATGGAAATCTCTCACCGGTCAAATTTGTGATCAAACTTGATGAATTTCTTGAAGTTGATGATATTCAAGGTGCCAAAGATGAATGTGATCGGGTGCAGGGATCTGTTGCCAGCGTTGCCAAAGCCGCCCTCGACAAATACCAGCAGATGGAGAAAGAGGAAATCATGACCAAAGAGCAAAAGATTATGGATATTGAGAAAAGCGTTGAAGAGGCGACTTCACTCGAACTACCTAGTCTGGAAGAAAATTTACCTGTTCTGGCAGCCATTACCTCTTTGGCAACACTGATGGGCCTTTTGGGAACTGTTTTGGGAATGATACGGTCGTTTGCTGCCATGGGCATTGCCGGAGCACCTGATTCGGTCGCACTTGCAACGGGCATTTCTGAAGCACTGGTCAATACAGCTTTTGGGATCGGATCCGCTGCAATTGCCCATGTATCCTATAGTTATTTTACTACCAGAATTGATAAACTGACTTATGCCATTGATGAAGCAGGTTACAGCATTGCCAAGACCTTCGCTGCCAGGCACAAATAGCAGTTATTTTAACGATTTATTATGCCGAAAGTAAAATTACACCGAAAGAGTGCAGTTATTGACATGACAGCAATGTGCGACGTTGCTTTCCTGTTGCTGACTTTCTTTATGCTAACTTCCAACTTCGTAAAAAAAGAGTCCACGGTAATCAATACCCCGTCTTCCGTCTCGGAAATTAAAATTCCGGAACGGAATATCCTGATGATCATGGTGGATAATAAAGGAAAAATCTTCTTTGGCATTGACGGACAAGAAAACAGGATCTCCCTTCTGAAGAAAATGGGAACAAAATATGATCTTACTTTTACTGAGAAAGAATTGAAAGAGTTCAGCCTGATCAGCACTTTTGGTGTCCCGATTAATCAGATGAAGGTTTTTCTTTCATTGAATCCGGAGGAGCGTGAATCAGCAGCATTTGCACCTGGTATACCATGTGACTCACTGGACAATCAACTAAAAAACTGGATCAGCACAACACGAAGTATCAGCAGGGATTACCGTATTGCAATTAAAGCAGATCAGATTACTGCCTTTCCTTATATAAAAAAAGTGATGGATACCCTCCAGGATATAAATGAAAACAGGTTCAACCTGATTACGACCCTGGAAAATACTGCAGACCTCGAAATCAAACAATAATGAATGAGCATGGCTGAAATAGCTCCAAATCATCGGACAGGGAAGAACAAACGCAGGACAAAAAAATTGTCAACAAGGGTCGATTTAACACCCATGGTTGACCTGGGTTTTTTGTTGATTACCTTTTTCATGTTGGCAACAACCTTGAATAAGCCCCAGACCATGGAGATTGCCATGCCTTCGAGAGAGAAGATTTCTGAAGCAGAGCAGACAAAAATCAAAGCCTCCAGAACTTTAACCGTCTTACTCGGAAAAGATAATACTGTTTATTATTATGAAGGAACACGCGAGAATGACATTGATCCGGTTCTGAATAAAACCAGTTTTTCCACCTCCGGTCTTCGTAAGTATCTCATCAGGAGAAATTATGAGGTCATGACAAAAATTAGGGATTTGAAAGATGAAAAGGTGAAGAAAAAGCTTTCACAAGCAGCGTTTGAACAAAAAATGAGTGAGATCCGAAGTGAAAAATCCGGTCCCATCGTTCTGATCAAGGCAACTGATGAGTCTGTTTATAAAAATATGATTGATGCGCTCGACGAAATGGCAATCTGCAATATTGACCGTTATGCCATTGTTGACATCGCTCCCTTCGATCTTGACTTAATTGCAAAACTGAATGCAGTAATAAAGGATCCTGATGGCAATAAATAATGATCTGTTTTCACGCGAGTGGTGTGATCTTATTTTTGATCCAAGGTACCGCAAATATGGCGGCTACGAACTGAGAACAAATTCTCATAAAAGAGTTTTCAGGGCTTTTTTGATCGCGGGTGTTCTTTTCGTTTTATTGGTTTCATCACCCTTGCTGATCAAACAGATTTTTCCCAAAAGGACAGAGAAAGATATTGCCGTCCGGGTGTTAACTGATATCCGGCTTGAAAAACCAGAGGATAACCTGCTGAAAGAGGTCCCTCCTCCGCCTGCTCTATTGAAAAATACAGTCAAATTTGTTCCTCCTCTTGTTAAACCAGACGAGCAGGTTACTGATGAACAACCTCTTACTCAAAAAGAGCTGCTTGAGGAGAATTCTGCCATTGGCAAGGTAGATTTTGACAAAGGAAACGATGATCTGTCTGCACTTTCCTCTGCAGCTGATAACGGTAAAATTGGCGGAGAGTCGGATGTTCCATTTGAGGTGGTAGATCAGATGCCGCAATTTCCCGGCGGAGAAAGAGAAATGATGCGGTTTATCAGAAACAATCTTCATTACCCCGTATCAGCGCAGGCAAATGGTGTTCAGGGAACAGTTATAATAAATTTTGTCGTTAACAGGGAAGGTAAGATCATTAATATCAAGGTAATAAAATCGATCGGTTTTGGCTGTGATGAGGAGTCGGTGAAGGTGATGGAAAAAATGCCCTTGTGGAGTCCGGGAAAACAGAAAGGACAAACAGTATTGGTCAGTTTCACAATGCCTATCCGCTTTGTTTTGAACTAATTGTAAATGACAGATGAGATTATTTGGACTTTTATTGGGATTGTTGTTGCTGTTAAGCGGCTGCCGGTTCTTTAAAGGTGATCCCTACAAGAATACTACCATCTCCGGTACCACAACCATAGCAGTGGATGAAACTTTTCGACCGGTAATCGAAGCAGAAATCGAACTGTTTATGGGAATTTACGGGTACTCAGAAATCACAGCCAGATATATTCCTGAAAACAAAGCATTTAAACAATTACTGAGTGACAGTGTCCAACTGATCGTGGCATCCCGTAAACTGAGATCAGACGAGATCTCCATTTTAAACAATCTGAAACTTTTTCCCAAAGAACTGAAAATAGCTACCGATGCCATTGCCCTGATCGTTCATCCTTCCTGCAAAAACTCATTCATCTCTATGAAGCAAATCAGGGATATACTCAGTGGGAAAATCTCTGACTGGAGTGAACTGAACCCTGACCTCAGCAAAGGCCCCATTAGAATCCTCTTCGACAATGAAAAATCCGGAATTGTCAGCTATATGATTGATTCTATCTGCCATGGAGATTTTTCGTCAGCCAGAGTATCAGCCCTGGAATACAACCATCAGGTGATAGAATATACGGCAACACATCCCGGTGTACTTGGATTTATTGGTTCGAGTTGGATTGTTAACAAAAATGACTCACTGCACCTCTCTTTTCACCAGAAAATCAAGGTGCTTTCTGTCAGTGAATCTGATGTACCAACTCCGGGAAATAGCTATAAACCTTACCAGGCTTACCTTTTGGATAATATGTACCCCTTGTCAAGATCAATGTATATGATCAATACAGAACCAAGGAGCGGACTTTCAACAGGATTTGTATCTTTTGTTGCCAGCGACAAAGGTCAGCGGATCATTTTGAAATCCGGGATAATTCCTGCTGTCGCTCCCATCAGGGTTGTAAATATCAGGCCTGATCTGTAAAAAATCTATCCGAAATTTCCTATGAATATACCTATGAAGCAACTGTTGGCAATCTATTTCTTCTTTATATATATTATAAACTGTCAGGCACAAGATCCTGATATGCAGGGATCATCCTGTCTGGATGAGTTGCAGTTCAAAAAGGCCAGAGCCATCTTTCAGCACCGGTTAAAGAACAATCCAGACGATGCGGACGCATTGATCGGATTGGCCAGAAGTTGTTTGGCTTTAAATAATAAAGACAGTGCAAAAATAAATCTTCAGAAAGCCTTGTTGCTGAACTCCAAAAATCCCTTTGCACTTGCCGGATTGGGAGAAATCTCCTTACTAAACAACGACCGCAATGGTGAAGAAGCCTATTTTGATCGGGCCAGAAGAGCAGATAAAATGAATCCTGAAGTATCTTACACGATCGCAAAAGGATGCATGAATCCAGTAAAACCCGATACTGCAAAGGCATGGATCTACCTGAAACCCGCGCTGGATCTCCATCCAAAAAATGCCAGGCTTCACCTGTTAAACGGAGATCTAGAGGTGATGAAGAAGAACTATGGCGCTGCATTCAATGCATATGACAGGGCCATTTTTTTTGACCCGAAATCAGCAATTGCTTATCGTACAATTGGGTATCTCTACTTTCGATCAAAATCCTACAAGGATGCTATGCATGCATTCAACAAATCCATTGCCATCAATTCAGACCAGGTTCTGGTATACAAATATCTTGGAGATCTTTTATATTCGACAGCCAGATATCCAGAATCAGAACAAGCATACCTGACCTACATGGAACGCGCAGATGTGACACAGGAAGACAAGGAGAAATTTGCCATTATTCTTTTTTTCAATAAGAAAAATAATGAAGCTTCAGCGCTTCTTGAGCGAGTGACTTCAATCAGCCATCAAGAGTCAGTTTTGCTGCGTATCAGGGGATACATCGCATACGAAACAGGAGATTATCAAAAAGGGAAGGAATATTTGAACCGTTTTTTTCAGTTACATCCTCCACAAAAGATTATGGCTTCCGATTATATTTATTATGCCAAAATCATGCAAAAATTGGGAAATGATTCGCTGGCTATGGATAATTACATAAAATCAATTTCATTAGACTCAAGTAATTCAGATACTTATGAAGAATTGGCCAAACTCGCTGCAAAAAATAATATGCATCAAGTAGCAGCTGGCTATTATAAAAAGATGATAGAACATGGAGCAGATAAAATTGTTAATACATTTCTGATAGGGAAAGAATATTATTTTGAAGGTGAAATCTGGCGAATGAGACTGGATTCAATGATGAATCATCAAAAATCCGGTGGAATGTCAGAATCAGGTAGCTCACCGTTCAGAAAATCCATGACCTATTACTATTCCAGGTCCGACAGTGCCTTTTCTATTGTAAATCAACTGAATGCAGCATATGCAGGGAGTTTTATTTGGAGAGGAAGAATTCACGCTATATTGGATCCCGAAGCAACGACCACCATTGCAAAAGAGATGTACGAAAAAGCACTGTCCCTGCTTGAAAAAACAGAACCATCAAAAAACAAAAAATCAATCGTGGAATGTTACAAATACCTTGGATCCTATTACTATCTTGGCTTCGAACGATTCTATAGAACTGACAAAAAAATGGCATCTGAGATGCGGTCCAAATCTTTGCAATGTTTCGCAAAAATCATCGTTTTGGACCCTGAAGATGAGCAGGCTAAGGAGGTAATCAAAAAGCTGGAATATCCGGCTGCCAAATCAAAATGACAGCTGATTTTATGAAAAAAACCATTGTACTCTATGCATTCGTGGCATTTGCAATTTGCCTGTTAATCTGTTGGTTATATATCAGAATGGGTTTGTTTCAACCTTCCGGAAACAGCTTCAACGTAAAAAATTTTGGAGCCAAAGGTGATAACCAAACTGATGATACCAAAGCTATTCAGCATGCAATAAATAAAGCTGCCGGCAATGGTGGTGGGATTGTATATTTTCCCGCCGGGATCTATCTGATTTCAGGATCTGTGATTGACAGTATAGGCAATCAAAGCTGCCATGCACAATTGTATGTTCCATACAGTGACATCGATCATGCCCGTACGATCACTTTTGCCGGTGAGTCGGCCCCCGAATTTGAAGCGCAAGGATTGATTCCCGCCGGTCCTTCGAGAAACGGAACAATCCTCTTATCGACAATAGTCAGCAGCGATTCGTCTGCTGCAGTGATTGGCATGGTGAAGGGAGCCGGTAAAAGCTGGAAACAGTGGAACTATACAACCCCCTATTTTAAAGACCTTGGCATCCGTACCTCTACAGCTCAGGATACTGTTCAGGTTATCAACTCACTGGGAGGTATCAACCTGAGATATGCAAGCAAATGTTCGCTCGATAATATCCTGATTGATACAAAAACACCCCTGAGCAAATCATTGAATCCCCGGAGAGGAGGTAGTGTTGGACTCGTAACCCCTGGGGTCGACAACCATGCCATGATAGAGATCGGGCTGATCCGGATCGGTGGATATGCCTATGGCGTTAAATTCAGTGAACATTTTGTGGGACAGGATGTTCAGGTACTCTGCTGCAATGTCGGCATATATTCCGAATTTAGTCACCACAGCAGTTCTATCCAAACGCTGGAGATCGAATGCTGCCGTTACCCTGTCGTCTTTAATCCAGGCCACAATCTCTTTGTCGGCGATTACAACACCGAGCACTTTATGGAAGATAAGTGGTTCAGGTTTGAACAGGATATTACTTTTGCAGGAAAATCCTATTATCCTGCAAAAGTTGTTATAGGACTTTGTCATCCTGTCGTTTCCAACGTTGGATACGACCCAGGTCAGTTTAAAACCAATGTACCCGATCGGGTTGTTTTGCTGGAGCATGCAACAATGAAAACTTTTTCGGGTGTAAAATAAATCTATCAAAATCTACGATTTTATTACCATGAATACTGTCAGCAACTTAGCAAAATGGAGTTTGATGTTTGTGTGCCTGATTTACCTATCGGTGATAAAAGTCCAGGCTGCAGGAAAACCTGTCAGTCAGGATAGTATCAGGCCAGGCCAGGTATGGCCGGATAGCGACGGCAACCACATACAGGCACACGGTGGTGGGATCATCAAAATTAAAAGAACCTATTATTGGTATGGGGAGCAACGCGGCAAAGGGCTTGATCCGAAATTCCGTTACGTAAGCTGTTACTCTTCCAAAGATTTGACCAACTGGAAGTTTATGGGCAATGTTGTTAAAATGTTGCCACCTGATACGCTATCTGACAAATGGGTACTGGAGCGTCCAAAGGTATTTTACAATGCCGGAACTAAAAAATACGTGATGTATTTTCACCTGGATGACAGAGGTTATAAGATTGCTCAAGTGGGAGTTGCCACCTGCGATAAACCTGACGGCGAGTACAAATATGTAAAAAGATTCCGTCCACTTGGGCATGAAAGCCGCGATATCGGGCAGTTTATAGACGATGACGGCACCGCTTACCTGGTCTTTGAGGATCGTCCGTTTGGCTTTCGAATTGCCAGGTTGTCTAAAGATTACATGGATGTCGAGAAGGAGATGACGCTGGTAAAAGCGCACATGGAAGGGGGTGCCATCGTGCATTACCAGGGATTGTATTACTCAATTGGTTCTGCATTAACAGGTTGGAATGCTAATCCCAACAAATACTCCACAGCACCTACTCTTGAAGGACCTTGGACAGCGTTTAAAGACATTGCACCTGTTTTAACAAATACTTATGGATCACAATCCACCATGCTAATAAAAGTCGTTGGTACAAAAAAAACCACCGTGATATTTATGGGAGATATCTGGAAGCCTAAAACACAATACGATTCCAGGTATCTCTGGATGCCTTTGGAAATTGGAGATGGCAAGTTGTGGCTTCCTGAACCAAAACCATGGAAGCTAAATATCAAAACAGGGGAAACATCCTTCAGTAAAAATTAAAAAAGATATCCGGCATGAAAACACTGCAAAAATTCATTATTTCTTGTGCAACGATCAGCATTTCAATTTTCTATGGAAGTACCGGAGGGACTGCCCTTTTTGCCCAGTCGCACTATCCTGGACAGCATGCAAATAAAATGGTTGTCAACGACAAAGTATCAATCAAGGCTTTATCCTTTGATCTTAAGGATGTTAAACTGCTGGAATCACAGTTTCTCGAAAATCAAAAGACTGAATCAAAATGGCTTCTTTCCTTAGATAACAATCGGTTGTTGCATACCTTCAGGCTAAATGCCGGTATTCCCTCCAAAGCCAAAGCCCTGGGAGGCTGGGAAGAACCCACTGTAGAACTTCGGGGACACTCCACCGGGCATGTACTTTCCGGATTGGCACTGATGTATGCCTCAACCGGCGAGCAAATCTTCAAATTGAAGGGGGACAGTCTGGTCACTGAGCTAAAGAAAGTACAGGATGCCCTCGATCAGAATGGCTATTTAAGTGCCTTTCCGCAACACTTTATCAACAGAACCATAAGTGATGGCTGGGTTTGGGCTCCCTGGTACACCCTGCACAAGATTTATGCCGGACTGCTCGATATGTACCTCAATTGCGACAACGAGGCGGCTTTTGCGATGGCGAAAAAGATGGGAGATTGGGCTTATCTGAAACTGTCTGGTTTAAACCAGTCACAACTGGATAAGATGTTGTTGACTGAGTTTGGCGGCATGAGCGAAGTGATGTACAATTTATACTCCCTCACAGGGGATGAAAAATACCTGAAAACAGCTGGAATGTTTTATCACCATTTGCAACTCGATCCACTGGCCATTGAAAATGATGTATTGCCAAAACACCATGCCAACACCTACATTCCAAAGATCATCGGGGAGGCAAGGGCTTACGAATTTACCGGACAAGTCAAACAAAAACAGATCTCTGAATTCTTTTGGAATACTGTCATTCAGCATCATACCTATGCCACAGGTGGTAACAGCGACAACGAATTTTTCTTTGCTCCGGATAGTCTTTCCAAACACCTCTCACACCGAACCACGGAGACCTGCAACACCTACAACATGCTGAAGCTGACCGACCATCTTTTTTCATGGACGGCAGACGCCAAATATGCCGACTATTATGAACGGGCTTTGTATAACCATATTTTAGGTAGCCAGGATCCCGAAACGGGCATGGTTTGCTATTTCATGCCCATGAAATCAGGTACTTTCAAAGTCTACAGCACAGCAAATGACTCTTACTGGTGCTGCGTTGGAACCGGTTTCGAAAACCATGCAAAATACGGCGAAGCCATCTATTTTCACAACGAACGAAATCTGTTTGTTAATCTTTTCATCCCGTCAGAGGTAACCTGGCGGGAGAAAGGGATCCAGCTCCGCCAGGAGACCCAATATCCTGAAAAAGAGAACTCCAAGCTAACCATTCTGTCTACAAACGGAGAGAAATATGCTTTGCTGGTGAGATTTCCTGCCTGGGCAACATCAGGGATGAAGGTAAAAATTAATGGCGCCAATCAAATTGTAAAAGATCTACCTGGCAGCTACATCCAGTTGGAGCGGAAATGGAAAAAGGGGGATGTGGTTGAGGTAACTATCCCTATGTCGCTTCGGCTGGTTCCTGTTAATGACAATCCAAATATTGCCGCTGTTGCTTATGGGCCTGTCATACTGGCCGGAGCAATGGGGAAAGAGGGCATGGGAGAGAAGCCGCCATTTGCTGAAGACCAGGATGACCTGGCTAAGAATCCTATACCGGGAAACCTCAAAACCGTGCTGAATATGGGGGGAAAGCGGATCTCCGAACTGGTGAAGCAGGTTCCGGAGAAATCCCCATTGACTTTTGAAGTGAAAGATGCTCTGCAGGAAAAAGCAACACTTGTGCCGTACTATCAAATACATGATGAGCGCTATGTTGTTTATTGGAGATTGACAGGTAAATAAAAAAGAGAGCCCAGCATAGGCTTTTGATTTGCTATCACCATTATTTATCTTTGTACATGCCTTTCTGCTAAGCATAAAACAAATATTATGAAAAAATTATCACCTTTTTTTTTGACACTTTTCCTTCTGGTGGTCTCAAACTGTTTCTCCCAGAAAACTTACCAACCTACATGGGAATCAATCGACAGCCGTCCCATCCCTACCTGGTTTGAGGATGCTAAATTTGGAATTTTTATCCATTGGGGTTTGTATTCGGTTCCTGCATACAGTCCTACCAAACGGGATAAAGTTGGCATTTATGAGCAGTATGCCGAGTGGTACTGGAGCCGCTGGGTAAATCCCTCCAAGACCCAGCAGTTTTTTATTGATTACCATAACCGGGTGTATGGCAAGGATTTCAAATACCAGGATTTTGCCCATATGTTCAAAGCAGAAATGTTCGACCCGGATGGCTGGGCTGAGCGGTTTAAAGAGGCAGGAGCAAAATACGTTGTACTCACCTCCAAACACCACGAAGGCTTTGCCCTCTGGCCCAGCAAACAGAGCTGGAACTGGAATGCCATGGATGCAGGCCCTCACCGCGACCTGTGCGGCGATCTGTCCAAATCGGTGAAAGAGAAGGGATTGCACATGGGATTTTACTATTCACTTTACGAATGGTTTAATCCTCTTTACAAAGCCAGCCTGAATGAGTACGTCGATCAGCACATGATTCCCCAGATGAAGGATCTGGTTAACCGCTACCAGCCTGATGTGGTCTGGACCGACGGAGAGTGGGACCATCCGAGCGAAGCCTGGAAAAGCACCCAGTTCCTGGCCTGGCTTTACAATGAATCGCCGGTAAAAAATACAGTAGTGGTCAACGACCGCTGGGGCAAGGAGACCCGCAGCAAGCACGGGGGTATCTACACCACAGAATATGACCTGGTTCACGAAGGAAATGCCAATGATACCAAATTCTCCCATCCCTGGGAGGAGTGCCGTGGTATTGCCGGTTCCTTTGGTTACAACCGCAATGAAATTCTGGAGGATTACTCAACCTCGGAAGAGTTGGTGCACATACTTATCAATAAGGTAGCCCGTGGCGGAAACCTGCTGCTCAACATTGGTCCGACTGCTGATGGCCGTATTCCCGAGATTATGCAGCAACGCCTGTCCGACATGGGCGGATGGCTCAAAGTGAATGGTGAGGCTATTTATGAGACCCGTAAATGGGAAATGGCTCCGGTAGTCAAGCCTGAAACATCTGTTTATTTCACCAAAAAAGGGAACGATTTGTATGTTATCGTCACCAAATGGCAGGATAAATCAATCGTAGTGGAGGGTATTGGGAATGCCCAATCCGTTTCAATGCTGGGCTTCAACGGCAAAGTAAAATATGCATCTTCAGGAAATAAACTGACAATCACACCACCCGCCGTTACTCCTGCAAATATTCCGTGCCAGTATGCCTGGGTATTTAAGGTGAAAAATGGGGCTAAATAACGAGTGGATTGGTATCAAAGAAAAATCTCGCGAAGCACTTCAAGACACATTGCGTTTCTTTGCGTGCTTTGCGAGAAAAATAATTCGTCAGACTTTAACTTGGGTCTGCTTTGTAAAGATATTTTCTATCCAGCGCATTGATTATTTTCTTATCCAGCGTCCAGAGTAATGAGTTGGTTTCAATCGTTGCATAAATCAGGCTGGCATCTATCAAGCCAATTCCTATTGAAATAAGCTTGTTTTGGAAGGAATAGTCACCAGCTTTTTCAAATAAATCCTTGATTTCTATTTTTGGAACATACTGAAGATACTTTTTAAGAAAATTTATTTCACTTTGATTGAGTGCTCCCTGCAAAATTTCACCTACAATCGGATCCAATATTTTAATATTTAATGCATCCAAATTTTTCTGTACTTCCTGAAAATATGGATCCTTCCTTTTGAAGTATTCAAACCAAACAGAAGAGTCAACAATGATATCCATTACTGCCTGTTTAAATCTCTGATTTCCCCAGCTGTATAACTAAATTGCAATGGTTTTTCATTGATTGCTTCTCCCATTGCCTTCAGTTTTTGAAGGGCAATATAGTTCTTTAGGGCAATGATCATGGCATCTGTGATATTCCTCGCATTTGACAATATTTGTGTCTCCCTTACAAGTTCATCTGGAATTATTGCTGTTACTTTCATATATAGGATATTTTAAAAACCATTATTAATTACAAATATACGATATGTCATCGTATAAAAAGAATTTTCAGCTTTTTGTTCAATTTATTTTATGAATTCCAATTCTCAAAACTAAAATACCAGGTTTATCCCATCGACTCTCAAAATATAACATGAACCAATTCATGCTGATTGTATTATCATTGGGCATCTCCTTTACAATTGTAGCTCAGACTCCTGCTGCCAAAATAAAGCCAGGTTTAGTTAGAAATATCAAAGCTACTCCGGGACTAGTTGCCCTGTGGGATTTTAAAGAGAAGGAAGGTCATGCCAGAAAAGCTTATGGAATGGACAATAATGGCTCCGATTTTATCCTTTTTTGCTTATTTCCGACAATCCACTTTGATGGACGATTATAATATCCTTTTCATTCAATTCAATCAATCCATCTTTTTCAAAATTCTTTAGAAGTTTAACACAACTTTCTGTCGAAATGCCTGCAAAGTCTGCTATATCCTTTCTTGAAAGCAGTTGAAATATCTCTGGAGTTTTGGCTTTTAATTCGTTCATATATAACAAGATGTCAGCGATACGTCCATTCATTTGCCGGTAGAGAACCTGGCTCAACCTGTCTAAAAGGTTCCCATTTTGCTCACAATAACGTTTGATCAGATTGAAGCCAAAGACTCCGTTTTGCTTAACTACCTTCACGATGGCCTCTTTTTCAACAAGATAGACCTGGCAATCGGTCAAGGCTACTGATGAATAGTTAAAAGTGTTTTTTGTGAAGACAGCTGAAAGTCCGACAAATTCACCGGGCTGAATATCACATATAAACTCCTGATCGGATTCAAGGATTGGTTTCATATGAAAATAGAAACTGGGTTTAATGTGCTAAGGTAGTTTAAATCATTCAAAATAGCCATGAAGTGAATTGTAGGGACATTCTCATTTAAATAAAAAACTTGTCCTAAATCAATCCGTAAGTTGTCCAGACCGCTCTCCAATTTTAAATTAATTATGCGTACATGCCTAACTTTGCATTTAAATATTAAATACAACCCGTTTATGTTGTACACAAACTTGACCCACCTGGAAACCGCGGCTGATCTGAGCAGAATGATTGCCGAAAATGAGAAAGTCATGGTGGTCTGCGGGAGGATGGGCGCTCAATGTGTTCCGGTATACAGGGTAGCCGAATCTTTGGAGAACAGTTATCGTGAGGTAAGATTCTGTGACATGGAATTTGACAATCCCGAATCATTTATAGTACGCAACTTACCTGAAGTTGAAGATTTTAATAGTATTCCTTTTACCGTTTACTATCAAAATGGCTATGTAGTAAAGGCCACTTCCGGCATCCAGACCAAAGAACAAATTACCGGTAATATCAACGAATTAATTCTAAAAAGAGAAAAAGTATGATGATGTGGATTCTACTAATTTTTAGTACCCTGCTGATCTTTGCAGGTTATGTATACTGGACATTCAGAAAAATGAAGAACATGCCGGTGGTGGCAGATCATAAAAAGATTAAACTCTTAACCGACCAGAACTTCAGCCAACAAATTAAAAAAGGGGTGACCCTGGTCGATTTCTGGGCTTCCTGGTGCGCCCCCTGCAAAGTGATGTCTCCAGTTTTAAATGATGTAGCGGATGCAATTTCGGACAGCAAATCAGTTGGTAAACTTAACATTGAGCTTTACAAGACAGTTACTTCCAAATACAACATCAGAAGCATTCCAACCATGATTCTTTTCAAAGACGGGAAAGAGGTCAACCGATTCGTGGGAATCAAATCAAAAGAATTCCTTCTTAAGGAGATAAACTCCCTGTAAGAAATCTATTTCGCCGGTCTATTAAAGATTAAATTATTAAAGATGAAGCAGGTATTAATACTGGGAGGTGGATTTGCAGGGATTCAAACAGCCATTGAACTCCAAAAAAGCCGAAAATTCAAGGTCACACTAATCTCCGATCGTGATTACCTCTATATCTATCCCATCTCGATCTGGGTTCCTGTCCGCCATGCAAAATTTGAAGATGTCCAGGTTCATGGATTTAGTGATGTTTTTGCCATTGGTGATATTGCTGCAATAGATGGACCCGAATGGATTGCAAAACAGGGGCACATGTGGCAAATGCGACAAAAAGTGTTACATCGTGGCAATGGAACCGCAAAAATACAGTCTGTACAAACCGGGATTGGCCAATCATTCTGATTGCACTGGCAGTTATCTTTGTGATTACAAGCTTAATCAGTTTCTGCCCCCTGTATGTACCTTTTGGTATCAATACCGGTAAGAAGTAAAGAAAATGGGAGGGTGTATGCTAAATAATACACCTTCCCATAAATCTATCAATCAATTACAAAACATGAAAATAAAAATTTCTATCATCCTGTATTTTGCCCTTGCAACATCGTTTTTTGCCTCTGGTCAATTTATCTCGCAGAGACAGAATGAACCCTGGACACAGCAGCAGTTGTTACCACCGGCTGATCTTGCTAAAGTTCTGAATAATTCCAAATCGCCACAACCAGTAGTCTTTAGTATAGGTATGGAGGCAATCATCAAAGGTTCTATTGATATTGGTCCTGTTATGATGAATCAGAACCTGAATCTTTTAAAGGAAAAATTAAACAAACTGCCAAAAAATGCACAGATTGTAGTTTATTGCGGGTGCTGTCCATTCGCCAGTTGTCCCAATGTAAGGCCTGCCATGGAGCTTTTAAAAAATATGCAATTCACCAATTATAAGCTATTAAACCTGCCCCAAAATATTAAAGTAGACTGGATCGATAAGGGATATCCATTAAATGATTAAATTTCAAACAATTATGTAATGAAAATTTTCATATTATCTCTCATCCTGTTTGTATTTTCCGCTACTGTCTCAACTGTGTATGCACAGCAAAATGGTCTTGAACCACGGGATAGGGCTCCGGAGATAAGGCTTCCCTCAGTCAAGGGAGATACATTATTGTTATCATCGCTAAAAGGAAAATTGGTATTGATCGACTTTTGGGCAACCTGGTGTGCACCATGCGTACAAGAACAATCGGAACTCGCTGATTTATATCACAAATACAAGCAGGCTGTTTTTACAAACGGGAAAGGCTTTGAAATCTATGGCGTTTCACTGGATGCAAAGAAACCCAATTGGGAGAATTTTATTACCACAAATAAAATAAACTGGATCCAGGTAAGCGATCTGAAATTCTGGAAATCTCCTGTGGCCAAAACTTACAATATACAGGCGTTACCATACAATATTTTGATTGACGGGAACGGGATCATCCTTGCGAAAAACTTGCATGGTATAGACCTGGAAAACGGAATAGCCAGGTACTTGCGCAAATAACATGCAATATTTATATTCATTATCAGAATTTTATATATTAGCGCAAGAATAAATCAATTGTGGATAAGAAAATTAAGTGGGGTATTCTAAGTACCGGACATATTGCCGGAAAATTTGCAGATGCCTTGGTCCTGTTGCCTGGGGCTGAGCTTGCAGCAGTTGCGTCCAGAGACATGGATTCAGCCAAAAAATTTGCTGAAAAGTATCAAATTCCCAAAGCTTACGCCAGATATCAGGAACTGGCTGATGATCCCGATATCGATGTGGTTTATATCGGAACACCTCATGCTTTTCACCTCGAAAACAGTGTCATGTGCATGCGTAAAGGAAAAGCGGTTTTGTGTGAGAAGGCATTTGCAATAAATGCTGATGAAGCCAGGGAGATGGTGCGTGTCGCAAAGGAGGAGAATGTATTCCTTATGGAAGCCATGATTACCCGTCATATTCCTTTAATTAAAAAGGTATTGGCGTGGATATCGGAAAGTCTGATCGGTGAAGTGAGAATGGTAAAAGCTTCCCGGTGTGCACGGGGAGAATTTTCGCTGGGAGGCAGGCATCTGAATCCTGCATTGGGAGGCGGCAGTCTGCTTGATGTTGGTATATATGTAATCTCTTTCGCTTCGATGATATTTGGAAAATCACCGGTGGAATCTATAGGGCTAAGTCATATCGGAGATTGGGGTTCTGATGAACAGGGAGTAGCCATTTTGAAATATGATAAGGGCGAAATCGCTGATTTATCTTTTGCTTTGCGGACTGTTGCTGTAAATGATGCATATATATTTGGTACAGAGGGATATATTAAAGTCCATGATGTTTTTGCTGTACCTACAAAAGCGTCATTATTTATTAATAAACAGGAAAAGGAGGTAATCGAAGAGCCGTTGATCGGGAATGCGCTCAATTACGAAGCAAAGGAAGTGATGCGCTGTTTGAAAGAAGGATTAAAAGAATCTCCGCTCATGCCACTGGAGGAGTCCATACAAATCATGGAAATAATGGATCACATAAGAAAACCGTGGGGCCTGGTTTATCCAAACGATCACGGTATTTGATTTAGTGTTCGTCGATTGCATAAAGCATCCGGAAGGAATGTTCCACCGTTTTGAATATTTCATCCGCGTATTCTTTCACAGCCTTCGGATTTCCGGGAAGTGCGTAGATCAATGTCTTTCCCGCCACACCTGCGATACTCCTGCTTACCAATGCATTTGGAAACTGCATGCCATATTTTACCCGAATCATCTCCATGATTCCGGGAATTTCTTTGTCGAGCAGTGATCTTATTACATCCGGGGTAATGTCGCGTGGTCCTATACCTGTTCCTCCGGTGGTAAAGATAATATCCGTATGCTGGCTGATTAATTGCTTCAACAAAGCTTTTAACTGCAATTCTTCATCAGGTATTACCGAATTTTCAATCAAATAGGGACGACCATTCCCCGTAAAAAAATCTTCCGATAATTCTTTCAGCAACGGTCCGCTGATATCCTTATAAACTCCCTGACTTGCCCTGTCACTCAGCGTGATGATGTGTATCTTCATCACTCTTGGATGGTACTCCAGCAGGTCACCCTCCTGAAGCACTCCGCCTTCAAGCACCCGGCAAAAGATTCCCTCTTTTGGCATCACACAGTTACCGGTTTCCTGAAATATAGCGCAATTGGTACCGTGGCATTTCTTACCGATCTGAGTCACCTCCAGCAGGATATCTCCGCAGATAAGTCTGTCGAAGGGTTTCATTTGATAAAGAAGGAATCCCTCCGTAGTAATATTTTCGGCGAATTCCCCGTATTGGAGCTTTCGTCCTGCCGAAGATTCCATCTTTTCAAAGCTCTCTTTCCCCAGCAAACTAACCTGTCTGTGCCATTTTCCGGCATGTGCATCACCTTCTACCCCACTTCTGTTTAGGACAATTTTATCAACAGGCAATTTAATCGTTCCTTTGTTCTCAGAGATATTTACTGACAGTACTTCGATCTTTTGCATCTTACCCTGGTATATTTGTTTTTGTTTTATCGATCAGTTGTATTTGATTGATAACCATCTCTTTATCAACTGCTTTACACATATCATAGATAGTCAGCAAGGATACGCCTACAGCCGTCAGCGCTTCCATTTCGACGCCGGTTATTCCGGTGCAGCGCACTTCACTGGAGATAGTTACTCCATTATCATTCAAAGTGGCCTTTACCAGCACTTTGTTCAATACGATGTTGTGACAAAGGGGGATCAGGTCAGATGTCCGCTTGGCTGCCTGGATCCCTGCAATTTCTGCTATGGTCAATACATCACCTTTTTTCAACAGGTTTTTGGAGATTAGCAGTAAAGTATCAGGCGACAACTTTATATGCCCGGATGCCTTTGCTACGCGCATTTGCTCCTCCTTACCGGTAACGTCCACCATGCGGGCATTACCCTGAGAATCGGTATGAGTTAATTCTGTCATAGATTTATCCTCCAATATTATAGAAACTTCCTTTTCGGTTGAAACAACCATTAAGCGGTTTGCAATTTAAAGCATTGATCAAGGCTTTTTCGGCCCCAAGTTCGCGCACTGAAAATTCCTGCTCATCAAACAGGCAGGGTTTTACCATTCCGTTGGCCGTAAGCCGGAGCCGGTTGCATTGATGGCAGTTACCGCCGTTTCCGCCTTCCACAACCGAAAATTCACCGCTTTCGAGATTCATTTGCTGAATAAACCTTACATTCAGGTTATTGAGACGTCCAAATTCCTTTACCTGGATGGCATCCTTTTCTATCGAAGATTTAAATACTACGCAATTAATTTTTATTGGGTTAAGACCTGCCGCCTTTGCCGCATTGATGCCTCTTAAAACACTTTGAATATCCCCTCCTCTGGTAATTTCGCTGAATTTATCCGGATTTAAAGTATCCAGGCTGATGTTCACACGATGTAAACCAGCATCTTTGAGAGGTTGGGCAAGTTCTTCCAGAAAAATCCCGTTGGTGGTCATGGAAAGATCCCTTACACCTTGAATACAAGCCAGTTGAGCTATCAGTTTCACAATATCCTTCCGTACCAGCGGCTCTCCTCCTGTAATCCTGAATTTATCGATACCGAGACCAACAGCAACCCTTGCGACCTCCGTGATTTCTTCAAACGAAAGAATATCCTGATGATTCATCAGGCTAATTCCTTCTTCAGGCATGCAATAGGTACAACGCAAGTTGCATCGATCGGTTACTGAGATCCTCAGGTAATTGATATGTCTGTTAAAGCGGTCGTACACAGGCAATTTCTCCTTTCTTAAGAATGAATACTCCTTTGGGAATTTCCATAATACCCTGTGCACGGGTATATGCATGAATATGTGCCGAACCATGATATTCAACCGGAAGCACTGTTCCTTGTCCGGTTATTGTAACCGGTACAAAAAATAGCTGATCTCCTTTTTTTCTGACATAATCCTCTTCAAGAGGCAGATACAAGCATGACTTAGTGGCCGAATTCCCCATCATTGCCATCAGAAATGGTTTAACCAATACCTCAAACTGAACGAATGATGAGACCGGATTCCCCGGCAAACCAAAAACAAAATGATTTGCTCTTTCCCCGAATAAAAGGTGTTTTCCGGGTTTTACTTCCATACCATGAACATGGATGTTAACATCCAGTTGCTTCAGGATTTTGGGTACAAAATCGAAATCGCCAACCGATACCCCGCCTGAGATGAGGATTACCTGAAATTTCTCCAATGCCATCTCCAGCATATTTTTAAGTAAAACTTCATCGTCGGGCACAATACCAAGATATTCAGGTGTGACGCCCAGTTGCTGAGTTTGTGCAAGCAATTGGAAACTGTTGCTGTTCCTTATTTTTGAGATTCCGGGTATTTCATCAGGCTCCATCAATTCATCGCCTGTTGATAGAATTGCGACCGTTGGCTTATTATATACCAAAGGATCTACGCCTCCGACCGATGCAAGAATGGCAACATGTGCCGGTGTGATGAAATCACCTTTTTTTAATACTTGTTCTCCGGCTTTAACATCTTCTCCTAAATAGCAGATATTGGTATTACTATTTTCCGGAGTGCAAAGTATATGATCCGGACCGATTTTTTCAATATATTCTTTCATAACCACCATATCGGCTCCCTCTGGTACCATTGCTCCGGTCATGATCCGGGCACATTGGTTTACACCGATCTTTTTTGCTGGCACAGTTCCGGCCGGAATTTCTTCAATTACCTGCAGCAGATTCTTTATGTCAACGATCCGGCATGCATAACCATCCATGGCCGATTTATTGAATGGGGGCATAGAGATATCCGAGCATACATCATCTGCAAGCGTCCGTGTTATGGCATGCAATAAATCCACCCGCTCAGTACCCAGCGGGTGTGCATATCCTATTATTTTTTCAAATCCTTCTTCAAATAGCATCATCTGAACACTGTTTTAATTTCCATCGGTTATCGGCAATTTCAATTGAATTCAGGTCAAAATCAATGTTTTCTCCATCAAATATAACCACACGGTCGGCGAGCAATTTCAGTTTTTCGGTAGCCGGTTTTATTGCTTCTGTTTTCGGACTGCTCATCAGGAAAAACAAACCCGGAATGACATGAGCGCGCAATCCCCCTGATTCGCATACAATCATTGAGCACGAAGGTAGCAGCTCACCGATTATCTGCAAAGCGTCAGGAAGATTCTCATCAGAAGTCATGATAAAATAGGATTGCTTAGCGCCGGCCTGAAGCATCAGGGAACTGTCTTTCCCGGTAAGGTGACTGGTCTCCTCGGCAATATAAAGGTTGTCCGCGCTTATTATCACCTTCCCGCTTTGAACATTTTTGTGAAAATGAGGAGTAATTTTAAGCGCAATAATTGAATGATCATGACTGAATTTACGGAGAATATTGCATGCAAAAGTTGTTTTACCTGTATTGCGCCCTGAACCGGCAATTAACAACATCTGAGGGATTGCTATGGGTTCCATGCTAAAAAATAAAGAGTTTGATACTGGCCACCAATAAAACTGCGGCAAGCATGAATTTAAGCCTCTCCGATTTTATCCTGAAACTTCCCAGGTAGGAGCCCACAATTCCCCCTGCTACTCCCACAATAATCCACACGATAATGCGTGGCTCCAGGCTAAATCCTCCGGAAGAAAGTCCAAACAAACCTGATAAAGAGTTCAAAAAAATGAACAGGGCCGAAGCAGCGGCAGATTCCTTCACATTTGCCCAATGAAACAGTATTAGCACAGGACTCAGGATAATTCCGCCCCCAATACCAATCATTCCGGAGAAAAGACCCAGAACTGCACCAATGGCAAGTGCCGGCAGAAAAGGAACTTTCGTGGATATTTCTCTTATTGACTTAGGCACAAATACCATACGTGCCACAGCAATCAATAAAAAAATGCCCAGAATGATTTTATAGGTCGAAGGATTCACCTTGATCAGTGCGCCCATATAAGCAAAGGGAATGGAAGTGATTAAAAAGGGGAAAATCAGTTTCCATTTGAAAAATCCGGCCTTGTAATAGCTAAAAAATGCAATTGCAGAAACAAAAACGTTGATTATCAATGCCGTAGATTTCATAAAAACCGGTGAAATACCAAAAAGGGCCAAAAGCGCAAGGTAACCCGTACCCCCGCCATGCCCAACTGATGAGTAGAGAAATGCAACAATGAACAGCGAAACAAGAAACAAATATTCCATGATAGAAAAACTATGAATCTCATTTCCCGAGAAAATACACGGATACAGTCTTCACCGAACGATGAAGAGCCAAAAATAAGCAGCATCTGTATCTCCTTTCCAAATTAAGGAATATATTCCTTCGGGAGGCATAAGCGTTTCCATTTATGCCCATCGGTTAGCCTTTCATTTGCAGCAGCAATTAGAAAAAATAACTCGGAGAAAATCGAAAGCAAAAGAATCAAAAATTAAGCACTTATTAAACATTATCACGGTTAATTTTTGAATGATTTCAGGAAAGTTCCCGATGATATATGCAAAAAAAAGCACCTGAATCATCTGATTTAAGTGCTTTTCATCTTTTAACTCCAATTTTCGGTGCCCAGAACAAGACTCGAACTTGCACACCCTTACGAGCACTAGTCCCTGAAACTAGCGTGTCTACCAATTTCACCATCTGGGCGTGAAATGAGGTGCAAATATATACTTTTCAATTAAAAAACAAAAAAGATATGCGATATAAGACATGAGATTTTGAAAATCTGATTGAATATTTCCGCATAATAAGAGAACTGGAAATCACCTTACCCAGTCTCTCATATCTCATGTCTCATCACTCATGTCTTATATCTCATAGGCTACTTCAGGTTTTCATTCAAAAATTCGTCAAACATGGTATAAAGATGCATCGTCGTATTGCCCCCGGTGATATTATGATTGCGGTTGTTGTAAGACATCATCCTGAACTGAACACCTGCCTGAACAAGTGCCTCGGCAAATTCGATGGTATTCTGGTAGTGAACATTGTCATCAGCGGTTCCGGCGACAAGCAGTAATTTTCCTTTGATGCCTTTTGCCAGCGCGATAGGTGAATTCTGCCCATAACCTTCCGGATTCTGATCCGGCATCCCCATGTAACGCTCAGTATAGACAGTATCGTATAAATAGTGACTGATTACGGGAGCGACAGCGATGGCAGCACGTATCAGGTCTCCGCCCTTACACAAGGTCATCGCCGAAATAAAGCCCCCATAACTCCAGCCCCAGATGGCAATTTTTTTGGCATCAACATAAGGCTGTTTCGACAAAAAACGCGCAGTTTCAACCTGGTCGTCAGATTCAAGGTTCCCCAACTGACCGTAGGTACATTTGCGGAATTCTTCTCCCCTGGCACCTGTACCGCGAGGATCAACGCAAACTACAAGGTACCCCTGCTGCGCAAGATAGTCGTTCCAGCCAACTGAAAACAGATCAAGTACCTGCTGTGAATTTGGACCGCTGTACTGGGTCATTAATACAGGATATTTAGACTCAGGATTGAACGGAACCGGCTTTATCATCCAGCCATTCAGCTCAATACCTTCAGAAGTTGTAAATTTAAAAAACTCCTTGTGCGGCAACTGCATCGCTGCAAGTTTCCCTTTCAACGCAGAATTGTCTTCCAATATACGGATCTGCTTGCCTGAAATATCATGTAAAGTAACCAGATTCGGTGTTGTAATATTGCTAAAAGTATTGACATAATATTTAAATCCGTTGCTGAAATCAGCATTATTGGTTCCCTTTTGTGTTGAAAGCACTCTTTTTGTCTTTTGGTCGAGGGTGATGGAATATACCTCTTTCTGCATGGGAACAACTGCAGCTGCCTGATAGTAAAATACCTTCTTCAGTGGATCATATCCATAAAATTTGATCACATCGAATTTCCCCTCTGTGAGTTGCCTGACCCTAATTCCGCTCATATCGTAGAGATAGAGGTGTTTATAACCATTTTGCTCGCTGAGAACAATGAAATTTTTATTGTCTGCCAGAAATTGAAAGTTATCCAGAAAGTCGGTTTCAATATACCTGCTGTTCTTTTCGGTATAAATCAGGCGGGTATCCCCGATGTACGGATTGGCTAAAAGCAGTTCAAGTTTATTTTGCAGCCGGTTCATACGAAAAATACCCAAATCTGAACCGCTGTTGGTCCATAAGATCTTAGGCAGGTAATTGTTGGTCTCCTTTCCAGTTTCCATCCGGATGTTGTGACCGCTCTTGATGTCATAAACCCAAATCTGAACGACAGCGTTTTTCTCTCCGGCTTTCGGATATTTGAAACTATATTCGCCTGGATAAACAGCAAGATCTTTTTTCTCGGGATTGGATCCCTTGTATAACGGAAAATGAAAAACCTGCACTTGTTCTTCATTGAACTTCATGTATGCCAGTTGTTTACTATCCGGTGACCATTCGAAACCCTTGTTGAATTCAAACTCCTCCTCGTAAACCCAGTCGGGTGCTCCATTGATAATTTTGTTAAACTCTCCGTCGGTGGTGATCTGTCGCTCAGTTCCGAAACGAAGGCTACAAACGAACAGATTGTTCTTCCTGACGAATGCAACCCGTTCCCCATCGGGTGAGAAGGTAGCCAGTTGCTGTTCTCCGAAAGTTGATAATCTTTTCAGCTCTTTGGTTACAAAATTGTAAATAAAGTAATTGGCAGTAAACGATCTGCGATAAATTGGTTTGCGATCAGTCATCAGAAGCACTTTACTCTCATCGCTGCTGAAATGGTATTCGGTAATGGATTTTAGCGAATCGTTTTTCAATGCAGTGATATCAAGCAGGGTGGCCACTATCTCTCCTGTCTTGTAACTGTATTTGACAATTTCTTTACCTGCGTTTTCGAGGGTAGTATAATTCAGACCATCATTCATGGAAGCCAGGCCATTCACGGTTTTCTGGCCGTAGATTCTTTTGATGACCACATCTTCGATGGTAAGTCTTTGGGCTTGCAGATCCAGCGTAGCCACCAGGACCAGTAAAAGCAAGGAATAACTTTTTAGCATTTTATGAGTATAATAAATTTTATTTCAACCTCCAAAAATAGAAAATATTCCCTTCCTGCGGGGAGCAATTTCCTGGCTAGGATCAAAAAAACGGCTTAACCTGAAATCTTTCCTTCACAAAGGTTAAAATAGATTTGATGAAACGGCGGAAGTTCATTAATTTTGCACCTTCATAAAAAAACCAAGATGATTAAGATAACGCTACCAGATAACTCTGTCAGAGAGTTTAGTGCAGGAGTCAACGGATTAGAGATTGCTGAAGCGATCAGCAGAAATCTGGCCAAAGAGGTCCTCTCCATTTCTGTCAACGGAGAAGTTCGCGATCTGATGCGTCCGATCAATTCAGATGCTTCCATCAAATTGCACACCTGGGATAACAAGGAGGGACGAGATACTTTTTGGCATTCATCGGCCCACATCATGGCAGAAGCCATCGAGGCTTATCTGCCGGGCACGAAATTCGGCATCGGACCATCTATCGACAATGGTTTTTACTACGATATAGATCTGCCTGAAGGTAAGACAATTACAGAAAAAGACCTGGCAGAAATCGAGAAGAAGATGATGGACCTTGCCCGCTCGAAATCAGAAATTATCAGGTCGGAAATTTCAAAACAGGATGCGCTGAAATTATTTACAAAAAAAGGGGATCCATATAAGCAGGAGCTGATTTCTGAATTGGCAGATGGCACGATCACCCTTTATCAGCAAGGAAACTTTACTGATCTTTGCCGCGGACCCCACCTTCCCAATACCGGTTATATCAAAGCGCTGAAACTGACCAGTATTGCAGGAGCCTACTGGCGCGGCAGCGAGAAAAACAAGATGCTTACCCGTGTCTATGGTATCACCTTCCCCAAGCAGAAATTGCTTGAAGAGTATATCGTGCTGATGGAAGAGGCAAAAAAACGCGACCATCGCAAGATCGGAAAAGAGATGGAATTGTTTATGATTTCTCAGGAAGTTGGTCAGGGTTTACCTATGTGGCTTCCCAAAGGAGCGATGTTACGTGAGCAATTGGAGAAATTTCTAAAGACAGTCCAGAAGAAATTCGGATACGACCAGGTGATTACACCGCATATTGGCGATGTCAAACTCTATAAGAAATCGGGTCACTATGAAAAATATGGCAAGGATTCTTTTCAGGTAATAAGAACACCAACGGAAGGTGAGGAATACCTGTTGAAACCGATGAATTGTCCGCACCACTGCGAAATATTCCGTTTCAAACCACGTTCGTACAAAGACCTTCCCGTCAGGCTTGCAGAATTCGGTACAGTATACCGCTACGAGCAGAGTGGGGAGCTTCACGGATTGACACGGGTACGCGGGTTTACCCAGGACGACGCCCACATATTTTGCCGTCCGGATCAGCTGAAAGAGGAATTTCTGAAGGTAATCGATATCATCTTTATCATCTTCAAAGCATTGGACTTCAAAAACTATACGGCTCAAATCTCCTTGAGGGATCCGGGTAACAAAGAGAAATACATCGGTTCGGATGAAAACTGGGAAAAAGCCGAGCGTGCGATCATCGAAGCATGTGCAGAAAAAGGGCTGAATACAGTTACCGAACTCGGCGAAGCAGCCTTTTACGGTCCGAAGCTCGACTTCCTGGTAAAGGATGCCATCGGCAGAAGCTGGCAGCTGGGCACCATTCAGGTGGATTATAATCTTCCGGAACGTTTTGATCTTGAGTACATCGGTGCGGACGACAAGCGCCATCGTCCAGTGATGATTCACCGCGCTCCCTTTGGGTCGATGGAAAGATTTTGTGCCGTATTGATCGAACATACCGCCGGAAAATTTCCTATCTGGCTCACACCCGAGCAGGTTGTCGTATTGCCGATCAGCGAAAAGTATAACGATTATGCGCAAAAAGTTTCAGATTATCTAAATAATTCCGATATTCGCACCGTCGTTGACGATCGTAACGAAAAGATAGGCAGGAAAATCCGTGACAACGAGATGAAAAGAATCCCCTATTTGCTCATCGTCGGCGAAAAAGAGAACGAAACTGATACTGTTGCTGTTCGTCGTCAGGGGGAAGGTGATCAGGGGTCGGTACTTTTGACAGAATTTATGGAGATGATCCAAAAGGAGGTCAAATCTATTCTTACAGAATTGTACAATTAGTTGGTATTCACTTAAAATAGGAGGATAAAGCCATAGCAGTTATCAGGACCAAGGGGCCAAGAGCTCCAAAAGAAGAAGAGAAATCATTGTTTCGGATCAATCACCAGATCCGTGTACCGGAAGTAAGGCTGGTTGGCGACAATGTTGAGCCACAGGGTGTTTACAGGATTCAGGATGCTCTTCGAAAGGCTGATGAAATGGAGCTCGATTTGGTAGAGATTTCACCCAATGCAGAGCCACCTGTTTGCAGAATCGTTGATTACCAGAAGTTCGTCTATGCACAGAAGAAAAAGCAGAAAGAACTGAAAGCAAAGGCAGTAAAGATTATTGTCAAAGAGATACGATTCGGTCCGAATACAGACGAACACGATTACAATTTTAAATTAAAACATGCCGAAAAGTTCCTGCAGGACGGTGCAAAAGTGAAAGCTTATGTATTTTTCAAGGGACGTTCGATACTTTATAACGAGCAGGGAGAAATTTTGCTTCTTCGCTTCGCCAACGCACTGGAAGATTTCGGAAAAGTAGAACAGTTGCCGAAACTTGAAGGTAAAAGAATGACCATATTTATTTCGCCAAAAAAGAAAAAGTAATTTTAAAACAGTTAGACAGAGATGCCTAAAATGAAAACGAATTCCGGCGCAAAAAAACGCTTCAAGCTGACCGGAAGTGGAAGCATCAAGAGGAAACACGCTTACAAAAGTCACATTCTGACCAAGAAAAGCACTAAGCGCAAGCGCAACCTGACCCATTGGGGTATGGTGGCCGACGTAGATACAGCCCATGTAAAAAGGCTTCTCGCGTTGCGGTAAGGTTCCTTGAAATAATTAATATTTTTTAACCGGGAAATGAGCCCACAAGCATCCTGAACTATCGGGATCGCCATTTTCCTAAAATTTGTAAAAATGCCAAGATCAGTCAATCACGTCGCCTCAAGAGCCCGCCGTAAGAAGGTGCTCTCACTGACCAGAGGATACTTTGGATCAAGAGGAACTGTCTGGACGGTTGCCAAAAACACATGGGAGAAAGGTCTCCAGTATGCGTACCGTGACAGAAAAAGTAAAAAAAGGTTATTCCGTGCACTATGGATTCAGCGTATCAATGCTGCAGTTCGTGCTGAAGGACTCTCCTACTCCCAGTTTATGGGCAAGTTAAAGGGTGCCAACATCGAAATCAACCGCAAAGTCCTTGCCGACCTCGCGATGAACAATCCCGCTGCATTCAGCGCCATTGTCCAGAAAGTGAAATAAATAATTATCAGGCGAGATAAATATCAAAAGGCTGTCCGAATGGATGGCCTTTTATTATTTCCCATCATTAAACCATTTAATGTAAAGTCAGTCAAAATGCTGTAATTATCGATAATTACCCGTTACTAACAAGAATATACTTAAGATAAATCGCGCATGAAGATTGAGATCAAAGGACTCAATAAGGTCTACCCCAATGGCAACCACGCAATTAAGGATGTAAACATGACCATTGAGAGTGGTATGTTTGGTTTATTGGGTCCCAACGGGGCCGGAAAATCTACCCTGATGCGAATTCTGGTGACTTTGATGAAACCCTCTTCCGGACAGGTACTCGTTAACGGAATGGATCTGATGAAGGACCGGAAACAGATTAGGTCCATGCTTGGTTACCTTCCTCAGGATTTTCGTTTTTTCACTAAGCTCAAAACCTACGAATTTTTGGATTATGCAGCACGTTTGGCAGGTTTTACAAATGCGAAAATCAGAAACAACACCGTAGAAAAAATGCTGGAAGAGGTTGGGCTTTATGAAGCACGCAACCGCTTTGCGAACAATCTATCCGGAGGTATGAAACGACGGTTGGGTATTGCTCAGGCACTTATTGGCGATCCCAAGTTGATTATCGTTGATGAACCTACTACCGGATTGGATCCCGAAGAAAGAATCAGGTTTCGTAATCTGCTCACCAGGGTTAGCGACAAAGATGTAATTATCGTTCTCTCTACCCACATCGTCGGTGATATTTCCAGTACCTGTACCGATATGGCCCTGATGAACAAGGGTATACTATCTTACAAAGGTGCTCCTGAACGACTCATAGAGATGGCAAAAGATAACGTCTGGAAGATCAAAGCAACTGAAACCGAATATTTCGAAATTCAGGACAAATATCCTATTATCTCCTCCATCCCTTCAGAGGAAGGTTGGGAAGTACAGGTGGTAACCAAGGAGATCAACGGTTACTTCGGCGAAAGGATCGAACCCAATCTGGAACATGCCTACGTCAATTACATGGAAAACGAGCTCAACCAGAAATGGATTGAGATTTGATCTGCAAACAAAAAAATATACTCGACAATGAGAGCAATTCACAATATCATAGCAGTAGCAAAATACGAATCAATCACCTTGTTCAGAAGCTGGTTCTTTCGTATATTCTCCATCTTATCACTGGTCTTTGTTTTTTTCTACAATTTCGCGACGCAAACGGCTGTCGGATTTCCCAATGGAGATATCATAGCAATCCCAGCTTTGATTCCATTTACCAACTTGTATATTATCAATCTGGCACAGGCAGTTATCGCTGTTTTTTTGGCATCCGAATTTTTGAAGCAAGACAAAAAACTGGATACAACGGAGGTGGTATATATGCGCTCCATCACCAACGCTGACTATGTTATAGGTAAAACCCTGGGGAACATCTGGGTCTTTGTTATGCTGAATGTCATTGCACTTGGTATGGTTGCTGTTTTTAACATAGCATCCCCTTACACCCGTTTTACTTTCCTGCCATATATCTACTATTTTCTGCTGATCAGTATTCCTACACTGATTTTCATCATGGGTTTCTCTTTTTTCCTCATGTCCATAATTAAAAATCAAGCTGTAACATTCCTGGTGCTTCTGGGTTATATTGCTGCTACAGTGTTTTATCTGCAGAACAAATTCCATTATATCTTCGACTACATGGCCTTTAAATTACCAATGACCTGGTCGGAAGTTGTCGGATTCGGTTCATTGAAAGATATATTGATCCACAGGGGAATCTATCTTTTCCTTGGACTTGGATTTATATGTCTGACTATCTTGTTGTTAAAAAGGTTGTCGCAATCAAAATTTGTGAGAGAGGTCGTAATTACATTCGCTTTCCTTTTTCTCGGCACCGGTGTATTTCTTGGATTTACCTATATAAACAATATTAGCAGGGAGGAGAATCACCGCAAGGAAATGGTTACAATCAACGATCGCTTTGCCAGTCTGAAAGTTATCCAGGTAAAATCTTACGATATAGCGCTCGAGCATCTTGGCGATCAGATCGCGGTTACCGCAACACTGAAACTAAAGAATACGGATAAAGAGGCTTTACGAGAGTTTGTACTGACGCTGAATCCCGGACTGGAAGTGGAGAAAGTTACGGGGGCACAATTCACAAGAGAGATGCAGATCATTAAAATTCAGCCTTCCCAACCTTTGCAGCCAGGCGATTCAATTCAAATATCAGTACAGTACAAAGGCACTATAGATGAATCATTCTGTTATCTTGATCAAACACCATTACAACTCGAGAAATGGAAAGAAACGTGGATTGGTGTGATAGACAAAAAACATGCTTTCATTACAGCGGAATATTTGCTTTTGACGCCCGAAACACGTTGGTATCCAACCCCCGGAATTAGTTATGGTTCACAGGGACTTAACTGGCTGTCCACCCAGTTCTCAGACTACCGTCTAAAGGTAAAAGCAGCAAAAGAATTCACTGTTTTATCTCAGGGAAAGAAAACGGAAGAGGCAAACGGCGCTGCACTTTTTGAATCAGAGCAACCGCTGACACAAATATCATTGGCTGCAGGAAAATATCAAACCCGATCTTTAACAATAGATAAAGTAGACTACACCCTGAGTTTTTTCAAAGGACATAATACCTTCGACGAGTACTTCAAAGTACTTACTGACTCTATTGTCCCGGTTATCCGCGACCTGAAAAAATCGTGGGAAATCAAGATACGCCGCGAATACCCTTATCAAAGACTTCAACTGGTGGAGATTCCTGTACAATTCTGTTCTTTCAACCATGCCTGGACGAGTGCCGGAGAGCAGGTCCAACCCGAGACTGTTTACCTCCCTGAAGGTGGATACAAGCTTTCGGGAGCTAATTTTGCCATGACAAAAAGGTGGTCTCAAAACAATCAAAGGGATCACAACGAGACTGTATCTCCGCGCGAGACTGAGGCAAATTACCTGAAACAATTTGTGAACGGAACTTTTTTGAACAGCAAAGTCAACCAGATGGGCTTTAACGGCATCCGAATCGGTGGCGGTGGTGGTCCGAATATGAATTTTGCAGCAGATGTACTCAATCCATATTTCATATTTCCCAACTATTACAATTACGTCAATTTCCTTTCTTCTGCCTCTTATCCTATCACCAACAGGGTGGTAGAATCCTATCTTTCGAGAAGTGCAACAGAAGGTGGTAACTTCATGCGCAATATGATGGGACTGTCGGGCGATGAAAAAGGCAACATTGCCCTGCAAAGCAATTCCTTTTCTGACATATTAAAGAAACAGGAAGATGCAGATATTTTAAATAATGTCATTCAGACCAAAAGCGGTTTTCTCTTTGCACTGATGAAGGGTGCAGTCGGTCCTGAAAAATTCGAAGAATTTATCAGGGGTTTTCTGGATAACCGAAAATTCAGGGTAACTCCCGTGGAAGAGCTCAATACAGAAATGCGGAACAGCTTCAATCTGGACCTGGATCGGTATCTGCCTGAATGGTATACATCGGTGGCTTTACCCGGATATATCATCGTTGATTCTAAAGTCTTCAAAATTCAAAAAGATGACCAGATCAAAACCGTGGTCTCTTTTACCTTAACCAATACAGAGAAAATTGCAGGTGCCATTACTGCTACCTTCAGGCTTGGAGGCATGGGCGGTGGCGGAGGCCGGAGAATGATGGGGGGTGGAGCAACCGACGACAACATCGAAAAGACAGTCGTTATTGGACCCAGAGAGTCCAAACGACTGACGTTCCTCCTGAACAGGGATCCAAGGTCATTAACCATCAACACCTATGCTTCTCATAACCTGCCATCTACCATTTCCCAACGGTACGAAAAGATAGATATTGATCCCAAGGGTGAAGGATCCGATAAGGAGGAAGTCATTCCCTATACCGAAGGAGCTGAAGCCGGCGAAATTATCGAAGACACGGAAGATCCCGGGTTCAGATTGGTGCAGCCAGTTTCAAAAAGTTTCCTTAAGCGAATTTTCACCAAAGATGTTCCGGAAGATGACCTGAAATACAAAGGAATGAATATGTGGAATCCTCAGGTCGCGTGGACACTCACTACCAACGAACAATTTTATGGTAAGCAGATCCGCTCTGCTTATTACTGTAAAGGGGGAACCGGCGAAAGAAAAGCTGTCTGGAGCGTCCCGATCAAAGAGGGTGGATATTACAAAGTCTATGCCTACATCCCTAAGATTCGTGCCTGGGGAAGGGATGGCAATCAACCGGAAGAGACCTATAATTATAATGTCATACACGATGATGGTATCGATCATCCGGTATTAAAACCTGATGCAAGAGAGAGTACCTGGATTGAAGTTGGAACCTATCATTTCTCTTCGGATTCTGCCAAAATTGAATTAACCAACAATACCAAAGCCCGGACCATTTATGCGGATGCGGTCAAGCTAGTCAAAGAAAAATAACATCATATCAGTCAAATGAAAAAAACAATTATCATCCTGTCATTAATTTGTCCTTTCCTGTTTTTCCAGATTGAATCGCAGGGACAAACGATACTCACGCTTGAAAAATCGATGGAGATTGCTGTGACAAATAGTCCGAGTATCCAGAGTACGCTTCTAAACCTAGAAAGAGCAACCGAGAATCTCAACGCGCAGCGTGCCGCACTGAAATCAAAATTTGCCTTGAGTGTTAATCCGATAGATTACAGCAACAGCCGGAAATTTGATAGCCGCACATCGCAATGGTTCACCAATGAAGTAATCAATTCATCAGGAACCTTTCGGGTAGACCAGCCCATCCTGGCAACAGACGGTAAATTATCGCTGGTCAATACATTTGGTTGGCAATCTAATACTTCTGATAATCAAAATGTTACGACATCGAATAAGGCATTTCTCAATAACCTTTACCTGAGTTTGTCACAACCACTTTTTACATACAACAGGACCAAGACCGCGGTAAAAACGCTGGAGTTGAACAATGAGACTGCGATGTTAAACTATTCCATGCAAAGACTTTCACTCGAAAGAATGGTTTCTCAACTTTTCTACAATGTTTACATGGCACAAATGAGTCTGACTATCAGGGATGACGAGAATGTAAATACACAGAAAAGTTATGAGATTATCAAGAACAAGGTAGATGCAGGATTAGCTGCCAAGGAACAGTTGTTTCAGGCAGAAGTGAACCTTTTAACAGCACAATCCAGCAAGGCATCTGCAAGGGTTTCCCTGGAGAGTGCCAAAGATCAGTTCAAACAGTACATTGGGATGGATATTTTTGAGGATATATCTGTTATGACTGATATAGCAGTTACACCGATTGATGTTGATGGTAAAAAAGCGCTGGAGCACGGACTTGCCTCCCGCATGGAACTTCGCCAACGTCAGATCTCCATTGAAACTTCCCAATTCGACATGCTGCCGATTATAGCGTCTAATGAATTCAGGGGCGACATGATTTTATCCATGGGAGTATCAGGTGATAACCCGAACCTGGGTGATATTTATGCCAAGCCTACAAAAAGCCCTCATTATGGAATTACCTTCAACATTCCAATCTTCGACTGGGGTCAGCGTGCTGCACAGATTAGAGCCCAGGATGCTGTGATAAATTCCCAGAAATTGAACTACTCCAATCAAAACACCCAGATACAAGTAGATATCAGGCAGGTAGTAAGAAATTTGAGCAATTTAAAAGCCCAGATTAATATCGCCCTGCAAAACCAGAAAAACTCGCAACTGACATACGACATCAACCTGGAGAGGTTCAAAAACGGAGATTTGACCAGCATGGACCTGAACCTGTTTCAAGTGCAGCTCTCGAACAACAAAATGGCTTATGCACAATCTCTGATCAATTACAGACTTGAACTGCTCAACCTTAAAATCCAGTCTCTTTTCGACTTTACAACCAATCAGCCGGTTATTCCAGAACAATATATCAAACCAAAAGCAAAAAATAATTAATCAAAATAAAAGATCAATTTTATGAAAATCAATAAAATGTGGAGATTTCTCCTCTTCCTTCCAGTTTTGGTTTCTTGTGGTCCTCAACAAAATCAGACCCAAAATGACATCGCAGTTCCTGTATCTGTCATAGATGTAAAAAAAGGACCCATCGTTCAGTACATCAATAGTACCGGAACAGCAAATGCAGCAAGCCAGGCAATACTGGCTACAGAAATGGCAGGTAACTATGTTTTGGCTGTCAATCCAAAAACCGGCAGAGAATACAAACTTGGAGATTATGTTGCAAAAGGAACTGCTATCGTTCGATTGGAAAATCCTGAATTTATCAACACGATCTCAGTAGAAACAAAAAAACTGAATTTCGAAATTGCCGGATTGGAGGATGAAAAACAAAAATCACTTTATGAAAAAGGTGGAGTCACCTACCGGGAATTGAAAAATGCCGAAGTTGCACTTGCCCAGGCAAAAACCAGTTTTGAAGATGCAAAGATTCAGCAGCAAAAAACTGAAGTAAAGGCTCCTTTTAGCGGAGTATTGGTAGACATTCCCCAGATTACAAATTATACCAGGATCAACGCCGGCACAAATGTTGTTACGCTGATGGATTACAGTAAACTCATGATGGATGTTAATTTGCCGGAAAAGTATCTTACAACCATTAAGTTGGGTCAGGAAGTGAACATTACCAATTATACTTTACCTGAAGACACCTTAAAGGCGCAAATCAGTGAGCTTTCGCCTGTTATCAGTACCGAGACAAGGACCTTCAAGGGCAAGATGACTATCAGCAATCCTGATCTGAAGTTACGTCCGGGAATGTTTGTAAAAGCAGATATAGAAATTGCCAGAAAAGATACTGCAATAGTTATTCCCAAAGAGGTTATCGTTGCAGGAGCAAGAGGTAAAACCATTTATATTATTGAAGGAGGTGCCGCACGTCGCAGAACAATTACCACAGGCCTGGAAAATGAAAAATCAGTTGAAGTTATTGAGGGCTTAAAAGCCAACTCACGTTTAGTCGTTAAGGGATTCGAAACCCTTAGGGATGATTCAAAAGTTAAGATCGTCAAATAGATTATCTGCCTGCTGGCAGACAAAATTCTTAAAATAATTTTCTAATGAAGAAATTGACAAATTTTGCAGTCAATTATCCGGTAACCATCTTAATGGTGGTGCTTGGTGTTCTGCTACTTGGTGTCATCTCCTATCAAAAATTGGGGATCGATCTATTCCCCGACTTGAATTCTCCCAAAATTTTCGTTGAAATCAAAGCAGGAGAAAGACCTCCAGAGGAGATGGAAAAACTTTATGTCTCTAATATTGAGGCTGTGGCATCACGTCAAAGTGGAGTACTTCAGGTTTCTTCCATTTCTAAAACCGGTTCCGCACAAGTTACTGTCGAGTACGCCTGGAACAAAGACATGGACGAAGCATTCCTGGATCTTCAAAAGGCACTGACAGCCTATTCCCAGAATAGCCAGATCACTGAAATGACCATTACGCAGCACGATCCAAATACAAAGCCTGCTATGATCGTTGGTATGTCGCATACTACCATCAAGGACATGAATGAGTTAAGAAAAGTGGCAGAGAACTATATCAGGAACGAACTTGTCCGTATCGAAGGGGTAGCACAGGTCGAATTAAGTGGTATCGAACAAAATGAAGTAAGGATTGATACCGATCCCTATGCCCTTGAATCTTTTAATTTAACAGTCGATCAGCTATCGCAGAAAATACAATCTTACAATCGGAGTATCTCGGGCGGCACCATAACGGAAACCGGGTTGCAGTATGTAGTAAAAGGTATTAGCCTTTTGCAGCAAAAGGAGGATTTCGAGAACCTGATTGTAGGATACAAATCTACTGTTCTTGGAAGTACTTCGGCTGAAAAGGCTCCGACCTTCCTCAAAGATGTTGCCAGGGTGAGCTTTGAGAACAAGGAACCTGTCAATATTGTCAGAATCAATGGTGAACGATGCATTGCACTGTCTATCTACAAAGAGACGAAATACAATACCGTTAAAGCTGTTGAAGAAATCAATAAAACTTTGGCTACCATCGAAAAAGCATTACCCGGATACAAATTCACGGTTGTTTCGAATCAGGGTACATTTATCCGAAGTGCAGTAGATGAGGTAAAGAATACCATGTATATTGGAATCATTCTGGCAATTATCATTCTTTTCTTTTTCCTGAGACAAATAGGAACCACCCTGATTGTCAGTTTATCTATTCCTATATCAATCATAGCCACCTTTAACCTGATGTATTTCAACGGGCTTTCACTCAACATAATGACCCTGGGGGGACTGGCTCTTGGCGCGGGTATGCTCGTTGACAATGCCATCGTGGTAATGGAAAATATCTTTCGAAACCACGAAAACGGAATGTCTGCCAGGGAGGCTGCTGTTGTTGGAACCGCTGAAGTAGGTGGTGCAATTACAGCCGCTACCATCACCCATATCGTAGTTTTCCTTCCAATAATTTATATGCACGGAGCATCCGGTGCCCTTTTCAAGGATCAGGCATGGACTGTTGCGTTTTCTTTGTTTTCCTCTCTGATTGTAGCAATTTTCCTGATACCAATGTTGTATCACCGTTTTTTCAGGGATAAGAAAAGTGTAGTCGTCACGATTAAAGAGAGAAAAGGGTACAGCGACTTTCTGACCAATCTTCTCCCCCATCGTATGGTTGTTATCTTCGCCTCACTTATATTGCTTGGCTTATCTCTCTTGCTGGTTCCATATATCGGGAGTGAATTTATGCCTAAAAGTGAAAGCAAGGAGTTCTCTATCAACTTAAAAATGAAAGAAGGAACAACTTTAATACGCACATCCGAAGCAACGGCGTCCATTGAAGGATTAATCAAAGAACTCCTGGGAGAAAATTTACAAGGCATATTCTCAAGGATTGGTCCTTCTACAGGAACATCATCCACTTCCGAATCCATCTTTGAAGGAGACAATACTGCAGAAATTAAAGTTATTTTGAAGCCGGATAAAAAAATAAACTCTTCAAAGGTCATCGCTACAATTGCTGAATGGTATGCACGGAATCCTGAAATGGAGATCAGCTTCACGCAGGATGAGACTGCATTGCAAAGCATTCTGGGGAATAGTGATGCACCGGTGGTAATAGAAGTCAGGGGAGATGATCTGGTAGTTCTTGATTCATTGACTCACCGCACAGAAAAGGTTGTTCAGGACATACCCGGGTTGTACAATATGACTACCAATATGGATGAGGGATATCCTGAAGTTAACGTCATGGTTGATCGTTTCCGTGCAGGCACGTATAACCTGGCAGTTAGTGATATTATTACACAGCTGACTGCCAAGCTGGAAGGTCAGCTTGCGGGGCAATATGACAAGAACGGCGAATTACGCGACATCACCATTCACCTGCCAAAACTGGGATTATCAGAATTGGGAGATGTGATTATTCGTAATGGTACACAAATTGTAAGGCTAGGAGAAGTTGCAACACTCAAAGAAGCGCTGGCTCCAAAAGAGATTTACCACAGCAACCAGATCCGGGTTGGAAAAGTAATGGCAGAATTGAAGAAAGGTGCATCGCTGGATAAAATAACCGAAGAGATTCAGACGAAGATTTCGGCCATAAACCTACCCACAGACTATCGTTTTAAGATTGCCGGTGAAGAGCAAAAAAGACAAGAATCCATGGCCAATCTAGGTTTTGCACTAATATTATCCATCGTATTGGTTTACATGGTTTTAGCTGCAAAATTTGAATCATTGGTTCATCCTTTTGTGATTCTGCTGTCCATCCCTTTCGCGATTGTCGGAACCCTTATCCTCTTTTTCCTCCTTGGTCAGACTTTTAACATGATGGCGCTGATCGGTATCATCATGCTGGGTGGTATCGCCGTGAACGACTCTATTATCCTGGTCGACCGGATCAACCAGTTGCGTGAATCTGGTGTAGAGAAAAGACTAGCCATCGCACAGGCAGGTCAGCAAAGGCTTCGCCCTATCCTGATGATGAGTATTATTACTGTCATTGCCCTGGTCCCGCTTACACTGGGCTTTGGTGACAGCGTTTCACTCAGATCGCCAATGGCACTTGCCGTAATCGGAGGAATGGTTACAAGCACATTGCTTACCCTTGTGGTTATCCCTTGCGTTTATGATCTGTTAACAAGCAACAAACCCATCGGGCAGAACAATTAAACCAACAATTTTCAACGGATGGACTTTATTATAAAAAGAAAAGTATTGATCAGCATGCTCTTCCTGGGGTTAAGCATGTTGGGATATGTTTCATGGAAAAATCTTTCTATGGAACTATTCCCGAATGCTGAACTTCCAATCCTTTATGTGCAGGTTGTTTGCCAACAGGAGGTCGACCCTAAATTCATGGAGAGTCAGGCCATCATTCCACTCGAAGGAGTCATTGGATCACTGCAGGGAATTGAAGACATGGAGTCTACATGTCAGTCCAGACGCGGGACAATCATGGTGACATTTAACAAAAAAGTCAATTTTAAATATACCTACCTGAAGCTTCAGGAGAAAATCAACGAAATCAAGTCAACCATTCCGGAGCAATTTATTGTGACCCTGGTAAAGGTGGATCTTCAGCAAATGAGTAAACAATTCATGCAGCTGCAGGTTCGTGGCAGTGGTGGTGTTGACCTGGTGAGAAATATTACTGATCAGAAAATCAAACCCGAACTTCAGAATATTGATGGAATTGCCGGAATAAATATTTTTGGCGGCCGTGAGAAAACAATAGAAATTCAGTTGGATATGGATGTCTGTGATGCATACAAAATTACAGCATCCAGTATTCGGAGTAAACTCACGCAAAACTACCGTACCAGGGCCTATGCCGGTAATGTTTATGGCTCAAATCTTAAGTTTGCCGTACAGGTTACTTCTGAGTTTGATAATCTTGGCCAGATTGAAAACCTGGTAATTGCTGATGGTCCTATCTTACTCAAGGATGTTGCCAAAGTCTATTTCGGCACCAAAGAGCAGACCTCCTATTCAAGGGTAAATGGTAAGGATGCCGTTTCAATTACCCTTGTCAACGATGCACAATCCAATCTGATCGATCTCTCCAAGAAAACGCTGGAGGTTATTGCAAAATTAAACAGTGACCTTGTCCAGAAAGAAATCGAGATCACGGTGCAAAACAATGCGGCGGAAACGATGGAGAAGAACCTCAACCAGATTGGTGAACTTGCACTTGTCGGTGCACTTCTGGCTATTTTTGTATTGTGGATCTTCCTGAAAAATATTCAGCTTGTTTCAATTATAGCGCTGGCAATACCCATCTCGGTTCTGACAGCCTTTAATGTTTTCTATTATTCGGATGTGACTATCAATAGCCTGACCCTTATAGGAATGGCTTTGGCTGTGGGAATATTGCTGGACAACAGTGTAGTCGTGCTGGAAAATATATACAGACTGCGGGCCACAGGTAAGTCTCCCCGGGATTCTGTTATCCAGGGAACCACCGAAGTATGGCGTTCAGTACTGGCTTCAACATTGACTACAGCCACTGTATTTCTGCCTTTTCTTTTCTCGGATAATTTCGCCATTAAGCTTTTAGGCAAGAATATTGGTATTTCAATCATTTCGACGCTGACGGTTTCATTGGCAGTCGCAATGCTTTTGGTACCCATGATGGCTTATGCCTTCCTGAAAAAGAAAGCGGGTGGAAGTATGGAATTCACCAAGGTCTCAACACGTAACAAGCTTGTTCAGGCCTATTATATGATTTTGAAATATTCGTTAAGAAAACCGGTTCAAACCATAGTTGGCGGTCTTATTTTCTTCTTTGTCACCATATTTATCTGTCTTGCGCTTAGTATGAATACCCTTACTGAGGTCAAAACTACAGCTTTCCGTATTAATGTTACTTTACCTTCCGGTTCAACGATTGAATCGAGTGATAAGGTCGTGAGTGAAATTGAAAACCGGATTAAAGGGATCGAGGAGATTAAAGATGTAACCAGTAATATCCAGGTTGAGAGTGCAAGTGTGACAGTCCAACTGAAGGAGGATTACGAGAAAATAAAAAAACGTTCACTTTCACAGATCCGCGATGAGGTGACCAACAAAGTGAATGATGTTCCGGGCGGGACGATAGATATTGCAGATGCATCTTCTACCGGAAGTAACAGCATCGGAGGCGGCATGCCGATGACCAGTTCAGGATCGGGAAATTTCATGGCAATGATGGGAGTCGGTTCCAATTGGGAACGCATTGTCATCAAAGGCGAGGATTTTGAAGTAATGAAAAATGTAGCCTCTGATTTACAGTATTTTTTAGAGAGCCTCGAATCCATGAATGGGGTCAGGGTAAGCTATTCCAATAACAGACCTGAGGTTCACCTCAGCTTCAATCCTTTGCTGATGAACACTTATGATGTCTCCCTGGCCAGCATATCAGGAGAATTAAACTCATTCAGTAAGGAGATCGTTACAAATGTCCCTTACAAGCAAGGCAACGAACAATATGACATCACCATCAAGGAGATGCCAAAAAAGGGGCAGACAGCTGAAGAAGCTAAAAAGAACAGAACAGCTTTTGACCTTAGAACCCTTCCCATTGCAGATACAAAAGGAGGTCTGCATGAACTTCAGAATATCAGCGATGTAGTGCTCTCATCAGGCTATGCAACCATAAACAGGGTGAACCAGGAGAAACAAGTCGAAGTGCGCTTCCGCTTCGTGGATGCTTCACAGGATTCCAAAGATCTACTTGAATCATACAGGGCAGAGGTCGACAAAATTGTTGAAAATTATAATATGCCATCCGGTATTGCCATACAGGTCATCCATGAAGAAGATACACTCAAGGATTTCTATTTTCTGATCTTTGCAGCTTTCTTTTTGATATTCATGATCATGGCTTCCGTTTTTGAATCAATATCAACACCGTTTGTTTTGATGTTTTCCATCCCTCTGGCTGCGATTGGTTCTTTCCTTGCTTTGATCTTTTCCCACAATTCACTTTTCAGTGCCAACACGCTGACTGGATTTCTGATCTTAATCGGTGTGGTGGTAAACAACGGGATTATCCTGATCGATTATACCCAAATTCTCCGTAAACGCGGATTCGGAAAAAACCGGGCACTGATGATGGCCGGCATGTCGAGGCTTCGACCTATTCTTATCACGGCAATCGCCACCATTGCAGCCATGTTGCCTTTGGCAATGGGTGATAATGAATATGTTGGTGCGATTGGAGCTCCTTTTGCCATTACTGTCATCGGCGGATTAAGTTTGAGCACCCTCCTGACACTGGTATTTATTCCAACTTTCTATTCAGGCCTTGAGACATCAATTCATTGGATGAGGGATTTGAACTGGAAATTAAAAATTTTACAAGGAGCCCTGTTTATTACTGGTATCATATTGATATACACCAAAGTGGATGACTTCTTGTGGAAATTACTGGATACAATAGCTTTGGTGATTGTCGTTCCCGGAGGAACCTGGTTTATCATGAACAGCCTGAGAAAAGCCAAGGAGACAGTCATCGATCCTGCCAGTCAGATCACCATCAAAATTGAAAATCTGGTAAAAATTTACGATTGGGGAAGTCGTTTTGCCAGAGAGTGGAAAGGCAACCGAAATATTAGAGAAAGGGCGGGTCAATTAAAATATTACAGAAAAATTACAGACTTTGATCTTTTCATCTGGCAAATTCCATTGCTGGGATTCATGATCTACTTTACACTTGTCTATCTGCAGAACAATTTGTATGCCTTGATATTTGCCATTTTCAGCTACCTGATGATATTGGGTATGTGGGGTCCCATCAAAGAATATCTCAACTACCGGTCTCAGAATGAAAAGAAAAATTGGATGGATAAACTGGCAAAATCAGGATCCAGGGTGCTGTATTGGGGGATTCCCGCGCTTGTTTTGATATTCTTTTATTTTAAATGGGAAAAGATCGTATCGGTAGCAATACTTGGCATAATCTGGTATTTTATTCTTGCTGTTGACACTACGGCGAAAAGACTATACGATGAAAATATAAATATTGAAAGGCTCAAAGGACGATTTGCCGGCATTCGAAGAGTTTTCTATAAGCTGGTTGAACAAATGCCTGTTATCGGCCGTAAGAGGGATCCTTTCAAAGCGCTCAAAGGAGTCTCCCTTGAAATTAATACCGGTATGATTGGATTGCTCGGACCCAATGGGGCCGGGAAATCGACCATGATGCGGGTGATTTGCGGTATATACGAACAAAGCTACGGCAAGGTCTGGATCAATGGTATAGACACCCAGGAAAAGCGTGAAGAGCTGCAAGGCTTGATCGGATACCTTCCGCAGGAGTTTGGCACCTACGAAAATATGTCTGCTTACGAGTTTCTGGATTATCAAGGCATACTTAAAGGGCTGACCGATGGGGCTGCACGGGATAAGCGCATTGAATATGTATTGAGTTCCGTACACCTTTGGGACCGCAAAGACGAGAAGATAGGCGGTTTCTCAGGAGGAATGAAACAGCGGATGGGTATAGCCCAGATTCTGCTCCATCTGCCGCGTATTCTGGTGGTAGACGAACCAACAGCCGGTTTGGATCCACGTGAAAGAATCCGTTTCAGGAATCTGTTGGTTGAACTGAGCCGTGAACGTATCGTCATTTTCTCTACCCATATCATCGAGGATATTTCAAGCTCATGCAATCAGGTAGCTGTTGTCAACCGCGGTGAGTTGTGTTATACAGGTCATCCGAACGACATGGTAAAACTGGCAGAGGGTTTTGTATGGCAATTCAGTATACCTGCCAAAGAGTTCGATGCTTTCCCAATGAAGGAGAGGGTCATTCACCACATGCGCGACGGAGAGATGATCAAGATCAGATTCCTCTCTGCAGACAAACCTGCAGAAGATGCAGTAGTAGTTAAACCTGTTCTTGAGGAGGCTTATTTGTGCATACTCAAAGGATTTAAGAAACAGATATGAGACATAAGAGATAAACCATGAGATATGAGATTGCATGCTTCATTCTTCTTCCTTTCTCATGGTTTATCTCTTATATCTCATGTCTTTAAGTATTAATTACAATATTTGATATAATAGCGAAATGGATAACGCAGTTTGGAAGAGTAAACTAAAGAACAGGACGGATTTGGTGCTGAAGATGGCCCGGTACAATCTCAAGATCATTTTTGCAGGTCGCTTTTTCTGGTTTGTACTTGCTTCTCTGGTATTTTACATCATGTTGTCAATAAACCTTGTCTTCTATACACAAACATTCAACTCCTCCAATGTATATGGCATTCTCTTTTTCCCGGGGATTTTGCTGGTCTTTTACCCCACCGTGTTTGGGATTCAGAACGATGCAGACTCCAGGATACTGGAAATTCTTTTTGGGATCCCGGATTACAGGTACAAAGTATGGCTGGTGAGACTTTTTATGATCTTTTTGCTCACCTGGGCGATCCTTTATATTTTTTGCTGGATCGGCTACTTCGGACTAACTCCTTATCCTGTCTTTAATATGTCCTTTCAATTGATGTTTCCGGTCTTCTTTTTGGGATGCATGGCATTTTTGGTCTCAACAATTGTAAAAAATGGGAACGGAACTGCCGTGGTGATGATCATTATTGGTGTTTTTCTGTTGATGATGGGCGATGCACTGGGCAAAACACAGTGGAACGTATTCCATAACCCTTACAGCATCCCCGATCGGATGAACGAGATGGTTTGGGCCCAGATCTCCCAAAAGAACCGCATTTTTCTCGGTATAGGCAGCGTGATATTTTTACTCGGTGGATTGACCAATTTGCAGCGAAGGGAGAAGTTCCTGAAATAATGCGGTAATCTTATGATTGGTGATGTTATGCCCCACCCCACCCGATCGTTCCAGCTATTTGTCAAACCCATCGGTGCCTTATGCAACCTCGCATGCAAGTATTGTTATTACCTTGACAAACAGGATTTGCATAGAGGCAATGCCAATGTAATGTCTGAGGAGCTTCTGGAGAAATATATTATTCAACATCTGGAAGCTTCCACCGAAGAGCCTGTGCTTTTTAGCTGGCATGGCGGTGAACCTACCCTGGCAGGTCTTGATTTCTACAGGAAAGCAGTCGAAATTCAAGAGAAAAATAATCCGCACCAAAAACTAATAATCAACGGAATACAGACTAATGGAGTAAACCTCAACGACGACTGGTGCCGGTTCTTGGCTGAAAAAAAATTTCTGGTTGGAATCAGTATGGATGGACCCAAAACGATTCACAACAAATTCCGCATTTCTAAATCGGGAAAAGGTACTTTTAAAAAAGTACTGGAAGGATACAACCTTTTGAAAAAATATGCGATAAATCCAGAAGTCCTGTGTGTAATAAATAGTTACAATGCCAATTACCCATTAGCAACCTACAATTTCTTTAAGTCTCTGGGCACTGAATACATCAGCTTCCTCCCACTTGTCAACCGTGATTTTGCTTCTCAAACCAGCGTCACTTTAGATTCTGTGTCAGCAAAAGCATTCGGAAATTTTCTGATCGAAATATTCGACGAATGGCAGATACGCGACATTGGTAAAATCAAAATTCAGTTATTTGAAGAAGCGTTTCGCACCGCATTTAAACAGGATCATACCCTTTGTATATTTAAAAAAACCTGTGGTGGCGTTCCTGTACTGGAAAAAAATGGAGACTTCTACTCCTGCGACCATTTTGTCAGCAAGGAACACCGGATTGGAAATATTAACCAGATCCATTTGTCAGCGCTACTGGACGATGCTCAACAACAGGCTTTTGGCACGGCTAAATTCAATACCCTGCCCGCTTACTGTCTGAGTTGTGAAGTTCTGGCCATGTGTAACGGAGAGTGTCCCAAAAACCGGTTTATAAAAAGCCCGGCGGGTGAAAACGGACTCAATTACCTGTGCGAAGGCTACAAAAATTTCTTCAACCATTGCTCCCCTTTTGTGGATGCAATTGCATATTTAGCAGGCTCAAAAGTATAAGCTGGTTTGCTCTTGGGTATTTTATCATAAAACACATGTATTTTTGTGGCTTAGCGGCTATTTATTCCTGCCACAAAGTCACCAGGACACGAAGGTTTCACTAAGAGTAGAATACAATCTTCAACTCTTCAATTTTTCCTTAAAGAAATCAACGGTTCTTTTCCAGGCAAGTTTTGCCGCAGCTTCGTTGTATCTTTCAGGGTTGGAGTCGTTGTTAAAGGCATGTTTGGTATCGGGATAAGTGAAGAGCTGATAATCTTTCCCTGCCTCTTTCAGTGCTTTTTCAAATCCTTCGATTCCCTGGTTGATTCTGGCATCGTCACTTGCATAATGCGCCAGAATGGGAGCTTTAATTTTGGGTACATCTTCGTTTTTCGGGCAACTCCCGTAATATGGAACCGCCGCATCCAGATCGGGTGCCTGAACGGCTACATTGTTGGTCATGGCTCCACCCCAGCAGAAACCGGTACAACCGACTTTCCCGTTGCTTTGAGGATGTGTTTTCAGATACTTAACTGCTGCAACAAAGTTCGCGATCGTTTTGTCCCGGTCCAGCTGACCAATTTTTTTTGTAGCTTCCTCTACATTATCAACAGGAGTGCCTCCCAGCGGAGATAAACCATCAGGAGCCAACGAAAGGAATCCTTCGGCCGCCATCCGTCTGTTCACATCCCTGATATGAGGCTGTAAACCCTTATTTTCGTGGATTACGATAACTGCCGGGTACTTTTTCTTCTTCTTCGGCCGGGCCAAAAAAGCTTTGATCTCTCCAGTTTCTCCGGGAAAGGTAATATCCTCGGCAAACAGATCATCCTCATTGACAACCACTTGGGCTGCCTGCAAATAATTTGCTTCAAACAACGGCAGAAAACTGGACGCAGCAACGGTTCCCCCAAGTAAAACAGCCGCCCTTTTCATAAAATCGCGTCTTTCTGTTTTGCCGGCCTGGTATTCACGATAAAGATTTTCAAATTTTTTATTCATCGTCTTCTGATTTGAGTTAAGGACGTTAATTTACAATATTTTAATGATAAGGTAAAGACTACCACCCAAATTAAGAACAAAAAATATTTGGTTGTTTTTAATGTTATTATCATTATTTGTAACTTTAAAATGTCACATCAGATAAAAAATTTTATATGAGATTAATTTTTAGAATACCTGGCCAGGCGACCAATGTAATTCTGACCATGCTTATTTCTATCAACCTTTTTGGCCAGACTGTTGTCCCCGCAAATATGGTTCTACTTCCCAAAGGTGAATTTAATATGGGGAAAAATTCAGCAGGTATATCGGATTGGCAACCAGAACACAAGGTTACAACCGATGCCTTTTATCTGGATAAGTTCGAAGTAACCAACCGGCAATACAATGAATTTTGTGCTGCAACCAACCACGCTTTGCCCATGTTTTGGGGAATGAAAGAGTTCCGCTGTGGAATGGATTTTCCTGATCATCCTGTAGTTGGGGTTTCCTGGTTTGATGCGGATAAGTATGCAAAATGGGTTCATAAACGCCTTCCTTCTGAAGCTGAATGGGAATATGCTGCCAGAGGCGGATTAACAGATCTCAATTTTCCGAATGGTAACAACATTGATTCTACTCTGGCAAATTATGGGAGTAAATACAAGGGCATTTTGAAGATTGGCTCCTTTAAGCCCAATAACTTTGGATTATTTGATATGTCTGGCAATGTTTGGGAGTGGACTGCAGACAACTACCAGGGTGAATATTACAAAACATCCCCCGAATTTAATCCCAGGGGGCCTGAAAACAGCCGGTTTAAAGTTATCCGCGGGGGAAGCTGGCATTCAGGAGCCATGTGCATTCAAAATTATTTCAGAAACGGATTGTCCCCGTCCTGGGTTGATTTTGCAGTTGGTTTCAGGTGTGCCAGAAGTGTCACAGAATGAGTTAGCTTTATTGCCTCATCATTCACCAGCTATTTTAAAATATCAAAAATGATAGATTGCACGATAAAGGATACCATTTTAAACAAGATTGTAAACGAAAGTACGGAGATGACTTTTGGATTTGATTCGGAAGATTCAAAGAAGATATTTGGATATAACAGTGAGGTCGTTGGTTCCATTTTGGATTATTTTGAAAGCATTGGATTGATAGATCAGGATAAGTTTCTGGATGGGGAAATAATGCTTGAAATTCTTATTCCGGCACATGATTTGGTTTCGCATGGCGGATTTACAGCCAAAGAAGAATTGCTTACCAAAAATATGGATAAACTTCTGCTTGAAATTGAAAATCTTAAACAAATTTTACCAGAAAGAGTTGAAGCGATCAACGCAATCAATTCCGCTATCAAGGAGGGTTTAGCGCTTTTTAAACCCAAAAGCCATCACACAGCATCTAAAAAGATTCCCGTGATCTTTGAACATGCGGCCATTTGGACAGACAACCTGGAAGCCCTAAAAGAGTTCTACATCAAATATTTAGATGGCCAATCCAACGAAAAATACATCAATGAAAAGAAACAATATCAAAGCTATTTCATATCCTTCGGCTCAGGAGCGCGGCTGGAGTTGATGAACAGGCCCCATATTCCTGTTAACCAAAATGATACGATTTCGCTGCAACACAAGGGGATCATTCACCTGGCGTTTGAATTAGCGACCCGGAAGGCGGTAGATGAAAAAGCCAAATTATTTATAATCGATGGTTTTAAAATTCTGGATGGTCCAAGAACAACGGGTGATGGGTTTTACGAATTTGTAACTTTGGATCCCGATAACAACCGAATTGAAATAACAACCAGATATTCATGAGTCTCCATTGACTTATGAACTCTCAATAAATCGTTTTAAAAAAACAATAATTCTGTCATGAAAAAAACAATTCTCACGCTTTGCTGCACACTTCTTGCTACTTTGCTGTTTGCTCAAACCAGCACGACCATTGTGTTAAATCAGCCTGACTTGAACAAAGGAATGAACGTGATGAAAGCCTTTGCTCAAAGGTCTTCACAGAGCACATTTGACACCCTTAGCCTTAAATTACAGGATCTTTCTGATCTTTTGTGGGCTGCCGATGGCGTGAACAGAGCTGATTTGGGTAAACGTACTGCTCCTTCTGCCATGAATTCGCAGGATGTCGATGTTTATGTTGTAATGAAATCAGGTGCCTATCTCTATGATGCCAAGAAACACCAGCTGGATTTGGTCGCTCCCGGCGACTACCGGTTACTGGTTGCAGGAAGGCAGCAAAATTATGCCATTGCCCCTGTATTTTGCGTGATGGTCTCTGATATTTCGAGGTTTAAATCCGGAACAGACTCAGTCAAACTTCAGTTGGCCGCACTTGATGCAGGAATTGTCTCCCAGAACATTGGCATATTTTGTGCCGGTACAGGTTTGGCCACCCATCCACGCACCACAATGGACGTGCCAAAGCTGAAGGAAGTCATGAAGCTGAAGAGTTCGCAATATTTAATGCTGAATAACCTGGTAGCTTATAAGAAAGAGTAGTTTGCCGGAGAAATCAAAAAAAGCTTATCAACAGTGCAATATTTAAGGCTGTTACAACCGCTCCGATCAGGTAGAGAAGTAAGGCATTGAATCTGCCATTTTTATATTTCCCCATTACTTTTTCGGATGAGGTAAGATATACCTGTACAAAGATCGTAAAGGGCAGTTGGATGCTCAGTAGCATCTGAGAGTAAATAAGTCCGTTGAAGGGATTTGAAATAAAAAAAATCAGCACCAAGGCCGCCAGAAAGGAGATGGCAATTCCTAACCTGGAGTGGTTATCCTGAATATCGTATGGTTCCATAAAAATACCTGAAAATATAGATCCTGCAGCCATACCTGAGGTGATGGTCGAAGCAATACCGGCAAAAAGCAATGCCACAGCAAAAACTATCCCCGAATGTATACCAAGCAAGGGAGTTAGCAACCCATGGGCCTGCTGAAGTTCAGTTACCAGTGCGCCGGTTTTAAAAAAAGTTGCTGCCGCCAGCAAAATCATTGCACTGTTGATGGCCCAACCAACCAACATGGAAATCAGGGTATCGAGAAACTCATAGTTGAGCTGCTTCTTGATCGTTTTCTCATCAGTCAGGTTCCATTGCCGGCTCTGAATGATTTCGCTATGCAGGAAAAGGTTGTGTGGCATAACCACCGCTCCAAGCACACTCATGATGATGACCATCGACCCTTTGGGGAAATGAGGAGTCACCCACGAGTGGATGGCACTGTTCCAGTCAATCTGTACCAGTGAAAGCTCATAAATAAAGGATAAACCGATCACTGAGACAAAGGCAATAATCCATTTTTCAATCATGCGGTATCCGTTGGTAAAGAGCATGATCAGTACAAAAAGAACCACTAAAACAGCACCGGCACGAATCGGGATCGCAAACAGCATGTTCAGTGCAATCGCTCCGCCAAGGATTTCTGCCAATGAGGTAGAGATAGATGCAAGTACTGCTGAGGTTAAAATTGGCTTGGACCAGACAGGTTTGATGAATTTGGTGGTCGCCTCCGACAGGCAGAGCCCTGTTGCAATGCCCAGATGTGCCACGTTGTGCTGCAGCAAAATCAGCATAATAGTCGAAAAAGTGACCATCCAGAGTAGTAAATATCCAAAATTGGCCCCGGCGGCAAGGTTGGAAGCCCAATTTCCCGGATCGATGAAACCAACCGTTACCAGCAGGCCAGGACCGAGATATTTGAAAATCTCCAGCCCGCCGAACTTTGGCCGGTAATCTTTCCGGTCAATATTATCAAAAAAGCCAGAACTTTTCTTTTCCATTTAACAAAGATACCAAATTTAAGTTTGGAGTTTGGAGTACTTAGAGTTGGGAGTGCAAAAAAGTAAATTAGCGGAGTTCAATAACTCGAAGTACTCGAAGTACTCCACACCCGAAGTACTTAAAATTGGGAGTGTAAAAAAGTAAATTAACGGAGTTCAATCGCTTGAATTACCCGAAGTACTCCACGCTCGAAGTACTTAAAATTGGGAGTTAATATTTACCTTTGCAGGTAGCATACTGACAAATTTCGAAAATAATAATACCAACATGAGATTTCAACTGATTCCATTGCTTTTACTTGCCCTGAGACTAGGTGCCCAATCCATTCCTGGTAACCTTCAATGCGAACACCTGGTCAATCCGCTGGGCATTGATGTCGTCAACCCGAGGTTGTCCTGGCAACTGACTGATTCCAGTCAGGGAGCAATTCAAACCGCTTATCAACTGGTTGCCGGCACCGATTCTGCCTCTGTGGCTATCGGAAACGGAAACATGTGGAATACCGGCAAGCTCTTGTCAGACAGCATGCTAATAGTTTATTCAGGCCAAAAACCAGCGCCTTTTACCAAGTATTACTGGAAGGTAATTACCTGGGATCAGCATGACAACCAAAGCGGGCGTCTTCCGGTCGCCTCATTTGAAACCGGTATGATGGATCAAAAAAACTGGCATGGTGCCTGGATCACTGATTCCAGGGATATCTCCCTGAAACCGGCTCCCTATTTTCGCCAGGAGATAGAAGTATCGAAAAAAATGGTGTCAGCACGTGCTTATGTAGCTGTGGGAGGACTCTTTGAATTTTATGTTAATGGCAAAAAAGTTGGAGACCACAGACTTGATCCAATGTACACCCGTTTTGACCGCCGTACATTGTATGTTACACATGATGTAACCCCTTATCTTACAGGGGGAAAAAATGTGCTTGGCATGCTTTTGGGTAACGGCTGGTACAACCACCAATCAACAGCAGTTTGGTATTTTGACAAGGCACCCTGGCGCGAAAGACCAAGATTCTGTCTGGACCTGCGAATTACTTACGATGATGGCACTGTTCAGACCATCTCTTCCGGCACCAGCTGGAAAACATCACTGAGTCCTGTAATCTTCAACAGCATCTACACGGGGGAACATCAGGATGCCAATCTTGCTCAACCTGGCTGGAGTGTTGCTGGTTTTGACGATTCAAAGTGGGCGAATGCCAAACTGACAGCCGCTCCATCACAAAATATTGTATCACAGCAGCTTAAACCCATCCGGGCTACCGAAGAGATTCTGGTCAAATCATTCAAAAAATTCAGTGATACACTTTATGTTTTCAATTTAGGCAGAAACATCGCAGGAGTAAGCAAAATTACTGTAAAGGGCCTTCCTGGCACGAAATTGTTGCTAAAACACGGCGAGCGTCTTTACCAAAACGGAAGGGTAGATCAGTCCAATATTTCAGCGCACTACCGCCCTACCGACGACAAAGATCCATTCGGAACAGATATCTACATCCTTAAAGGTGTTGATACAGAGACATTTTCGCCTCATTTCAACTACAAAGGGTTCCAATACATCGAAGTCTCTTCCAGCAAACCGGTTGAATTAACCCAAAACAGTGTGACCGGGATCTTCATGCACAGTGATGTTACTGCTGCAGGAAAAATAGAAAGTTCCAATCCGATCCTCAACAAAATCTGGGTTGCCGCCAATGCCTCCTATCTTTCCAATCTATTTGGATACCCTACGGACTGCCCTCAGCGGGAAAAAAATGGCTGGACAGGTGATGGCCAAATTGCGGTAGAGACCGGATTGTTCAACTTCGACGGCATCACAGTTTACGAAAAATGGTTGGCCGACCACCGCGATGAACAGCAACCAAACGGGGTGCTGCCCAACATTATTCCAACATCCGGGTGGGGCTACGACTGGGCCAATGGCCCCGACTGGACCAGCTCACTCGTGATTATCCCCTGGAATATCTACCAGTTTTATGGAGATAACCGACTGCTAAGGCAGACCTACGACAACATCAAAAGGTATGTGGATTACATTGACCGCATCAGCCCGGAGAACCTGACAAATTGGGGATTGGGCGACTGGATTCCGGTTAAATCGAAAGCCAGTAAAGAACTTACCAGCTCCTGTTATTACTACGCGGACGCTTTGATTCTGTCCAAAACTGCAAAAATGCTTGGGAAAACGGATGATTATGAAAGATATTCCGGTCTTGCAGGGAAAATAAAAAACGCCATCAATAAAAAATTCCTGAACGATACGACAGCTGTTTATGCTACCGGACTTCAAACAGAACTGGCTGCTCCCCTCTTCTGGGGTGTCGTTCCGGAAGAATTTAAACCAAGGGTCGCAGCAAATCTTGCCAAAAGGGTGGAAGCCGATCTTTTCCACCTTGATGTCGGTCTGCTTGGCACCAAAGCCTTGTTGAATGCGCTCAGCGAAAATGGTTATGCGGAGGTCGCATACAAAATTGCTGCCCAGGAGACCTTCCCTTCATGGGGATGGTGGATGGTGAACGGAGCAACCACCTTGTATGAAAACTGGCCCATCGATGCCAAATCAGATATCTCACTAAATCATATCATGTTCGGAGAGATAAGTGCCTGGTTTTACAAAGCACTTGGGGGTATTCGCCCTGATCCAATACAACCAGGATTTAAAAATATTCTGCTTGAACCGCATTTCGTGAACGGCCTGACCCATTTTGAGGCATCCCATCAGGGACCTTACGGGTTGATTGTATCCAATTGGGTCAGAACCAAAGAAAATATTGACTATTTTGTTACGATACCTTCCAACAGCAGTGCCTTACTGACCCTGCCTGTTCAGAAAGTTATGGAAGGAAACCATTCTATTGAAGAGAATCAGTTCATCAATATAATTAAAGCAGACAAATCCACCTTGAAACTTTCACTTTCTTCAGGCAATTATCATTTCACATTTAAATTGAACAAACCATGATCAAAATCTTTTCGACTGCCTGCATGTTAATTCTGGTTGCTTTTTTTGCCACCGGACAAACATCTTCTCAGCTTTCAGAAGATGAGTACAATCATGCATGGGAAAATCAGCATATAAGCGAAATCAACCGGGAATCATCACATGCAACTTTTTTACCCTATGACAAAGAATCAAAAGTTCCAGCAAACGACCTTGCTTCATCCCCTTTTTACCAAAGTCTGAATGGAAAATGGAAGTTTAATCTGGTCAATCTTCCGGCACAACGTCCGGAAGGCTTTTTTAAACCGGGATACGATGATGCCAAATGGGATCTGATTGATGTTCCTTCCAATTGGGAGCTAAAAGGATACGACTATCCTATCTATACCAATATCACCTATCCTCATCCTGTTACACCCCCGACTATCCAGGGAGATCACAATCCGGTTGGTTCCTACCGTACTCTTTTTGAGACGCCGGCATCCTGGAAAGGAAAAGAGATCATCCTGCATTTCGGGGCTGCCGGCTCTGCCAGTTACGTGTGGATCAACGGCGATCGGGTGGGATACAGTGAAGACAGCAAAACCCCATTCGAATTCAACATCACAAAATACCTGAAAGAGGGTAAAAATCTACTGGCAATGCAGATTTTCAGATGGAGCGACGGATCCTACCTCGAAGACCAGGATTTTTTCAGAATGAGCGGTATCACCAGGGATGTCTACCTTCTTGCCAGAAATCCGGTGCATCTTTTCGACTTCAGAAGCGTGGCTTCGCTGGATGAAAAATATCAGAACGGACTTTTCAGTCTGGTCCTTAATATTCGCAACCTGGCCCCCGGTAAACCAGCTATCCAGGTTGAAGCAAAACTTATCAAAGATGGGAAAGAGGTATTCAAAGGCGGTTCCAAACTTGTTTGCCAACCCGGCAGCAATACACTGAAATTTGCCGCAAATATTCCCAAAGTTCAAAAATGGAACTGTGAAACACCCAACCTTTATCAGCTCATCATTACCCTGAAAGATCAGAAGGGAAATATCATGGAGACAGAGGGTTGCAAAGTTGGTTTCCGTAAAGTGGAAATAAAAAACGGAAATCTATGCATCAATGGCCAGAAAATTTATGTCAAGGGGGTAAACATGCACGAACATCACCAGCTCAATGGTCACGTCATGGACAAGGAGACCATGATGAAAGACCTTTCCCTGATGAAGCAATTTAATATCAATACCGTCAGAACCTGCCATTATCCTCAACCTGAGCTGTGGTATGAACTCTGTGATCAATACGGAATCTACCTTATCGACGAAGCAAATATCGAGTCGCATGGGATGGGCTATGGCAAGGCTTCTCTGGCCAAGGATACCACATGGTATGATGCTCATCTTTTCAGGACCAGAAACCTGGTTGAACGCGACAAAAACCATCCGGCAGTAATCATTTGGTCGTTGGGAAATGAGGCAGGTGACGGTATTAATTTTGAAAAGACCTATGCATTTATCAAAAAAATCGATTCCACTCGTCCCGTCCAGTATGAACAGGCAGGACAAAAAGCGCATACCGACATCGTTTGTCCGATGTACAGCCGGATTCCTTATATCATCAATTATGCGAAGACGCACAAAGACCGACCCCTCATCATGTGCGAATATGCTCATGCGATGGGTAACAGTGTGGGAAATTTTCAGGACTACTGGGATGCAATTGAACAAAACGATATGCTGCAGGGAGGGTGTATCTGGGACTGGGTTGATCAGGGTCTGCTTACAAAAAACGCACAGGGTCAATCATTTTGGGCTTATGGCGGCGATTTTGGTCCCAAAGATGTCGTCTCCGACGGAAACTTTTGTTGTAATGGGCTGGTGAATCCTGATCGAAATCCCAAAGCATCATTGTATGAAGTTAAGAAAGTATACCAGAACGTTGGATTCAAAGCAGTCGATTTTGACAAGGGAAAATATCTGATAACCAACAAATTTTCTTTCTCCGATTTGAAAAATTACCAATTTACCTGGCGTGTGGAAGCCGATGGCAAAAACATTAAAAGCGGAGAATTATCAGGTTTGGCAATACCTGCAGGTGCAAAAAAGGAGATATCAGTTCCCCTAAAGCTATCACCTGAGGCTGGGAAAGAGTATTTTATCATATTTGAAGCAAGAACCATCCAGGCAACAGACCTGGTACCAAAAGGACATGTAGTAGCCTATGAACAAATTGCCTTACCAGTTTCAAAACCGGCTGAAACGATCGGGCTTCAGGGGAAAGTCAATGTAGATGTAAAACCTGCGTCAGTCATATTGTCGGGAATCAATTTCAGAATACAATTTGATCTGATAAAAGGGAAAATGGATCAGCTGAATTATTTTGGTAAAGAGTTGCTTTCTGAAGGGAAAGGCCTGGAGCCTGATTTTTGGCGTGCCCCAACAGACAACGATTTTGGCAATGGACTGGACAAGCGCTGCAGCGTTTGGCGAAAAGCAGGAGCAAAAAGAGAGCTTATTGACAAGAGAGTAATGTCTATCTCAGACGGTGAAGCAGAAGTTCGGTTTACTTTTTCCATTCCAGGACTTAAAGGAGAAATTATAGGAACATACGAAAGCATATACAGGATTTATGGTGACGGATCTGTCTCTCTAAAAAACAGTTTCTCTCCCGGTGTGGAAAAACTACCTGAAATTCCAAGGATGGGTATGCAGATGCAACTGGGCCGCGAATTTGAGAATCTTGCCTGGTATGGCCGGGGACCCATGGAGAGTTACTGGGACCGCAAGAGCAGTATGCTGGTCGGATACTATGCCGGTAAGGTCAAGGATCAGTATTATCCCTATGTAAGACCTCAGGAAAACGGTAACAAGACGGATGTCCGTTGGGCTACACTGACCAACAACGAAGGAACCGGTATCCTGGTAGTCGGAGAACAATTACTTAACATTACTGCACACCACAACCTGATGGAGGATTTCGAATCTCCTGTGCGCACAATCGGACATGTTTACGATGGGAAAGAGGTAGTCAACCGCCATGTTTGCGATGTTCAGGAACGGAATCTCACAGCGCTGAATATTGACTACCTGATGATGGGTGTCGGTGGTGATGACAGTTGGGGAGCCAGGACTCATCCTGAATACACGATTCCTGCCAGGAATTATGAATATGCATTCCGGATTATTCCAATTCAGAAAAATGAGGATCCTGACAAGATTGCCAGAGTGAAGATCCAAAATAAATAAGGGCATTTCGACATTATTTATCAACCGATAGTTGTTCATTACTGGGGGGGCGATCTTAAAAAATCGCTCCCTTATTTCTCTATATTTGTGCAAACTCAATTTGAATGGTTCAAGGTTATTCTGAAGATTCGATACGTACACTCGACTGGAAAGAGCACATCAGAAAACGTCCCGGAATGTATATTGGTAAGCTCGGCGATGGCTCAGCTGCCGATGACGGCATTTATGTACTTCTCAAAGAAGTGATCGATAATTCTGTCGATGAGTTCATGATGGGCAATGGAAAGAAGATTGATATCCATGTATCAGATCTGCGGATTTCTGTTCGTGATTATGGCCGTGGCATTCCTTTGGGTAAGCTGTTGGATGTGGCTGCCCGGATGAATACAGGGGCTAAGTACGACTCCAAGGCATTCAAAAAATCGGTAGGACTCAATGGTGTTGGTATCAAGGCAGTCAACGCGCTATCTGCTGCATTTTCGATCAAATCGGTGCGTGACGGAAAAATTAAAGTGATCGATTTCTCCAAAGGAGATGTTGTAAATGAAAGCGATGAGTCCCTTACGGAAGAACCCAATGGTACCACTGTCGTTTTCACGCCGGACGAGGAGATTTTCAGAACCTACCATTACATCGACGAGTATGTGATAGCCATGTTGAAAAACTATACCTACCTGAATGCAGGCCTGGTTATCAACTACAACGGCGAAAAATACGTTTCCAAAAATGGATTGTACGACCTGTTGAACGAAAATATTGGACAGGAACCCCTCTATCCCATCATTCATCTCAAGGGTGAAGACATCGAGAGTGCCATCACACACGGCAATCAATATGGTGAAGATTACTATTCCTTCGTCAACGGCCAGCATACGGTTCAGGGAGGTACACACCTGGCCGCCTTCCGTGAAGCACTGATAAAAACCATCCGCGATTTTTACAAAAAGGAGTTCGAAGCTTCTGATATCCGCGCATCTATCGTAGCGGCCATTAGTATAAAAGTTGAAGAGCCTGTCTTTGAGTCGCAAACCAAAACCAAACTTGGTTCAAGGGATATTTCACCGGATGGAATGTCCGTACGTAATTTTGTAATGAATTTTATTCAGAAAGAGCTTGGAAATTACCTGCACAAAAATCCCCAGACTGCAGATGTTTTATTGCGACGAATCCAGGAGTCTGAAAGAGAGCGAAAAGCCATATCCGGCATACAAAAACTTGCCAAACAACGGGCCAAAAAGGTAAGTCTTCATAACAAAAAGCTGAGAGACTGCCGTTTACATTACAATACCAATCACGAGAATAAAGAGAACAGCTCAATTTTCATTACAGAGGGTGATTCAGCCAGCGGTTCCATCACAAAGTCCAGAGATGTCAATTCCCAGGCAGTATTCAGTTTGCGTGGCAAACCTCTAAATTCTTATGGCCTGACTAAAAAAATTGTATATGAAAATGAGGAGTTTAACCTTTTGCAGGCAGCATTGAACATTGAGGAGGGTATCGATGAACTTCGCTACAACAAGGTTATCATAGCAACAGATGCCGATGTTGACGGGATGCACATCCGCCTTTTGCTCATTACTTTTTTCCTTCAGTTTTTCCCGGAACTGATAAGGAGAGGACATTTATATATCCTGCAAACGCCTCTTTTCAGGGTACGTAATAAAAAAAGAACCGAATACTGCTATTCGGAACAGGAACGTGATGTTGCAGTCAAATTGCTGGCATCCGGTGTAGAAATCACACGTTTTAAAGGTCTGGGGGAGATCTCCCCTGACGAGTTTAAAAATTTCATAGGCGAGCAGATCCGCCTGGATCCGGTGATTTTGAACAAGAATGAGTCTATCGTCGAAATGCTGGAGTTCTATATGGGAAAGAATACCCCTGACAGACAGGATTTTATCATCGGGAATTTGCATGTAGAAAAAGACGAAATATAGAACCTGAATAATTTGAATAAGTGTAACATTTGAAACTTTTAAACATTTCAACTTTTCAAACTTTTAAAACATTATAAACTCTTTAAATGGCTAACGAAGGAGAACTTTTACCCGGCAACATGCTTCCTGACAAGGGAGAACAAAGGGAAAAGAAAGAGCTGCACCATATCATCTATCTCTCAACGATGTATCAAAACTGGTTCCTAGATTATGCCTCTTATGTCATACTCGAGCGGGCGGTACCTTATGTCAACGACGGACTTAAACCAGTTCAGCGCAGGATTCTTCATGCCATGAAACAGATGGATGATGGGCGTTATACCAAAGTTGCCAATATCATCGGACAAACCATGATGTACCATCCCCACGGAGATGCCTCTATCGGGGATGCACTGGTACAACTGGGCCAAAAGGATTTGCTGATCGATACCCAGGGAAACTGGGGAAACATCCATACCGGCGATGGTGCAGCCGCTCCCCGGTACATCGAAGCAAGGCTGTCAAAATTTGCGCTGGAGGTACTTTTCAATCCCAAGACCACCAAATGGCAGCAATCATATGATGGCAGAAACAGGGAACCCGTGACATTGCCGGCGAAATTTCCACTTTTGCTGGCACAGGGGGTCGAAGGAATTGCCGTTGGTCTTGCCTCGAAAATTCTTCCTCATAATTTTCTGGAGCTGATTGATGCCTCCATGGCACAATTGAAAAATGTTCCATTTGAATTGTTTCCAGACTTTCCTACCGGCGGATTCCTCGATGTATCCAAATACAACGACGGACTTCGTGGCGGAGCAATCAAAACAAGGGCAAAAATTGAAAAGCTGGATAACAAAACATTGGTTATCACAGAGATTCCATTCGGAAAAACCACTTCATCGGTGATCGAATCAATCGTGAAAGCCTTTGAAAAGGGTAAAATCAAAATCCGCAAAATTGACGACAATACCGCCGCCAATGTAGAAATTCTTGTCCACCTGCTTCCGGGTACGAGTTCAGACAAAACCATTGATGCCCTCTATGCCTTCACGGATTGCGAGGTATCTGTATCTCCAAACTCCTGTATCATCGAAAACGACAAACCGCATTTTATGCCTGTCAGCGAAATTCTGAAAAGGTCGGTAAGCAATACGGTTGATCTTTTAAAATTGGAGCTGGAGATTCATAAAGCGGAACTGGAAGAACAGTGGCACTTCTCTTCACTCGAAAAAATATTTATCGAAGAACGGATCTACAAGGACAAGGCATTCGAGGATTCCGGAAATATGGATGAAGCAGTTGCCCATATCGACAAAAGACTGGATCCCTGGAAACCAAAATTCAAAAGGGAGATCAACAAAGAGGATATCCTGCGTCTGATGGAAATCCGGATGGCCCGGATATTGAAATTTAATACCTTCAAAGCAGATGAGCTGATTCTCTCAATCGAAAATGAGATCGCCGAAACCCTGAAAAACATCGGGAACATTATACCTTACGCTATTGCCTGGTACGAACATCTGAAAGCAAAATTCGGCAAAGGACGTGAACGAAAAAGCGAGATCCGGAACTTTGAAAACATCGAAGCAACAAAGGTGGTGGTAGCTAACGAAAAATTGTACATCGACCGGGAGGAAGGATTTGTTGGCACTGCCCTGAAAAAGGCCGAATACATCTGTGACTGTTCTGATATTGATGACATTATCGTTTTCCGGAAAGATGGCACCTACTTTATTTCTAAAGTATCTGACAAGGCATTTGTGGGGAAAAATGCACTGCATGTGGCCGTTTTTGAGAAAAACAACGACCGGACCATCTACAACCTCGTTTACAGGGATGGCAAGGCCGGTAACAATTATATGAAACGTTTTGCCGTAACCGGTGTAACGCGCGACAAAGAGTACAACATGACCCTGGGTACAGAAGGTTCAAAAATTCACTATTTCAGTGCAAACCCTAACGGGGAAGCTGAAGTACTGCGCATTACCTTCAAACCAAAACCCAAACTAAAAAAACTGGTAGACGAAATAAATATGGCTGAACTTGCCATCAAAGGGCGTCAGTCGATGGGAAATCTGGTGTCGAAGAACGAGGTGCATAAAATTACCCTGAAGGAAAAAGGCATTTCGACACTTGGAGGTCGCAAGATCTGGTTCGACGAAGATGTCTTGCGACTCAATGCGGATGGCAGGGGGTTGTACCTTGGTGAGTTTACCGGTGATGACAAGATTCTGGTAGTCGACAAAGATGGTTTTTTTCACTTGTTTAGTTATGATCTGGAGAATCATTTCGAAAAAAACATGATATCCATTTTCAAATTTGATCCCAACAAAATAGCAACGGTTCTCTATTTTGATGCCGAGCAAAATTTTTATTACCTGAAAAGATTTAATATAGAACCCAATGCCGGCAAGCAGTGTCGCTTTATCGGCGATTTCCCGGAAAATAAATTGAGTGCTATTTCATGGGAGAAATATCCACAGTTTGCAGTTGAATTTGGAGGTGCGCACGAAGGAAGAGAGAAGGAGATCATCGATGTAGCCGAATTTATAGCTGTAAAATCCTTCAAGGCCAAAGGAAAAAGGATTTCTACCTTTGAGGTCAAAAACATCAAAGAAGTTGAACCTCTCATCGCGGAAGAGGAAGCGGATGAGGAGATAGAGATAGACATGGAGATGGAAATGGAGATTTCTGAAATGCAATCAACTGAACAAGAAGAGATAGAGTTGATTGATGACATCCCCTTCGAAATCATCAGACCAGGCAGGGATGGTGAACCGGATCAGATGGAACTAATTTTTGAATAATGAGAATTTTTCTGACCGGTTATATGGGATGTGGTAAATCGACCATCGGACGAAAAGTGGCTGCCCTCATGGGTATAAATTTTATCGATTTGGATAAATACATCGAAGAGCGAAATTTTAAATCGGTTCCGGATATTTTCGCTCAGGAAGGAGAGAATGCCTTCCGTTTAAAAGAAAGGCAGGCACTTCAAGAGGTAGCTCAGTTCGAAGATATCGTTGTCGGGACCGGTGGAGGTGCCCCTTGTTTCTTCGACAATATGACGCAGATGAATCGTGCCGGTATAACCATTTACCTGGCACCCGACAATGAAATCCTGGCCTTCAGGTTGCTGAAATCCAAGACAGAACGTCCACTGATTGCTGGTAAAAACAAGGAAGAGCTGATCCGTTTCATTGAATCCGCTTTGGAAAAGAGATCCCCGTTTTATGAACAATCCAAAATTATAATCAGGGGAAAAAATGATGTACAACCCGATGAGGTATTGAGGCTAATCAAGGATTATAACCCGTAGGGACGGAATTCTTACGTTCTCTACTTTTCGTTTTCTGCATTTTTCTCCCGCGTTTCGTCCACCTTCTATACCATTCATTCCCTCAATCTGCAGCATAATCAGTCAAACCGAAGCGCCCTGTCAGGAGAGATACGCGAAACGTACCAGGATGGTATTACAAGCATAAGCAATGTTACAATCAATGTCCCTGCATTCAACAACAGAAGATGTTCTATTTTTAAATTAATGGGCACATATTCAAGATAATACGATGCAGCATCCAACTTAAAAATGCCGAACCACGACTGAAGCAAACAGATTCCGATCCCCACAATATTACCCCACATCATTCCCCGTCCGATTAAGAAGAGCGCCAGATAAAGAAACACTTTGCGGATGCTTTGATTGTTGCCACCGAGAGCCTTCAACGTACCTATCATGGTAGTGCGTTCCAGTATCAGAATCAGCAATCCGGACACCATATTAAACCCTGCGACTAAGATGATCAATGTAAGGATAATCCAGACATTCATATCCAAAAGATTTAACCAGTCAAATATCTGTGGATATTTACTGGTGATACTTACGGGACGCAACAAGGTTGAATCCTGTTCAGAATAGTGTATCGAAAGATCCTTTACTTTTTTGGTTATTGCATCCAGCTGATCGAAATCATTGATAGAGATTTCAAATCCGCTCACCTGGTTGGGTTGCCAGTTATTCAATTTTCGTACCTGCTGTATGTCGGCCAGTACAAATAGGCGGTCAAAATCTTCAAGACTAGACTGATAAATTCCTGCTACACTAAACTTGCGCATGCGCTGGCCTGTCTCCTGCTCATTTAAAAAATAACAGTACATCGGATCTCCAACCTTCAATTTCATCTGTGATGATATCTTCCTGGATATCAAAACCTTGTCGGATGAACTGGAGTCACTGACAGCAAAAACTGATCCGTCCACCAGGTTATCCCTAAAAAATTTCCAGTCAAAATCAGGCCCTACTCCTTTCAAAACCATACCCATCATTTCGTCATCTGTCTTGATAATGCCTGGTTTGGTTGCAAAAACCGCCACATGTTTGATGCCGTCTATGGCAGTTAAACGATCTGTTCCTATCTGATCCCTGTTAACCGGAACTGTTTCGAAAGAGCTGTTGGAATCAAAATTAACCAACTGAATATGAGCACCGAATCCTATCACCTTATCCCTGATCTCCTTTTTAAACCCTGTTACTACAGCCACCGACAAAATCATCAGCATCAAACCGAATGCTATTCCGAAAAGGGCAAAAGAGATAATGGATCGTGAAAACTTTTTTTTGTTATCATGATCTGAAAAGATCCTTCTGGCTATAAAAAGTTCTAAATTCAGTTTGGACACTTGCCGATGTTTGGTGTAAAAGTAACCAAAAATTCCGTGTCGGATTGCCTCTTTTTTATACCTTTGACCGCAATGGAGTGTCAGAGCTCATTTGGGTTTCTGCTTCCAGGTCAATAAATTATCAGGATGCAGGTTAGAGCAAAAAAAGGACTGGGACAACACTTCCTCCGGGATCATCAGATCGCCTCAGATATCATCGATTCGCTGGTCATGGGCGATCGGACCAAAGTTTTGGAAGTAGGTCCGGGTATGGGAGTTCTTACCAGATTTCTGCTGCAAAAGAAGGGCCTGGAGACAACTGTTGTAGAGCTCGACCGGGAATCAGTGAGTTACCTTAAATCCAATCTACCGGAGCTGGAAGGGCGAATTGTGGAAGGTGATTTTCTGCAAATGGATTTAAAGGCGAACTATTCAACGACCCCTTTTTCACTGATTGGCAATTTCCCCTATAATATTTCTTCACAGATACTTTTCAAGGTTTTAGAAAACAAGGAGCTTATTCCGGAAGTCGTTGGAATGCTTCAAAAGGAGGTAGCAGAGCGCATCTGTCACGGGCCGGGCAGCAAGACCTACGGTATCCTGAGTGTGCTGCTGCAAGCCTGGTACAAAACAGAATATCTTTTTACAGTAAACGAAGATGTTTTCGATCCTCCGCCGAAGGTTAAATCTGCTGTGATCAGGTTAACAGCCAATGGCCGAACTGAATTGGGATGCAGTGAGAAACTCTTCAAAGCGGTTGTCAAACAATCCTTCAACCAGCGAAGAAAAATGCTCCGAAACAGCATCAAAAGCTTCACGCCGCGGTACGGCGAACTGGATGCTCACACCTTAACCCGCCGCCCGGAGCAACTATCTGTAGAAGAATTCATTAAACTCACTAATGATTTAGAAAAACTTTTATAAAACATGAGATATGAGTTTTGCGAATCTTATATCTCATGTCTTATAGCTCATCTCTTTTTTAAAGGCTGTTCATGGCTGTTACAGGATCCAGTCTGGAGGCTGACCTGGCAGGAACCAATCCGGCAATCAATCCGATAGAAATACTGATAATCAATCCCGTAGCAATATTACCAGCTGTCAGGATAAATTCGAAATCGAAATTGGCTTTGGCAATATAAGTACCAATATAGATAATTAGTAATCCGATCAGTCCTCCTATCAATGACAAGACCGATGCTTCGAAGAGAAATTCCATCATAATAAAACGATTTTTTGCACCCATGGCCTTCTGGATTCCGATGATCTTGGTACGCTCTTTGACCGACACAAACATAATGTTCGCGATACCAAATCCTCCAACCAGTATCGAAAATCCTCCGATAATCCATCCTGCAATATTCAATATGCTAAAGACGCCATCCAGCCTGCCTGAAATCAGACTCACCTCATTGAGTGCAAAATCATTTTCTGCTGCAGGTTTAATCCTTCGGATAGACCGCATAATACCCTCGAGTTCTTCAAGCATTTGAGCCGCAGGCACCTCATTTTTGCCTTTGATAATGATGTTCTGCCCGATATCAATTTTTGGATCAACCATTCTATTGGCCAACTTACAGGGAATAAGTACACGGTTATCCATGCTGGTGCCAAACATATCTTCCCCCATTTTCTCGAAGACACCTACAATAAAAACAGTAAAACCCTGGATTTTGATACTTTTCCCTATCGGTGTGACGAAAGGAAAAAGTTGAGAAGCCAGTTCAGAGCCAAGCATGCAGAAATTATTACTTCCATCAAGTTCATCATCAGAGAGGGGTCGGCCCATGGCTATCTTCAATCCCCAAGTATCAATCAATCCGGAAGAACTTGCAAAAATCGTTACATTTTCAGCTTTGTTGTTACCACATTGTACGGTTCGGCTAAATCCATAACTATAAACTACATTTTGAGCCAGGCCGGATCTTCTGCGAATCTCCTCCGCCTCATTCAATCTGGTTACAGGACGGTTGAGATATTTCCACCAGGGATAATCCGTTTCTCCGGGTGGAGGCGCCCAGGGCCATTTGGTAACATAGACCACATTGCTGCCTAATTTCTCCATGCTGTTTCTTACCGTTCGCTCCAGCGAATCAATGATAGTAAATACGGAGATAATACAAAAAATACCAATGGTTATACCCAAAAGAGAGAGAAAAGTCCGAAGCTGGTTTACAACCAGAGAGTTGTATGCAAAACGAAAACTTTCCAGAAACAGCCTTATAAATAACATACATGGGTTGATTACACCCGAAAGTTAAAACAATTTTTATTACTTTTGTGGAAAATTTTTAAGCGATTAAAAATGAGTAATTTAAAATATATAAAGTCTGCTCTGGTCTCTGTCTATTACAAAGACGGACTGGAGGAGATCCTTGCAAAATTGCATAAATCCGGCGTTCAGCTTCTTTCCACCGGCGGCACCAAAAAGTTCATCGAAGATCTGAAAATTCCAGTAACAGGGGTTGAAGAGTTGACTGGCTATCCCTCTATTTTAGGTGGAAGAGTCAAAACCCTGCATCCCAAGGTTTTCGGAGGCATTCTGGCCCGACGGGACCATGAGGGTGACCAATCTCAACTGTTGGAATATGCCATTCCGGAAATAGATTTGGTCATTGTAGATCTATATCCTTTTGAAGCAACAGCGAAATCCGGTGCATCCGATTCTGATATTATCGAAAAAATCGATATTGGAGGTATTTCACTCATCAGAGCCGCCGCAAAAAATCACAAGGATGTTCTGATCGTTGCTCATCAGGGACAATATGGCAAATTGCTGGATCTTCTCAATGCACAGGATTGTGCTTCGTCACTGGCCGACCGAAGACAATTTGCAGCAGAAGCTTTTGCCACCTCTTCTCATTATGATACTTCGATTTACAAATATTTTGCCGGAGCGAACAGCGAGCTGTTCCGGCAAACTTTCAATCAGGCAAAAACATTGCGATATGGTGAAAACCCGCACCAAAAAGGGGTTTTCTTCGGTGATTTCGAGGAGATGTTTGAGCAGTTACAGGGTAAAGAGATCTCTTACAACAATCTGCTTGATATCGATGCTGCTGTCAACCTGATCGACGAATTCAATGAACCAACTTTTGCTATTCTAAAACACAACAACGCATGTGGTTGTGCTTCCCGCGAAAATGTCACAGATGCTTTTTTGGCAGCACTCGCAGGTGATCCTGTTTCAGCCTTCGGCGGAATTTTCATTACAAACAGGGAAGTCGACAGCCTCACTGCGGAAGAAGCTGCAAAAATCTTCTTCGAAGTAATTATTGCACCCTCCTATACTGCAGGAGCCCTTGATATTTTTAAAGGCAAGAAAAACCTGATTGTATTGATCAGAAAATCGGACAAACTTCAAAACACCCAGTTCCGGACTGTTTTAAACGGCGTCATACTTCAGGATAGAGACTCCAAAAGAGAATCTGCAGAAGACCTTCAGTCCGTAACTATCTCTATTCCAGGTAAAGAGGAAATTGAAGATCTTTTATTTGCCAATCGTTTGGTTAAACAGTCAAAATCCAATACCATTGTACTGGCAAAAGGGAAACAGTTATTTGCAAGTGGAGTAGGTCAGACATCAAGAGTCGATGCTTTGAGGCATGCTATTGAAAAAGCCAGGTCTTTCAATTTCGACCTGAAGGGAGCTGTCATGGCATCTGATGCTTTCTTCCCATTCCCCGACTGTGTAGAAATTGCCCACAAAGAAGGGATTACCTCCGTCATTCAACCGGGAGGATCTATCAGAGACAAAGAATCTGTCGATTTCTGTAACAACCATCAAATGTCGATGGTGACAACAGGATTCAGACATTTTAAACATTAAAAAAATAAAAAAATAATATGAGTTTCTTTTCATTTCTTACGCAGGAAATTGCAATCGACCTCGGAACGGCAAATACCATTATTATCTATAACGGAAAAGTTGTAGTTGATGAGCCCTCTGTCGTAACAATCGATACCAAAACAGAAAAGCTTATTGCAATTGGGGAAAAAGCCCGTCAGATGCAGGGAAAAACCCACTCCAACCTGAAAACCATTCGTCCATTACGGGATGGTGTTATTGCAGACTTTAATGCAGCAGAACAGATGATCCGGGGAATGATCAAAATGATCAATCCCAAGAAGAGATTTTTTGCACCGGCACTGAAGATGGTTATTTGTATCCCCTCAGGATCTACAGAAGTTGAGATTCGTGCAGTACGCGACTCTGCCGAACATGCAGGCGGCAGGGATGTATATATGATTTATGAGCCTATGGCTGCTGCTATTGGCATCGGACTTGATGTAGAGGCGCCGGAAGGAAATATGGTTGTTGATATCGGTGGTGGGACCACTGAAATTGCTGTAATCTCTCTCGGCGGCATTGTCACCAACAAATCGATACGGATTGCCGGCGATGATTTAACTGCCGACATTATGGAACATATGCGTCACCAGCACAATGTGAAAATTGGTGAAAGAACAGCTGAGGAGATCAAAATTGTGGTTGGCTCTGCCATGACCGAACTCGACGACCCACCACCAGATATGATTGTTAAAGGTCCTAACCAGATGACAGCGATGCCAATTGATGTGCATGTCACTTATACTGAGATTGCGCACTGTCTGGATAAATCCATATCTAAAATTGAGACAGCTATTACCAATGCACTGGAACATACTCCACCTGAGCTTTATGCCGATATTTACAAAAGAGGTATCTGGCTGGCCGGAGGTGGTGCCTTGCTAAGGGGTTTGGACAAAAGACTGTATGAGAAGTTTAACATCCCGTTCCGGATTGCAGAAGATCCGCTTAGAGCAGTAGCCCGCGGTACGGGTGTTGCATTGAAGAACGTAGATAAATTTTCTTTCCTGCTTCGTTAATCGTCATCTTTATATTGAGCCAATTGTATCGTCGCTGACCTATGAGGAATCTATTCAGGTTAATCCTAAGATATCATCACGTATTCTTGTTTTTGATTTTAGAAATATTTTCGCTTTCACTGGTGGTCTCCTACAATAACTACCAAAACGCAAAATTTCTGACTTCAAGCAATGGTATAAGCGGCTATTTTTTCGAGAATTTTGCAGGAGTTTTTCAGGTTTTTGATCTAAAAAAGGCGAATACTGAACTTGCTGAAGAAAACGCACAATTGCGCACTGCACTTCAGCATTACCAGCTCAGAAGTTCCAATAACTCCATCCAAAGCTATCAATCACAGCGCAATCCTTTGATTTCCATGACCCGCGACTCTTTGAATAAAATCGTATATTTCTTTACGACAGCCAGGGTAATAAATAACTCCGTAAACCAAAGGCACAATTTTCTTACACTCAACAAGGGTCGTATTCAGGGTGTCAAACCGGATATGGGCGTGGTCTCGGCAGGAAGAGTGGTCGGACTGGTCACCAATGTGGGTGAAAACTATAGTACCGTTATCTCAATTCTGAATGAAAGATGGAAGCTTAGTGCAAAAATTAAGCGAAACGATTTCTTTGGATCCTTGTCATGGAACGGTAAAGATTACCGCAAGGTACAATTGAATGAAATTCCGTACCATGTTCCCGTCCAGAACGGCGATACCGTAGTAACAACAGGATTCTCCTCAAGCTTTCCGGAAGGACTTGAAATTGGAATCGTTTCAGAATATTCGTTGGGTTCAGGCAGCAATTTTTACAAGATTGATGTCAACCTTGCTGTCGATTTCAGAAGTATTGTTCAGGTTGCGCTGGTTGAAAACCGTCAATTGAAAGAGATCAATAAACTTGAATCATTGAATAACGATGGTAAATAATCTACTCAAATATTCGCTGATTTTTATTGTAGCAGTCCTACTGCAGGTGTTGGTTCTCAACCATATCCTCATTTTAAGAATGATTTCACCTTTTTTCTATCTTATTTTTCTCCTCTTGCTACCCTACGACACACCGAGGGCTATGCTAGTATTGCTTGGTTTTATCCTTGGCCTTTCTGTTGATACTTTCACCAATACACTGGGTGTTCATACAGCTGTATGTGTGCTGATCGGCTTTATCAGACCGGGAATTCTAAACAAAATTTCGACCCGCGAAACGCGCGAATCAGTTTCAGCTCCCAGGATATCCACCATGAGTTTAAACTGGTTTATTGGTTACACCACTATTTTTGTTACCATACACCACCTTCTCTTGTTTATGCTTGAAGCATTTACTTTTCAGGGCTTCTTTTTTACATTGATGAGGGCAGTTTTAAGTGGAATTCTATCCATCATGCTGATTGTGATAAGCCAATTTCTATTCTTCCGGAAATAAAATCAAAAATTAATCTTTTTGATTAGTTATTGTTTCGAAAGCTAGATTATTGATGAGAATATCTTTACTTTAGCCCTTAACCAGAGGCCGTTGACGATATATTCAAAAGATTACAACTTAGAGCCTAACTCGCTGTATAACAAATAATTAATTTTCTTATACTGAGAATTACTGAAAATGTTTTAAACTGTGGATACCAATACCAAAAGGAAATATCTGTTGATAGGCATATTTTGCCTCACTGCTTTGATCATGATCTCCCGGCTCTTTTACATTCAGGTAATTGACTCTTCCTATAAGATTTCTGCAGCCAGTAATGTTCTGCGCAGGCAAATTAACTATCCTGCCAGAGGCCTGGTATATGACCGCAACCACAAACTTATTGTTTATAATCAGGCCGCCTATGATGTATTGGTTACACCGAGGGAAATGAAGGCTTTCGATACATTGGCTTTCTGTAGAATTGTGGGTGTTGAAAAAGCGGAGCTGGTCAGCGAAATCAAAAAAGCCAGAAGCTATTCGATGTACAAACCTTCGGCGATCATCAAACAACTCTCTTCCCATAAATATGCTGTTTTACAGGAACAGCTGTTTAAATATCCCGGATTCTTCATCCAGGCCCGTACCCTCAGACAGTATCCTGCCACTATTGCCTCCCATATTCTTGGATATGTCGGAGAGGTTGATCAAAAGAAAGTCGACCAGGACACTTATTATGAAAGTGGTGACTACATCGGTAAATCCGGAATTGAACAAGCCTATGAAGCAGAGCTGCGCGGAGTTAAAGGGATCTCCTACATGATGGTAGATGTGCATAACAGGGTGAAAGGATCTTTTGAGGGTGGAAAAATGGATACCGCTGCCATGATTGGCAAAAACCTGATCTCAACCCTTCATGCTGATTTACAAACGTATGGTGAACGGCTGTTGGCCGGTAAGGTAGGCAGTATTGTAGCCATTGAACCGGCAACCGGTGAAATCATGATTCTTGCAAGTTCTCCCTCTTTTGATCCCGGGATGTTCGTTGGCAGGGAGAGAACCAAAAATTATACAACCCTTCTTAATGACCCGCTGAAACCAATGCTCAACCGGGCAATTACTTCCTCCTATCCACCGGGCTCAACCTTTAAACTGGCTGATGCTATTATTGGATTGGAAGAGGGATTGCTGGGACCGGAAATACGCTACTCATGTAATGGACCACGGACTGCTCCTATAAAATGTACGCATAACCACGAATCTCCCCTTCCCCTGGAGAGTGCCATTCGCGAATCGTGTAACTCCTATTTTTTTCAGGCTTTCCGCGCTATAATCAACAAATACCCGAATGCAGAGGAAGGCTATGAAGCCTGGCGAAACCATTTGGCAGATCTGGGTATTGGTCACAGAATTGGTGGGGATTTAACCGCTGAAAATGCCGGCAGCGTCGCTAAAACAACCTATTTTGACCGTATTTACGGTAGAAGTCATTGGAACGTGATGACCATCCGATCCTTGTCAATCGGTCAGGGTGAACTCTTGCTTACGCCGCTTCAACTTGCAAACATGGTCTCAATCATAGCCAACAAGGGATATTACGTCACACCTCACGTGGTTCGCAGCATCCAGGAATTTGACCGTTCCGAAAGAGTCCTGTCTTTCGAAAAGCATGTCACCAAAGCAAATCCATACCTTTTTAATGTGATAGCCGACGGGATGGAAAAGGTAGTAGAGGCAGGTACTGCAAGAACTGCCGCCAGAGTTGAGGGGATCGCAATATGCGGTAAAACGGGTACAATCCAGAATCCCCACGGTGAAGCACACTCTGCTTTTGTAGCATATGCTCCGAAAGATGATCCCAAAATTGCTATCTGTGTCTATGTTGAAAATGGCGTATGGGGAGCCCGCTATGCTGCTCCTATCGCCAGCCTGATCATTGAAAAATACCTCAATGATTCGATTTCACCAAGAAGAAAACCACTTGAAGCCAGTATGCTGAGTGCTGATTTAATTTCCGCTATGCACCTTACTGGAGGAGACTAGAGAAGGAGGGGGAAAGGCTAAAGGATAAAGGATAAAGGATAAAGGATAAAGGATAAAGGATAAAGGATAAAGGATAAAGGATAAAGGATAAAGGAT
>JANYKW010000145.1 GCA_025358025.1 Bacteroidia bacterium | reverse complement strand
ACCTATCCTACGGGCATTGTAATAACAAAAGAAGAAATGGATAAAATAAAAATTGAAAGAAATGATTTTCATGGGGAATGGAATTATACAATCAAACCAAACCACGAATCAAAATGATTAATTTAATTCGTTACAGCTCCTAAGTTCCTCTCCATATAAAGGTCTGTGTTTTTCATTTCTTCTCCATAAAAGCGTAAATAGCCAGATGAGGTGCAGTTTTGCCACTGATCTCAATGGTTTTCAATTCATCTATTTTGAAATAGGAATCGAATAGTTCTTTCAATTCATCTTCTGAGGAAAAATATAAGACGGTTCCCAATTGAGTTTCCCGGTATTTTCCTGAGCCACCAAATTGCGGATCCTTCTCACTAAAACATACCGACAGGTATTTCCCCTTTGGATTGAGTATGCGATGCACGTTTTCAACATATTTCTTCCTGTTCTCCGGAAAAATATGATGCAACATTTCCCAGTCATAGGCAAAGTCAAAAGTTTCCTGAACAACCTCCAAATCTCCCAGAACATCCGCAGCCAGAAATCTGCTCGCAACTCCTTGTTTCAGAGCATTTCCTTTGGCCTTGGCTACAGCTGATGGAGAAATATCAACTCCGGTTACATCAAATCCTTGGCCGGCTAGGTAAAACGCATAGTTTCCAAGCCCGCAGCCAAATTCGATTGTTTTACAAGGCTTTACCTTTTCACTTTCGATCAATTCAACCAAAGCGTCTGCCGGAGTGGCAATATTCCAGGGAATCTTCTCCGGAGGCTTATTTCCGTAAATTTCTTCCATTTCATCCTGATTCATAATCCTATCACTTTTTAAGATTTCGTAAAATCGGACATACTACCTAATGCTTGGGCTGGTTTAAGAAGTTGGTGAATTCGTACCACGAAACTTTCCGTCAGCATACTTATTCTTTTGTCGGATAAACAAACCCGGTTTCAATTTCTTTTGTCTTGATGGGTCTAACTTCAATGGTAGCTGACGGCACATATTCAAACTCGGGATTCTCTTTCGCAATTTGAATTGCTTCTTGAATGTCGTTAGCCCTGATGCGATAATATCCAACATGAGTTTCTCTGTCAGCTGAAATATCTTTTTCCGTCCAACTGTCAGCTGATTTTCTAATAACCACACCTTCTCTAACGATTGGTTGTGCATCTATCAATTTGTTTTCGCTTTTCAGTTTACCGATGTAAACTTCACATTGTTTGATGAACGCAAAATGGTCTTCAGGTGTCAAAAAGAGTTTGGCATCTTTTGCATTTCGAATGTAAAACATAAATTCTTTCATCGTTTTCTATTTTAAATTGAAATGTTTGGCACAACAGCTTTCATTGGAAAGTACTCATACCTGTTTATTTTCCCTGCTGGATCATTTGCGATGATGTCTTCCAGTTCTTGTTCATTTTCCACCGCGACAATTCCAAGTCCATAAATTTCTTTTGGGTCAATAACAGGTCCGAAAGCGTAAACTTTTCCTTGTTTCAGTTTTTCTGTCCAGTAGGCAACATGCTGTGCCATAATTGACCTTTCATTATCCGTCATTGTCATTGCAAAATCAGGTCTTGAAGGGTTTAGATAAACTGCATAAAATTGGTTTTCCATATCATCTGTTTTTATTTGTTATTGGCTCTCTACAATGTAATTCATCTCAGTTTGTTTTATGCTATATTTTAGATTACCTGTTTAATGCGCTATAACGGACGGAACTATATGCAGTTGCCTACTGCGGGCTTCGTCCCTGTCGCGCCGCACCGCCGCTGTTGCGGGCTACACGGCTTGTTATCGGCACGGAAACGGCAATTGACATATAGTTTTTGTTATGCCTTCGTTGTTTTTCTTGGTATTATATTCCTCTGTCAACTTTTCGGTTTAACAGTCGTTAATTGTTATTACATTATCCATTCTAAATCTTTATATTTCTCTTTAATCTTGTCCCAAAAACCGTTGCTCCAATCCATAACTACAGCAGGTTGCCAATCTTTTGGAAAGTCTTTAAAAATTGCGTCAACCATTTTACTCCCATTCCCTTTAACAGGAGAGTTAATGTCATAAAAGTCAATCGTTTTGTATTTATAGCTATATAAAATTTGTATGCCAATCGCAGTATCGTGGTTCATATGAGTAATTGGAACCTTAGGTCTGTTCGGGTAATTTTCACTGGAAGCTGAAAGTGACTCTTCTGTAATTCTTACGAATTTCAAAAAGTCTAAGTCTGCAAGATTCTTAGCCATAGTCACAATTTCGGGAGGCAATTCTTTAACTTTTGAAATTACCCAAACTTGTGTCCCGCTTTCATTGAAAGTCAAAAACTCCTTCTCAAATTCCTTTCTTTTTATCATTTATGTTGTATTTGTCATATTTTCTTGCTGCCTCCACGGTCGCGCTACAATGAGGCATAAAATTTGTATACCCGCAATTGGCAGGTATTTTTGCATTACCTTCGAAAATCAATTGCGCGATATCTCCTATTTTGACGAATACCTGTTATAAAACCGGGATGCATTCTTCCAAAGGTAAATAAAACATAAGTTTTTACACTTATTTTTACAAATGATTTTCAGCTTTTCGCAATAATAACCGCTCCGATGACACTATTTTTATGGACCATTTAAAATCAATCCCTCAATCCTTCAGTCCTTCAATTACTGATTCATCACGGGGGTGGTTCGTTTGAACTCCACCGATCGGGGCTGGTAGGCAAAGGTATATTCTGAGTTGTATTCTGGATGGTCTTCCACTTCCAGAATGACTTTAAAACGGTCGGTACTCCAGGCAGGCAGTTTGCATCGCGCAGTCGGTCCGGCCTGGTTCACATTGGCTTTCATCGGATTGTAATCCCAACTCAAAATTGGCACTTCCGAAGTTCCGGCCACCAGTTTAATTTTCACTTTTCCGGCGGGGAGATCTGACGGGAGATCGCTCAACATCCACAAATCGGCAAAAAAAGTTTCTCCTTCAGTCCATTTAAATTTCGAAAATTTGGCGCTGGCCAAAACCGGACGACAGGCATTTTTAACTGCATAAAATCCGGGCTTAGGAATGGACGGATAGCTGATCAGACTGTTATTCGCGGCAGTGGGCCAGGGTTCATCGTAACACCAGTTCGTAGCCATCGAGCAATAAGGTTTTTGTCGGCGGGCTTCTTCGTAAATACATTTATACCCTTCGCCTTGAATCAGTTGTCCGTTCGCAACCAATTCTTCGAGCGAACTGGAAACTCCGAAATAATCTTCAATGATGTCCTGGCATAACCAGGTATTTCCAACCCAGGCTTTATAAGCATGATGGCTTTCCCACGAAGTTCCGGGTTTGGGTGCCCAAAGTTCCTCTTTCGGGATGATGGTTTTCAGGACCTCCACTGAAGCCGGGGCTGGCATACCGAATTCGGTGTAAGCGGTGTAATGGGCACGCGCCATGTTGCTGAAAACTTCCTCTTTGTTTTTGGGGTCCAGGTCACGAAAAACGTAGTTGCCATGCCCCATTCCCATCAGCGGTGAGGTCGGAATAAACGGGCTGTTGGGATCGAGTTCTAGGCATTGACTATTCAACAGGCGAAGAGCCAGCGATTGGTCGGTCATGCCGCTCCACGCGCTAAAAAGTTCGTTTCCACCGCACCAAAAGGCCAGCGAAGGATGTTTTCTGACCCGGTTGATGATGGATGCCGACTCCTGTTTCAGAATCGATAGGTAATGCGGTTCGTCGGGGTAATTATTGCAGGCCAGCGGAAACTCCTGCCAAACGAGCAAACCTTTTTCGTCGCACAACTCGAAAAACGATTCCTTGTTCACGATTCCCCCACCCCACACGCGCAGTAGGTTGAAATTAGCTTCCACCGCCAGTCGGAGCAATTCATTGTATCTTTCGCGGGTAATGATTCCTGGGAAGATTTCCGGATTGACCCAATTGGTGCCTTTGCAAAAAATCTTCCGGCCGTTGATCTCCAGTTGTGCAGGAGGTACGCTGCGCGTCTTGGGAAAACCTTCGGGTTCGTTCCATGCGCCTTCGTTCATTACCAACCGGATTCTACGGAAGCCGATTTTTGATTCGCTGGTCTGAATTACTTTTCCGGAGGTATCCAAAAGCTGAATCGTTGAGGTGTACAGGTAAGGTTTGCCATGATCATGTGGCCACCAAAGCTGTGGATTCGAAAAACTGAGTTCAGTTTTCCCTTCCAATTTCAGGACTTCCTGACCCGTTTCATCTTTCAAGGTCCAGATAAAAGGCAGCCCTTTCAGGTTTTGCCCCGATAGTTCCAGTTTGATTTCGGCTTTGCTCAAGTCCTGATTCAGAGTATAATTCACATGGAAATCTTCGATAAAGCTGGAAGGACGTTTTTCGAGGTAGGTTTCATCCCAGATTCCCAGGGGAATGAGCCGCGGATGCCAGTCCCAGCCGTAACTAACCGCAGGTTTCACCGAATGAGATGCCTGAGTACGATCAACGGGTTTCGGATAGATTTTTGGCGCAGGAAAAACGAAAATTTTCAATTCATTCTGTTTCTTCAACTTGTCCGTCAAATCCAGACTGACCGGTGTAAACATTCCTTCCTGACTTAGCAGCTCCTCGCCGTTCAGGAATATTTTAAACTGATAATCAATTCCTTTGGAAACAAAGACTAATCGTTCACCGGAATTCAGTTCGGGTTTCAGGAATAAAGTCCGGTAGGTATAAAACTGGTCTTCCATCCACAGGTAGTCTTTCCAATGCTCTGCAAAAAAGTAAGGTTCGTACTTTTCGGCTTTGGCCATATCGAGTTGCACAGCTCCCGGAACGACTGCCGGTATCCATTTCGCTGGAATTTCGCTGGCCGTTTTGGCATAGCCGAGATCCCATTTCAGTGAGGTTCTATTTTCAGGATTGACCGATTTCAGGGATAAATTGCTTATTGCTATCATAAAAATAAGAAAAGTTGGTTTCATGGTCCGGGGTTCAAATTTTTCTACGAGCGAAGATAGTTAAACAATTCGTGTTTGTTTTTGACGCGTCGCAGAAACACTTATCTTTACCTTTCTAAATTAAAACTAAAACTATATCAATATGAAAAGATTCATCGGTTCATTGCTCATCGCCGGAATTGTGCTTTCCTGCTCGGCTCCGAAGAAAGAATTTACACCGTCGTATTCGAAAGCTGATTTCGAAAAAGTTGTCAACGGAAAGAAAACCACGCTTTTTACCCTCAAAAATGAGCAGGGAATCGTCGTAACACTTACCAATTACGGCGCGAAGATCGTATCCATATTTGCTCCCGATAAAAGCGGCGCGATGGAAGATGTGGTGCTGGGATATAAAAACATCAGCGAATATGTTTCAGGCGATGCCGGACAAGGTGCTGTGGTTGGTCCATACGCAAACCGGATTGCGAATGCACAATTCGAAATCGACGGAAAAGTTTACTCTCTGCCACAGAATAATATGAAAGCCTGTTTGCATTCGGGAACCGAAAGTTTTTACCGGCAGGTGTACGGTGCAAAAGAAATGCCGACAGCCAACGGCCCGGCTGTCGAAATGACGCTCCAAAGTCCCGACGGACAATGGGGATTTCCCGGAAATAAAAATATCAAGGTGACTTACACGCTTACCAAAGACAACAGCCTTAAAATTGACTACGAAGCAACCACCGACAAAGCTTGCTACTTTAATCTCACCAATCATGTTTATTTTAATCTGAAAGGGGAAGGAATGGGAGACATTCTCGATCATGTTTTAGTGATCGACGCCAATTCTTCGACCGCAGTAGCCGATTCGCAACTGATTCCAACCGGCGAAATTGCCGATATTCGTGGAACGGCCATGGATTTTACCAAGCCGCATGTCGTTGGCGAACGCATTAACGATCCCATGCCCCAGCTAAAAATGGGTGGTGGTTACGATCACAACTACATTCTGAACAAAGATCAGAATGGCCATGAAATGACCTTCTGTGCAAGTTTGCTTGAACCGGTTTCAGGACGTTTTATGGAATGTTTTACCACCGAACCTGCAGTTCAGCTTTATACCGGTAACTTTTTAAACGGAAAGATCATTGGGAAACGCGGAAAACCTTACAATTACCGCAATGGTATTTGCCTCGAAACCCAACATTATCCTGATTCTCCGCACCATGCCAATTTTCCTAACACCTTGCTTAAACCGGGAGAAACCCTCAAATCGACCACGATCTACAGATTCTCGGTAAAAAAATAGTCGAGTAGGTCGGCGGCATTGCTGCCGCCTTCCCCTCTAAGAACCGTACGTGAAAGTTTCCCTTCATACGGCTCAAGCAACTCTAAGTTTCTGTTAAGAAACCGGCTCATCATCTTCTTTTTTATTGAAGTAATTAGATCTTCCGTGGCAACTTGAATGAACAAGGAATTTAATTGATCTACCGTTTTCCGATAATTCGGACACGCTCCAAGATTTTTCCTTGTCGATTGGTTCTCCACAGATTGGACACACCCGTTTTTGTTTCTTCCATAAGTACAGCAAAGATTCACGACCTTTAATTGAGTTGAACATTTTGTTGGTTTCCCGTTTCTCAAAATATTCTTTCCATTCAGGATCGTAAGGATTAGCAGCGCATTGAGTTTTGACATATCGGATGATTTTGGTGTCTGCTAATCGTTTAAGGAACATTACATTATTCTTTCCCTTTAAATTAAAATCGACAGCAAAACGCCAGTTTATATTTCCAATTTTTCGGAAATACTTTTGTTTAATCCAATATGCACTCTTCTCGGAATGCCTTCTCTTTGACCATTGCCACAACTTACAAAAGATTTGATGGTCTGTTTTGCAGAAACTATCGGATGCAACACAATGCTTGTAATAATTTGCCCACCCTGTTATCTTCGGATTCAAAAGCCGAATCAACGTCTCCTGCTTGCAGGCTTTATTGACGTCGATGGTTTCCCTAATATTATCGAGAAACTTCTTTACTTTTTCCTTTGATGGTTTGATGAGTAATTTTCCATCGTACTTCCTTAAATTGAAACCCAGGAAGTCAAAACCTTCGTCGATGTGAGTTATCTTTGTTTTCTCTTCTGAAAGGGTAAGCCCTCTTACTGAAAGAAACTCTTTGACTAATGGCATGATTTCAAGTTCCAACATTTCCTTGTTTCTGCCTGTGATAATGAAATCGTCGGCATAACGTACGAAGTTCACTTGGGGAGTAATAGGTTTCTTACCTCTACCCTTTTTGTGAAATTTCAATGCAAGCATTGTTTGTAAACCATCCAGCGTTATATTAGCAAGAGTAGGAGAGATAATCCCTCCTTGTGGAGTACCTTCCTCCGTTGAAAACAGCTCTTTGTTAAAAACATATCCACTCTTCAGCCATTTTCTTAACATCACTTTATCCATAGGGATATTGTTTAGTAACCAATCATGGCTTATATGGTCGAAGCATCCTTTGATGTCCGCTTCGAGTATCCATTGAGCAGCGAAGTTTTTTGAAAGCACATTAAAACACTGGCCGATTGCATCAGCACAACTTCTTTCTTTGCGAAATCCGTATGAATTGCTATCGGCTGTGGTTTCTGATACTGGATCAAGAGCCATTAAATACAGAGCCTGCATAGCTCTATCTTTCATGGTTGGTATTCCTAATGGACGGAGTTTCCCATTACTCTTTTTAATATTTACCCTTTTAAGGGGCTGGGGTTGGTATCCCCTCCTTTTCAGCTTTACAATTGCCAAAAACTTAACGTTGGAAGTTGACCAAATTGCTTTGTCAACTCCAGATGTCTTACTTCCATTATTCGAAGTCACCCGCTTTACAGCTAAAGCTTTAGCGTAAAACGAATGGGTCAGCATCCACTGTAAAGCTTTCACTTTGTTGTGTTTGCCTTCCTTTTGAGCCTTTACAATACGTCCCTGTAGCTTTCTGACCCAGTGTTGGCACTTGTTCCAATCTATGTCTTCCCAAGTTTGCCACTTTTGGTCAGTTGGTGCACACGATGTTTTAATCTCGTTCATTTGCTTTCCTCCTTTAAAAAGTTCTAAAAGTTTCTTGTAAAGAATTACCATACGCAGAAGTCTGCCCACTTTCGTGTGAGGTAATGTTTCAACCTCTATCCGCTTCATTACAAAGCGGCATTCGCTTGATCTGCCATCCTCTACCCGCACCCCCATAGGTTAACCTCACGGTTAACTTTCCTAATTGCTTAGGAGAGATACGGGCTTACCACGTTTCGCACAAGTAACGTGAGTAGGTTAGGTTCCGTCTTTCCGCCGGCAGCGCTGGTGTCCGTGTGACTGTAACCCGTAAAAGTCATCCGGCTGCTTACCTTTTGGTTCGAGCCTGTTAGCATCTTTGGCTCGTTTAATCTTAACGACGTTTATCAACGGTTCACATGTGTTAACCATACTACTCAGCATCGCTCCCCGACCATATAATGCTAATGGTCATTGCCTCCACCTCGCGGATTTGGCTTTTTCTTCCGAAAGGGCTACTTTCTTTGGATAGCTTCGCACAAAAAGATTACTCCAAATGCACATATCCATAGGCTACTACTGACGGAACAGTAGGTCTAATCATTGTTAGACAATTACTTGCGCAACATCGTGTCGCACGCGGGCAAAGTTATTGATCGCTTCACGGAACGGTAAAGGGGAACTCGCTTTTCGTGGCTCGTTTCCTTCGGATGCGTTCAGTTTCATGGTTTGCAATTTTCAGGCATGAAACTGACATGCACCCCGTTGACCTGATCCGTGACAGCTCAATGATCGGTTACGCCGAAATTTTAACCGGCGTGCCAGATATACCCTGAGTTACATCGAAGGGTGCCATAACAAGACCGTAGGGCAACGGCAAATAACAATGAATAATACGGCTAAAAAACTTGATTCAGAAGTTGCTGAACAACCTAAAACTTCTTTGGAAGTAGTAAAGAAAGATGAAAAAGCAGTTGTTGAAGTTCCTTCATTGGAAAAGCGCATCCAGAAAGTGGAAGATTTGAGCATGCTCATTGAAAAATGGCGCAAGTTGACCGAGACCCACCGAAATCTTCAGACCTTTTCATTGGGCGCAGACGGTATGGGAGCAACTGTGTTCCTCCGGGATGCTTCAGGGAAAGAGTTTAAAACCTCCAATACCCCGGTTGTATCGGCCGTGATGGATGAGATCAAATCCACTCTGGATGAGAAAATCAAAGAAGTTGAAGATCTGATCAAGTTCTGAAAATCGGGAGGCTCTTGCCTCCCAATTTTTTGGTCGTGAATATTTATTGATTAGACGATTTCTGGCTTTTTGTTTTTGATTGAAAACCCTTAACAAATGAGGGAATTCTCAATATGCTCAGATTTTATTACGAAACCTCCACTGTCAGCAAAACCGTTCCATAGGAGAAACGTCCGCTTTCAGGCACCAGGAGCAATATTTTGTCATTAGCTTTCAGACGTCCTGATTGGCACAAATCATCAAGACCTGCAAAAATGGAAGCAGAAGCGATGTTCCCCACTTCGGTAAGGTTGGTAAACCATTTTTGTGTTCCAAGATCAATGTTTCTTGCCTCAATTTCTTCTGCCAGTTTGCCGTAAAAAAACATGGATGAAACATGCGGGATGACGTAATCGATTTCAGAAGCGTCAACCCGATGCTTCTCCAAACAAAGTTCGATATGATCTAACCAGTATCGAATGATGTTGGGTTTTAATAACCGAATATCCTGTTTGACTGTAAATACGGATCGGTTGATTAGCTCCCGGCTTTCAAATTCCTTCCAGCTGGTAAGTTCCCCGTCTTCCCGAAGCTCGGCGCCCATAAACATGCAGGTTGGCAGCTGATTGGCATAAGAGGTCATCTCAATCCATTCGATCCGGAATGACAGCCCCTTCTCATTCTTTCTGTCGGACAATAATACGGCGCTTGCCCCGTCACTGAGCATGAAGCGGAGGAAGTCCTTCTCAAAAGCCATGTAGGGATCTGTCCCGACCTGGGAACAATGTTCATATTCCTCCTCATAGTTTTTGGACAAAAGAGTAGGGGAGGCCAGTTCTGAAGTTGAACAGATCGCTTTTGACGATATTCCTGACAACACAGACAGGTAACTTATTTTTAATGCCTGCAGACAGGTAAGGCATACCCCGGAAGCGGAATACAATTCCATCGGCCTATTTTTCATCAGACCGTGTACCATGGAAGCATGAGAGGGAAGCAACTGATCCGGGTTACCGGTAGCACATGCCATAACCTCTATGTCTCCAGGAATGATTTCATCCGGAAAGAGTTTCTTAATGGAAAGAAAAGCCAGTTCCGCATTGGTGTGGGTGATTTTTTGATTTTCATCAATGGCATAATACCGGCATTTTATTCCATTTTGCTTTAGTACAATACGTTTTACCCTGGATGGTTTTGCATTGATTAAACCGAGATATTGTTCCATATCATCGTTGTAAACCGGCAGATTGGGTAAGAATTTACTTACGGAGGTGATGTAAACATTTTTTCTCATAACAATAAATTATACTGATTGGTATGTAAAAGTAAATAAATTTTACATACGATTGTTATGAGGGCATTAAAATTTTATTTTTATCCGATCATATATATCTTGGTATATAGCAAGTAATTCGTCTGTATTAAGTCCGTACGAAAGGCACCGGTCAAAGGCAAGTCCCAAAAAGCAACTCCGGAAAATAGTTGCATACTGCCTGGTATTTACCTCTTTTATTTCTTTGGTTTGAACAGCCCGGCTGATCACTTTTTCCCAAAGGTTTAATTCTTCCACCGAATTTTGTGTCATTATTTCAGCAAAGTTTGGATAGATGCGTGAAGCCTGAAGGTATAAAGAGAAATACCCCTTGAAAATGTTGACTACAGACAACGACAGCATTTTTGACATGATGGCATTTATTCCATTAATATAATGGCAGATAAATTGCTCCAATGAAATATTGTTGTCAAAATTGAATTTATCGGTAGGATTCTGTGTTTTAATGATGTAAACATCAATTACTTCATTAAATATCTCCTCTTTGTTTTTAAAAAAATAGAATATTGCCCCTCTTGTTTTTCCTACCGCTTTTTCCAGATCATTGATACTTACTTTTTCAAAATTGTGGTTTAAAAATAGTTTAAAGGCTTCCTCAATGATTCGTTCTTTTGTCGTCATAACTGCATAGGTTTAACGACTGCAAACTTACGTAAAAACTAGGATTTATAGATCAAAAACGGGCAAGTTTGAAAAGCAGTAAGTGTATTGATTATTTTTCCTATAAATATTCAGATCTTTGGATTTTTCTTATCTGCCGGATGACTTGACTTAGCGCCATAATCGAATACTGTAACCCTTTTCAAAAAAATACAAACGGGGAAAAGTTGTTGCAAGCTGAACATCCTGGAATCTCGATGCCGGTTTATAAGGCATGCGGTGGCAGGTTTTGCATTTATTGCTTATCATACAGGTACTTGAAAAGCTATTTTGCATTTTTTTATTTGATAAATATTTTTATATCTTTACATACCGTATGTACGGTATGTTTTGTAGTACCATAAATTACTTGCTTTTGCTAAGTGACCGGCCTTTGCTATGACTATATACATCAGATTTGAATTGGTACGAGGGCAGATTAGCGAGAGTCCCGATAGTCACTACCGGATTAGTTCAGGATATTTTTTGTGGTTCTTTTCGGTTGGGATACCATCTGATTAAAGGTTGGTTGAATAGTCAGATTGAACTATACAGAAAGGATTTCCGGAGTTTTTTATTTAAAAATTACAGTAGAAATATCGTAAACGGATATTATTCGTCCATTATCAAACTACCCTGTTTAAGAAAGCCTGCAGTAAATATTTGTTTAAAAAACCTTTGCATTGTCTTACGCGAGAAAATACAATGTCGATAAGAACCAATTGGCCCTGACCTATAATAATCCGGCAGGTGAGAGGAAATGGTATGTCTTTTACCTGCGTCCGCGCACAGAGAATAAGGTTTGCAGCGCCCTCACGAAACTTAACCACGAGGTATTCCTGCCGGTGATTGAAACAATCCGGATATGGAAGAATCGGCAGAAGAAAAAGATACTCCTTCCGTTGTTCCCGGGCTACCTGTTTGTATATACCTGTGCCCACGAGCTATACCCCATTAAGCGTTTGCCCCATGTTATATCCTATGTCACTTGTGGAGGAAAGCCAGCCACGATATCTGAAAAAGAAATCAATGGAATTCGGCGCATGTTGGGAATGGGCTATCCTGTCTCCGTCGAAACAAAATTTTCCAAACGAGAACGCGTTCGGATTGCATCCGGACCGTTAAAGGGATATGAAGGGATATTGATCCGGCAGCATGGTAAAACCCGTTTCGGTATCCACTTAAAAGCGATCAGTCACACGGTGTTCATTGATATAACCAGGGACGAGCTGGAAAAGCTCTGATCCGGAAATGAAAATAACAACCTGTTGGGCGGAACAATGGTATGACACGATGCATAAAGCTTCCCCATTATTCACCTTCAGCTTGAACCCGGGTCATGATCTTCATTTGATTTCAAATTTGTTTAGTTATGGAAAAATATGGTTTATATGATGTTGTTTTTAAATTGAGGCCTTTGCCCCAAAGGCTCACCGACCGGCAATATGTAAATGAGCTTATTGCTGCCCTGGACCATCGACTGATCGCAACAGATCACCGGCGCCGGGGTTTGTTGTTAAATGCGGGCCATACCTCAGATTACATGTACTTTGTTGGTAAGGGCATTGTCCGGAGTTTTTATTTTGATGACCGGACAGGCCGGGAAATGACTTCCATACTCTGGAATGAGCAGAGTATTGTTTGTGATCCGGTAAGTTTTTTCCAGCGCAAAACCTCCGATGCAAACATAGAAGTGATGCCAGGCAGTTTGCTGCTGTCCATTTCCTACTTTCAACTACAGTCTATTTTTAAAGCATTCCCGGAAACGGAGATTTTTGCCCGCTGTATCTCCCTGCAGTACGTTTTTTATTATTCTGAGCGTGCCCGTCAGTTGGCTGGAGTCTCGCCCTGGGACAGGTACATCTGTTTATTGAAGACCCACCCGGGCATTGAACTGAAAATCTCCAAAGAGATTATTGCTTCTTACCTGAATATTACGCCTCAGACACTCAGCAAAATGATCAAAACAAGAGGGCATCCCTGATTTTACTGTCACTGGGTTAAGCGTTCTGCTTTAATGTTCTGTGAATCCTTATCCCAGGTTCAGAATTTTCTTAATCAGGGTTCAGTAATTTGTTAAGTCTTGTTCAGAAGAAAGAAAGGAGGCTCAACTATCTTTGGTACTAAATCAAAGATAGTAATTTAACCATGTGGAAGTTCCAGCCAAAATACCGGTCTTTGTTTGTTCAGATAATCGTCTACCTTTATATCCTGCTTTTCGTCTATGCCTCATTCAGCAAACTGCTGGATTTTGAGAACTTCAGGGTACAGCTGGCGCAATCGCCCCTGTTAAGCGCTTATGCCGGTTTAATCGCTCCATCTGTTATTATTGGGGAATTGTTTATTGTCCTGCTTCTTTGCCTGAAGGGTACCCGGCTCATAGGTTTGTATGGTTCCTTCTTTTTGATGGTTGATTTTACGGTTTATATCTACCTGATCCTGAACTACAGCGATTTTATCCCTTGTTCCTGTGGCGGCCTTATTGAAAAGTTAGGCTGGACAGCACACATGATCTTTAACAGTGTGTTTGCGGTACTGGCAATGGTTGCAGTCATCATCCTGGAAAAGGAGAAAGGCGCCGGTGCCGGTACGATAGTTATTAAAAGCGTCCTACCTTCTCTTGCAGCAGTAGGTGTTGTAACGGGGCTATTCCTTTCTTCTGAATACATCATAAAAAAGGAGAACAATTTTATCCGCCGGTTTGGCCAACATCCGATAAGAGATGAGAAGGCATTTGACCTTGGCGCCAATTCCTATTATTTTGCCGGTATTGCCAACGGAAAAATCTATCTTGGGAATGTTACTGCACCCTTGCGGCTTACTTCCCTGGATACTGCCCTTACCAATAAAAAGGTTGTAAAAATAAAAATTGATTGTACCGGGCACCCGTTCCGTTCCATACAGGTAAAGGTACAGTGCCCTTACTTTTATGTGTATGACGGCAATGTACCGGTCATCTATCGGGGGCAGCTGGGCGATTCGCTTGCCCGAACCATCAGTTTTGAAGACAGCTATTTCTCCCAACTGGAGGTTATCGATTCCATCAGTTTTGTTTTCAGGGCACAAAGCAGCAAAACCAAAACACAGGTACTTGGGAAACTATCCTTAAATCAAAGACCGAAAGTAACACTTAATGAAACGCTGCTGGAAAAACAGGTCGATGGTGTGTTCGATACCGACGGGCAGTTACTCCGTGACGGCCAAACCGGAAAGCTAACCTATATCTATGCCTATCGCAATGAGTTCCTGGTAATGGACGGGAATCTTGGCCTTCTGCGAAAGCTTCACACGATTGATACCATATCCAGGGCGCAGGTACAGGTGCGATTGCTTGCTGACGGAAACCACAGAATGGATGCGCCACCTTTACAGGTAAATAAAAAATCGGCGGTATATGGACAGGTGCTGTTTAATGAATCCAACCTCATGGGAAAATTCGAATCCCGCGAGATGTGGCGGCAGGCAGCAATTGTTGATATGTACCGTTCCGGTAAACAAGAATATCTGGGCAGTTTTTATGTACAGAACCGCGGGAAAAACACCATGTCCCGGATGTTTGCCACGGATAAGCATTTATTTGTTTTGACCGGCAATGAAATCGTGCGTTACCGCTTTGCGCCGGTGGTGATGCGGTATTTCAAAACAGGGGAAGCCGAAAACCTGGACTAGAGTAGGCAACCATATTAAATTTAATGCGATGAAAAGGCCCAAAAGTGTTTTTTTACCGGCAGTTATTGTGCTGTTTGGAGTTTGTGCTGCTTTTGCAACCAATGCGATGAAAGCACCGTCGGCATCAGAAAACGGGTATTATTTCGATAGTTCTACAGAACAGTGTATTGCTAAGGCGATGTGCAGCAGCACCCCTGGCAACACCTGTACCTGGAAAGATGCATCGAATGTTACCCACAACCTGAACCGGTTAAGCGGAACAAGCTGCAGCGTTCAATTGTCAAAACCATGACAGAAAGAAAAGGGATGCCCTACCGGGCATCCTCTTTTCTCCATTTAGTGATCCACCCGACTTCCGTTTGATCCTTTAGAAAATAATCAAACCAATCCAGTATCCTGCCGGTCAGGTCAGCCTGGTTTTGCTGCTGTTGCAGACAGTGCCCTTCCCCTTTGTAAAACAATGCAACGACATCTTTCCCGTTGCACCGCAGCGCGTTATAAAAGGCCATCGTTTGGTCAGCCGTTACATTCTTGTCCTCCAGCCCCGCCCATAACAACAAGGGGGCATTCACTTTTTCTGCATGCCAGACCGGGTTATTCATAAAATACAGGCTTTTATCTGCAGAAAAGGGCTTTCCAAGTTTGTAAATATTGGCTTCGATCCGCACATAATCCGGAGTAAAGAAGTTATAATTAAAGCAGTTGGCATCCCAGACGATGTCACTGTGCCCGGAGCCGGAAACAAAGGCGGCAAACCGGGTGGAGCGGGTGGCGATGTAGTCGGTCTCATACCCTCCAAAGGAGTGCCCGATCAATCCGATCCTGCTTTTATCGATCAGCGGGTTGCGGGCCAAAGCATCCAGTGCATGGTTCACACAATCCAGAGCATCCTGTCCCGGGCCCGCCTTTCCCTGTATAACAATGTCGGGCAAATACACGAAATACCCGTTCTCAAGAAACAGGCGGATGTTGAAACCCAGGCTCTCGTAATAAGAGGGGTAGGGGTACCGGTTGGACAGTTGGTTTTGCTTTTCGTAGATATACAATACCATCGGGTATTTGAGGGAAGAATTATAGTTCAGGGGATAATACAAAACTCCTTTCATGGGAACGTTATCGCTATTGGCATACGAAACTATATCCTGTTTAAGCGACTCAATGGCTTTGTCTTGCCTGTTGCTTTTATACAAGGTCACTTTTTCTTTACCCATCTGTTTGTAAACCAGTTGTGGCGGCAAGTTATAATCTTCTTCCAGCCAGGAAAAACGGGTAAATGACCGGTTGTAGTTCAGCGATTGGATATACCGGTTTGTTGGTGGTACAATGGGTTCTGCATTCCCTTCATGCCATAGACTGTAACCAGTCCGGTTTTCTGAGGGATCGTACAATTCAATCAGCAGGGGTTCCGATGGGTTTACCTGTTGTGCGGCGAATGTGCCCTTGCCGGCATTCATACCCTTCCACTGGCCATTTACAATACGGGTTTGGTATCGGTCGAAAGTTACCAGGGGGGTAAGGGTTGCGGTTTTAATGTCGTATTGCCACACCGCCCCTTCGCCTTCAAAGATCACCGCTTTGCCGTCTGTTGTGAACCAGGGCGTACCCGTGCCTTTGCTCCCGATGAGTTTTTTGCTTCCTGAAGGAATGTGGTACAGATTCCACCCGCTGCCTGAGGGTGACAGCGCATAATTCCCATCCCCGGACAGGTACATTTCCGGGGCGATGGTATCCAGCAGTGAATAACGGTCTGCCTCCAGTTCGTACACGTATAACAGTAGTGGTGCTTGTTCTGACCGGTAGTCCTGTAAACTGTCGGGGTCAAAGCATAAAAAATAATGGGCACTGCCGATGTTGATCCCCACCGGCAGATGTTCACTTCCAACCTGTCGGATGAAATGGTTTCGGGGCTCCCATACATAACTTACTACACCGACCGGAGGGCTAAATTTTTCTTCCAGACGGTTGTCGTTGCCATACCAGATATCCACCACAGAAGTGTCTTTTTTTTCCTTGCCGATCCATAGCTTTAAAAAGTAAGTGCTATCGTCGCTGATTGACTCGGAAAAACATCTTTGGAAAGCGACCGGCAATACCTCTTTTAACGGATAACTTATTTTTGTTTCCAAATCCAGGTACAGGGCTTCCCGGCAGTTGCTTATGGGGCTTTGCTCACAGATGATCATTCCCCGTTCCCCGGGATCAATGTCAAGGGAAAGGATTTTACGGGAAGAACCATACACCTTTTCTTTTTCGGTATCATTTATAAGGACAATTTCATATTCCTGATTTTCATTTTCTGTAACCGCATAAACAGAACCTTTTTCAGTGGTATAAAACCGTGTTACCTGGTCTGCTGCATTTAAAAGGTCCCCGTTGCCGGCATGTAATTCCAGCCTGTTTTTTTCTTCCGGGGAGTACAGCAATACAAACTGGTTTTTATTTTTTACTGCCTGAATGCTTTTTGCGCCCTTAAAGTATGTACTTGTTTGTTCGTTCAGGTTCAGTAATTCGGTTTGCAGCCCGCCGGAAAGTAACATGTGGCTATTTCCGACAAAGGCCATATCCCTTATATTTAGCCTGTATCCTGCTGTTTTGGTTTTACCGGGACCGGCAAGGTTAAAGAGTATAACGGTGTCTTTGTCCAGATCACTTTTATTCCAGGCGGGCATCCAGCTTCTTTTGCGCAAAACCAGCCAGTTCCCGTCTTCGGTCATCATGGGGGCTTCAATGTTTTGGAAAGCTTCATAAACGTCTTTTGGCGGACTGCCCTGCTTGTTTTGGGCTGCCAAATCCCGGCCTGTCGCGAGCAGCAGGCACGGGATAACTATGAAAAAAAAGGACTTCATACTTAATAACCGGGATTTTGCGGGGAAAGGTTGGCATTCAGCAGCAGCTCTTTGTGTGGCATTGGCCAGACTTGTTTGTAATCCTTCCAATTCGGTTTTACAGCGCTTAAGTCACTGAGCCTGCCCCAACGTTTCAGGTCAAGAAAGCGGAGCCCTGACTCGGCAAAGAATTCGCGCCGTTTCTCTGCCAGAAGCTCGCTGTTAAAAGCTTCTCCGGTCAATGACGTCAGAGGGCTTAATCCCGCCCGCCTGCGGGTAGCATCCAGGTAAGGCAATGCTTCACCGAACCGGTTTTGTTTGGCCAGGGCTTCCGCCATAATAAAGTACACCTCTTCGAGCCGGAAGACAACCGAATATTCATCGGTATTGTCCCCGGGCAGGTTCTTGTATTTACTGGGCCTGAACCAGTTTTGCCCTTCAAAGGTTTCTGAAACCATCCAGTACGTTTTTCGCAAATCATTCTCAGCAAACGAATTGAGCAGGTTTTGGGAAAGGACATACGAATTTGGCGTTGAATTCGTGAAATAATAAAAGGGGGCTTCCGTGGTAGCATCCCCGCTGTTCTGCGGTTTTAGCTGCCAAAGGATATGGGTCCCGGATTTATGAAATACCTCGCCAAGGTCAGGATGTAATTGGTATAAAGGCGATTGCAGGATGCTTTGCGCAGTCTGTTCGGCCAGCGACCATTCCTGACGGATTAAATAAACGCGGGCCAGAAGCAATTGCGCTACCTTGCGGTTGGGATAAATACGTTCCGGATCGCGGTAATCATCTGTTAAAAGAGAAACAGCCGCTGCCAGATCGGTCTCCAGTTGTGTCACAACTGATGCGGCATCTGTTTTGCTTAACTTACGGTTGTGCTCATAGTCCAGGCTTGCTGTAAAAGGAATGTCGCCGAAAAGTTGTTGCAGATAAAAATAAATCAGCGAACGCACGAGCAGGGCTTCCCCTTTGATGCGGTTTTTATCGCCATCAGACAAAGCAGTGGAGTGTTCTGCACCGTAGATAATCGAATTGGCATAATAAACCTGCTGGTAAGCGGTATTCCAGATCGTTTCTATATTGGAATTGGTTTGCTGCTGTTGGTTGTTGTATAGATCCACAACCCCGTTCTGGTCATAAAAGTAACAATCCAGGTCGTCGGCATAGGAAGCCAACAGGGCACCCGCTCCATAGTAGCTGCCACCGGTTATGAACGACTGGTCCCGCAAACCGGCGTATAAGCCTGCCAGCGCTGCATTGGCTGTCTGCAGGTCTTCAAACACCTGTGAGGTGCCGATCTGGTTATTCGGATAATCAACTTCTACCAGGTTTTCGCAAGCCGGGAACAGTAATCCCAGGCACAATAATTTAAATATCTTTCTCATATTATTCGGATTTAAAAATTAAGTTCCAGCCCAAACGAGCAGGTTTTTAAAGGAGGCAAAAAGCCGATTGTAACAAACTCGGGGTCTATGCCAAAGAAGTTAGTGATTGTCCAAAGGTTTTGGCCTTGAACATAGACCCGTATGTCCTGAATGTATTTTTTAACCGGCAGTCGGTAACCAAGCTGTATGTTTTTTAACCGGATGAACGAGGCGTCGCTGACGGCCCGCGTGCTGTTCATTAAGTACCCGTGGAGCAGACCTTTTTGTGAATCGGCCCCTGAGGTATAAGGCATATACTGCCCTTCGGGATTGGTTTGTGACCATACATTCAGAACTTCGACCGGTTGATTGTACTTCGTCCCCGGGGTAGGAGTCAGGCTGTTGTAGTTCCATTGATTCTGGCTGACAAACTGGAACAAAAAGGAAAATTCAAGGTTTTTATAAGAAACCTGGTTGGCCCAGCCGCCGAAAAATTTTACACCAATGTTTTTGATCACCTGGTTATCTTCAGGCGAGGTGATGTTGCCGTCCTTGTTGTAGTCTGTAAATTTATACAGCGCGGTATCAGGATCAATACCTTCGTAATTGTACACCTTCACAATCGAGGTAGGATAGCCCACAACGTATTGGTTGGCATAGGTGGAACCTTCCAGCCCGGGGAAGGACACCAGTTTATTTCTAGCGATGCTGATGTTAAAGTTGCTGTTCCATTGAAGATTTTCTGTTTTTACCGGGATAGTATTGAGCTCAAATTCCAGCCCCGTGTTTTCCACCGTAGCGGGCAAGTTGGCCTGTATACTGCTAAAACCCGTGATGCCAGGCAGTGGGATGCCTACCAACTGGTTGCCCGAGCGGTTGCGGTACCAGGCAGAATTAAATGTGATCCTGTTCTTTAAAAAGGCCAGTTCCATGGCCACTTCCAGTTTGTTTGTTTTTTCCCAGCTAAAGGATGGGTTGTACAGCCTTGAAGGGTACAGCGAGGTATTGACCCCGTAAACGGTGCTGCTCACCGTATAGGTATCCAGGTACTGGTAGTCGCCGATCAGGTCGCTGCCGGTAACGCCATAGCTTCCCCTGAGTTTTCCGGAACTTAAAAAGCTCCGGTGTTCCTTAATAAAACCTTCTTCAGAAAATAGCCAGGCTGCCCCGACGGCACCAAAACTTGCAAACCGGTTGTCCGGCCCGAAACGGCTGGAACCATCCCGGCGACCGGTAAGGTTAAGAATGTATTTATTTTTATACTGGTAATTGATGCGCCCGAACAGGGCAGCGTATTTATATTGTGTCAGTACATCGCTGTCCACCCATACGGTGTTCGCTGCCGCCAGATTGGTTATAAGGGCATTACTTTCAAACCCATAGCCCAGTACCCTCATTTCCGTATTTTCTGTACTTTGGTAGGTACTTCCAATGAGCAGGTCAATCTCATGATTTTCGACATTGTATTTGTAGTTTAACTGGGGCTCCAGAAGGAATGAAAACCGCTGGTTCTGACTTTTATAAGCCGTGGAACTGGCCGGGGTAATTCCGTAGGACGGGTTATACATGGTGCTGGGATAAAGCAGCAAATCTTCAAAAAACTGGTAGTTTATACCCCCGTTCAGCTTGATATACAACGAAGGCAATATCTCGTAACGCAGGTTAACATTGGTGTTAAACGTTTTGCTTCCGTAGGAATAGGTACTGTTGTAAGCGGCTACCGGGTTGGAAAAGGTGTTGTTCTCCCAGTTTAGGCTGCCGTCTTCATTGTACAGCGCAGGCGCATTGGGGCTCAGTAAAAGCGATTGCCTGGTTATATCGGTTTGAATCAGGTTATTGGTTTGATCTGAAAACAACCCGGAGGCATTTAATGTAAACTTGTTGTCGACGGAGCGGTGACTCAGACTGGTGGACAGGTTATTGGTTTCGTACCTGAAATCTTTAGCAAATACCGTGGTCTGTTCGTTGTGGCTACCGCTTATCAGAAAGCTGGTCTGCTGGCCGCCTCCGCTGATGGAAAGCTGGATGCTTTTATTGATTGCCTTATGGCCAATTAGTTCATTCTGCCAGTTCGTGTGACGTTCCTGGTCCCAGGTACCATTGATATCATAGGCTTTGGGCGGATACTTGGTAATGCCGTCGTTGGCATAAGCCTGTCGGCGCATTTCCAGGTACTGGTTGGTATTCATCAGTTCCATCTGGTTGGTTATCCGGCTGGTTCCGTAGCTGCTGTTTACACTAAAAGCTGTTTTGCTGCCGGCTTTCCCTTTTTTTGTGGTAATGAGGATCACGCCGTTGGCTCCACGGGAACCGTAGATGGCTGTAGCGTCGGCGTCTTTAAGGATTTCGATGCTTTCAATGTCGTTGGGATTAATGGCATTGAGCGGGTTAATCTCGCCATTGGAGGGAAAGGTTACCCCTGACAACACAGAACCGGCGTTGGCCGCAACCGGCACCCCATCGATAATATACATGGGATAATTGCCCTCGGCGCGTAAACTGTTTATCCCCCGGATCTGTATGTTGTAACCGCCCCCGGGAACTCCGCTGTTCTGGGTAATGTTTACCCCTGTCATACGCCCCTGGATACTGGAAAGCACATTACTTACGGGTTGGTCTGCAATTTCTTTGGCTGTTATTTTAGCTACACTTCCGGTGCGCTCCCGCTCTTTGACCGCATAGTACCCCACATTAACGGTTACTTCGGAAAGGACAGTAATATCTTCCATCAATTGGACGTCAATTTGTTTTTGCCCGTTGACGGGTATTTCCCGGGTTTTAAAGCCGATAAAAGAAAACGAAAGCACAGCATTTGACGGTACGCCTTTTATGGTGTAAAATCCCGTGGTTTCGCTGATGATCCCTGACGATGGTGTTCCCTTAATAAAAATGCTGACGTTGGGCAAAGGTTGATTCTGTGAGTCGTTTACCCGGCCGGTCACGGTAATGGTCTGGGCATTCGCGTGGTTTATCAGAAGTAAAGCGGCCAGGATGATCATCAATAAAAGCCGCAGCCACTTACCCGCACAGGGAGATGTTCCGGACTCAGATTGGAAAAATATTGGTAAGCAGGTTTTATCTTTTTGCATAAATATTCAGTTTTGAAGATTAGTTAATGGTTTTATTTGTTACAGGGGGTTATAGAAAGGCAGACCGATTCATTCGGGCGATTTGATTTTGTTGCGGTAAAGGATTTTCGGATGGCATAAAGAAAAGATATCGCAGGCTTTTATTCCAGCGAATGCAATTGCCAGTAAAACTGTTTCGGCTTTGAATAGATAATTACGAAAAGTAGAATAACTTTGTATGGAAAACATGACGTGCTCAGGTTATGGCAAATTTGCTTTCTCTGTATATTACCGCAAAGCAACTGCTAAGGAATGAGGTATTTTACAACACTTGATTGTATCGAACAAATAAGCTATTGTATTTTACAACCATCCGGTTTGATAGCCTGAAATAATTCGTATTTTTGTTTGAAGTAGAATAACTTTACAAAAAATTCATCATGGAAACAAACACAACCGCCCCATCACCCAAAGTACACCACGGACGGAACATTAAAAGACTGCGCGAAATGCTTGGCGTAAAACAGGAGCATATCGCCAATGAGTTAAACATGACTCAACAGGCCATTTCGAAACTGGAACAAAAGGAAGAAATTGAGGATGAGGTTTTGGATAAAGTGGCCAAAGTGTTGAATGTTCCTGCTGACGCTATAAAAAACCTAAGCGATGAAGCAACATTTAATATTATCGCCAATAGTTACCATGACCAATCATCTGCAGTTAACTATCAGTGCAAATTCAATCCGATAGATAAAGTTGTTGAGCTTTATGAACGGCTACTCGCAGCAGAAAAGGATAAAGTGGCTATGTTGGAGAAATTGCTGGAGGGGAAGAAGTAATTAGTACTTACAATTTAGGATAAGAGTTATAGAGATTGTTTCGAAGAGAAATTGAATTGAAGTATAGATAGTTAACTTTAATATCAAATTATCTAAGAGAAACTATCGATAAGATTCCAAGATCAGGAATTGAATACCGTAACACCAATGTTGCCATCGAAAACAGGTGTTAAGAATTCCATATTTTTTTTTGAGAAGATAAAACGTAAATTTGTATTGATGGCAACAGCAGAATTAAATCAAGTACTTGATGTTTTAGACTTTAATTCAAAGTCTGTTAGCTCAACGTTGTTCTATACTTCGCAAGACTACACCGCCGATCAACTACTTTTTGAAGAACGATTAGTCTTTGAATTTGCAAAAAAAATCAATGTTACTGCGGTTTATTTTCGTCGATTTGGAGAAAACCGATCATCGTTGCCACAGCTTTTTGTTTTCGACAATACAACCGGACGATTTTCTGAAAACGATATTGCCGAAATCCATCGTAAACTATGGAGTAGCGGCATCGTCCCACTTTATTACGTCTTCGATAAGGTAAACATCAACATTTATGATGCCCGTAAGCAAGTTGACTATAATTCCAAAACACAATCGATCCAGGTTAATAGCTTTGAATCATTATCTATTGTTGCAAAAACACAAAAGCACCTGAACTACTCGGCAAAGCTTTTTGCTAACGGAACATTTTGGGATCAAAAGGAAACAGCCAACCATTTCTTAAGCAAAGAGAGTGCCGAGAACAAACTGATTGAAGGTTTAAAACAAATACGCACCCGATTCATTTATGAGACACAACTGGAAAAAAATCTGGCTCATCAGTTGATCGTTCTCTCAATCTTGGTAAAATACCTGGAAGAACGGAAAGACGAACAGGGCAACCATGTTTTTCCTTCAGATTATTTCAATAAATACGAAGGTTCAAATTCGTTTTGCGATGTGCTTCGGAAAAAGGGGAAAATTGTAGAACTCTTTGGTGAGTTAAGTAAACATTTCAATGGGAAGATTTTTGAACTCAAACCTACGGATGAGGCGATTTTGAGGGATACCGATTTGAGTAAATTGGCACAATACCTCGATGCAAATGTTGTTGGCGGTCAGTTTGTGATTTGGCCGCTTTACTCATTCGAATACCTGCCTGTCGAACTCATTAGTCGCATCTACGAGGAGTTTATCCCCGAAAGGAAAGATGCCGTTTATACTCCCATTCATTTGGCCCGCTTTATGGTCGATGAATGTATGCCAATATCAGCGCCGAAGTCTAATTTTAAAGCAATTGACGTTAGTTGTGGATCGGGTGTTTTTTTGGTTACCGTGTTCAAACGGTTGGTACAATGGTGGCAAAAAGAGCAGTTTGACAAAACCGAAAAACTAATAGACCCTGAAATAGATGATTTAAAAGCTATTCTTCTCAATTCAATTTATGGGGTTGATATAGAAGCAGACTCGGTAAGGTTATCGGTTTTCAGTTTGAGCATTGCCCTTTGCGACATGCTGAAACCAACCGAAATCTGGACTAAACTTCGGTTCGACGATTTACGCCAACGCAATATTTATGAAGGTGATTTCTTTCAGTATTTGAAAGACACAGAAAAGGGTCAGTTCGATTTGGTGATTGGAAACCCCCCATTTGAGGACAAAAAGAAGGATTTTAAAAAGCTTTATACCGATTACAACATTGATAAAGATTACAATATTCCAAGGCATCAAATAGCCATGTTGTTTTTGCAGCAGGCAATGAAGCTCCTGAAACCTTCCGGATTACTTTCTTTTGTAATGCCATCGGGACCTTTGCTTTATAATAACACTATAGATTTCAGGAAGAAATTCTTTTCGACTTACGAAGTGGCGCAGATTGTTGATTTATCAGCATTAAGGAATGCTTCACTGCTTTTTGAAAGAACCATTTCAACGGCTGTTATTTTTGCGTATAACCAGAAACCTGCTGAAAGTCACAATATTCTTCACATTACAATTAAGAGATCAAAAACAATAAGAGAAAAACTCTTTTTTGAAGTCGATCATTACGACATGCATCTGGTTCCTCAGAAAATCGCTGAAAGCGATCTGGATATATGGAAATCAAATCTTTTAGGAGGAAGTCAATTGTACTATCTGGTCAATCGGTTTCGTAAATTAAGAACGTTGGGTGAATATCTTGAAGAGAAAAGAAAAACATCGGGCTGGGTGTTTGGAGAAGGGTATATCATTGCTGGAAAGACAGAAGAAGGTGACCATTTAACCGATCAGCTACTCATTGAAACTGAGGATTTTGTTGAAAATGGTTTTATTAAGTTGTCATTAGAAACGGAAAAACGGTTCCAGCGAAGTAGAAATTCTATCAAACAAATATTTAAAGCACCTCATTTATTAATAAAGGAAGTATTAGGTATAAATAAGTTCATCTTCAAATATGTAGATTTTGATTTAGTTTTTAAGCATCGAATAATAGGTATTCATTGCCCAAAAATGCAAGAACAAGAATTACTGAGAATTGAAGACGCCCTACTTAATAATTATCAATTATTCAAGCTTCTAATTTTAGCATCAAGTGCTGAAGCAGGAATAAATCGTTCAGGTGGTTATATTGTTCTCAAAAAAGATTTTTGGGGACTTCCATATCAAGAAAACAGTATTAATATAAAACTATCGAAGAACGAAGAGATTATCAAGGGGGATGTTTTAGATTACAAGCTCGAAGAGCTCTCCAAAGGTGAAAACGCTAAAATCAATACATCGACAGCTTCGGAAAAGCAACTGGATGAATTTGGACTGGTATTTTGCGATAGCCTGAATGCCATTTATCAGCAGAACGGGAAAAGCTTCAACCCCATGGAACCTATAAAAACCCTTTCCTATACTTGTTTCCCGTTTAGTTATGGTAACGCAAGTTTTAGCCCTATTCTTTTTTCAAAAATACAAGAAGGCGACCTGTCTGATTTGATTGAAAACGAACGGGAATCGGTTCATTACCGCAGGGTGCTTCGCCTGTACCAAAAAGATATTGTTTTTCTTATTAAGCCAAACACACTCCGTTACTGGCTCAAATCCATCGCACTGAGAGATGCCAGTGATGTAATGGTCGATTTAATCAACAGTGGTTATTGATGATCAGGGAACAACTAAATACCAAAGAGCAAACCAACCGTGAATTTTCAATTCCTGAGAATTTTACGATTCAACGCATTCTTGGTTTCTTGAAAAAATCACTGGTCGATTTTGAGATTGCCTACAAGGGTTCTGATATACGGATTCATAAAGAAGACGATATCTCAAATATTTTATGTCCGTTCTTTAACGATAAGGCAAAGGAGGAAAACTTGATTTTTCATTTCAATGCTAAGATTGGTGTCGATTTTACCATTTTCGTTTCACCGTTTATTTTAGGAGCTCAGTCTGTTTTTATGATCGAAGCTAAACGCTTGTCAAAAGACCACTACGACTATGTAAAAAATCCGAACGGAGGGATTGAGCGCTTCAAACGAGAACAAGATGGTTTTGGAAAACACCTGATCCAAAGTGCCATGATTGGCTATATTCAACAAGAAAATAAAGAGTACTGGTCGATCAAAATCAATCACTGGATTGAAGAGTTAATCGAAACAGAAACTGACATTGTTTGGAACGAAAATGATAAGTTAATCCAGAATGATAGCGTTTCAGATTTCATTTCCTGCCATCGACGTATTTCAGGCATTACAATTTCATTATATCATTTTTGGATCAATCTCAATTAGTAACCCACTAAAGGATGAAAACCTGACTGACCTTGAAAACCATCCAGAGCCAGAGTCGTTGATTGATGAAATTATCGACAATATTCAAAGTGTATGAAAAGTTTTAAGTAATTAAAGGAATTTGGATTAAACTAACTCCCGGTTAGCGCTCTTTTGTGAGGTGGATTCTAAAGATTGTTGTGACTCGGTTATCTACCAAACTTAAATACCAAGCCGTTAAACGTAATATGGAAAGGTTTTTCGAAGATTTCATGTTTCAATTGATGGATGAAGAATTTCAAAATTAGTCATCACAATCTGTGATACACAATTCTAATACTTAATTAATCGTAACGCAGAAACATGCGTCAACACCGCAATCCCATCGGGTTCATAAAACCCAAAGAATAAATCTCATCACGAGACTCCACTGGCACTTTTTATAAGGGCTTCATTACTTATAATCTTTACCCCGATTATCCAACCGGGTCAGAATAACCATTTCCGGAATTTCCTCTTAGAAAGAAGAATTCAAGACCTTCTCAAAACCAATCATTGAAATTGATTTGATTGCTATCCCCTACATTTTAAATTACCTCAAAATCTTTGGGAATGGAACAATATACCCAAATTATTACCGAATTGGAAGCTGACTTGAAACGAATAACAATGACTTCTGAAAGTATGCTGAGTACGGCAAAATCGGCCATTAAACGATGCCGTATTGCCTTGGTAGAGCTAAGATGGATTGTTGTCAATCAGTGCTTCCCGGATACTCCTTCGGAAATCTGCTTTTTCAAAGAGATCAAACCGGTTGCTTACAGCCGACTTTTGTTTTATCAGGCTGTATTTGATATTGAAAGCTTTCGGTCGAAGTATGATTCAGACAGGATCAAGCGGTACATGAAAGTGAAATTGGATGAGATTCAGATTTTCATGGATGAGAATGCCAGCAGCGTTCAGTATTACAATTGCGGATTTATTTACCTGGACAGCCTTTACTTTGTACGGGAACGCGATGAAATTCCGGTTGAGCTTAGGGGAAGTCATTATTTAATGGATGAACAGTTTAATACCTGGCAGGACCACACGTTTTCTGTCTTGCGGGCAAATGATCTGCTGGTGGAATACCTGAAGAGGGAGATAAGCCGGATGGATAACCAGGAACAACCCGGTCAATTGCAGCAGTTAGGCAACCACAAATGGACAGGCAGTAAAATAGACTCGGTGGAATTAATTTATGCCCTGTATTTTTCACGGGTAATTGATAACGGAAAAATTACGATAAAAGAATTGTGCAGATTATTTAGCGGATTATTTCATCTGGATATTGAGAAGGATATCTATCGGTATTATACAGAGATACAACAGCGGAAGATAGAGCAGACCAAGTTCATGGAACATCTGAAATCGGTTCTTCAGTATAATATTGACCAAAATGTATAGGCAGTTGCCAAAAAATATCTGATTTATGAAACAATAAAAAAGACCCAAGCTGACAACTACTTGATAACATTTCAATTTTGAAGGTTGCAAATTTGGAGGCAGTTCAATATGTACCATTCAAAACTAAAAGTTATGCCTTCAGAAATTATTACAACAGACGACCTCCGGGAATTCAAGATTGAATTACTCACTGAGTTCAAAAAGATGCTTAATGAGCAACGTGGTCAGCCAGCCAAAAAATGGTTAAAGTCCTACGAAGTAAAAAAACTGCTTAGTATTTCTCCTGGGACACTTCAGAACCTTCGGGTCAATGGAACTCTTCCGTTTACCAAAATAGGGGGACAAATGTTTTACGATTACGAGGATATCCGCAAAATGCTGGAGCCCACCCACAAACAAAAAAGGTTTAGCTTCGATTTGAAGCGATGAACTACATCAGGCACCTGAACGGTTTTTTTGCACGGCTGGCCGAAGACAAGCGCATGTCACCCTATCACATCAGCCTGTACCTTGCCCTGTTTCAGCAGTGGAATGTTGACCGGTTTGGGGAGCAGTTTGTCATTACCCGGGCGGAAACAATGGAAATTTCCCGATTAGGTTCTGTTAATACCTACGCCCGGTGCATGAAGGAACTTTCTGAGTGGGGCTATATCCGGTACATTTCGTCATCCAACCTACATTCGGGAAGCCGGGTCTCCTGTATCAGATTTGATACAGCTGGTGATACAGCAAGTAACACTGCAACTGATATCGGTATTGAAAATGATACCACTGGTGATACAGGAAGGAATACAGGCAATTCCAGCGATCTCATAACTGATACTGCAAGTGATACAGGAAGGAATACCAGTATTAAAAATGATACCACAGGTGATACTGGAACTGATACCGCAAGTGATACCGGTATTTCCAGTGATCTCAAAAGTGATACAGCAAGGAATACCGCTGGCGATAAATTTAAGGGTGCCGGTATCAAAAATGATACAGCAAGCAGTACTGCAACTGATACACCTTTTATAAACAGTTTAAACAAAAACAAACAAGAAGAAGAGTCAGTCAGAAGAAATCAAAAATTTGATCTTGATGAAAACGAAAAAAAACAAAAACGACTTCGAACGACCAATTCCGAAAATCTTTCGGAGGAGAAATCTCAAGTTCCGGATTTATCCGAAACCGAGCAATTTTTTGAACAGAACCAGTTTCCGCGCAGCGAAGCGCAGAAGTTTTACGCCCACTACCAGTCTTCGGGCTGGAAGACCGGGGATCAGATGAAAATACTTTTCTGGCAGGCCGTTGCCCGGAAATGGATGAACAACACCCAAAGTTTTAAACCAGATGAACGAGAACCCAATCAAGTCGGAACCAGCAAACTTAGCGTCACCGTCAACAAAAATTATTCTGAACCCTTATGAGCAGATTGCCGATTACCGGGGCGGAGTATTCAATTTCAGCTTCCCGGCCAGCCTGCAATGGATGGAAGAACGTGGCAAGATCCTGTTCGGAACCCATTTTTCATTGGTCGAATCCGACTTCGAGCTGATCTATAAACTGCTGGTTTATGCCATCGGGGATCAGGAAAATGCTGCAAATCACGGAATCAACCTGAGAAAAGGAATTCTCATGACAGGTCCGATTGGATGTGGTAAAACCTCCCTGATGCAGCTGGTCAGCTACTTTTTTCCAAGAGAGACCCAATACATGATCAAACCGACCAGGGAGATCAGTTTTGAGTTTGAGAAAGATGGGTTTGCAGTGATCAACCATTACAGCAAAGGCTCATTTGTCAGGTATGCCAATATGCCATTCATACCCAAAGTGTATTGTTTCGATGATTTGGGATTGGAGCAGACCCCCAAATACTATGGCAACGAATGCAATGTAATGGCAGAAATCCTGCTAAACCGTTACGATTTGTTTGTCTCCAAACGCATGATGACCCACATTACCACCAACCTTTCGGCTTCGGAACTGGAATCGATTTATGGCAACCGGATCCGCAGCCGGATGCGCGAAATGTTCAATCTGGTGGCTTTTGACCGGGATACCAGGGACAAAAGGACATGAAGAAAGGGTCACCCAAAATTTAAATTTAAGAATCAGGTAACAGCTGATGTTTGGTTAGTTGGTTCTGCGGCCTGTTCGCACTTTGGCTCCGCCGGGCGCGAACAAGCCTCGATTCAGCATCGAAGAGTGATCCAAGCCGGTTTAAAGGTATCCACCCCATCAAGTACGACTTTATCTTTTATAAGAATCCAGATACATTTGTGGTTAAAAAAAATCATGGACAAGAAAGAGAAGATGTTTTCGTTAGTGGATCAGTGGAGAATATCGGGATTGACACGTAA
>JANYKW010000218.1 GCA_025358025.1 Bacteroidia bacterium | reverse complement strand
CACTAATTTTACTTACCATTGTACAGATACCCTCACCTTCCGAAACAGGTTACGCGATGGTATCAATGAGTGGCAGGATGAGAATCCGGCGAACTACAAGTAACTTAGTCAACAAAAAATCCGGCCAAAGCCGGATTTTTTATTTCAATGTTGTTGACTGTACATTACTGCATCCTATATTTGTATTCGGTAAGTAAAATCATTATTAATGTTTTACAACATGTTTTCTAATAATTTATTTGTATTAACTTTATTTAACAACCAAACTGATTCCAATTTAGCTTTTGTAGGTCTGTATATATGACACTTAGCAGTGTTACTATCTTGAAAAGCATTCTATTTATTAACTTAACTTCCTTAACTTAATGGATGCGTATGAAAAATGATGCGAGGCTTTTTTTATTCCTGAAGAGACATCATTATCTCTTTATTATGTTTTTTCTGATTGGGACCATGCTCCTCCCCCAATTAAGTGCCACAGCGCAGCAAAAGACTGTTTCCGGCACAGTGATCGGCGATGACAAATTACCAATTCCCGGAGCATCAATTGTAGTCAAAGGATCCACCATTGGGACTGTGACAGATGTGAACGGAAAGTTTACACTGAACATTCCGGTTTCGGCTCAATTCCTGATCTTTAGTTTTGTGGGGCTAACATCTAAAGAGCTTTCTGTCAACGCCGGAAATGTCTTCAAGGTGACACTCTCTGAAAGCACAACCGGTATCGACGAAGTTGTGGTGGTCGGTTACGGAACTCAAAAGAAAGAGAGTGTCGTTGGCGCTGTTGTACAGGTTGGGAACGAATCCTTGATGCGTTCAGGTAACTCGAACGTTACCAATGCCCTTGCTGGTAAAATGTCCGGCGTATTAACCATGCAACAGGCCGGTGAACCCGGTGCAAGCAGTTCTGAAATTGTGATTCGGGGTGTATCAAGCTGGAATGGATCTCAGCCATTGGTACTTGTTGATGGGGTAGAAAGAAGTTTTACTGATTTGGATCCCAATGAGGTTGCGACAATTTCTGTTTTGAAAGATGCCAGTGCCACGGCTGTATTCGGAGCCAAAGGTGCCAATGGCGTCATTATCGTTACCACGAAAAGGGGAAATCTTGGGGCACCGGTTATGAACTTTTCTGCAGCGTATGGTTTGCAAAAAGCCACCCGGATTCCGGATTTCATCGATTCTTATACGACCATGTCAATTTTGAACATGGGATTGATGAATGGGGCCCAATTTGACAAACTGATCTCGCAAAACGAGCTGAATGAATACCAGAATCCATCTTCACCATTAAAAGCGTTGCAGTATCCGAATGTTGACTGGTTCAAGGAGATGACTTTGCCCTTTTCTCCAACCGTAGATGCCAATTTCAATATATCGGGAGGAACCAAGTTTGTTAAATACTTTGGTACATTGGGTTATTACAATGAGCAAACCCTTTTTGTCGGATACAAAGATGGTTACCAGGATACCCGTTATAAATTTGACAGGTTCAATTACAGAACCAATCTCGATTTTAACCTGACACCTACAACGATACTCTCGTTTACAATTGGAGGGGAAACTGGCATTAAGAATCAGCCAACAACTTCACCATGGCGAAGTTTGTACGCTACAACACCGGCATCCTTCCCCGCCGCCTGGCCAGCCTGGTTGCTGGAAGACAAGGTAAATGGAATACCTGACATTGATTATCCCGATGCTACAGGAGAACGACTGGCCTTAAAGCTAAATGGTTTCACACAGAATCCCTACACCCAATTAGCACAAGGAAATTTTAATAAATATTTGAATTCCAAGCTATTTACAGACATGGCCTTGGATCAGAAGCTCGATTTTATTACAAAAGGTTTATCTTTCAAGGGTAAGATTGCTTTTAGTACCTATTACAACACCCGCACCTTGTATGCCGATTACACCCGTCCAGAGTATAAAATTAACTGGGCCGATGTTGGCAAACCTGGTGTAAATCCCTGGTACAGAAACGGTCAGTCAGGCTATTACAAATTCAATCTTAACCCATTGGATATCAATGTGGGAGGATTGGAGTCCGGTTATTATCGCGATCTTTATTATGAACTCTCCCTAAACTATGCCAACACTTTTGGGAAGCATAGCGTTTCTGCCCTGGCACTGTTTAACCGCCAGAGAAAGGAATACGAAGCCGACTTCCCCTATAAAAATCAGGCATTGGTTGGCAGAGCTACCTATGACTACAATCACAAATATTTGGTTGAGGTTAATATTGGATATACTGGCTCAGAAAGATTTGCTCCCGGGAAGAAATTTGGATTTTTCCCTTCCGGGGCTTTTGGTTGGGTCGTGTCGGAAGAGCGGTTCTTTAAAGCTGCGTTGCCTGGTGTAAGTAAATTAAAATTGCGCTATTCTGATGGATTGGTGGGCAGCGACAATGCTTCTGCGCGATGGTTGTTTCTGAGCAACTATTATACTGATCCTCGTGGCTTTATCAAGGAAGATCCTGCCGCTAACCCCGATGCGCAATGGGAAGAGGCAAGAAAAAAAGATTTTGGCATTGAGTTGGGTATTCTTAAAAACGAACTTACAATTAACTTCGATTTTTTTGATGAATATCGCACAAACATGCTACTTCCTCCAAAAATTCCATTTACGGTTGGAAACAGCTTCAAAGACCAAAATCTTGGATCGATGAAAAAACATGGGTTTGACCTTGACATAGAATACAAGAAAACTATTTCAAATAACTTTAGCTATAATTTGAAAGGCATTTTTGGATTCAATGAAAACCGTATTGTTTACAAAGACGACCCCGCATATGCACCGGATTATGCCAAAGAAGCCGGAAAACCTTTGGGGGCTCAGATCAGAGGGGCAGAAGTAATTGGATCAGGCTATTTTACTTCAATTGACGACATCCATACCAGCATTGCACCAATCCCGGTTGGATCCTTAAATGTAGGTGATTATAAATATCTGGATTATTTTGCGGACGGTCAGATTTCCATTCAGGATCGTTACCCGATACCGGGATCCATGTATCCTCCCATCACCTATTCTTTTGGCGGTGGATTCAGTTACAAGAATTTTGAGTTCAACTTCAACATGCAAGGTAACCAAGGAAAATATGTGGCTTTCAATCAGGCCTATGAGATTGAATTTCCCAATGGCAATTACCGGATTCATGCCTCACAACTCGATTATTGGACACCAGTCAATCCGGATGCGAATCACTCTACCATTCACTTTGTGGGTGATGCAAACCTGCCAAATCTCGTCTGGGGAGGTGGTTCATCCTATTATGGTGGCTACGAAACAGCTATTAAGGATCGAATGTGGAGAAAGTCAGATTATCTCAGACTGAAAGAGATCTATTTGGGCTACAATTTTAAAACCGAATCGCTAAAAAGAGCGTTGGGAATTAACAATATGTCTGCCTATATAACCGGCAACAATCTTTGGACATTAACCAATCTGATTGAAGGTGACCCGGAACGCAAAGACTTTACACAGGGTTTTTATCCGCAGATGTCGAGTATCAAAATAGGTCTGAAAATTGGTTTTTAACTCCCATTAATTTGAAAGAGATGAAAAAACAGTTAAAAATAGTCGTCTTAGCAGCAGTTCTTTTGACGATATTCCCATCCTGTTCGGAGAATTACTTGAATGAAGCTCCCCAAGCCGGATTAACCACCGATGTTGTTTTCTCAAAATACGCCAATATCGTCAAGTTTTTTGATTCCGTTTATGATGGTCAGCGTGTTGTTCTAGTCAATGGAAGCAATGCCACTCATGACTACAACATCAAAACAGCGCATCCTTTGTATTTTGCCTACCGGATGGAATATACCTGGGATGAAATGACAGACATGAGTGATGGTGGCCGCCAATATGAGGCACAATCCATAAAAGCCGGTCAGATGGGTGGAACCGTGGATAAATTTGCCGGACCCATTTCGTCCAAAAACATGCCCATTTTGCCTTCCATGTTTGAATGCATCAGAGTCTGTAATATGACACTTGAGAACATCAATAAATTGCAGGATGCTCAACAGGTCGACAAAGACGACCTTATCGGTCAGGCACATTTTATTCGTGCCTATGCACATTTCGCTTTGTTTCGGATATGGGGTTCAATGCCATTTATTACTCAGGTGTTGAAGCCTGGTGACGAGTTTGACCTTACACGCTTGTCAAGGTATGAAACATGCAAGAAAATATCCCAGGATTTCGATACTGCGTACGTCTATTTCGGAAAAGCCGGAATTATGAGGAGAGATGCTGATTTGCAGTTAAGCAATCCCAAGCAGTTTCGTCCGGCGGGTGTGGCTGCACTTGGAATGAAAGCCCGTGCATTGCTTTACGCCGCCAGCCCGCAAAACAATAAAAATGGAGTCAACGATTGGCAAGATGCAGCAAAAGCTTGCGGGACAGCCATCGACACCGCAAAATTTTATGGTTATGCCATGCAGACAGCCGCCAATGCCAGCGGAAATCTTAAGCAAGCCTACAAGAACAATTTTATGAATGTACCCCGAACCAATGAACAATTGTGGTCATTTTATGTCAATTACAACAATCCGACTATTGCAAATCCCAATTGGAGTATTGGTTTGACAACCATTCAATCGATGACCAACGGAGTATTTTCGCAGCAGGCAACTGCTATGTCAGGTGAAAATCCGACACAAAATTTTGTGGATCGATTTGAAACGAAATGGGGAGAACCACTCAACACTGCATCTGACAGGGCTGCCGCTACGGCACTGGGGCATTACAATGAGCAGGATCCCTATTCAAACAGAGATCCCCGGTTTGCCTGGGGCATTGTTTACAATCAATCAACTGAGGTGGCAGGTTTTAATCCTGCGAATATTTATTACGAAACGGTGGCAGGTAAGCAAGTATTCAGTGATTTATTGAATTTTTCTGCCTATCTTGGTGTTACACGCACCGGTTACTACCAAAGAAAGTCCATTTATGATTCAAATACAAAAGTAACGACCAGTTACAACCTGACGGATCCGATTATTCGGATGGCCGAATTGTACCTGAACTATGCGGAAGCTGCTTCACAAGGCTACGGAGGAGCAAACGGCATGGCACCCGGTACGGCTCTTTCTGCCTCACAGGCAGTTAATTTAGTGAGAACTCGGGTAGGAATGCCAGATCTGCCAGCAGGGTTGGATCCTGTTACTTTCCTAAAACGGCTAAAGAATGAAAGGATCATTGAGTTGTGTTTTGAAGGTCATTATTACTTCGACGTACGTCGCTGGCAGGACGCCCCAGCAGCCTATAATCAGGTCCTTTATGGCATGGATATCGAAAAAGTTACTGTCTCTTCAACTTATCCCAAAGGGTTCAAATACATGCGGATGCCTTTGCCTGCCGATCGCCAGTCTATGTGGAAAAATGAGATGTACACATTTCCATTTACTACTGAAGACAATTACAAGATGAAGAATTTTGCACCCAATCCGGTTTGGTAATTCTTTTAAATATAAACAGATGAAACTAAATAATGAAATATATTCAAGGTACGGCATCCTTCTTATTTTGCTTCTGCTTCTATCAGTTGTAAACCTTGAGGCACAGAATAAATCTGAAGGCAAGAAGCAAAAGCCGGTGATGGTGACTTTTAAAGTGACGAACGAAAAAGGTGACGCAATTCCGCAAACAGAAATAATCTTAGGAGAAGGTCTGGTTCATACGCAGACGGATCAGATGGGTTCGGTAAGTTTAACTGTCCCGAACGACAAGGAATTTGTTTCCATCTCATCTAAAGGCTATGAGCCTCAGATTATATTGGTAAGCGAAATAACTAAAAATCAAGTTATTAAACTAGTCGCATCAAAACTATTCATGACCACCGACGACGATGTGCCACTCCCTTATATGACCATGAAAAAACGGCATTTAACAGGAAGTTCAAGCGTATTGGATGCCAACATTCTGGATAAATATCCTTCAACCGATATCCGCAATGCGATAACCGGATTGGTTACCGGAATGGAAGTATATGAAAGAGATGGTTCTCCCGGAATGAGTGCAGAGGAAAAACTTGGAGCTTATGGTGCTTCTGAAAAGGTAGGACTTTATTCACGAGGAAGCAGTTTGATGTATATCATCGATGATGTCCGTATGGATATCACCGAAATGCCTCTCGATCCGGGCGAAATTGAGTCGGTATCTCTTGTCAGGGATATTGTTGCCAAATCAATGTATGGTCCGGCTGCTGCCAATGGTATCGTTTACATCAAAACCAAGCGGGGCAAGAAAAATGAAAGATTGCTAAATGTAGGCCTGGAAAAGGGTGTCAGCATCATTGACCGCATGCCCCAATGGGTCTCAGGAGCCGATTATGCCCGGCTAAATAACCTGGCAAAACAGAACAGCGGTATCACCAGTGGTTTATTTACCGAAGACGATATAGCAGCTTATGCAAAAAACGATCCTTATGATATGAATCATCCCAGCGTGAATTACAAGGATATGCTTATTAGCGATTCCCGGAGTTTCACCCGCGCAAGCATATCAACATCAGGAGGGACCGACGCCATGCAGTACAGTGCCTATGTGGGTTACAATGGTGAAGGTGATAATTTCAACATGGGTTCAAAGGCCGGATACCAAAGAATTAATGCGCGTTCGAACCTGGATATCCGTATAAATGATTTTTTAAAGGTTCAGATGAATTTCGCCGCGGGAATATCGCTGCGCGATTCGCCGAACTATGGTTACACCAGTACAATTGGTGAAGGAGGATCTCAGACTGGATTAACCGAAATGCCCAACTTGTTGAATGATATCACAAATACACCGCCAATTGCTTTCCCGGTTTATGTAAACAATGATCCATCGTTAAAATCACCCTGGTTTGGCATCTCTTCGCAATATGGGACCAATCCTGTGGGAAACCTGGTTAAAAACGGATATTATACTGAATCTGGGAGAAATGGCGCGATCAGCTCAACCCTTGATTGGAATATGGACAAATTAATTCCAGGACTGAAATCACATACCTTTGTCGATTTCAATAGCTTTTACCTTTTGAGAATTGGAAAAGCGGAAAATTACACCGCTTACCGTATCGATCCCAGAACTTACAATCCTACCTTGGGAATTGCTTCCCTGACTAAAGCATGGGATGGCGTTGATGCGACAAATAATGCCAATTTGCACGACTTCTACTTTCAAAATTATGCCGCATATGAGAGTTTAAGCTACGACAAAAAGTTTGGATCAAACTATGTTATGGCAACAGCCATCTACCGGATGTCGTCCATCAAACGCAACGGATTTGAAGAGCCTCAGCGTGAGCAAGCCGGAATTTTAACGGCACTTTATTCTTATCAGGATAAATACACAATTCAAGGTGTTTTAAACTATGGAGGAACCAGTGGTATGGCGCCAGAAAATGAGTATACTATATCACCTTCAGTCGGATTTAGCTGGATTGCCACTGAAGAAAATTTCATGAAAAATATGCATGTATTTGATTATCTAAAATTTCGCGGAGAATTTGGAGAAACATCAGTCGATGCGTTCAGAGGTCCTTTCGCATATAGGGATCGTTGGAATTTGGATACCAATACAGGCAACACGGATAAATTCGGTACGTATTACAGCAATACCGGTACCTGGATCGGAACCTATAAGCAATCTGCCAACAATTACAGAGCCTACCCTAGTCGCATTGGTAATCCGGAGATTAATCTGGAACGCAGAAGAGAGGTTAGCCTTGGTATGGATGCCGAAATATTCAAACATAAAATATCTCTGGAATTTAACTATTACAACATTTTAAGGAAAGATGTAATTACAACAAGAACCAACACAACTCCCATACTATCGGGTACAACTGCCACGCTTCCAGCAGTAAACTACAATTCATATTCCTATAAAGGTATTGAGCTTGGAGTTAAATACAAGGATAAAATTGGCAAATTTCGTTATATATTAGGTGGAAATGCCTTTACTCAAAAACCACTTGTCGAAAAGGTCGATGAACCTAATTATCGGAATGATTACCAATTGACCGTCGGTGGACCTTCCGATGCTATTCGGGGATTGAAATACCTGGGACGCTTTGAAACAGATGCTTCAGCCAATGCAATACCACAATTTGGCGAAAGTCTTCATGCCGGTGATCTTATGTACGAAGATGTGAATAAGGATGGCGTTGTGGACGATAATGATGCCCAGTACATCGGCCACTCAACACCTATATTGTACTATGCGATAAACGTTTATTTGTACTACAGGAATTTTGAATTTTCGATGATCGGTGTTGGTCGTGCTTTTTACGATATCATGCTGAACAACAAATACTATACAAACGGTTCGGGAGACAATGTTTACTCGAAATTTGTGCTGGAGAATATCGATGAGAATGGGATGGGAGGCGGCTATCCTAAATTGACCTACTACCAGATTGCGAACAATTTCAAAACTTCAAGTTTCCGTTTGGCAGATGGAGGATTTTTTAAGATCCAAAATGTTGAGTTGGCTTACAATCTGCCGGTTTTGAAAATTGACTGGTTGAAAGGTGTCAGAGGGTTTAAGATATTTGCGCGTGGAGCAAATGTTTCGACCATCTCAAAGATTAAAGATGTGGACCCCGAGAATATAAATTCAGGGATTACCAATTATCCGTTTAATATCACATTGACCGGAGGAGTTAAATTAACCTTTTAATTGAAGTAAGATGAAATATAAATATCTACTATTAATTCTTGTTCCATTTCTTTTCGCAGGATGTAAGAAATTTTTAGAAGCCTATCCAAATGGAGACAAGTCGAGAGAGGATGTATTTAACTATCAGGAGAGCGTTCAAGGCTTGATCGGTCGCAGTTACGATTATCTGGGAAGCGACTACTCTTCCAAAAACTACAACAGCAACGAAACTGCTTACCTCGAATGTGCAACAGACAATGCGGTAAGACGATCAACTACCGACGCGATCGTACAATTTGCCAAAGGAGAACTTACAACTGGAAATCAAGCCGTTGTCAGAGATTATTGGACGAGGGATTACAACGCGATATTCTTGCTGAACCTGTTTCTGAAAGATAACCGTGGAATAAATTCAACGGTATTGATCGTTCCCGAATTAAACAGACTGGTCGTTCGCAGACTTCAAGGTGAGGCCTTTGGATTACGTGCCTGGGCAGAACGTGATTTACTGAAGAAATTTGGAGGAAAAGAACTTGGAGGAACAGAATTGCTCGGTTTTCCTATTGTTACTGATCCTCTGAATGCCTCAAATGATATTAACCTCGAACGAAATACGTACGATGCATGTGTCAAGCAGATTATTCAGGATTGCGACTCAGCTCTAAAATATCTACCTATTGCTCATCGCGACTACCTTTATACTTCTGCCTATCTGAGCGATAAAAAAGATTTTCTTGGCTCTGTAAACTGGAATCGCATCGATGGAGTTACCATGTATGCCATTAAGGCAATGACCTATCTATCTTGGGCCAGCAAGCGCTTTAATCCTACCGGTGATGTAGCACGATGGGACTCTGCAGCAAAATATGCGGCAAAAGTCATGGACTTCAAAATGGCTGCTCCACCTTTAGGCGACGGGTATGTACCAACCAACCGGGTCGATTTTAATGATGTTTATGACAAAAGTATCGTATGGTCATCCAGGTTAGTTGAAAACGATATTACCATGGAGCAGGTATTTTTCCCGGCAAATGCGAATGGCAATGGTTTCGCACCCTATGGTGATATTGGTGCCACTCGTGAGTTTGTTGACGCCTTCGGCGATTCAAAGGGATTTCCGATCAGTGCAAGTACCGTATACGATGCAAATAAACCTTTTGACAACCGCGATCCCCGTTTTTATGCGGTTATTAACTACAATGGTCGCACCTACATTCCTGCTGGTTCTAGTTCATCCATATATACGTTCGAAACCTGGGAGCCTGATGCACAAGGATTAAACGGAGGTAAAGACATCGCCGGAGTGGGCAACAATGTCAGGACCAATATTTATGTGAAAAAGTTCTGTTATGGAATTAACTGGAAAACATCCAGTTTCGCAAGAAGACCTCGTTGCAGGCTTAACATCCGCTTTGCTCATATGGCCTTTACATTCGCCGAAGCAGCCAATCAGGTAGTAGGACCAAATGGTACATTATACGGTTATTCACCCAAAAACGTGATAGGAACCTCCCGTGCCATGAAAACATACGAAGATAAAGCCGGAATACCTGCACCAGATACTTATTTAAACAACGTTGCTACTGCCGGAAAAGATGCTTTCTACGACCTTATTAAGAACGAAAAGCGCATTGAGTTCTGCTTTGAGGGTGAGCGTTTCCATGATATGGCACGCTGGACCAATGATACTGAATTCAAATCTTTGTACAATAAACCCGTACACGGTATTAAGACCACAAAAACCGGTACTGCTTTTACCTACGATTTGACATGGGAAGTAGAAACCCGTGCATACAATTCTGCCTATATGCCAATACCTTATGACGAAATACTCCGAATGAGCAAATTGGTTCAGAATGAAGGATGGGATAAATGGAAATAAAGTAAAAAATATACTATGAAGAAAAAGATATTTGCATCATTTTTGTTGGCTGTGATATTTGTCTCATGCTACGAAGATTACATAAAAGATTATAATTATAGTTCAATCTATATTCCCCTTCAGTTAGATGTGCGGACATTCGTCGTAGGGGAAGGGATGAAATTTGATTTAGGTGTTGAATTGGGTGGCGTCAGAGAAAACACCAGAGACAGAATTGTCACTTATCAGGTTGACAATAGCCTGATCACTCCGGCTGCGCTGACCCAGCTTAAGGGAGCAGCTGCCTATATCAGTGCTGCAATGACTCCTGTTTCAACCCTACTTCCACTACCTTCCAACTATTATTCACTGAGCAATGCCACACAGTTTGTAATTAGGAATGGAGATCACCAGGGTAAAATAACCGTTAAGCCCGATTCAACCAAATTTCTGGCCGATCCTGCCACAATTATTCCAACCTACGCCATTGGCATTAGAGTTATTAGCGCGGATGCTGACTCATTGATTTATGCCAAAAGAACAGAAGTAATCGGTGTTAAATTTGAAAGTAAGTTTTTTGGGAATTACTGGCATGGTGGAGTGACAACAGTCAAGGATCCGTCTGACGCGACAGTTGTAAATACGATCAAATATTACACCCAAATACCCGTCTCGGAAGTGAAGACCTGGGCTTTGAAAACGGCAAGTTCATTTTCAGTCACTGCCAACGGTTACAGTGATGTAAGTTCTTCTCCGGCAAGTGAGTTTGTCTTGACTATTAATGGATCAGCTGTCACAGTGAGTTCAGCTTCAACGGGTAAATATGCCATCCAACCTGATGGCGCCAGCACCTACAACCAGGCAAAATTATTACAGGATCGCCGAATTTATTTGAAATACAAATATCTTGCTTCCGACGGGAACTGGTACCACGCCCAGGATACCCTTACCTTCCGCAACC
>JANYKW010000181.1 GCA_025358025.1 Bacteroidia bacterium | reverse complement strand
TTTCTTTAATAAATTTTTCAGACAAGCCCCTGTGAGCAAAAAGCGTCAATTCTGTACCCTGATCGTTGAAAAGGTAAATTCCACCCATATCAACTCCGGAAATTTGAAAAACAGCATTCATCATGAGAGTCAAAGCTTCATGAAGATCGGATGTCGCACTTAGCTGAGCGGTAAGGTCCCGCTGTAAGATGAGCAACTGTTCAAGCGTCTTCCTGGTGGTGATGTCTTCAAAAATATAGAGTCTTCCATGGTATTGATCCGTCAAATCTCTGATCTGGGTAGAGAATCTCCTGATAATACGACCATCCGAAAATGGTATCTCATCTTCGATAGTGTCCCGGTTTTCAGTGAATTGAAGCGGCTTGCAAGACTCGGCAAAGGCCGGCACATCTTTCAAAACAGGAAGACAATCAGGAATGATGTCGTTATTTTTAAGTTTATGGTTCCGTATTCGTTCCTCCAGATGGTTGATTCCCCATATCTCGCAAAACTGATGGTTGATGTAAAGTATTTCATCCGTTCTATTGTCAACAACCAAAAAGGCAAGCGGAGATGATTCTGTCATCTTCTTGAGGAATGCCTCATTCCATGACAATGCCTTCTCTACAGTTTTCCTTTCAGTAATATCATGAATGATGGAAAAAAGCAATTTTTTCCCGCCAACCTCGATCGGGGTAGAGTGAACTTCCACCTGCCTCACTTCCCCTGAGGAAAGTCGGTGTTCAAACTCGAAATAGTTCTTGTCCTGGCCGATCGCCCGCTGCATCTCAGCTTCAATCATTTCGCTGGTAAACGTATTGATATCGGAGATTTTCATTGCAGGTGCAGAATGAAAATTATACCCATAAAATAGTACAGCCGCCCTGTTGGCATCGACAATGTCTCTTGTTGATGGATCCACCAGCAACATGACTGCCGAATGATCATAAAACAACTTCTGAAATCGCTCTTCACTCTCACGCAAAGATTCCAGAACGAGTCGTTCTTTCGAAATATTAATGGCCACACCAATGTAGCCTTTTATCGTTCCTTCAACATCCTTGAAGCTTGAAACAGTTAGCATTACAGGAAATTGTCTCCCGTCCTTTTTCACATAAATCCACTCGGAAGTAATGGAGCTCATTAATCCAACCAGCGCAGTAAATATTTCAAATCCCACTTCAGTTTGATTGCCCGTCAGTTCCTGGAGTTCAAACGCCTTTTGTTCCACTTCATGCTGTAAATGAAACAAGACCGGAGTATGAATGCCAATCACTTCCTCCGCTTTGTACCCAAGCATTTGTTCTGCCGCCGGATTAAAGATCTGGATGATCCCATCAGCCCCTGTTGATATGATGGCAACACCAGCATTATCCAGAACTGCTCTTTGGAAATTCGATAAATCCAGGATTTCATGGGTGCGCTGTTCAACTCTTTCTTCGAGGTGATGATTAGCAATATTCAATTTCCCGATAGATTCTTTTAGCAATGCTTCTCCCTGCCTCAACTCGATAAATCTGGAAATTATGTTTGAAATTGAACTGAGGATCTCTACGTCCTCAGGTAACCATAATCGGTGGCTCTCGCAATCGTCGAACCCAATAAATCCCCAGTACTTTTGACCTAAGAACAAGGGAACCACCAGAATTGACAATATATTCTGGGGACGCAAAATATCCTTGACTACTTCATCCGGAATTTCCTCAATATCAGAATAACATATCACTTTATTGTTCAGGAGGGAATTCGTCCACCAGGGCATTATATCCGATGGTACACCCTGCAACTCATCCTTTTGAGCAACTATTCCCGGGGCACACCACTCGAAAGTATTGTCCATCGAATTAGTTTCAAAAGAATGTTCAAAAAGATATACCCTGCTCACTTTCAGTGCTTCACCCATCTCAGCAAGGGAAAAATCCAGAAAATCACTAAGTTCAATTTTTGAAAGAGCACTTTGAGAGATATTGTAGAGGATTTTTTCGTTACTCAATAACCTTAAATTCTTAGCTTTTGACAGCCTTAACTCATCATTCTCCTTTTCGATCAAAAGTTGATACTGAGACATCTCCTTCAGCAGACTGATTATTCTTGCATCAGGAATTGATCCTTTTTCAGAACCCAGACTTTCCTCCAGAATTTGAGCCACCTGATTCCTGAGAAAATCACCTTTGACATTAATTGAATTAGCAACAGTAATACCGGAAGTTTTATTTTGCATCCTTATTATATGATTTTTCTAAGCCATTTAAAATATCTGAATGGCGCATATTTAAATGGCAAATCAATCCAGTTCCGGGAGGTAAGGATTGATCTTCTGTGACTGAAAGCCAGAAAGCCGAAGTGTCCGTGATAGTTGTTCATGCCACTGTTCCCGACTCCACCGAAAGGCAAATATGAGTTGGCAATGTGTAATAAGGTGTCGTTGATACATCCTCCACCTGACGATGTTTCTAAAAGTACTCTTGAGGCCTTATCTTCCGGACCAAAATAATACAGTGCAAGCGGCTTTTCATTTTCATTGATGTACGTAATCACATGGTCCAGATTGTCGAACGTCATCACAGGCAAAATTGGTCCAAATATTTCCTCCTGCATGATAGGAAAATCAGGCAGAACACCTTCAATGATCGTCGGAGCGATAAACCTCTGGGCAACATCCACTTCCCCTCCGAAAGTTATTCTTCCCATCTTCATCAGTCCCTGAAGTCTTTCCATGGCTTGATCATTCACAATTCTTGGAAAGAACCTGCTCTCTTTGAGGTCCCTCCCATACATCTCCGTGATGGCCTGGCCAATTTTTTCAACCAATTGATCCTTAATAGAATAATGAACAAAAAGATAATCCGGAGCGATACAAGTCTGACCTGCGTTGATACATTTGCCCCAGGCAATTCTTTTTGCAGCAAGTTCAATGTTTGCGCCTTCATCAACAATACAAGGGCTTTTCCCCCCCAATTCAAGGACTACCGGGGTTAAATACCTTGAAGCCGCCTTCATGACAATTTTCCCCAGGGCGGGACTTCCGGTAAAGAATATCAGATCAAATCGTTGTTCAAGTAAAAACTGGTTTACTTCTCTACCTCCCTGAACGACTGCGATATAACCTGGATCAAAAATCTCCTTTATCAAATCTTCCATCACTTTTGCCGTATTGGGGGTATAGGGTGATGGTTTCAGAAGAGCGCAACATCCTGAGGAAATTGCACCGACCAAAGGAAGAAACAACATCTGCAGCGGATAGTTCCACGGAGCAATTATCAATGCATTTCCAAGCGGTTTGATTTGAATCTGACTTTTGGACGGCAAGAGATGAAGAGGTGTCTTTACGCTTTTAGGCGCAGCCCATGATCTAATATTTTTAAGGTGAGTATCTATCTCGCTCAGAACAATGCTTACTTCGGTCAGGTAGGCCTCCTCCTTTGACTTATGCAGATCCAGCCAAAGTGCCTCGGTGATTTTTTCCTCGTTTAACATAATTGCTGCCTTGAATTTCTTCAGATTCTCAATTCTGAAATTCAAATCATTCGTTACATTGTTCCTGAAGAAAATCCTT
>JANYKW010000151.1 GCA_025358025.1 Bacteroidia bacterium | reverse complement strand
ACGGGGAGACGGGGAGACGGAGAGATGGGAGATGGGAGACGGGGGGCAGGAGATTCCGTAAATCATTTCAACTATATAAAAGATGAAGTTCTTTGTTAAGAATTCAAGCTGCATCTATCAAAAAAAGAAATAGCCCATTATAGTTACATAAGAAAATAATTCTTAAATTTCCATATAATTTGACACTATTGATTTTACTATACCATGGGTAACGACCGGAAGCTTGAACATATAAAATTAGCCCTTGATTCACAAACTAAATTGGATGAACAAGACCTACGGTTCAACTACGAACCCATGCTTGCGCCTCATCCTGACAACCTGGATTTGAGTATCAAATTGCTTGGGAAGACCATGCGGACACCGATCTGGGTATCGAGCATGACTGGCGGAACGGGAGTGGCCCGTACCATTAATGGCCATATAGCACGTGCTTGTCGTGAATTTGGAATGGGAATGGGATTGGGTTCGTGCCGCAAGGTCCTGTTCGACAAAACACATTGGGAGGACTTTAATTTCAGGGACGAAATAGGTGAGGAGCAGCCGTTCTGGGCCAACCTGGGCATTTCACAAGTAGAGGAATTGCTTTTTCATGAAAATATACAGGCTATTGTAGATCTGGTGGGGGAACTGCGTGCCGATGGACTTATAGTACATATCAATCCTTTACAGGAATGGTTCCAGCCTGAAGGAAACCGGCTAAAGCAAGCACCTATAAAAACGATCAAACAGCTGCTCGCAGAGGTTCAGATAAAGATCATCATTAAGGAAGTGGGACAAGGGTTCGGCCCTGAAAGCCTTCGGCAATTGTTGGCTCTTCCACTTGAAGCCATTGAATTTGGGGCTTATGGAGGTACAAACTTCTCCAAGCTTGAAATGTTAAGGGGCGATCAGCAGAAGCTTGAGGCCAGTCTTCCCTTTGCTTATATAGGGCAATCTGCTGGACAAATGGTCGAATCAGTCAACCAGATCTTAAAGGAAAACCTTCATCAGTCATGCGGACAGCTAATCATCTCAGGGGGGATACACAATGCGCTGGACGGTTATTACCTGACTTCCAAAAGTCAGTTGCCTGCTGTATTTGGCATGGCTTCGGCAGTATTGAAACACGCTTCAGAAAGCTATGCATCGCTGAAGGGGTTTCTGGAAACACAAGTTCAGACCTTAAGTCTGGCACGTACCTTTTTGACCATCAATGAAGATTACCATGGATGATACCATCATACGGGGGTTTTCAAAATATTCCAAAGAACAGCGAATTGAGTCCCTGGTTCAGAAATACAAATTTGATGTGAATAGGAGTGATTGGCTCCATTCATTTGAAGTTGTTGATCCTGAGACACAGAAGATCATAGCTGATTTAAGTGAAAACCAGGTTTCTAACTTTCATCTTCCTTTTTCCATTGCGCCCAACTTTGTAGTGAATGGAAAGAATATGTTCTTCCCCTTGGTTTCAGAAGAGAGTTCTGTAGTGGCTGCTTTAGCTAATGCTGCCGGTTATTGGGCTTCCCGTGATGGGTTTCATGCTGAAGTATTGGGAACAGAGAAAAAGGGACAGGTTCATTTTCAATGGAAGGGCAAGGCAGAAAAGCTTCACATTCTTTTTCCCGAAATAAAGGAACGGTTGATGGCTGAAAGCGCCTACCTGATGACAAATATGGTGAAAAGGGGTGGGGGGATCAGCTCTTTAAAGCTGAAAGACATGCATCATGTGTTGCCTGATTATTTTCAATTGGATATAGGTTTTCAAACCTGCGATGCCATGGGGGCCAACTTCATTAACTCGTGCCTGGAACAATTCGGTAAGAGTCTTCAGGAATTTTTTATAACCAGTGAAAGGACATCGGGAGAAGAGAAGGATTGTAAAATTATCATGTCGATTTTATCCAATTACACGCCTGACAGCCGTGTTCGTGCTTGGGTAGAATGTCCAGTAACCAGCTTGCTTGAAGGAAAATCAGAAGAAGAAAATAGACGCTTTGCCCATGAATTTGAACAGGCCATCCGCATTTCTCAGTTTGATATGGCTCGTGCAGTCACGCACAACAAGGGTATTTTCAATGGCATTGATGCCCTTGCCCTTGCAACGGGCAACGATTTCAGGGCAATTGAAGCCTGTGGTCATGCTTTTGCCTCAAGAAAGGGTTACTATAGTGGATTAACTGATGTCAAGATTACGGATAGTACCTTTCGCTTTAGCATTGAACTGGCAATGGCAGTGGGCGTAGTAGGAGGCGTAACGGCAGTGCACCCGTTGGCCAAGTTGGCCATGCAGTTATTGGGCAATCCTTCGGCTTCTGAATTGATGATGGATATGGCAGTTGCCGGGCTGGCTTCCAATTTCGCGGCAGTAAGAGCACTGGTTTCTGGAGGGATACAGCAGGGACACATGAAAATGCACCTGAACAATATTATGG
>JANYKW010000118.1 GCA_025358025.1 Bacteroidia bacterium | reverse complement strand
TCCAGCAGCTGCTGCTGCAGGTCCGAGTTGTTCAAAATCTGGTACAACGATGGCAACCAAGAAGTTCTGACCACACACACAAGCAAGCAAGCAAGCAAGCAAGCGCGCGCGGGAAAAGAAATAATTAAAACATAACATAACACATGGCACCATCCTGTGTCTTTATCTTGTTTCGTTCTCGTTTCTCGCAGGAGGTGATCAGCAGTATATATGTCAGAAATATAAAAAGTTTAAAATTCATTGTGTTTATATCTGGCTGTTTATGTTAAAAGGTAAATGCTAATCCAACGCCACCGCCATTATTAAGTGGCACCGGATAAAAACCGAGGGATTGCTTTCTGGCCTTGCTCTGTTTACCTGATTTTAATATGAATTCAAGGGTGCAAAATCCGGCAACACCAAAAGCTACCGGAGAAATGATGTCGAATAGCTGGACTTTTGAGTACACAGATGCAGCATCAGTAGTGGCACTCTGTATCCATCCTACCAACCCATAGGTTCATCTTAGAGCTTTAGATTTTGGGGCAGCAGGTCTGCGATTTTATTGGCAGGATATTCGGGGATTAATTCGAGCACTCTTTTAAGCCACTGATAGGGATTGACATTGTTCTTTTTGCAAGTTCCAAAGAAGGAATAAAATATAGCAGCCCTTTTGGCACCATCGTGCGATCCGGCAAAAAGATAATTCTTTCTTCCCAGGGCATTTGGCCTGATAGCATTCTCCACCCAGTTATTGTCAATTTCCAGTGATCCGTCATAAAGATAGTTGAGAAGATTGTCCCAACGCTGGATGGCATAATTCAAAGCTATTCCCATCGGACTCTTCGGGATGGCCGTCTTGTTCATCTCTGCAATCTGCTTGCCCAGCTCATTGATCACCGGCAAGGATTTTTCCAGACGAAGCTCTTTTCTTTGGGCAGGTGTCAGACTTGTCTCACGGGCTTCACGTTCGATGGCATAAAGCCCCTGTATTTTTTTCATCACATAGCCGGCTTTCGGGGCATCATAATCCAATGCCTGTTCAAATTTGCGACGGGCATGTGCCATACAGGCCACATGGGTAATCCCAGGCTTTTGGGCGAACCATTCGTAAACGCTGTATCCATCGGTCTGAAGATAACCGGTAAAGTTTTTTAACATGTTCATTGGCCCTTCTCTTCCACGGCCCTGGCAATAGTCATAAAAAACGGCATTCTGGAGAGGAGCGTTATACACCCAGTGGTATCCCTGATGGGTTTTGCCCTTTTTGTTCTGGTGGTCCAGTACTTTAATGGGTGTTTCGTCAACCTGAAGGTAACCTTGCGCTATCACCAGCTTTACCAGGTGTTCATAAAGCGGATTTAGAAGGTTGGCTGTTTGGGTGACCCATCCATCAATAGTAGAAGCAGAAATAGCGACCTGATCGCGTTTGAACCGTTCGATTTGACGGTAAATAGGCAAATGGTCAACAAATTTCTCAACCAGAATATTGGATAAAAGTCCGGAACCGGCAATGCCTTTATCTATTGGGCGTGCAGGAAGGTCTGCTACGAGGATTCCTTCTCCACCGGGTAAAGCATATTTATTCCGGATATATTTACGTACAAATAGTTTTGCAGGAGTATAATCAAGTACACTGGTAACCTCTTGTCCGATGCATTTCAATCCTTCGGTATTTTGCTCAGGTTCAAGATGAACCTCCTCTACCGGAAGGTGTGAGGGAAGCTCCAAACGGCCATGGTGATTCTCTCTTGAAGCCTTTTTTCGGATGAATTCGATTTTTTCAACAGGTTGCTCAACTATCGGTTCTTGCGCAACATCAAACGGGAGTGTCATCTGATTGACATCTGCATTGGAGACAAAACGCTCCCGTTTGGCACCGAATAGCATCCGTTTCAGCTGGTCATACAAGAATTGAAGGTATTTTACTTCCTCTTCTGCTTTCTTTACTTTTTCTTCAGATCGTATTAATTTCTGTTCAATAAGCCTGGTTTTTTCTTCGGCAGATTGGTTGAAAATTTGCAGAATTTGGTTCTGTTTTTGTAGTTCTGAAACAAGTATTTCTAAGCCGTTTTCCATGCTGTAAATATAATAAAAACCCCTGTATTTACAGCACTTTCAGACCACTTTTTTTAATATTTTTTCATCTTTTTTTAATAAAAACCGCTTGCGGTTTTGTACGCTTTTTAGAGAGATCCCTTCCAGGATCAACATGAGTTTTTGCCGGTTAATTTCAATTGAACTTTGTGTTTTTTCCACCAGTGGCATCTCGAATGTTCCTTGTTCGAGCCGTTTGTGCCAGATCGCAAAACCGGTCTGGTCCCAAACCAAAATCTTGATAAGTGTCCGGGTCCGGTTAACGAAAATAAAGATGTCACCTGAGAGCGGATTTTGGCCAAGCTTATTGGTCACCAATCCGCCTAATCCGTCAAACCCTTTGCGCATATCGGCAGGAAGACAGTAAAGGAACAGGCGTGCATTGCCCGAGATCCCAAACAACATTGCCGTCTAAAATATCCGGACAGTAGTGCCACCGGATAGCTCAATCTCAACCTTAGGGGCGGCAGTAATAGATTCTGTTTCCGGTGACAAAGTGACCGAGGCAAAACCCTGGTTGATTTTCTTTGACAGGTGGTACTTTTGAACCCAATAATTAAAAGCATGGAATTTGACATTGTTCTCACTGCTGAATTGTTTTTGACTTTTTCCACTGTTCCGCCACTTCTCAACAAGATTGAACATGGCCGATTCCCTGGTTACTTCTTTCATGACTTTTTTCGCCAAAGATAGGCCTTCAGGCAACTGCTGTCAAGATGGGTTGGTAGGCCGGATACGATTTAATGGAGGTAAAACACAGGCCTATTATAACATAAACCTTATCAAGTCAGAGTACAAGATTAATATTCCAGATTTCACTGAGCTTCTGCAAACCCCTATTCGCTATATCAAACCTTTAAGTTCCAGAAAGCTGTCAAAATATATTGGTGTCTGTCTTAACGATATAAATGACACCGATGAAAGAATCTACATGGAAACACTTTTGGATAATATTCCGGAATTTCGCATTGTCAGAAAATTAGTCCAGATTTTTAAAACGATGCTCAAAAGTGGTTGTGGCAATATAAAAAGATGGA
>JANYKW010000097.1 GCA_025358025.1 Bacteroidia bacterium | reverse complement strand
CTGTCTTTTGCGATTACAGTCCTGATTGATTTACTAACCTGACTGACCATCCTGGAAGAGAACCCCACTTCAAAAATTGTACTTCCAATGATCTCACCGGCCAGCATATCTATTCCGTTGTCAGATTTAGGTACATAATCGATGTATGTTCCATCTTTGTCGATGACAAAAAACATATCCGGAATTGTTTCCAGAAGTAGTTTATAACGGTGTTTGCTGTTACTTAATTCCTTTAATGAATTTTTAATGGCAGTAATATTCTCGAAGAAGCAAATTATCTTGTCATTGTCGATAGGAATAGCACTTACACTATACCATCTGTTGGTATGAGGAACATGAATCTCCTTTCTGACTCTCCTGGCAGGATCAAAAAGTGACTGCCAGTCGACCTCGCCACGAAAAAGTTTTTGAAATAGAAGATGGGCAGGCATTTCCTTAACCTCAGAATTACGTACTCCAAAAAACTCTTCAAAGGCAGGATTTATATAGGTTATTGTGTATCCTGTTCGTTCACCCAATTCATCCCGTTCAATGTTAAAACGGATAATACCTTCAAAAAATTGGTGAAAAATCAATGTTTGATTTTCACGGAGCGTATCAATGGCTTGTTCTTTTTCCGAAAGTCGTTGATGATTTAGTAAGTATAATGAAAAGCCGGCTACACTAATAATCAGATAAATAAACAGAGGATGCAAGGTTCCTGATTGATCCCAGTTGAACTTAAAGAGAAGCTCTTTATCGGCAAATTTTACAAGATGTCCTACCAGAACACTTGTAGTTATAAGCAGATATATGAGGATCTGTCTCCATCTGGATGACAATAATAGAAGGATAATAAGCCCCGCAAGATACAAGTAGATCTCATAAAAGAAGGACGACTGTGGAGGGAAATGAGCAAATCGGGATGAGATCATCAGAAAATAGGCAGGAACAGGAAGAAACAGAAGCGCGCTCAAGGCCTCATTTTTTTTACCCTCTTTAAGAAAAAACAGAACGAGGATAAATATCCCCAGGAAAGAAAGGGTATTTACGTAATAATTGGCATTGAAAAAATTGAGAAAATCAAGTACCAGGATTACAATTGCTCCAATTAAAAGCAAGAGATCGATATAAAAAAGCACCAGGATTAGTCCCAATTCCTGTTTTGGCAAGTGGGCATATCTACCCTTCAATCCGTTTTCTGGTTTTTTTGGCATCTATATCCAAACGGCTACATGATGATTCATAAATAAATACAAAATCTCACTCCAGGGTATAAAGGTGACATTTATTAGCAAATTTCAGACAGATATCCCCTAAATTTGTGCGATCAATAGCAATGGTTGGTCTGATCAATCTAATGCAATAATACAAAAAATCAACAATATGTCAACCGGATTTTACAATGTCCCTGTTCCTGTTAATGAACCAATAAAAAGTTATGTTCCAGGATCGCCGGAACGTCTTGAATTGCAGAAGAAAATTCTGGAAATGCGCTCTGTTCAGGTAGATCTGCCCATGATCATAGGTGGCTTGGAGGTCAGGTCAGGAAACAAGGTGGAAATGTTTCCACCGCATGATCTGAAGTATAAATTGGGAACTTATCATCAGGGTGACAGGACTCATGTTTTGCAGGCAATCGATGCCGCTTTGAAAGCGAAAAATCAGTGGGCAAACACTCCCTGGCAACATAGGGCGGCGGTTTTTCTGAAAGCGGCGGATCTTATTTCCGGTCCTTACAGGGCCAAAATAAATGCTGCCACCATGTTGGGCCAATCAAAGAATGCCTATCAGGCCGAAATAGATGCTGCCTGTGAGATGGCCGACTTTTACCGTTTTGGCGTGAAATGTATGACCGAAATTTACGCCATGCAACCGCAGTCAAATCCCGGTATGTGGAATTACAATGAATTCAGGCCACTAGAAGGATTTGTTTTTGCCCTGACGCCTTTTAATTTCACATCCATTGCAGGCAACCTGCCTGTCGCACCGGTGATTATGGGTAATGTTTCTGTTTGGAAGCCAGCGAAAACGGCCGTGTACTCTGCAAGTGTGATCATGGAAATATTAATGGAGGCAGGTTTGCCGGCGGGTGTGATTAATCTGGTTTTTGTTTCCGGACCTGCTGCAGGGGAGGTAATCTTTTCTCATCCCGATTTTGCCGGTATCCACTTTACCGGTTCCACGGGTGTCTTCCAGGATATTTGGCGCACCATTGGGGCAAATATTGCAAAGTATAAATCTTACCCGCGTATCGTTGGTGAAACTGGCGGTAAGGATTTTATTTTTGCAGACCCGACAGCCGATCCGACCGCATTGGCTACGGCCATTGTGAGGGGATCATTTGAGTACCAGGGACAAAAATGTTCGGCCGCTTCCAGAGTTTATGTACCAAAATCTATCTGGACCGAAACATGGGCTAATTGTGAATCGCAGCTTCGCAGGATGAAAATGGGTCCTCCCGAAGATTTCGCCAATTTCGTTAACGCGGTGATTGATGAAGCTGCCTTCGACAAGCTTAAGGGATTTATAGATCAGGCTAAAAAGGATGCGGATGTTGATGTAATCTATGGTGGAAACTGTGACAAATCGGTGGGTTATTTTATTGAACCAACTGTTATCCTAACCAGAGATCCGCAATACATTACCATGAAGGAAGAACTTTTTGGTCCGGTAGTTACCATTTTTGTTTACGAAGATGACCAGCTTGATCAAACATTGACACTCCTGGATGAAACATCGCTCTATGCCCTGACAGGTGCAATTTTCTCTCAGAGCAGATATTCCATTGATCACATGACTAAGAGATTAGCGAATGCTGCCGGTAATTTTTATATCAACGACAAACCCACCGGAGCAGTCGTTGGACAGCAACCTTTTGGAGGCGCAAGGGGTTCAGGTACAAACGATAAGGCTGGTTCAGTATTCAACATGTTGCGTTGGGTCTCTATCCGAACAATCAAGGAGACCTTTGTTTCTGCCCGGGATTTTACCTATCCGAATTTTCTTGCCGATTAGTCATTTTCAGTACGTTTATGGCTTTTATTTGCAGGCAGATTTTCTAACTTTGTATAGAATATCTGCCTGCAAAAATGAAGTCATTGATACCCAAAAAGCTCCTGAAAACCTTCGCAAACAAATACTTGATTGCCTTTATGGTTTTTAGCGTATGGATGATATTTATCGATGACAACAACATTTTCTTTCTCAGAAAAAATGTCAACAAATTAAAGGAATATAGAGTTGAAAAGGCCTATTTCATTGAGAAGATCCGAAAGGACAGCATCCGTCTGCAAGAGATGAAGGCCAATGCGAAGAATCTCGATAAATTTGCCAGAGAAGAATTTCTGATGAAAAAAAAAGATGAAGATATTTTTCTTATTATTGAGAAATAATACTTGTCCTTTTTCCCAATGCTTCTGGATCTTGACATATTTAAGATAGATAATAAACTTCTGCCCAGGCAGGGGAGAGTTCTTATTGCTGAACCATTTCTGCCAGGCGAATATTTTAACCGATCTACAGTTCTGCTGGTCCAATGCACCGATGAGGGCGATGTAGGATTCATTCTCAACAAACCAACTGATCTTCAAGTCAAAGACCTCTTCAAAGGTTTTCCGGAATTTATATCGAACGCGTATATTGGCGGACCGGTCAGCAACGACAAACTATTCTTCCTGCACACTTTAGGCGAAAAAATTCAGGATAGTTTACAGGTCAGTGACCGACTTTTTTGGAGTGGTAACTTTGATCATTTGACTGCATTGATAAGTGCCGGACTTGTCGGAGAAGAGGAGATCCGGTTTTTCTTGGGTTATTCAGGATGGGCAACTGGTCAGCTTGCAGCTGAAATAGCTGATCATTCCTGGGTGGTGGTAGAACCAACTGTTGAGTCTATTCTAACAAGTGATGAGAATTTCTGGAATGAAAGCATCAAAACAATCGGAGGCAACGCACTCCTATGGCAAAATTTTCCAGAGAATCCGGAACTGAACTAATTTTATAATTTACCTGCCTAAGTATCTTATGAAAAAGATTAAATTATCCGAATTTGATCTATCCTTGCTGAGGAAGATCGAAGACATTCATGCCTTTCTGCTGGACTTCAATCCGGAAAAATCAGGTCAGGATTTTTTTGAAGGTCTGGCCACCTATTTGACTAAAACCCTTGAAATAGATTATGTTCAAATCGCCAGATTGGATAATGGCCGGCAATATGCTAAAACCATCATTGCATTAGATGGTGGGAAATTTGATGGCAATGCAATTTACCCTTTAACGGAAAGTCCTTATGGTAGAACGATTGAGGAAGGGGTGTGCAGTATATCCCAAGGTGTTTATAATCTATATCCCAACGACCCTATAACTCAAATTTTAAAAGCGGAAGGTTATGCCGGAGTTTCACTATTGGGATCAAATGCTCAACCGATAGGTTTAATTTCAGTTTTTAGCCGGAGCATCCCGGATGATATTCATTTCACGGAAATTGTTCTGAAACTTGTTTCATTTCGTGCCGCTGTTGAGATTGAAAAAATCCTGATTGACTTAGAAAGCAGAAAGAAAGATGAATTTCTCCAGGAAATCATTAAGTCTTCGATTGATGGATTTTGGATTATGGATACAAAAGGTTATTTCCTCGAAGTCAACGATACCTATTGCCATATGTGCGGTTACACCTCTGAAGAACTGCTCTCCATGAATATCTCTGACATAGAGTGTGAAGAAACAGTCGATGAAACAAAAAATCACTTCCAAAAGGTGATGATTTTTGGGGAAGATCGTTTTGAATCCAAACATCGCCGCAAGGATGGTACAGTTTTAAATGTTGAGATTGGTGTTCGATACCTTACCGTTGATAATGGTCGAATAGTCGCTTTTTTGCACGATATAACCGATAGGAAGGAAGCCGAAACGCTGCTTTTGCAAAGCGAATATTTGTTCAGGGAATCGCAGCAAGCCGCATTTATTGGGTCGTATAAAACTGATTTTGTAACTGATTTCTGGGAATCTTCAGCTGTACTTGATCAAATTTTTGGTATTGAAAAGGATTACAACAGGACATTGGAGGGATGGATTGGTCTTGTTTATCCGGCAGATAAGGATTGCA
>JANYKW010000085.1 GCA_025358025.1 Bacteroidia bacterium | reverse complement strand
AAAGGCTCCACCAGAATTGCAATTGTGGGAGTGGACAATATTGGATGGCCTGCATTTTTGGGTGATCGTTCCCGCAAGCTGATCAAAGGAATTGCTCCTGAAAATATACTGATAGGTGCAACACATGCACATAGCTGTCCGGATGCTTATGGTTTCTCCGATGAAAAGGGAAATACAGCAGCTGACCTGAAATACCTTGATTGGTGTGTTAAACAGATTGCCGATGCTGTTAACGAAGCTGTAGTAAAACTTGAACCTGCCTCCATCAGGACCTCGGTAGGCGAAGCAAAAGGGAAAATTGCCTACAACTATTATGCGCCGAAACTATATGATCCGCGAATGGGTGTAATCCAGGCAATTGCTCTTTCAGGGAAAAACGCAGGTAAGCCAATTGCCACGCTGGTAAATTATGCAACCCATCCGGAAATTCTGGGTACAAGCCGAAAACTGATCAGTCCTGATTTATGCGGACCGCTTTATGACCGGATTGAATCAAAAATCGGAGGGATGGCCATCTTCATGAACAGTGCCCAGGGCGGAATGGTTACTGCTGATACCAGAATCGATACCAAAGTTGATGACGGCAAGGAAAATAACAACTGGGAAGAGTGCATCCGTATTGGAAACCTTATGGCGGACGAAGCACTGCGTATCATCGAACCTGCCAAAGCAGATGAAAATGCAAATATTTTTTGCGCCTCAAAGACAATCAAATTTCCTATCGAATCAGAGGAAATGAGATTTGTACTGCAACATTCACCCCTTGCTGGTGAATTTGCTAAAACCAATGATTTCTCTTCCATATCTACACGTTTGAACCTGTTGAATATTGGGAAAGCTCAGATCCTGACTATTCCGGGTGAGGCGCTGCCTAATATTGGATTCTATCTCAAGAGAAAGATGAAAACCACGCAGCCTTTTCTTTTTGGCCTGACCAACGATGCTTTTGGTTATATGCTTTCCAAAGTTGATTTTATGGGTTTTGAAAGATACAATTATGTGAGCCGTACGTCACTTGGTGAGATGACTGGAGAAATTCTGATCGAAGAAGCGTTGAAACTGGTGAATGCGAACCCTGCTCCGGCTAATTAAATATTTGTAAATTTGATCATGTGAAAACGAGCATGTTGCTTATGCTCTTTTCGCATTTTCATATTTCCACATTTCCACATGATCATGTCATAATTCTATATTATGCAAAAATCAATCAGACGCCGTAACTTTATTGGAGAAACAGCTTCCGTTGCTGCAGCCACTGCATTTTTGCCATATACCTCGCTGGCCACTGACAATAAGAACAAGGTTCAGCCATCCGGCAAAAAGAGACTGGCCCTGGTAGGAACGGGTGACCGCGGATCCAGCAACTGGGGCAAATCCGTGGTTAACAATTTTGCCGAATATGTTGAATTTGTTGCCTTATGCGATATCAATCCGAAACGTATGGAGGCCGCCAAACAGCTGATAGGCGTTGATGTAAAATGCTATCCCGCACCTGATTTTGACCTGATGATCAAGGAGACCAGGCCTGATTTGGTAATTGTAACCACTACAGATTGTTTTCACGAAAAGTATATCGTCCGGGCCATGGAGCTGGGATGTGACGTGATTTCTGAGAAATCCATAGCCATCGATGCCGATCAATGCCAGCGAATTGCCGATGCTGAAGTGCGGACCGGACGGAAAGTAATTGTTGGATTCAATGTTCGGCATATGAACGAATCCATCGAAATGAAAAAAATACTCCTGTCAGGGGAACTTGGTAAGGTCATTTCCATTGATTACCATGAATACCTGGATACATCCCATGGAGCGTCTTATTTCAGACGCTGGCATGGGAAAAAGGCCTATTCCGGTTCTTTGCTGTTGCACAAGGCTTCTCATCATTTCGATTTGATAAATTGGCTTTTAGAGTCAGAACCTATCGATGTTCACGCTATTGGAAAACTTGCCTTTTATGGTCACAACAACAATTACAGAGGCAGAAATTGCAGGGATTGTGCATTTACTGAAAAGTGTAAGTTTTACTGGGATATGACCAAAGATGCCAGGATGATGGCTTTGTATGGCAATTGTGAGGATGTTGACGGATACTTCCGGGATGGCTGTGTGTGGGACAATGAAATTGATATCTATGATACGAGTTCTGTTCAGGTCAATTACGACAACGGTACCCAATTCACCTATACCATGAATACTTTCCTGCCCCAGGAAGGACAACGGATCACTTTTTTCTGTGAAAACGGGAAATTGGACGTCAACCTCAATTACAGTCAACCGTGGGAGGTTGCTGGTACCTTCGAATTCCGGATCACGAAGGACAGGAAAACCACAAAGTACTGGATACTCAAACCGGCAGAAGGAAGTCACGGGGGTGCCGATGACCGCCTCAAGGAGCTCATTTTCAAGCCCGGGACTAAAGATCAGTTTAACAGCCGGGCCGATAGTCGCGCAGGCATCATGTCCAGCCTCATCGGTATTGCTGCGCGCCAGTCGATTGAGACCGGCAAAATGGTTCAGATTGCGGATTTGGTGAAGTTTCCGAAAGTCTGGAGGGGCTAGGTGAAGGACGGAGAGACGGAAAAGACGGAAGGACGGAGAGACGGAGAAGACGGAAGGACGGAGAAGACGGAAAGACGGAAAGACTTGGTGATTGGGAGAGTGGTTTTCAGCGAAATTATAGACTTATATTTAATTTTTAAACTCTGTGTATGCTTCTCCGTGTGACTCTGTGTAACTAAAGAAAGAAAACAAACTAATCAATGAAAGAAACAGCATCACTTGTGGAAGCTATATTGCTAGCCATCATAATGATCGGTTGCAAACCTACTGTACAGCAGATCAATATTGTCCAACTTACCACCGGAACATACAACCACGATCTGGACAACAACGACAATTTCTCGCCCGACGGAAAATGGCTGGTTTACGACACCCGCACCGGTATTGGTGGTATTGGAGGATCCCCGTCTGTTGAACGTGTGAATATTGAAACAGGAAAGATTGAAGAATTATTTGTGGTGAAAAATAATCAGTCGTATGGTCCGGGTGCCGGGGCTGTGAGCTATTCTCCAACAGAAAACAGGGTAATTTTTATTCACGGACTGGCTTTTTGCAGCGAGAAAAATCCTTACCAGCAATGGAAACGTACCGGAGTCATGGTAGAGGATAATCATCCCAATGTGCCATTGTACATGGATGCCAGGGATGTGACACAGCCTTATACCCCGGGAGCATTGCGTGGTGGTACTCACCGGCACGAGTGGAGCAGGGACGGCAAATGGGTGGGATATACCTACAACGATGCCATCCTGAAAGCGCTGGAGGATTCGACAGGTAAAACCATGAATTTAAGAACAGTCGGTGTGTCAACAAAGCTCAATCCTGTCAATGTTGACAAAAACGGCGAGGGCGAGAATGTTAGCGGGGAGTGGTATAGTGTTCTGGTTGTCAGGGTTGTACCAAATCCAATTCCGGGAAGCGACGAAATTAGCAATGCCGCATCCGATAGCTGGGTGGGCAGAGGCAGTTATAAGAACAGAGATGGTAAACTACAGGTGGCAAGGGCATTTATCGGAAAGGTGAGAAACAAAAACAACCAGCCTGTAGATGAGCTTTTTGTGGTGGATATACCTGATTCCATCAACCTGCCCGGTGAATTCGGCCCTCTCGAGGGGACTCCGGAAACCTTCCCCATGCCACCCAAAGGTACTGTCCAGCGAAGACTTACCTTCACTGCAGAGTCAGCCCATCCGGGGTGCAGCGGTGTGGTGCGGTCTTCTTCAGATGGAAAGTTTATCGCCTACATTGCCTCCGATGAAAAAGGGGTGCAGCAAATATTTGTGATTTCACCTGACGGTGGAAACTCCCGGCAATTAACCGACCATTCTGCTGGGGTTCAAAGTTGCGCTCGCTGGAGTCCTGATAATCAATCAATTTGTTATCAATCAGAGAATAGCATTGTCATCTGTAAGATTTCGGATGAGCCATTTGAAAAGAGATTTAATCGAGTCACGCCGGTAAGTAAGGAAGAGCTCTCCAATATTGTGTGGTCGGCAGACGGTAAGATTATCGCATTCAACAAAACAGTAAAGGATATGGAAGGAAAAATCTGGAAACAGATTTTTGTGGTGAAACCATCACTCATCACTCATCACATCATACTCTTCCCATAATCCGTTCGAATCACGAAAAGTCCGGATTCTACTTTCTGCTGACATACCGGCCCCGGTAAGTACAACAAGCTTGCTCATTTTACATATTTCTCAAAAAAATCACCCATAGTAACTTTAAAATAGTCATTCACCCTTAGAACTATATCCATGGTGTGCATCCATCCGGGTACGGGACGATAAATATTAATGACCCCCAGACTATCCATCTTGTGCTTCAGTAATTCGGCCTGACTGAGTGGAACCAGCATATCCCGGGTGCCCTGAAGAATCAGGGTAGGAGGCGTGTTTTTGTCGACATAAGTAATTGGGGAGGCTTCAACGTAAAGTTGCGGAGCTTCCTGGTAAGAGCGGGTCATAAAACCAGTGATCGTTGGATGGTTCCGGGCATATTCTGTTGTAAAATCAGTGGGCCCGTAGATTTCTACCACGGCTTTAATTTTGTGTTTGCTAATGTTGGTAACAGTTGAATCGGTAGCAACACCGGGCTTTTTCCAACCATAGGCTGCAAGCATGGCCAGGTGAGAGCCGGCAGAACCTCCAATCAGACAAATTCTGTCCGGATCATAGTTGTATTTTTCACCATTTTTGTATAGGAATTGCACGGCGTCCAAAATGTCTTCCACACAGGCAGGATAGGGTGCCACCTTCAATAAACGGTAGGAAATTGTGGCAGTGACATAGCCTTGTTGGGCATAATGGGTCAGGTAAACCAGGTAATCTGCACGATCGCCGCCCCGCCAGCCTCCACCATGAATGAAAACCAGCAGCGGAGCAGGCTTGGTCATGCCCTTGGGTTGGTAGATATCTAATTGTAAGGATCTATTGTTGATTTTCTTGTATTCAATGTTTTTAATTGCTTCAACATTATCTGGAATTGGCGGTGTTTTGTTTATCAATGTTTCCAGTCCAGTGTATATTGCAACCATAGTAGGTCCAACAAAATAATAGCCCATAGGTGCCTTTTTAGGATTCATGGATGACCAGATCCTGGGAACGAACATCAGAATGACAAGTGTGATGATAAGAATCAAAAAACTGTACAGAACTTTTTTTAAAAATCTCATAGTTACGGCTGTATGTTAATATTAACCAAATGTACCAACGTTCACCGGATAATAGCAGCTCTTTGGCAATTTTTATTCCGTAAAAATCACCGTAGAGTCCTTTATCAGTCAGACATAAACATTGTTGTTGTAATCTACCTCTACCTTGAGGATTTTTGCCTTGCTGAGTTCCGGCGCCATCTCAAACTTGACAGAAGTGGCTTGATAAAATGGTTCATCCTTTATCTGACCAACGGAGAAAAGCGGCAACATCATCAAGGGAATCCAAATTTAAAATTTATTCTTAAATCGCATCTTGATAAATTAGTAGTAAGAGTATGTTATTTAAGTTTCCATACAGTTACTCCGGCAGTTGAGACCACTTTACTTCCAACCAGGATTCGTGCATCGACAGGAATGTCCAGATTATAGTTTCTGTCTGAATAATTGACTGCAATTCCAAATCCATTCCGGTATTCAACGGTAACCCCTTCCGGAAGATTATCCACTGAGATTTCCAGCTGTGCGTAAAGTTTTTTAAGTATATCTCTCTCCAAAAGACCATCATTGCTGTCTATTCCAACATAAGTCACACTTCCCTTACCCAATTTTCTAGTGATTACAGCTGGTTTTCCGGCATAGAAATCACCCTGGAAAGTGCCCCAAACACTGGTTCCCTGATTTGGCTTGAGTATTTCACCCCAGGTTTTCCATGCATATTTTTTTGATCCCATTAAAACTGAATCCTGGGCATGTGGCATGGGAAGGTCGTAAAACTCAATTTCTGCGCCAATCAGATCATAGATGGGTGCTGCAAATTTTGCTTCCCACAAATGGCCTTCCCGGTCTTTATGACCTGTACGGCAGGTAAGGACAAGATTTCCGCCTGCCTCTGCATAATTTGTCATTTTCCGGATTAATTCCTTGTCAATTTGTTGATAGGCTGGAGCTATGATAACAGGATATTTTGAAAAATCTGTCTGGTCGTCAATAAAATCGACGGGTGCACCGAATGCCTTTAACGGCTTGTAATATTTTATGATATGCCCCATTGAATTCCATTGATTGGTCTGTTTGTTCATATCCATCCCCCAGATATTCTCATTGTTAAACAGTATGGCTGTCTTTCTTGCCAAATAGGCCGGAGGAATCGTAGCCGTTTGCAGATATTCTTTTCTCAGCAAATCGATCTCCTGCATAAATTTTTGATATTCCAGTCCGCCGGGTGTCGGAGTCACACCGTCCGGTCCGACAATACCGTAATGGTACTGTTCGTAGCCCACCAACGGCGCCCTGTAACGATAGGTACAAACAAGACTGCTTCCACCTGCAAATTGATGCCAAAGCCACATCCTGACTGCTCCTGGGGCAGGTTGCGGATTGATACTACCCCAGTTTACCTGTCCAGGCTGCAGCTCCATCACGCCATAAAGAGGCGATTTGGGTCTGAAAAAATCATTGGCCATGGCTATACTTAATGGATCTCCCAGGCGGTAGCCTTTTCGTCCGATACCCATTGAACTTCCGAATACCATGTACCTGGTATAGGTTATAAAATCAAGTTGTTGGCTCTTTCCAATATAACCTCCATCGTAATTTGGAATATAATTGGTTGTCACCCACTGGTTTGCAGAGATCTGCTTTTTTATTTCTGCAGCCTGATCATCGAGGAATGTCGCAGTTTCGGAAGCGGTAAAACGGTTATGATCCAGTCTCTGATTAAGATTCATACCCCATTGTGAATGGAGGGGTATGTTGATTTGCGAGAAGTCACTGTAGGTATTACTCCAGAACAGGGTACCCCAGGTGACATTCAGTGCTTCGATAGTCTGGTATTTTTTCTTAAGCCAGTCACGGAAACGTTGCTGAGCATCCTGGTTGTAGTCAAAGAAAGTACGGGGTTCATTGTCTACCTGCCACCCAATGATCCGAAGATCATTGCCATAGTGGCGTGCCAGCTGTTCAATCATTTTAAGGGAGTAACTTCTGTAATAGCTGCTTGAAAAGGATGCATGTTGACGCGATCCATGATCCATGCGCTGACCATTTTCATTCATCGATAATATTTCAGGATGCTTTCTGGACAGCCATACAGGAGGTGTACATGTTGAAGTACACATGATCACCTTCAATTTATATTTTGCAGCAATAGAAACTGCTTTATCCAGCCATTCAAAGTCATATTTTCCTTCCTCCGGTTCAAGCTGAGCCCAGGCGAACTCTGCAAAATGAGTAAATTCGAATCCCATGGCCGCGATGTTCTTCAAGTCCCGGTCCCACTGGGTAGAGTCCCAATGTTCAGGATAGTAATAAACTCCGGTTGTAATAAGTTGCTTTTCCGGAAAATAATTTTCCCAATCCCGGGCAATGGTAATCACTGAAAGCAAGATAAAAAGAACAGATAATTGAATTTTTCTCATTTGTATAAAATTTAGGTCATATTGCCTGCCCGGATTAATCAGGGTTACAGCAATAAAATATTCATAACAATGCCAAAAATACAGAATTTTAACAGCGCTTTTTACCTTCTTTTGATCAAAATGTGGACGTGTGATAGGATATATTATGTATTATGAATTTAAGTGTTTCTACACTATTTTAAAATTGCAGTTTACTCAAATTGTGATGAAAACAAAAAATATTATTTGTAGTTTTATCGGAATCGTAATACCGGAGGAATTTGCATAAAGAATATGCATCTGACTACTGCCAAAACATGATAAATCAGTATAAATAAATCTTTTATGAACGATAATAAATCAACCACTGAGCCAGAGAATATAAAGAAATCACAGGATGGTGCAGACTCAAGACGGACATTTTTTAAACGGTTTGGTATCGTGGGAGCAGCTGCAGCAGCCGGCGGAGCAGCTATCTATGCAGGATTAAAATATGAAGAATCCAAACCAAACCACGATTTTGTAAAGGTATTGACAGCAGACAACAAATTGGTTGAAGTTCCGCGTGATCAGATCAAGAAGATTAAGCTTGATGAGATCAGGGTAAAACAACAGGGAAGGGATGGTATGGCTGGTCGCAGGTGGGTTATGGTGATCGATCTGGCCAAATGCCGCAACGCCCGAAAATGTATTCAGGCATGCCAGGGAGCTCATCATCTGCGTCCCTATGAATACCACATCAACACCCTCCTGATGCAGGAATCTGAAAATACTGCCCCATACTACATGCCAAAACCCTGCCAACATTGTGATAATCCGCCTTGTGTGGCAGTTTGTCCGGTAGACGCTACGTTCAAAAGACAGGATGGGATCGTACTGATTGACAATGAACGTTGTATCGGTTGCCGTTTTTGTGTGGCTGCATGTCCCTATTCTGCACGGATGTTTCATTGGGAGGAGCCCCTCATGGTTGAGGGCGATAAAGGGAAGGAGTACAACATCGAACTGAATGTTCCCCAGAAAAAAGGGACGGTGTCGAAATGTCTTTTCAGTGCAGACAGGCTGCGGGAAGGTAAATTACCATATTGTGTATCTGCTTGTCCCAATGGTGTTTACTATTTTGGAGATGAAAATCAGGATGCCGTAACCAATGGTACAACCAAAGAGACATTCAGTCTGAGTGAATTACTGAAAATCAACGGCGGTTACCATCTGATGCCCGAACTCGGCACCAAACCACGTGTATATTATTTGCCACCAAAGAACAGGTTGTTCGACGTAAATGATGCAACAGCCAATGAAAAAATCTGAGCTGTCTTTACCTATCATGTGAATGTAAAATTTTATGAAGAGAAGTTATTTGTTTTTTTTATTTATTGGTTTGTTTGTAATAAGGGCACCTGCCCAGGAATGGATAGTTCCCGCTGAGAATGGTTCAAAACTCAGCCCTTTCGCCTTCTCCGATTCAACAAGAATGGCGGGTGCTGTTCTTTATAATCTTAATTGCAAGTCTTGTCATGGTGATCCGGGTATGAACAATGTTGTTAAGCTTGTTCCGCTTCCTCCTGATCCGGCTTCTGCCAAAATGCAGGGTAATTCAGATGGTGCGATATTTTACAAGGCAGCGGAAGGCCGTGGGACGATGCCCTCGTTTAAAAATACACTAACAGCCTCAGACACCTGGCGGATAATCTCTTTTATCAGAGGTTTCAATGAGAATTATGTTCAGGAGATTGCCAAAAAGCTTGCACCGGGAGCTTCTTTTGAACAGGTGAAACTATCGCTTGTCTGGATGCAGGAAAATAACATCATTCAGGTTGCTGTTTCAGCCCTGAAAGACCGGGTTAGACAACCGGTCGCGGGTGCAGAATTGAAGTTGTTTGTGAAAAAATATTTTGGAAATCTACCGGTAGGAGAGGTGCAAACCACAGATAATAAAGGTATTGCACTATTTCACATTCCGAAAAGCCTGCCGGGAGACTCTGCCGGTATCGTCCGCCTTTTGGCGAAAGCAGTTGATGAAACTGCATTTGGAGAGGCTAAAGCTGATACTTCCATGGCCATCGGAGTACCTGTTTACAGGCCGCCACTGAATCAGGAACGGGCTCTTTGGAATGTAGGCCGGAAGACACCGTTTTGGCTGCTGTTTACCTATTTCGTCTGTGTTCTGGCAGTCTGGGGATTTATTTTCTACGTCATGTTACAACTAAGAGTCCTTTACAAGTCAGATTCTATAAATAAATCATAATCAAATGAAGAAGCTCGTTGTACCGGTACTGTTTTTTCTGTTCGTTTTTAACCTGTATGCACAGGTACCACCTGTCAGCAAGGAGATTGAGATCGGGATTGTAGAGAAACTGGGTCAGTCTATTCCACTCGAATTGAAATTCTTTAATGAAAAGAATGATACTGTTACACTTGGAAGTATCCTCAATAAACCGACTATCCTATCTTTTGTTTATTTTGATTGTCCCGGATTGTGCAGTCCCCTGCTGGATGGAATCGCAGATGTTGTCAGTAAAACGGAGCTGACACTTGGAAAGGATTACGACATCATTACGATCAGTTTTAATACGAAAGATACTCCGGAAAAAGCAGTTCAGAAGAAACTCAATTTTGTTTCGAAGATCAGGGAAGATCAGCGCGGAAGCTGGACCTATCTGACAGGAGAGCTGGGGAATATACAGAAAATTACCGAAGCTGTTGGCTTTAAGTACAAACCTACCGGCGAAGACTTTGCCCATCCGTCGACCATTATTATCCTGAGCCCTGAGGGGAAAATCACCCGCTATCTTTATGGGATCAGCTATCTTCCTTTTGAACTGAAGATGGCTATTGGTGAAGCTAAAAAAGGTTTGGCACAGCCATCCAGCAATAAAATCTTCGAATATTGTTTTGCCTATGATCCTCAAAGCAGAACTTATACCTTGCAGGTTACCAGGTTACTAGGGACTTTTGTGCTTATTTTTGGGGCATTTTTCATACTCTATTTATTTGTCAGCTCAAGAAGAAATAAACTAAAAAACTCCAAATAATGACGAATTCATCAACAAGTGTACCGCTGAACTACCTGAACCATCAGACAGGGCTGTGGTCGTGGCTCTCATCTACCGATCACAAAAGGATAGGATTGCTTTACATGTACTCAATAACTATTTTCTTCTGTGTCGCGGCAATATTGGGTCTTTTAATGAGAATTGAGAAAATAGCCCCTGGCCAGACCATCATGTCGGCCCAGACCTATAACGGAATGTTTACGATACATGGGATCATCATGATTTTTATTGTCGTGATACCTGGTCTTGCTGCCGTGTTTGGAAATATATTATTGCCCATCATGATTGGAGCCAAGGATGTGGCATTTCCCAAACTCAACCTATTTTCCTGGTATGTATATATAACAGGTGCATTTTTGGGTCTCTATTCACAGTTTGCCAATGGTCATTCACCTGATACAGGCTGGACTTTTTATGTTCCTTACAGTGCGGAAGCCTCTTCAAATGTGGTAATTGCTCTGACAGCCGCATTTGTTCTTGGGTTTGCCTCAATTCTGACAGGTCTAAATTTTATTGTGACCATTCACCGGATGCGCGCCCCTGGAATGACCTGGTTCCGGATGCCACTTTTCCCGTGGTCACTTTACGCTACCGCCTGGATTCAGATTCTGGCAACACCGATTATCGGTATCACCCTGCTCATGGTCATTGCAGAACGAACTTTTCATATCGGATTTTTCGATCCTGCCCTCGGCGGTGATCCGGTCTTGTACCAGCATCTATTTTGGATCTATTCACATCCCGCGGTTTATGTCATGATTTTGCCAGCCATGGGTGTTGTTACCGAAATCTTTCCAACCTTCAGCCAAAAACCGGTCTTCGGATATGTCCCAATTGTCTTTTCAAGTATGGCCATTGCCTTGGTCGGGTACTTTGTATGGGGTCATCATATGTTTACTTCAGGAATGAGCTATGAATCCAGATGGTTCTTTTCTTTCCTTACATTTTTGGTGGCAATTCCAAGTGCTATAAAAGTATTCAACTGGCTATCAACTATGTATGGAGGTTCTGTTGATCTTAAACCACCACTTCTTTTTGCTATATCTTTCATTTTTCTGTTTACCATCGGAGGATTTACCGGATTGACATTGGGATCGCTCGCAACAAATATCCAGTTGCACAACACAGATTTTGTGGTTGCGCATTTTCATTATATTATTTTTGGAGGGATGGGATTTGCTTTTTTTGCGGCAATACACTACTGGTTTCCAAAGATCTATGGCCGGATGTACAATTTTAAATGGGCCAATATATCATGGGGATTTCTCTTTGTCGGTTTCAATCTTCTCTATTTCCCCCTGTTTGTGATCGGAATACAAGGTATGCCGCGCCGTTATTTTGATTATGATCCTAAATTTCAAACGGGAGAAATGCTGTCTACCGTTGGAGCTTTTATCCTTATTGCCGGATTATTCATGATGCTTGCAAACCTTATTTATCATAGCAGGAAGGGTGCTGTAGCAACCGCTAACCCGTGGCACGGAGTTACGCTGGAATGGCAGATTCCATCTCCGCCTCCACACGAAAATTTTGATGAAGTGCCTGTAATTACACGCGATCCTTATATTTTTGATAATCCACAAACCAACTAATACAGATGATCTATGTCTTCAACCGAACACAGCGAACTTATTGATAGTGATACCGGAAAAATGGGGATGTGGCTGTTCCTGTTTACCGAATTATTTCTATTTGGCGGACTCTTTATCGTCTATGCCGTGATGCGATCAAAATATGCGGAGGATTTCCACCATGCAGCCCTTGAGCTGAATGCCTTTATCGGAGCCACCAATACGGTTGTTTTGCTCGTAAGCAGTATGACGGTCGCAATGTCTCTGACAGCCATTCAACAAAATAGGGCAAATAAGGCTATAGGCCTGATATTCATTACTTTGATATTGGCGGGAGTATTTATGGTGAATAAATATTTTGAATGGGGCCACAAGTTGGACCTTCACCTTTACCCTGGTTCCGATGTAATGAGAACCCTTCCTCATGGAGAAATCATGTTTTTTGGCCTTTACTTTATGATGACCGGATTGCATGCTTTGCACGTGATCATCGGGGGAATACTCCTCACTGTTGTCATTTTTAAGATCAAATCGGGTAAAGTACACCAGGGGCACTACCTTTTACAGGAAAATGGCGCCTTGTACTGGCATTTGGTCGACCTGATATGGATTTTCCTCTTCCCGCTGCTTTACCTGATAACGTAGAAGTCAAATTCTGTGAACTGCTTAAAGCCTCTATTATTCCATAAAAAGCACAGTATTTAGATCCCAGGAGAAGAAAACTAAAAAATAAAAGAGCAATTTCATTTCAAAGATATTACGAATGAAGAACCAAGAAAACCATATTTCCAGCGACTCGACAAATTGGACAGTACTGCTGATTCTGTTGATTCTGACAACCATTTCCATTCTGGCCATCAAGATTCATCTGGGTTCTTTTACAGTTGCACTGGCACTCATAATAGCATCTGTGAAGGTAACCATCGTGCTTACCTACTTTATGCACCTTAAATTTGAAAATACGCTGCTGCGGCTGATGGTTGGCGGTGTTTTTCTCCTTTTCGCAATAGTCATTGCGATAACTTTTATCGATTATTATTTCAGATAACTCCCAAACTATGGAAACATTATTCAACCAGGGATCTAATTTGGCCGAAGCTGTCGACAGGGCATTTATCTTTATCTTCGCCATCTCCTTTATTTTTACGATTGGGATTACTGTTTTGATGATCTACATCCTGGTTCATTTCTCCAGAAAGAAGAACAAAAACCCAAAGCAATTTTCTCATAATACAAAACTTGAAGTTATCTGGACTGTTGTTCCGCTGATCATCGTTTTGATGATGTTTTATTATGGCTGGGTTGGATTCGCCCCTATGCGTCAAGTGCCGGCAGATGCTATGCCAGTTACTGTAATTGGTCGGATGTGGAGTTGGGAATTTGATTATGGGAATGGTAAAGTCTCCAAAGAACTCGTCCTGCCTTTCAATAAGAATGTTAAACTGAATCTGGTATCCAGGGATGTTAATCATAGCCTTTTTATTCCTGCCTTCAGGGTGAAGGAAGACGTGATTCCCGGTTACGAAAACTATATGTGGTTCAGACCTATCATGAAAGGTACCTTCGATATCTATTGCACCGAATATTGTGGACTCGCACACTCTGCCATGTTATCTAAAGTCATTGTTTTAGATAGTCTGGAATTTAAGCAATGGCTTACTGAACTGAAAGTACCGGATAATCTTCCTGATCCTCCCGGACTTGTTATCATCAAAGCAAATGCCTGTATAACATGCCATTCTTTGGATGGTTCTAAAGTTATCGGACCAACCTTCAAGGGATTGTATGGAAGAAAAACCCTGGTTGTCACTGAATCAGGCGATAAGGAGATCGAAGCAAATGACGAATACATTAAAAAATCCATTACAGATCCAAATGCTGAACAGGTAAAAGGATACAACAAAGGACTCATGCAGTCGTACAAGGAGAAGATCAGCGCGGAAGATCTGGATAAAATTGTAGATTATTTCAAAATATCCGTTGAAACAAAATAATATTTCACATTATTTCTCTGTACTGAGCAGACTGATCAGGATGCGTCTTTCTTTGATGATAACCTTTTCAGCGCTTGCCGGGTATTTCCTGTCTGGAAGTACGCCCAATGCAGCATTGCTATACCTTCTTGCTGGCCTTTTCTTCCTTTCATCCGGGGCTTCTGTCCTGAACCAGGTTCAGGAATTGAGATTGGATGCTTTGATGAATCGCACGCAATACAGGCCTTTGCCTGCCGGAGAAATTTCACCTCTTCATGCTACACTTCTGTCTGTGGCCTTCATTGGAGCAGGATCCTGGTTTCTTCAACTGATTGGCTCAGTGCCGATGATCCTTGGACTACTGAATATTGTTTTTTATAACCTGATATATACACCATTAAAAACCAGGAGCTGGCTGGCCATCGTGCCGGGGGCTATCGTGGGAGGAGTGCCGCCGCTGATTGGCTGGACCTCAGCCGGACACAGCCTTTTTCATCCGAGTGCCATCTTCCTCTTTATTTTTGTCTGTTTGTGGCAGGTTCCCCATTTCTGGCTATTGATGATCAAATACGGGAAGGAGTATGAAGAAGCCGGATTCTCTTCCATTTCAAAAATTCTGAATGAATTGCAAATTAAAAGAGTAGTGTTTTTTTGGGGGGTATGTAGCTCCTTGTTTTTGCTGTCATTTCCTTTCTTTGGTTTTGTGCTGCATCCTTTTATGCTGGTAATACTGCTATTGACCAATCTCTTTTTTATCAGCCGGTTTTACAACTACCTTTTTCGTGAAGGCAATACCGGAACCGTGCGCAAAGCATTTATCCTGATAAATATGTATGCAATAATCGTATTTATCATTTTGACAATCAATGCGTTGATATCTTAAATATTGGGTGAACCGATTTTGTCAGGGAATTGATTCCCTGGTGGTCCAATTTCAGGATAAACACGAACCTTTATATTTAATAAACAGTTTATATGAGAAGAGTAGCCTTTAAAATGAAGTTAAAACCCGGTTTTCTGACAGAATACAAAAAACGTCACGATGAAATCTGGCCCGAATTGGCGTTGGAACTGTCAAAAGCAGGTATTACAGATTATTCCATTTTTTATGACGAAGAGACCCATGCTTTGTTTGCCGTGCAAAAACAATCTGAAAGTAGTACCGCGGATTTGCTTCCGCAAACAGAAATAGTACGCAAATGGTGGAGTTTCATGGCTGAAATGATGGAGGTTAATCCTGATAATTCACCTGTTACCTCTTCTTTAGCTGAGGTATTTCACCAGAAATAGAACCGCAAATCGTTTTATTTCGCCTCTTTGGTGTATTTACGGATAACCAGATATTTTAACTCCTTATCGCTTGCGTTGCTGATGCCATGCTCGCTGTTCTCGGGGCAATAGAAAGTTGTGTTTGCACCACCGGTAGTTGTTTGGCCATCCAGGTAAAACCGGGCAGTTCCTTCCAAAACATAAAATATTTCATCACCGGCATGTTTGTGTGGAGCATGCGATGCCTGGTTTGGACCAACAACGCTCATTTTTACCGTTTGACCATCCTCCAGAAAATTCTGGTCAATGAACCAATATTGATAACCAACGGAGGTTTTTACTGTTTTATCCATGTCAAACTTATTGATGCAGTTCCCGATGGTGTATTTGCCGGTTCCAGGTGCTGGTTTTTTTGCAAGATCCTGAGCAGATGTATTCATCACAAACAGAGTTGACAACAGGATCAAAAATAATTTGTTTCTCATGCCATTGGATTAAATAATTAAATCGCAATATAGTTAAAATAGAATTGCCATATAGGCAGTGCCATGTTGCGGCATTTGAATTTTGTTCTATCTTTCTTTCATACCAATCGCAACAAAAATTATTTAATTTTTCATTACTTTCGAAGGGAGGATAACTATTTACTATTATGGAGGATACCATGAAGAGATTCAACGTAGGCATTGTAGGATACAGCTGGGTGGCAGGTGCCCACATTGAGGCCATCAACAAAACGTCCCATGCGCAGGTAACCGCTGTTTGTTCATCCCGTCAACTTCATGATGAAGAAATAAGCGCAGCACATGGATGCAGGATAAGGTGCTACACGGATCTTGCTCAGATGCTTGAAGATCCCGGAATTGATATCATTTCCATCTGCAGCTACCCTGCCGAACATGCCAGGCAAGCCATACAGGCTGCCAGAGCCGGCAAGCACCTGATAATTGAGAAGCCTCTGGGACTTAACTGGGATGACTGCCTGGCGGTTAAAGACGCGGTTGAAAAAGCTGGTGTTAAAACTTGCGTCTGCTTTGAATGCAGGTTTTCAAGTCAGCTGCTGACAATTAAATCATTGATAGACAGTGGTCTGCTTGGCAAGATTCACTATGGAGAGGTGGATTATTACCATGGAATTGGTCCATGGTATGGTCAGTTTCGGTGGAACACAAGCAAAGCTGCTGCAGGAAGTTCTTTATTATCGGCCGGTTGTCATGCGCTGGATGCCCTTTTGCTTTGCATGGGAAACGAGGTTGAAGCAGTCAACAGCTTTTCGACCTCTTCATCCAACGAAGATTTTGCCAAATACGATTATCCAACTACTTCTGTCAGTATTTTCAAATTTAAAAACGGAAGTGTGGGCAAAGTCGCGTCCGTGATTGATTGCCTTCAGCCTTACTATTATCACATTCATCTTGTTGGTAGTGAGGGAAGTCTGCTCGACAATAAATTTCACTCCGCAAAACTGGGTGGGTTAAATAAAAACAAATGGAGTAAACTCTCCTTGAAATTGCTCGATTCCGGTGATGTCTCCGATCATCCATACCAGCTGCAGTTTGAGACTTTTTTCCAGGCGTTGGCAGAGGGGAAAGAGATGCCGCTGACCAACCTGACGGAGGCCCTTCATACCCACAAAATTATGTTTGCAGCAGACAATTCAGCCAGCCAGACAAGCATGAAATAGTGACAGGAATCAATATCCATTTTTTATGAATAAAATTGTTTTAGGAATTTTCGCTCATCCCGACGACGCAGAGATCATGGCAGCTGGTACGCTATCCTTGTTGAAAAAAGCAGGCTGGAGTGTCCATATTGCAACCATGACACCGGGCGACAAGGGATCAGCTGAACATTCCCGCGAAGAGATCAGCATTACAAGAAAAGCAGAAGCCATAAATTCTGCTTCGTTGTTGGAGGGAAGCTACCATTGTCTTGAATTTGAAGATATCTATTTATTGCACGACCGGCTTACGATCAATAAAACAACGGCACTGATCAGAATGGTAAAACCGGATATGGTGCTGACGGCAAGTCCGTCTGATTATATGGCCGACCACGAAATGACAAGCAAAATCGTTCAGACAGCCTGCTTTTCTTCCGGTATCAAAAACATGGAGATCAGCGAGCCCTGTCTGGAAAATATTCCAACACTCTATTATTGCGATCCAATGGATGGAAGGGATATATTTGGCACGGCAGTGCAACCATCCATTTATGTTGATATTACAGACGAAATGGCTGTAAAGGAGAGAATGCTTGCCTCCCATGAAAGTCAGCGCAGCTGGCTTAAAAAGCACCATAAAATGGATGAGTATATTCTTGCAATGAAAAGATTTTCAGCCATAAGAGGGGCAGAAATCAATGTTTCTTTCGCGGAAGGTTACAGACAACATCTGGGGCATGGCTATCCGCAGGAAAATTTGCTCAGGGAAGTACTGGGGGAATATGTAAAGTTGAGAGATGGGAGGATGGCAATAGGCAACAAGCAGTAGGCAATTGGTTGCAGGCAGAATGAGAGATGAGCAAGGAGTCGTTCGGCTGAAGGCCGTATATACCTCAGCACAGGGCATCGCCCTGTGAAATTTAAGAACGAAATCGACAACCGTCCGCGGTAGCCTGTGGAAATAAGAGATTGTATTGTTCGGACGGAAGGTACGAATGTAGATTGAAGGGGAGTTGAAAATTGAGTTTGTGGCTTGAATATGAGATATTTAAAATTAATTTTCATAAAATAAATAATTTACAATGGCTAGGAAATTAAGTATGCTGGC
>JANYKW010000076.1 GCA_025358025.1 Bacteroidia bacterium | reverse complement strand
GACCAGATTTTCCCGATAATTCCTTTGGATCGTCTGGATGAGAAACCGGACAGAACTGCGACCCTTCAGGATATCACCTGTGATTCGGATGGGAAAATTGACAATTTCATCTCTGTTCGCAACCAGTCGTATAATCTTCCGGTCCATTCACTTAAGCCAAAGGAACCCTACTACATTGGGGTCTTTCTTGTTGGAGCTTACCAGGAAATCCTGGGTGATCTTCACAATCTTTTCGGAGATACCAATGCAGTTCACATATCAGTAGATGAAAAAGGGTACTCTATCGACCAGGTTATCGATGGCGAGACTGTCGCTGAGGTTCTGGAATATGTGCAGTACAATCCCAAAAAACTGGTTCGAACCGTTGAAACCTGGGTTACTTCATCTGTTAAATCCGGAATTATTTCTGCCGAAGAAGGGAAAGAATTTTTATCCAATTATCGATCTGGCCTATACGGTTATACTTACCTCGAATAGTCGCCCGATCTATGATAAGAGCAGACTCATACTGGCAAAGGAAATGCATTTCGCGTTTGCTTTGCCTTTTTTTGGCACTATCTGCTTCCTCATTTTCACTTCCTGCACAAAATTTTCTGCAAACAGTAAAGGGAACATTACTGGATCAGGAGTCCAGACAACCCATTCAGGAAGTAATACTGACCTTCTCAAATCAAGGAATTGTTTACGCTGCGTTTACAGATAACCATGGAAATTTTAAAATAAAGATTCCTGCCGGAAGATGGGATATTCTTGTTTCCCATCTTGGTTACAAGAATAAAGTACTGCAGAATATTCAGGTTGGAACAGGCAAAGAACTATTGCTTGAGATTGTTCTTGAGGCAAAAGTTTTTGAAACTGGCGAGGTTGAGGTTTCAGCCGGCAAGAAGATGTGGTTGACACCCTCAAGCGGATCCAGTGTTCGAACATTGCAAAGTCAGGATGCCTCCAGATTTGCCGGAGGTTATTATGACCCTTTGAGGATGGTGGCAAATTTTGCTGGTGTCACGAGTGGCAACAGTGATGAAAGCAATGAAATTGTGGTGAGGGGAAACTCTCCAAGAGGTATTTCATGGCGCCTCGAAGGACTTGAAATACCCAATCCAAACCACCTTTCCAACGGTGTTGGCAACAATGGCGGAGCCTACTCAATGATATCAACCAATGTTTTGGCTGATTTTGACTTTTATACCGGAGCCTTTCCGGCTGAATTTGGGAATGCTTTATCAGGTGTGATGGATTTGCGTTTGAGGAAAGGTAATACCGACAGACATGAATTCGGAATGCAGCTAAGTGTCGTTGGGGCAGAAGCCTCCTCGGAAGGACCCATCGGGAAATCTTCAGGCAACTCCTATCTCTTCAACATCAGATATGCCAATTTCGATATTCTGAAAAAGTATGGAATTGTTGAAATTCAAGATTTGAGTATCATCCCAAGCTCGCTTGACTGGACTTTTAAAATGAATTTCCACGGGTCGAAATTGGGTGACGTGGAAATATTTTCAATCGGCGGAAATAGCAAAGCAGGTAACGAGCCATCCAAAAGTCGGGAGGATATTCTGAAAGGAGTCAACAATGACGAATTTCTGGAGGAAGATGCTCTTGCTGTTTTCGGTGTCAAGCATCTGAAAAATTTCAAGGATGAGAAAACTTATCTCAGAACAATCATTGGGTTTACACGTTCCAGTGAAAACTGGCACGAAGGAGTTTTGGATACGGCCTTTGTTCATATTTTGAACAAACAGGATTGGATGATTTCCCCGGTTTTGAGAAGTTCTGTGATGTTAAATAGAAAAGTGAATGCAAAAAATTCATTCAGAATAGGATTCGAATACCACCACTCATTTCCAGATATGTTCAGCATCAGGAGACAAACGAACGCCAAATACGATACGTTGGTTGATCAGAGGTCAAAAAGCTTTTATACGCAAGCTTACTTTCAGTGGAAATACAAACCTTCCGATTCTTTCGAGTTGATTCCTTCACTTCATTCCACTTATACAAGTATCAACAAACAACTTACCTTTGAACCACGATTAGGAATGTTGCTTCATCTTCCAGAAAGTCAATCAATCAATATTGGAACAGGATTTTATTCAAAACCGGAACCTCTGCCAATTTACTATTTCAGGGTGAAAACCACAAATGCGGGAAGAAAATTACTCAATAGCGACTTAAAAACCACAAAAGCATTTCACCTTGTGGCTGGTTATCGAAAGTCCTTTTCCGGTGAACTAAAGCTAACGGTGGAGGCTTACTACCAACACTTGTATAACGTGCCAGTCAGTCAATATACCAACAACACCTTTTCTATGTTGAATATTTCGGAGGGATTACCGGATATTGATTTGAACAACAATGGGAAATCCGAAAATTCGGGGATCGAACTAACTCTGGACAAATCCTTCGCACACGGTTATTACCTGCTTGCCACCATTTCACTTTTTGATTCCAAATACATGGCTTCCAGCACCAATTGGTATTCAACTTATTACAATTCGAATTTTGTTTTCAATTTTTTACTTGGCAGAGAGTTTAAAGTTGGAAGATATGGTCAGAACAGCCTGGGCTTTAATCTCCGGAACATTGCCAGAGGTGGTTATCGTTTTACCCCACCCAATTATGCCCAGAGTTTATTGAAGAAGACCGTCATATACGATGTGCAGCAGACTTACGGAAAGCATCTTCCCTACTTTGACAGGATGGATGCCGGCGTGAATTACAGAATCAACAAGAAAAATTCGGCCTTCAATTTTTCTTTGGACATTCAAAATGTCCTTAACAGACACAATGTTTATAAAAGGAGTTTCAGTTATTCGCAAGGGGTCATTTTAGAGACAGACAGAAAGCTAATCGGACTGGTTCCGATTGCAGGGATCAGGTTCGATTTCTAACTTTAGTCACTTTAGCTAACTTTAGTCAATTTAGTCACTTCCACGAAAAAAGGGAAGACCTTACGATCTTCCCCCCAGAGATAATTATCTAAAACATATGAAAACACTTAGCCACATTTGGAAGAGCCACAATCCTTGCAGATCAGGCATCCTTCCTGATAAATGACATTGTCAGAACCACATCCTTCACATTTGGCATCCTCGCAGGAAGTACCATTAGGGATGTATTTTTTCAATGCACGTGCGACCCCGTTCTTCCAGGTATTGATCGACTCAACATCAAACTGCAGACTGGTTATTAGCTCAACAATTTTCTGAATTGGCATACTGTGTCTCAAGACACTGGAGATTAGTTTGGCGTAGTTCCAAAAAATCGGATTGAATTTGAAGGACAAACCCTCGATGGTAGTTTTATAACCACGGTTGTTTCGGTATTGGAAATCATACCGGGAGACGCCATTTTCATCCCTGTTTTTTATGATCCACCCATCAGTGACTGAACGAGGCAGGAGAATCCCATCCTCATCATCGGCCAAACCGGTAAAGATTTCATATGGCCTTCCATCGATCAGTCCGATAAAGGCAATC
>JANYKW010000011.1 GCA_025358025.1 Bacteroidia bacterium | reverse complement strand
TGTTTACCTTGAAGGCTGCCTTTGGTTCGGGATAGACGGTGATAAACCCAGGCTTAAACAATGTATCCTTGCAACCGGTCGTTTTAGAGTCTGCATAAAGCGCAATATCGTGTATCTGATCCGGAAGAGGATAAGTATGGGTAACAGACTGACCTGATCCGGACTTTCCATCCCCAAATTTCCAGGAATAGTTTACCTGATCAACTTTATCCCCTGTCAAGGCATTTAATGAGATGTCATAAGGAATGCAACCGGCACTATCTTTTGCCAACAATGAAAATTTTGGAATTCGCTGCAAAATCAAAAATTTTTTTTCGCTGATGCAACCATACTTTGAAATCACCTGAAGTTGCACCGGAGTCTGGGGTTTTGCAATCAGTTCAAAGGTCAGGGGACCTTTGGAATCCCCCGGATTTTTGATCAATTCGATGGGAAGAAAAGAAGATAAATCCCAATAGTAATGGTCTTTATCATCAGCCGAACCGGTATACATCAATGACTGAGGGCCAAGCTCCAGGCATGCCTTGTCTTTTATGGAGAAATCGACTGTTGGGACGGGTGCCACATATACTACATTGTCCTTTTTGATTGTATTGATGCATTTTTTATCGGTGGTTGCCGTTACCTGAACGGCATAGAATCCATCCTTTGCATAGGTATGAGAGGCCATTTTTCCGTTGTGCTCAGCACTTCCATCGCCCCAGTCCCATAAGTAATCTACCACATTTTCCGTGTTCGTGGCCGTGAAATTAAATTTAAACGGTTGGCACAACAGCGAATCAGAGACGTTAAAATCGAGATCCGGAATAACACTGATTTCCTTGATGACAAAGCTGTTGCTGCAACCTCTCTCAGTGACTTTCAACAAGAGATCCCTTTTGGAACGATCAAGCCCCAGTTTAACATGCATCTGAGTTCCGGCAATCGCATCTGCCAGGGTATCTTTGGCAAAAATCCAGGTAAACCGGGCATTGTTTTCCTCGGCATCACCGAGATATTTTGCATCCAGGCTATAGCCATAACAGGTTGTATCATCGACAGAAATCACTACAGTCGGTGTTTTGTGGAAACCTACCGTGAAACCGGTATCCGAAGCACAGGTGTAAGGGTCGACAGCTGTAACCGTAAATGGAAACGTTCCAAACATTCCAACAGTTGGCGTAAGATCCTGAATAGAAACCAGTGGGTTACTGCTTCTCAGCGTGAATTTTCCTTTGTCGGCAGCGATGTTCAGGGTCGCTGTTTTCGTACCGCAGAAAAGGGTATCCAGGCTACTAAGGTTAAATTTGGGTTTGTCGACAAAATTAACAAAGATCGAATCCTGTGCCGGACAATCGTATTTGTTTTTGGTTAAAACTCCATATATGCCTGGGGTTTTGACAATAAATTTTTGAGTGGAATCTTTTGTAGACCAGCTATAGGAGGTAAAACCAGAACCAGCATCTAATTGAAATTGTTTGGGATTACATATCGTGGTATCATTGCCCAATTTAACTACGGGATTACTCAGAAAAGTGTAAATACTATCTGTCATTGAGCAACCGTCAGAGGTTGTGGCTGTAACTTTCGAATAACCGGGTTTTGTAACAAAGATTGTTTGTGTGGTGTCGCCTGTACTCCACAAAAATTTTGAAAAATGTGAACCTGCATTCAAAATTTTTGCCTGCCCCTGACAAAGCAGGATGGTGTCTTTCACAAAATGGATGTCTCCGCCCAGGTCGAGCTTGATGCTAAGATTAAAGCCCACTCCATAGCCATAAGATTCAACTCCCCCGTAACCATAGACATAGGCAATAAAACCGTTACCCGGCATGGAACTATTGAGGTTGTGGTTTCCTTTGGTAATGGCAATCTGAGCATACACGTAACCTGAATTGGCAAGGGGCAAAAAGGCTATTGGTGACCCATCCAACGAAATATAGGAGGAAGACTCAATTTTAGTCACCACATTGACGAAAAATTTACTGTTGATATTTGGAGAGTCGTAAGCAACAAAAGTCACATTTTCACGGGTTTGATCCACGGGACTTATAATTAACAACAGAGGATCACCATCCCAATTATTTTGACTAACACCAGGAGGACGATCGACGCTATTCGATACCATAAACTGAGCCAAAAGTATTGGTTGGTCACTCTCAATGAGTGATGGCTGATCCTGTTTAAGGACGAATTCAATAAATTTCCCTTTATTTAAAACAATGGGATTATTGCTACCAATCCGGATATTTGTTTTATCCTCAGAGGCAATAATCCTGAACCTGTCTTCCGATCTGCCCTTCAGGGGAACCGTGACAAATTTACGTCCCCAGGAACGTACCGGAGGTATCTGTTCATACAGGTGATCCCAGGCAGTGACCGCATCATCTGCCGGTATAGTTGTTGACCATGATCCGGAATAAAATGCGATGGGCTTATCACTTTTGATGTAACTTCCGGTTAGGTCTCCTTGCCCTGTCAGATTGGCGTGGTTCATCGACTGAACCTGGTAGAGTTCACCCTTGTTCAAGGTGATTTGAAAAGTGACATTTGCGGGTTTTAACTGATCTGTAACTTTGGTGGGTGTGATGGATATTTTAGTATTGTCTTCTGTCGCGACAACAAGAAATTCGCTGTTCTTGCCATTTCCGGGTGAACCATTGCCGGCTTCGTTGATATGCGCATCATAGCACATGGCATAATATTCGTCCCCAATGGCATCGACCGGAAAAATGACTGCGGCATCCGCCGAACTCGGACTCCAGTTCATGGCGAATATATTCAATGGCATATCGGAGACGATATGAATGGATTTCTGCTCCACAATTTCAGATCCGATTGGTTCAATTAAGGTCCAGGGAGGTTGCCATCGGAATGGTATGTTGGGCTGCACCGTACCAGAAGTATAAGGTATGGATGATTTGCCAAAGTAGATGTAGAAATTGCATTTATATGTTGAGGTCAAAGTAAGCTCCAGATAGTGACCTGCCTGATGGTGCCGGCTCTCCATAAATCCAAACCAGAAATCTGTTCCTTCAGTTGATTTCACACAAATATTGGAAGTGTTTTGAGCACTTAAAATACCTGAATAAACCAGGACAAGTAATAGGATCAGACGAAGTTTGGCCATGAATATCTGTAGAAAATAGTTATGTCAAATAAAAGAAAGAATTTTAGAAAACCAGCGTTAGCGACCCTGACTGCCTG
>JANYKW010000196.1 GCA_025358025.1 Bacteroidia bacterium | reverse complement strand
GCTTTCAACATTTCCCCACATTCATCCAGGATAATGACTCCTTTTGGCTCTTCTCCAAATTCAAGTAAATCATCGTTAAGTTTCGCCACACGAGAAGGTAATGCCGGATCATCCTCGTTTGGTTCGTGACCGCATTCGATGCTTTGTTGTTGCGGTAGCGCTGCAATTGGCCACCCCACAATCCGCCAAAATAGATGAAATGCGAGCCATCGTCGTCGCAAAAGACACAGGGATCTATGGAATAACTACCTCTGATCGGAGCCTCCAAAGGAACAAAAGGCCCTTCCGGTTTGTCGCTGATGGCAACGCCAATACGGAAAATATCTGTTTTATCTTTCAAGGGAAAGTATAGATAATATTTTCCGTTCTTGACAGCAACATCCGAGTCCCATAATTGACGTCCGCCCCACGGAATATCTTTTACATCGATGACCACACCATGATCGGTTACTTCTCCATTTATTTCATCCATCGAAAAGACATGGTAATCGCGCATATCAAAGTGGTCGCCATTGTCATTTTCGGGGATACCTGACTCAATATCATGGGAAGGATAAATGTAGAGTTTACCATTGAAAACATGGGCTGCAGGATCTGCAGTGTAAAGATGATCAACTAAATATCCGGGTTTTCTCAAAATTGAATATTTTGTAGTTCAATGTTTTAAGGAATGACTATCCGTTAATGATGTTCCGGGGATATTTTATTTTTTGGACTTCGTTTTTTCGGCCATTTTAATCATCTCCTCAACCACACTCTTGCGCTGGTTGTTGCGATCGAAGAGAACGGGATAGTCTTTTCGTCCCCGTATTGGGAAATTGTTCAGCCAGGATACGGCATCGTTCAGACCCCAAAGTGTTACCCGATCTACAACATCATGGTACTTGAGAAAAAGTCCGAACATATCCAGCATGTGTTTGTTCCACTTCTGTTGAACAGAGTCAGGTATGGCATCACGATATGGGTCCATTTCCTTGGAATAGCTGAAATTTTTAGAAATTTCGGCCCCATCAAATGGACTCGGGAGAATGGAAATATCCCATTCTGTAATCAGAATTTTTACACCTGCGGCTTTTAGTTTCTTCAGACTGGTTTCTGTTGCCTCCAGGGTGGGTGATTTCATGTGCATGTGCCCCTGAGAGCCTACAGCATCAATTCTGCATCCTGCATTTCTGAGCTCTTTTACCATTTCTACGATTGCATCGCATTTGGCTGGATTCTCCACATTGTAATCGTTGTAATACAATTCTGCATCCGGATCGGCCTCGTGAGCAAACTGGAAAGCATATTTGATGAAATCCTTACCAAGGATCTGGTAGAATTTGCTATTTCGGTACTTGCCGTTGTCTTCAAAAGCTTCGTTGACAACGTCCCAACCTTTTACTCGGCCTTTATAGCGACCAACAACCGCTGCGATATGCTGTCGCATGCGTTCTTTCAACACTTCGGGGGATACCTCTTTCCCTGCTGCATCCACAAACATCCATCTGCCAATTTGAGAATGCCAAATCAGACAGTGCCCGGTTACGACTTGCTTGTTTTTTTCTCCCAAAGCGACAAATTTATCTGCATTGTCCCAGAAGAATTTGTTTTCTTCGGGCTGGATTGGTTGAGGTTTCATCACATTTTCAGGAACAATGGCGCTGAATTCCCTGGCAATCAGTTCTGATTCTGCAGGGTTGATGCCATTGACCTGTTGCATGTTAACAGCTACCCCAAACAGAAATTTACCTTTGGTAGCTTCCCTCAAAGTTTTTTGGGCCATGGTTTGTAAGGATGCCATAATTATTATAGCCGCAATCGCTGAAATAATTTTGATTTTCATGGTAGTTGATTTTATTTGTTTAAGTCTTTTATAAGTCATCTCCCCTTCGCTTTTTCAATTCTTTCTCAATTCTCACTTCCATTTTCTTATCAATAACATAGAAATAAAGCAGGCCAACACCTAAAAGGAATGGAATTGATGGATATATGCTCACGAGCAGTCTGGCTCCGATGGCAACGGCTTCCGGTTGAATAATCTCTTGCCCTGCAACAGCTCCGTCTTTTGCAATGTAACCATATAATCCCAGGATTGATGAGACCAGGGCTCCTCCAATTGAGAGACCTGCTTTGAGTCCAACCATCATCGCAGAGAAGATAATTGCGGTCGCCCTGCGCTTTGTATTCATTTCTGAATAGTCGGCAACATCGGCAATCATGGCCCAAAGTATGGGAATGGTGAGACCATAGAAGAATCCGTGCAGAATTTGGGAACCGAAAATTAAGATAACCTGATCCGCTTTGAAAAAGAAGAATAGTAGAATAAAAATGGTAGAAACAAGCAGACTATACTGAAAAACATCCCGTTTGCCATATTTATCAGCCAATTTTTTTGAGAAATAGATTCCAACAATCATGAAGAGAATGCCTCCTGCGTTGAAAAGCCCAAAACCGGCGGCTACCGGGTCAGATCCAAAGAAATTTATACCTAAATCTGAAAATGCAGCAATAACGGGACCGATAAAATTTGCCAATGCAGCTTTATCCACGAAGTTGTTGAAATAGTATACATATGAACCACCTTTCATGGCAAGGGTGATGAACACCAGGACGGTCAGGCTAAGCATGATCAGCCATGGCCTGTTCTTCATCAGATCCGATAAATCATCTTTTATGGATGATTTTTGTTCCGGACTGGGGACAATGCGCTCTTTTGTAGTAAAGAAAGTGATCAATAACATGATTGTGCCGACCAATGCCATCCAGGTCATTACTGTTTCAATACCGGCAGCTTTATCTCCGTGGCCGGCATATATAATAATCGGCAACATAAATACCTGTACAAAAAACTGGGCAAACATGACAGCCACGAAACGGTAGGACGAAATGCTATTTCTTTCGCCCATATCGCCGGTTATAACACCACTTAAAGCAGAGTATGGTAAATTACTTGAAGCATATAACATCAAGAGGAGAGAGTAAGTCGCGGCAGCGTAAATTAATTTTCCCTTGTAGGCAAAATTCGGAGTTGAAAATGCAAGAAGTGCCACCACACCCAAAGGAATGGAGGTATATAGAATCCATGGCCTGAATTTGCCCCACTTTGAATTGGTTCTGTCTGCCAGCAATCCAATTATCGGATTGAATATAAAAGCCGCAGTTAGTCCTACGGTAAGCATAACTATAGAAGCATCAGTGCTTTTCAACCCATAAATATCGGTATAGAAATAGGCCAGATAGGTAATTATTGTTTGGAAAACCAGGTTTGCAGCCAGATCCCCAAGGCTATAGCCGATTTTTTCAAAAGCAGAAATTTTTGAAGATATTGTTTTCATCAGTTTATAGTTTGTTTTTAATTGTCACTTCAATTTGAACATCGACCAAGCCAATACCCACATCTTCCTTTTCTTTTGATGCGAAAGAAATTTAGGGTCTCCAATGAGCAAATTCCTTAAGACTTTCCGAAAAGTTAAAATTATCATTTTTTTGTCTAATTGTATTTTTCGCTACTTTTGAAAACCACAAACAACACAACTAATTCAAAATGAATAAATTTAAAATCATTTCAGTTTTTACGATTCTCTTTTCTTTGCCCTTCTTGTCGCTGGCACAAAATGAAAATATTGACCTTGGTATGGTTTATAAAATTAAGCAGGAAGGGTTGAAAAATTCAGGAATTGAGGAGATGGCTTTCTGGCTCACAGATTTCGTGGGACCAAGATTAACGGGCTCAACCGGGAATAATCGCGGGAATGAGTGGGCAAAGAAAAAAATGGAAGAACTTGGATTGCAAAATGTTCGGATTGAATCTGCAAGGGAATTCGGTCGGGGAGGATGGGATAACCTGAAAACTTATGCGGCCATGATTTCTCCGTATTATACCAGTTTCGCATGCAATCCGGTTGCATGGACAGGCAGTACCCCCGGATTGGTGAAGAGTGAAATTGTACTTCTTGATGTAAAAACCGAAGCAGATCTCGAAAAATACAAAGGTAAACTTTCAGGTAAAATCATCCTGATCCCTTCCGTTTCAACCTTTTCCATCAGCTTTGATCCTTTGGCAACGCGTTTAACCAATGATCAGCTTAAGGATTTGGCCATGGCGACTTCAAGCGGAGCCGGACCATCAGGCAGGCCCAATTTTGATTTTGCAGCCTACCAGGCCCAAAGGGCTTTGCGTAATAAAATCAATGAATTGTTGATTTCAGAAAAGGCAGCTGTCATATTAAATAACTCTGGAACGTACAATATACCAAGATCCAATGGCGCGAATTACACAGCCGGCTCACCCCAGCCAATCGCGGAATTGAACCTTCCAAATGAAGACTTTGCCAGGATGGACAGACTCCTCCATCACAATATTCCGGTTGAAATGGAGATCGACATACAAAACAAATTTTTTGATAGTCCGGTCGTTAACAATGTAATTGGCGAAATTCCGGGTACTGATAAAACGCTTAAATCTGAGGTGGTGATGCTTGGTGGGCATATCGACTCGTGGCATGGAGGAACAGGCGCCGCGGATAATGCATCAGGATGCGTGGTAATGCTGGAGGCGATCCGCATATTAAAAAGCCTGGATGTAGCACCCAAAAGGACGATCCGTATTGCATTATGGGGTGGGGAGGAGCAAGGATTGAATGGATCGCGCGGATATGTGGAAAAGTACCTGGTGGATCCAAAAACAAAAGAACACAAACCGGAATATGACAAGTTTGCCGGATATTTCAACATGGACAATGGAAGTGGAAAATATCGTGGGATTTACCTGCAGGAAAATGAACTGGTAAGACCCATCTTTGAAGAATGGCTGAAGCCTTTTGCCGACATGGGAGCTTCGACAGTTACCATCCGGAATACCTCTGGAACCGACCACCTGGCATTCGATGCAGTGGGGCTGCCGGGCTTTCAATTCATCCAGGATGCCATCGAATACGGCAGGGGATATCATACAACCATGGATACTTACGAAAGGCTGGTCATGGATGATCTTAAACAAAACGCGGTCATTACGGCTTCCTTTGTTTACAATGCAGCTATGAGGCAGGTAAAAATACCAGGGAAACCTGTCATGAAAGCTAAACCTGAAAGTGAAAGGAGATTGCCATAA
>JANYKW010000193.1 GCA_025358025.1 Bacteroidia bacterium | reverse complement strand
ATCGGCTGTGGAATGCCGTATCCGATGCCACCTTTTACTGATGCCAATTCTTCGTTGGAAAGCACTTCTACTGTCAGGTAATTAAAAGTTTTCATGGTAAATTGTCTTAATAAGTTAATAATTCTTTATTGTTCCTTGCAGTTCTTAATACCATGGATCCTCAAAAGGTTACCCCTTTTTTTCTAAAAAAATTAAGAAAACGAATAAATTGTGCATAAAAATCTGATATTAAGGTTATTAAAAAATTATTTTTTTTAGAATGATATTAATTTTTTAATTTAATTTACAACAACCGAATTATATTAACCAGTGATAAAGCTTACTCTCATCCCACGTCTCATTTTTATTCAGGCCACAATCTTCTGGATGCTTTTGATTTATCCTTCACCAACATTTGCTCAGCAAGGTACGGTTGACGAGGACAAGGAAACTTTGACCCAGGCTGTTCAGGCATTGAATAGTGGATCTTATGATGCTGCGATGAAACTTTTCAGCACTTTACTCCAGATCAGAATTAAAAAAGATGGAACCAACTCAGTGCCGGTTGCCAATGTAATGAACAACATGGGTATTATTAAAAGTCAGTTGGGATTGTATGATCATGCCATAACCTTCTATGAAAAATCATTGTCAATCTTTGAGGCAGCGGGAAATAAGGAATTAAGACTGGCAACGGTATATCAAAATCTTGGGATCTGTTATAATGCCATAGGGGATATCGAAAAGGCAAGAACCTATTACGAAAATGCTGACAGAATCTTTCAAACGCTTCAAATGTCTAACCAGGCTGAATATGAAAGCTTACTGATAAATTTAACGATATTTTATCTGGACAACAAGAATATTGCAGAAGCAGAAAAATGGAACAATAAATCATTTGAAATAAATCCTCAGAGCATCTCTAATTTTAAGAAATGGAACTCCAGCGGATTGATTTGTTTCGCTAAGAATGAATTCAATAAAAGTATTCTACTCTTTAAAAAAGCAATAAAAGTTGGTGAGCAAGATCTTGGTGATAATTTCGCTGAAAAAGGACTTGTCTATTTGAATCTTGGGATGGTCTATCTTGAAATGGGAGATTTTGAAAACTCGCTTTCAAATTATACGATTGCAAGACAATTGATTGAAGAAAAAATCGGAATACAAGGGGTTTCATATTCCTCCTGTTTAAAAGACATGGGCTTAAACTACTTGAGGAAGAAAGAGAACGAGAGCAATCTGAAGATGTTTCTAGCTCTTCGAAAGAAAAATATTGAGACTTCACTGGACTATTTTCAAAAAGCGATCATTGCAATTGTACCAGGATTTGCCGCTGACGAAAAGTATGGCAATCCTGATCCTGAAAATGCCATTGATAAAATCCGTTTGCTGGATGCGCTGAAAAGCAAGGCAGAAGCATTCTATTTTCTTTCTCAGCTTGAAGAACGTCAGGAAAACATTGAAGCTTCCAACCGGCTTTTGAAGTTAGCCATTTCGACCTACGACCTTTCTATAAAAACCATTCATTTGATAAGAAACAGCTTCCAAAATCCTGAAAGCAGACTTTTCCTGTCAGAGAATGAGCATCCAGTTTATGCGGCAGCACTTGAAGTGGCTGTCAGGCTATATGAGAAGACCGGAGAAAAGCAATATTTTGATAAAGCATTTGAAATCTCTGAACGCAGCAGATCAGCTGACTTTCAATCGATGATGAGAGAATTGCAGGCTAAAAAATTCTCTGACTTACCTGACTCCCTGCTTCAACGGGATACTGAACTGAAAGGAGAAATAGCTGCCTATGAAAATTTTATTTTCAGCGAAAAAAGTAATCCGAAACCAGACCTTAAGAAAATAAATATTTGGAAAGACAAGGTATTTTCCCTTAATCAGAGTTATCAGCAAATGATCAGTTTTGTTGAAAAAGCATATCCACGATATTATCAGTACAAATATACCGATCCAATCGTATCAGTTCAAAAAATACAGCAGTCGCTTGACAGGAGAGAAGCATTTATAGAGTATTTCATCAATACAAGTAAGAAAAATGCTGAAGGAGATATATATACATTCGTTATTACTGATAATGAATTTAAGATTATTCGTAACACATTCAATGTTGATTTGTATTTATCCATTGATCATTTTTTGAAATTCATAAAGAATGGCAATGTCCTAAATACAAGGAAAGCAGAGTATAAACAGTACACCCGAAATGCTTTCGATTTATATAGGTTCCTCATTGAACCAGTCATCACATCCATGCAAAATTATCGTTTGGTAATTGTCCCTGACGACAAGCTCTCCTATCTTCCATTTGATGCTTTTCTGGCCTCTGCTGCAGATACAAGCAAGATGGATTTCCGTAAGCTTGATTATCTTGTACATCATCATGCAATCTCTTATACATACTCTGGCACCTTACTCTATTACTATTTTCAGAATAACATGAAATACAGCAATAAAATAGGTGCATTTGCACCTGATTATTCTGATGAACCTCTTGTTTCAGGTTCTGCATCTGAACATTTTCTTCCTTTACCGGGAGCAGAGGCGGAGGTAACTGGTATTACTGAATTAATCACTGGAGATCAATATCTTAAAACCGGTGCAACAAAACAAAAATTTCTTCAGAATGCCGGAAAATATGACATTCTGCATCTGGCCATGCATACCATACTCAATGACACACTGCCACTTTACTCCAAAATGGTTTTTTCTGCAGATTCAGCCGGGAATAGCGACAGGACTTTAAATACGTACGAAATTTACAACCTGAAACTCAAATCCGACATGGTGGTTCTCAGCGGATGCAACACGGGGTCTGGCAAACTTCAAAAAGGAGAAGGTGTGATGAGCCTTGCAAGAGGATTCCTATATGCAGGTTGTCCCAGTATTATTATGACCCTTTGGAATGTTGAAGATGTATCAAGTTCAGTCATGATGCTTGAATTTTACAGAAATATAAAAAATGGATATTCCAAAGACGAAGCATTAAGAAGAGCTAAAATAAATTACATCACCAAAGCGGATCCGCTGAAAGCGCATCCCCATTTTTGGCTTGGATATGTTTCAATTGGAAAACAAACGCCACTATTTAAAACAAAGGCCGGCTATTTTGTTAGCTTAATAATTTTTGTATTTTTAGCAATCGTTTTGGAGAAGTGGTATTTCAAACGTAAAAAAAGACTTAGCCAACAAAATGATCAATTATAGCAATGAAGAACTTCTGAATGGTATTTTACGGAATGACAACGTAATTCTTCAGCATATCTATAAAAATTTTTATTACAAGGTGAACTTGTACATAAAAAAGAATAGTGGCAATGATGAAGATGCCAATGATGTATTTCAGGAAGCAGTTATTGTCGTTTACAGAAAGCTAAAAGCTAATGACCTCATTATCAATTGCGCTTTTGAAACCTATCTCTATTCAGTTTGTAAATTTCTTTGGTATAAACAACTGGCAAGGGTGAAATCCGAAAAGGAAATGATGGTCGAATCCGTTATGTTTGAGTCAGAATTTGATCATGATTTTTCAGAATTGGTAGAAAAAAATGAGCGGTTCAAGCTTTATCAAAAGCACTTTCAGTTGCTGGGAAGCGACTGTCAGAAATTGCTCCAACTCTTTTTCGATAAAGTACCGTTGAAACAAATTGCACAAATAATGGGCTTCAGTGGAGAGAAATATGTAAAGAAGCGGAAATTTAAGTGCAAAGAATACTTGGTTACCAGTATCAAGCAAGATGTCAGCTTCAAAAAAATAGGTCAATAACAACCCTCCTCCAATTATTCATTTTAAATTGGCTGATCTGGAAGCTGGATCCCTTTTTTGAGTATAACCGATTGTTTATGTGTACCTCTAAAAAGTTCAAAGCACCTGAAACTACAGGGTAGCGATCCGTTAAATAACTCAATTTTTTCGGACGGCTTTAACCCTATACTTTTGAATCCATCTTCAGAGCTGGAGATGATCCATGCCGTGTAACCCGCATATTTTTGCTTTAATATATTCCCAATCGACTGATACAATTCGGAGATGGAACTTGTCCTTAACCTCTCTCCATAGGGAGGGTTGGTAACGATTACTCCATTCTCGAAGGGCGGGTCTAACTCGAGGAAGTCTATTACCTCTATATCAATCGCTTTTGAGAGTCCTGCATTTTTTATGTTTGCCCGTGCTATTGCGCAACTTTGAGCTGAGATATCCGAACCCACGATTCTGATTGCTGACTCCCTCTCATAATCAGCATTATAGATTTCAGAGAAAAGTTGTTCATCGAAATCGAGCCACTTCTCGAATGCAAAAGTTTTTCGGTAAATACCTGCCGGGATCCCTCTGGCTATCATAGCAGCTTCTATAAGCAGTGTTCCTGATCCGCACATTGGATCGAGAAAATCTGAATCTCCCTTCCACCCTGCCAGCATGATCATTCCTGCTGCCAATACTTCATTAACTGGTGCCTCTCCCTGTCCAATCCTGTAGCCTCGTTTATGAAGCGACTCTCCGGAACTATCAAGCGAGATCTCACAATAATCACCCATCAGATATATATGAATTCTTATATCAGGATCCTCCTGGTTAACAGAAGGTCTCTTCCCGAATGATTCTCTGAAATAGTCGGCAATCGCATCTTTCACCTTCAAAGAGGCATACATCGAGTTTACAAAAAGTTCTGACTGCACTGTACTATCGATTGAAAAACTCTTGCCAATTGTCAGGTATTCTGACCATGGGACGTTTTTTGCATGGTTATACAGATCCTCCTTTTTACCCACCCTGAAATGTGCGACTGGTTTTAGCACTCTTAAAGCAGTGCGCAGCAAAAAATTGGCTTTGTACAGCATACTCTTGTCTCCTAGAAAGGAGACTGCCCGACGTTCGGGCGTAACAGCCTCTGCACCAATGGCTTTTAATTCAATTGCCAACACTTGTTCAAGTCCTGCAAAAGTCTTAACGACAATTTTAAATTTCTTCACTGAAATGATTTCAAAATTAATTTCTGCAAAATATATCTTCTTTCCAAAAGGCTGATATATGTTTCTAAAAACTATATTCCTGCACCAAAAATAAATTCTGCTGATTTGGCCCTATTTTGAACAACTTTGGAATAAGGAGGCAAGTCATTTGTGATCCATATATTACCTCCTATTACCGAATCATGTCCTATGGTAATCCGTCCAAGGATAGAGGCATTGGAGTAGACAACGACATTATCTTCAACGATTGGGTGCCTTGGAATACCTTTTACAGGATTCCCCGATTCATCCAATGAAAAACTTTTGGCACCAAGGGTAACTCCCTGGTAAAGTTTAACATGGGAACCAATAATGGTAGTTGATCCTATTACAATTCCGGTTCCATGATCGATCGCGAAAAAGGGTCCGATGGTAGCTTCCGGATGGATATCAATACCTGTCTCAGAGTGAGCCATCTCAGATATTATTCTGGGAATAAGCGGAATGCCATACTTATGAAGTGTGTGGGCAATCCGATAGCTTGAGATAGCCCGTATAGCAGGATAACAAAAAATCACCTCACTGTAACTGGTAGCTGCAGGATCTCCAAGATAGGTCGCTTCAACATCTGTAATCAGAACATTTCGAAGTTCTGGCAGCCCCGAGAGAAAATCTGCGGCGCAACTCTCAGCCACTGCTTTTCTGCTTTCCAAATCAGAATTAAACTCTTTGTCACATACAAAACATAATCCTGCGAGCAGCTGTTCCGACAACAGATGGAATACTTCATCCACGAGTACTCCCATGTGATAATGAAAAGAGGCAGGGTGAAAATTAATGGTTCCAAAATATCCGGGGAAAATGATTTGCCTGACCTTCTCTACAAAAAGTTTCAATTTCTCTGTCGAAGGCATTGGCTCACCTGCACGTTGTGCATGAGTCACTTCTCCAACCGATGAAATATCTGTCAATTGGAGAACGGCTTCTCCGATTGATTCCCTGATTTTATTTTCTGTATGTTCTCTCATAACAACGATTGTTAGCAACATTAATTCTCGGTCTGCATTTTTGTGTATAAACGAGAGCTGATAGAAAAAGTTTTATTCAATGTGATGGGACTTCAGCAGCAGTAATGCATTATGCAACCTTTCCTGGCCAAAACCCTCGACAATTTCATATTTAAACCCGTATTTTTCGATTTCGCTGCAATACCTGTCAAAAAGTTTCATGCGCATCTCCCCTCCATTTTCTCTTACAGGATCCGGCACCCAGGGCAAATCCGGTCTGCAAACCAGGAAAAGATCAATCTTGGAAGAAGTGATGTGGTTATGGATCCAATCCGGCTTTTTACCATACACAACATCAAACCAAACCAGGGTAATAATCAGCCAGGTATCCATCAGCAAAATCCCTTTCCCAGGTAATCCTGACAGCCTGCATTCTTCCTGAATCTGATGACGGGCAATCAATTCCAGATCTGCAAAAGTATATGATCTTCCAAGACTCTCCATATAACCCCGGGCGAATTCTGGTATCAATACAGCATGCAGGCTGCTTGCCAAACTTTCAGATAGCATTGTTTTACCTGTTGATTCAGGTCCGGTTACAACGATTTTTTTCAAACCGCCCGCTCCTTCCATGTCAACGGAAATAATTCTTTTTTCCATTCAATAAATCCGTAAACAGCCAGAATAGTATATACAAGGAAAAGTATAGCTGTTGGATACAATTCTTTTACAATAAATAATCCTATGGAAATAGCATCTACCAGTACCCAAATCAGCCAATGCTCAATCTTTTTCCGGGCCAGCATCCAGGTGGCCACAATGCTCATTGCGGTAGTTGCCGCATCCCAATACGGGACAGATGAATCTGTGAATTTCACCAGGACGCAGGCAATCACGGCGAAAAGCAGCAGAAATACCGACATTATCTTCAACCACAAATCCGTACCAGTTCTGGTGACATCCAATGAATGCCCTGGTGCACTGCCATGATGCCAACTCCACCAGCCAAATATGCTGATTCCAACATAATAAAACTGCAACGTCATGTCAGCATAAATCTTCGATGAAAAGAAGACTGCTATATAAAACAAAGCATTCAACAAGCCTACAGGCCAGGTGAGATAATGCTGCCTGATAGAAAAGCCTAAATACAAGAGCCCGGTTAAAGTTCCGCAAACCTCAACATAATGATCAAGGATCCATTCGAAATTGGCCATTTTGCTGAACTGTCAAAAGGTTATTTTCATTCTTTACCTGTTCAGATAGCGGGAATAAGCTTTAGGATCTGAAAAAAGTTCAAGGGCTTTTTTAACTTCGGTGTCTTCTTCTGCCATAATCCTGAAATAGGTGCCAGCATCATAAAGATCCCGTGCTATCAAAGCTCTGATTTGTATGAAAATGACATTCTGCAAAATTTTAATTCCCTCTTCATCTTTTTTGACACCAGATTTCTCACCCAAAGCCATTAACTCTTCCAGTATAGCAGGTGAAACCACAAATTTATTTTGGAAAGATTGAAAATCAGGATAATTAACGAGCAATTCACCCCGATGTTGATCAATATAGCGGACCACAAAGGGAAAGAATATATTTTTCCTTACCAGGGTATTGAAATAAGTATAATGTATTGATGTATCAAGTGGCACAAAAATATCAGGAACAATCCCTCCTCCGCCAAATACTTTTCTTTTGGTTACCAGGGTTTCTGTCATGAGAGAATCAGCATTGGGGATGCTATCTTTGTTAAAAAACTCTCCCCGTGCATATCTTTTAAGATAGTCATTCCTGTAGTTTGAAGGATCGTCCTTATATGGTTTTTGGATATTTCGGCCGGCAGGCGTATAATAATGGGCTGTTGTAAGCCTTATCATGGAACCGTCATCTAATACAAATTGTTGCTGCACCAATCCCTTTCCAAAAGATCTGCGACCAATAAGAACACCGCGATCCCAGTCCTGTATTGCTCCGGAAACGATTTCCGATGCTGAAGCAGTACCTTCATCGATCAGAATTACCAGATTTCCTTTCAAAAAATCGCCCTTGGTATTTGACAGATAGTCTTTCCTTGGGCTATGAATTCCCTCCGTGTAGACAATCAATTTATTGGCTTCCAGAAATTGATTGGCCAACTCGTAAGCTGCGCCCAGGTAACCGCCACCATTGCCCCTCAAATCGAGAACCAGGTTTTTTATCTTCCCCTCATTCTCCATCCTTTTCATTGCTGTCACATATTCTTCAATGGTTGTTGCTGAGAACCTGTTCAATTTGACGTATGCAGTTTCCTTGTTAAGCATAAAAGCAGCATCCAGACTATATAGCGGTATTTTATCCCTGACAATGGTAAATTCCATTGGATCCGAATTCCCTTTTCTGATTACAATCAAATTTAAGATAGTACCTTTGTTCCCTCTCAACAATCCGTACACATCCTGTGTGTTCAATCCAATTGAAGTAATATTTTTAGACCCCACACGGATAATTCGGTCGCCGGGATGCAATCCGACCTTCTCGGAAGGACCGCCCGGGATGGTAGTCATAACAGTCAAAGTATCCTGTATGATACTAAAAGAGATACCGATACCTTCAAAATTTCCTTCCAGAGGCTGATTCATCTCCTCGACTTCATTTTTAGTAACGTAAACCGAGTGAGGATCCAATCTTCCCAACAAATCGATGATTGCATTTTCCGTCAACTTGTTGACATTGGTAGTATCTACATAAAAAGCTTCAACTAATCTTAGTACCCTTCCAAATTTTATGGCCTGACCCTGAAAATCCTGGGCATTAACATCTTTAGGAAGCGACAGAAAAAAGAGTGCAAAGACTGCGCACAATGTAAAACTCAAAGATTTCTTCTTCACACAAAAAAATATAATTGATAACTATTAAGATCTGAACCTTTTCGGTTAGTTCTTTGCAGGCAAAGATAAGAAGTTCTTACCCACATATTCCCGGCAGATAAAAAAAGTAACAGCACATCAAGATATTGCCTGTAAAAAAAAGCCTGTAGCTCACAAAGGAACTACAGGCCGGTATATTTAATAACTTTATATCAGATTGAAAGAGCAAATTTTTCACTGACTGCGATTTTATATTCATCCAGCAAGGTAGAGAACAACTCTTTTACGGAGATGATTTTGTCTGTTCTCCAGACATTACTGCCAGCAAAAGCATATCCATTTCTGAAATTACCTCTCAAAGCAGAAGCAAGTGATGCCATAATACAATATGGAGCAGTGGCAATATCACAAGTTTTCACACAATTCACCGGACAAACGGTAGGACGTCTTTTACCGCTATCCACGTCATCCAGGAAAGAGCAGCTGATCGCCCGGCCTGGCATTCCAACCGGACTTTTTATGATTCTCACATCCGCTTCTTTTGCCTGGATATAGGCTTGTTTGAAACCTTCGGAGGCATCACATTCGGTAGTAGTTACAAAACGGGTCCCCATTTGAACTCCTGCTGCTCCTTTTTCCAGTATCAGGGCAATGTCTTCGCCAGTATATATACCACCGGCTGCAATGACAGGGATTTTTCTACCGTATTTTTCACCAAACTCATTGGCGACAGCAACAACCTCTTCAATGATATTCTCCAGCGAATAATTTTCATCAAATATCTGTTCGATTTTAAACCCCAGATGACCACCAGCTTTTGGCCCTTCAACTACTATCGCATCAGGAAGATAGTTAAAATTACTGTACCATTTGTTACAGATCAATGTTGCTGCTCTCGCTGATGAAACGATGGGAACCAGTTTTGTTTCTGAACCCGGAGTTAAGAATTTGGGGAGATCGAGTGGTAACCCGGCACCTGAAAAGATGATATTAACTTTTTCTCTGATTGAGGTAGTTACCAAATCAGCATAATTGGAAAGAGCAACCATGATATTTACCCCGATGACACCTTGAGATTTCTCTCTTGTTTTGCGAATCTCGGTAGTTAATCCAAAAACACAATTTTCCAAATAATCTGATGAATGATCCTTGTACAGGAATCCAATCCCGGCAGGGGAAATAACACCGACGCCACCTTCATTGGCAACTGCGGAAGCCAGACCGGACAAGGAGACACCTACGCCCATTCCTCCCTGGATTATAGGAAGTTTGATTTTCAGTCCTCCGATGTTTAATACTTTCATTTTCATTTATATTTTATGCCAATCACAATAATGACATTTTCGTCACAATGTTAGGTATAGAATAATTATTGACCAAGAAAATGGGTTATGCGGTCTAAAAATGGTTGAAAACACTGGATTTTGGGATGAACAGCAATTTTCGAGGGACGAAAATCGCAAAAGAAATTAAAGAGGGTGCAATTAATTCAATTCTTTCTTGAAAGTAGGTACCCAGTTTCGGGAGACTGGAACAGTAAATTCAAGCCGATCCAGCTCAAGATGATAACCACTGGAGGTTCTCTTTAGTTTCTTTACCTTATTGATATTAACCATCCAGCACCGATGGCATTTCTGCATAACATCTGAGGATTCAAGTGCTTTCTCCACATTGGTAAATGATTGCCTGAAGAGCCTTTTCCGAACGGCCAGTTTCCGGTCTATCCAATAAATCTCAACATAATTACCTGAAGAATGAATAAGCAGTACACGTTCGACCTCTTCAGCAAATGCTTGTTTTTTATTTTCCGCTACCAAATTTACCGATTCCTGTAACGGAGGGTTCTGAAAAGAATTGATCTCCTCCTTCAACCAGGTTTTACCTGAGTCGATCATATTGACTACATTCATTTTTAGCTTATGATTGTAGCTGATCAAATTAAATAGTATCAATGGCAACAACGACAAAGCGCCAGTCCGAAAGAAAGGGAGATCGGTATAAGAAAGGGTCTTGGCTAACCAGGCCAGGAAAGTAAATACCAAAAAAAGATTTGAGAACATCCAGAGATTCCAGATCAACTCTTTTTTGATTGTCCATTTGGCAGGATTGAACATCCTGGTAAAGATGCCCGGTAAGATCAATGTATTCAAAAACAGTGTAGCTGCCGTAAACAATCCGGCTCCCAAAACAAAATAGCCATCATGTTCGGACTTCAGAAAATTAAAGCCCAATGGCTGGATGTAGAGGACGATGAGAATAAATCCCATGCTAACCAACAATATAGTCCGAACGTTGTGTTTGAAATTATTGTTGAACGAGTAAGGTTGATTTAAATTCTCAAACATATTTGATATTTTCTTGAATTTTTATAGTGCATACTATTCATGCTCAGACTAATAGCATGGATCGTATTCATAATCTTTGGACCTCTTTTCAATCAGTATACGAAATGAGCCAGAACAGGTTGGACATTTCCTGTGACAACGATCTCGCTTTCTTCGTTTTGATCTTTAAAGCTCCCTTCAAAGGTGTTGTCATCGTTATTCAATTTACCTTTGAAAGTAATTCCTTTCTTTTCTGTGACAAGATCAAAAGAGAACTGAATATTTCCCTTTCTGCTTCTTTTGAGTTGAAAATTTAAAAATTCACCTTTAAAATTATCTGAACCGGCAAAAGAATTCGATTTCAAAGCAATGCATTTTTGCATCATAAATTTATCCTTATTGACCAGGACAAAATTTCCCTGAGGTTCCAATTCTATCAGACTTCCTTTTTTATCAACAAATGAATAAAGGCTCAACAGGAAAACCTGTTCTTTCATTGCACTTACAGCCTCCTGGTAATCGTGTTGCCTCTCCGCACTATTTTTATTCGGATTTTTCTGATCGACTGGTTCTGCACTCACTTGAAATGAAGCCAGGACTGAAAAAAAGCAAAAAATCAATATGGAAAAGGGTGATCTCATTTAACAATTCATTGAAAGAATGTCGGAATATATTCCACTGGCCCTCCCCAGTCCAGATGGATACAGAATGGAGAAATATACTTCTTTATTTTGAAAAGATCGTTATGTCGGAACGAAAAATGCAAAAGCCCCGGAGGTAACCCCAGGGCTTTGCGGTCTGGACGGGACTCGAACCCGCGACCCCCTGCGTGACAGGCAGGTATTCTAACCAACTGAACTACCAAACCAAAAA
>JANYKW010000185.1 GCA_025358025.1 Bacteroidia bacterium | reverse complement strand
GCAGGGAAGAAGTCTAATTTGCATCTCAAATATATTTAACATAATAATTAAGGATATGAAGAATAAAAATTTTATTAAAGTCTCATTGATTGTTATTTTGCAGTTTATACTTCTGAATATCAATGCTCAATCTCTTGACAAAGGATTTATTAATCCGCCTGATTCCGCAAAACCCTGGGTTTACTGGTTCTGGTTGAACGGAAATTTATCCAAAGAAGGAGTCACTGCAGATTTGGAAGCAATGAAGCGCGCTGGTATTGGTGGTGTGCTGATCATGGAGGTGGATCAGGGTACACCCAAAGGGGCTTATGTATTTGGAAGCAATGAATGGCGCGATCTTTTCAAGTTTATGCTTCAGGAAGCCTCCCGGTTGGGTTTAAAAGTAAATATGAACAATGATGCCGGATGGTGCGGTAGTGGAGGTCCGTGGATGACAGCAGAAAAATCAATGCAGAAAATAGTCTGGACGGAAACCACGGTTCAGGGTGGGAAAAGGTATGATGGTAATCTCTCGAAACCAACCGCAGTAAATGATTATTACGGAGACATCATGGTTCTGGCTTTTCCAACTCCTGAAGGGGATGACAAGAAAGTTTCCGATTACAATCCTGAAGTGAAAAGCAGCTCTGATGATATTGGCTTTGATGGAAAAAAACTAATTGATAACGATATAAAATCTCAAATTGAATTATCAAAACCTACCTGGGATAAGCCACAGTATTTTGAATTGATTTTCCCTGCTCCGGTCACTTCCCGTTTAATGACAATTCGTTTGGGAAAGGAGAGATGGTCAGTTAAAGGAACATTACAGATTTCAGATGATGGGGAGTATTATAAAACGGTGAAAGAATTTGAGGGGAATGCTCCAACAATAAAATTTGAATATAATGAACTTACAGCCCGAAGGTACAGACTAAACTTTATTAAAGTAACAAAAGAAGATATACCTCTGGAAAATATTGCAATAGCCGAGTTGGAAATATCAAATACGAGAATCAATAATATTGAACAAAAAGCAATGTTCCAGCCCCTGTCAAAAACAATTATTATACCGGCAGATTTTCAGTCAATTACTTCTAAATATACCGTACAAAGCAATAAGGTTGTGAACATTACGGAGAAGATGAAGAGCGATGGAGCGATTTCGTGGGATATTCCGCAAGGCAAATGGACTATTCTTCGCATCGGACATACAACGACGGGCAAATTCAATCATCCGGCACCCGAAGGCGGACTTGGCTATGAATGCGATAAAATGAGTAAGGACGCATCAACCATGTTCTTCAATGGATTGATTCAGAAACTTGCATTGGATTCAAAACCACTCATCGGAAAATCATTTGTTTCAACGCATATAGATAGTTGGGAAGTAGGTTCACAAAACTGGACACCAGGCTTTTACGACGAATTCAAGAAACGCAGGGGTTACGATCCAACTCCATTTTTGCCTGTAATGATGGGAATGATTATCGATAATAGTGAAGTATCAGAACGTTTTTTATGGGATTTACGAACAACCGTATCAGAAATGATGCTGGAAAATTATGTTGAAAACATTTCCAATTTGTCGCATCAAAATGGACTTAAGCTATCAATTGAAGCCTACGACAGATGTATGACCGATGAAATGACCTATGCCGGACGCGCGGATGAGCCGATGGCAGAGTTTTGGTCGTGGGTCAAATATGGGTATGATTTTTCATGCACAGAAATGGCTTCAGCTGCCCATGTATATGGAAAAAGGATTTTGGGAGCGGAAGCTTTTACAGCTAGAAATACCGAAATGTGGCTTAGTCATCCCGGAAACATTAAAGATTTGGGCGACTGGGCCTTTTGTGAAGGAATCAATCGTTTTGTTTTTCACCGGTACGCCATGCAACCATACGAAAACATCAAGCCCGGAATTTCGATGGGCCCCTGGGGATTGCATTACGAACGCACCCAGACCTGGTGGGAACAATCGGCAGCCTGGCACCAATATCTTACGCGTTGCCAGTATTTGCTGCAACAAGGCCTGTTTGTTGCCGATATCTGTTACCTGGCTCCTGAAGCAACGCCACAGACGTGGATTGCTCCCTACAAACGCGACAGTGCAAAATACAATTTTGATGGATGCCCTCCTGAAGTGGTTCTTACACGTATGTCGGTAAAAAATGGGCGCATCATGCTTCCCGATGGAATGAATTATAAAATATTGGTATTGTCTTCGTCCGAAACGATGACTCCAAAACTTTTGAAAAAAATTAAGGAACTGGTTGAAGCAGGTGCCACGATAGTTGGAGCTCCTCCAAAGAAAGCATTGGGTTTAACCAACTATCCGCAAAGCGACGAAGAAGTGAAAAAGCTGGCTGCTTTGCTATGGGGTAAATGTGATGGAGTAACGGTGAAAGAAAATCGCATTGGAAAGGGACGTGTAATATTTGGCAAGACTCCGGAAGAGGTATTAGCCGAAATGAAAATTGGCAGGGATTTTTCATCCGGAGAATTTCTGCGCTATACGCACAGGAACATTGACGGCACAGATGTTTATTTTATTGCCAATCCAAAACAAAGCATGGTCACAACAACATGTCAGTTCCGTATGCAAGGAATGCAGCCGGAAGTTTGGAATCCAATAACAGGTGAGACCAAAAAAGCAGGGCAGTATGAAGAAATTAATGGTACTGTCAAGATGCCAATTACGCTGGATCCCTCTGGCTCCTTATTTGTGATTTTCCGACCCGGAAATAAAGTAAATGTTTCCGTGAAAAATCTTACCCGCGATGGAGAAAAATTAAACATTACTATCTCCCAGAATAGTAGAAAAGGATTTGAGATGAACCTTAATCAATCCGGAAAATATAGTCTGACAACTTCAGACGGCAGAAACCATGATTTCGAGATAGCAAACCTTGCTCAACCATTGGAAATAAAAGGACCCTGGGAAGTTAGTTTTATGAATGGAATGGGCGCCCCGTCTAAAACAACGTTCGATGAACTGATTTCATGGTCAAATCACCAGGAACAAAGCATCAAATATTACAGTGGTACTGCTGCTTACCGCAAGAATATTTCTATATCAAAGGAGATGTTGGGGAAAAATAGAAGGATAAAACTCGATTTGGGGAAAGTCGAAATCATGTCAGAAGTTATAATCAATGGTAAAAATTTGGGCATCCTTTGGAAAGCGCCTTATTGTCTGGATATTACAGATGCAGTGAAGATTGGGACAAACACAATGGAGATAAAAGTTGTGAATCTATGGGTAAACCGCATGATTGGAGATGAGCAATTGCCGGATTCAAGTGAACGCAATAAAGCCAACGGAGGTTCCCTTCTTTCGTGGCCCACCTGGATTACTGAAGGTAAACCAAATCCAACCGACAGATATTCTTTTACAACATGGAAACTTTGGAAAAAAGATTCGCCTCTTGTAGAATCCGGTTTATTGGGACCTGTAAGGATTATTTCGGAGGAACATATTACTATAGACTCAAGTAGCTTAAAATCAGCTAAATAATTATATTTATCAATCAAATAATTTCAATAACCAACAAGCACCTCTACCATGAAAATTTTCGGATTATTTATTTTGTTGAGCATCCTTCTGGTAAGATGTTCTCCTGAGAAAAAAGTTGAGAATGATCCTTTTATTAACAGTACCGCCGAGTTCAAAAAGCTGTTGGTAAATCCGCCTTCAGAATACAGGAGCGCACCTCTTTGGGACTGGAACGAACAGATTTCTGAAGAAGGAATTGATTTTCAGATGAAGGAGTTTAAAAAAGCCGGTATTGGTGGCGTATTTGTGCATCCACGTCCGGGTTTGCTAACAGAATACCTGTCTAAGGACTGGTTCAGCCTGTTCGAATATACCGTTCAGAAAGGAAAGGAATTGGACATGAAGGTTTGGATTTATGACGAAAACTCCTATCCTTCAGGCTTCGCAGGAGGTCATGTCCCGGCTGAAATGCCTGATTCATACAAACATGGTACTGGTCTGAGGATGGAAATTCAACAGCAATTGAATTTATTGGTTTCTGATACGGTGGCAGTCGTACTGAAAAAGACGGAAGCCGGTTTTGTAAATATCACCTCCAATATAGATAAGGAAAAAGGGCAACAGGGAATCTATTACATCTTCCGGAAAACTTATCCGGCCAAATCGCCCTGGTACGGTGGTTTCTCGTACGTTGACCTTTTATATAAGGGGGTAACTGATAAATTTATGGAGCTGACCATGACCAAAGGGTATGAGAAGAGCAAGGCTGAATTCGGAAAAACTTTAATGGGAATTTTCACCGATGAACCCAATCTTGAGGCAGCAATGCCGAGGGGCTCACTGATACGCTGGACACCTGATTTATTCGACTCTTTTCAGCAACGCTGGGGCTACGACCTGAAATTGAACCTTCCTTCACTTGTTGATGAAACCGGTACCTGGAAGAAAGTCCGGCACGATTATTACGTAATGATGCTCGAACTCTTTGTTGATCGTTGGGCCAAACCCTGGAGCAAATACTGCGATGAGAATCACCTTAAATGGACCGGTCATTATTGGGAACACGGCTGGCCCGAACCAACAGAAGGTTCCGATGAATCAGCATTCTATATCTGGCATCAGCAACCGGGCATTGATAACTTAGGAAACACACTGGATACTGTCGGGTTGGGAGGACAATTTGGTAATGACAGATCCGCACGCGAATTGCGTAGCGCTGCCAACCAGGCTGGCAGAACCAGAACGCTCAGCGAAACTTACGGTGGAGGTGGCTGGGAAATGAATTTTGAAACCCAGAAACGGCTGGTGGACTGGCAAGGTGTGATAGGAGTAAATTTTGTAAATCAGCATTTGTCCTATTATTCATTGAAAGGCGTTCGCAAGTTCGACTACCCACCGTCCTTTTCTTACCACGAGCCCTGGTGGGAAAATTATAAGTTGATGGGCGATTATATCGGCCGTATTTCAATGGCGATGGCATCTGGCCGGCAAATTAACCAAACACTGGTATTACAGCCGAATACAACGGCATGGATGTATTTTGCCCGGAGAAATAAAAATCCGGCAATCAAAACCATCCGCGATGGATTCAAAAATTTTGTTTACCGCCTGGAACAACAGCATATTGAATATGACCTGGGTTCGGAAAACGTGCTGAAAGTCCTCGGTAAGGTAAAAGGCAAGACGCTTCAGGTAGGTCAGCGCGACTATTCGCTCGTAGTGATTCCTGCTGAAATGGAGAACATCGACCAAAATACGCTCAGCATATTGCAGAAATATCTCAAAAATGGAGGCAAAGTGCTGTCATTTAACCGCAATGTGTCCATGGTGGATGCCACTGAATCTTCCAAAGTAACAGAACTGGCAACCAAATATGCTGCGCAGTGGACAGTTACCGATAAACTGACAGATGAGGCAGCATTGAAATTACTCAAACACAGTGATTTTACAATGGTTGACAAAGCCACGAGTGGCATGTTGTACCACCAACGCAGGGTTCTTGGTGACGGGCAGATTTTGTTTGTTGTTAATTCACACCAAACGAAAAAAACCAGCTCTGAAGTTACCATGGAGGGCAAATACGTTACCAAACTGGATTTAGTCACAGGGAAGGCATATAGCTATCCTGTTAAAGCCGGAGAAGGGAAAGTGTCATTCCAAATCGATCTTGAACCAGTTGGAAGTGCGCTGTTTACAATTTCCAACAATCAATCGGGTGAGGCTGAAGAGTCATTGGTTTCGGGAACGGAAACGGTCCTTAAAAGAGCCGGAGAAGTTGCCGTAAAACGTGAGTCAGACAACATCATGATGGTTAATTACCTTGACCTGAAAACTGCTAAGGCGGACAAAAAGGGCCTTTATTTTATGAATGCTCTGATTGGATTGTTCAACGAAAATGGCGTTGAAATGGGCAATCCCTGGCAGCACAAAATTCAGTATAAAAAGAATTACCTGGCGCTCGATTCGCTCTTTACAGCAGCTTCGTGGTTTGAGGCCAGTTATCATTTCCAGATCAATCCAAACCTGCGGGCTGATGTAATGAAGTCGATTCGTGCAGTGGTTGAACGCCCCGAATTGTGGTCGGTGAGCATCAATGGAAAAGAAATTTCGAAAACAGAAGGCAGCTACTGGATTGATAAAAGCTTTCCACAGTTTGCTGTTGGTGAATATCTGAAACCGGGGCTAAATACCCTGACATTGAAAGCACCGCGTATGCATGTGCTGGCGGAGGTGATGCCGGTTTATTTCCTTGGCGACTTCCTTGTTAAACCTGCCAAACAAGGGTTCGAGATTGCCAACGGTGATATCAGTACTGTTGGTTCATGGCGCGAATCCGGTTTACCGTTCTATTCTCAGAAAGTGGCCTATACGCAAGTTTACTCTGTAGCCAAAAAGGCAGGGACAGCCTTTAAGGTGAAGCTGAATCGCTGGAGTGGTTCTGTTTCAGAAGTTTTGGTAAATGGTCAATCCGCCGGCTTGATTGCCTGGCAGCCGAATGTGCTGGATGTAACTTCGTTTCTGAAAGAAGGCACTAATGACATTACCATCAAAGTAACGGGAAGTTTAAAGAACACCTTCGGTTTCTTCTACAAGAAAAGCGAAGGCTCCGTATTCGGACCGGGATCGTGGAATTATGCTCCGGAAAAAGCACCGGATGCCTCGGGATACTTCCTGATGGATTATGGAATGATGGAGCCGTTTGATTTGGTTCAGGTTAACTAGTATGTTTTGCGCCAGGGCCTTTCTTTCCCTGGTTAAAATGTATAATTAATGTGGTTAATAGTTTTGTTTTAGGGTTAAATGGGAGTTTGAATCTAAACGATTCAACTCCCTTTTTCAAGGATTGATGAAAATAATCCACCTGGCTACTCCGTTTGGCAAATAAAAAACAAATTTTATTCAAATGAAATATTTTCTAATCTTCACATCATTACTTTTGATGTCGTTATCCGCTTTTAGTCAGTCAGATAACCGGATAAAAGCAGTTAAATTGCTGTGTAACCAAACTGAAAATCCTGCAGTAATCAATACTCCCATCCCAAATTTTAGCTGGCAGATGCAGTCAGGATTGAGAAATCAGACTCAATCTGCATACCGCATCCTGGTAGCAGCTAATTCAGATGATTTAAAAAATCTGCAAGGCAAGATCTGGGACTCGAAAAAGGTGGTGACGGACAAATCAATCCTTGTTCAATATAGTGGAAAAGGACTGAAGCCGGCACATAAGTATTTTTGGAAAGTAAAGGTATGGGATCAGGATAACGTAGAGTCTGAATGGAGTGATGCGGGTACTTTTCAAACCGGACTGTTTTCTGTTGCTGATTGGGGAAAGGCCCAATGGATAGGATATGAGGAATTGCCGGCTGAGCTTAAGCTTGTTCCCGGTGTGCACGGGAATGGTAATGACCAGGGACAGAAAGCACTTCAAAGACCTATCGTTCCGTTATTCAGGAAAAATTTCAATGTTCAAAAAAGCATTTCTTCTGCAACATTATTTGTGAGTGGCCTGGGCCAGTATGAGGCTTTTGTAAATGGAACGAAAGTTTCCGAAAATTTTCTTGCTCCGGGTTGGACCAATTATGACAAGACCGTTTTTTACAATGTGTATGACGTTACCAAAATGGTAAATACCGGAGTTAATAATATTGGCGCAATTGTGGGCAATGGTTTTTACAATATCAACCGCGAAAGGTATCGCAAAATAGTGATTGCTTACGGAATGCCCAAAATGTTTTGCAGATTGCAAATCGAATACTCCGATGGAACAAAAGATAATATTGTATCTGACCAATCATGGAAAACCTTCCCATCACCAGTTACTTATACAAGTATTTATGGAGGTGAAGATTATGATGCCAGGCTAGAACAGCAAAATTGGAACAAGCCTGAATTTGATGATTCCTCCTGGCGAAGCGTACTATTAGTAACACCTCCGGCAGGGACGTTTACAGCAGAGACAGACTATCCTCTTAAAGTGATGAACACTTTTGAAGTGAAGGAGGTATTTGAATTGAAACCGAACGCATTTCTATATGATTTCGGTCAAAATGCTTCCGGTATTGTAGAGTTGAAGGTCAAGGGAAAGAAAGGGCAGGAAGTGCGCCTGATACCTGCTGAACTGATCACAAAAGATAAATTGGCAAATCAGAAAGCGACAGGTAGTCCTTATTATTTTTCCTACATTTTAAAAGGAGATGGAGAAGAAATCTGGCGACCTCGTTTTTCTTACTATGGATTCAGGTACGTACAGGTCGAGGGAGCTGCTCCCCAAAAACCAGGTTCCCAATCTGATCTTCCGGAGATTGTTGATCTAAAAATGTTGCATACCCGGAACTCAACTCCTATAACGGGAACATTTGAATGTTCAAATGAACTTTTTAATAAGATATTTTATTTAATTGATTGGTCAATTAGGAGTAATCTCCAGAGTGTATTAACTGATTGTCCGCATCGTGAAAAATTGGGCTGGTTGGAGGTAACTCAGCTTATGGGGAATTCCATACATTTCAATTATGATATTTACCATTTTTATTCAAAAATGGTTGATGATATGATACAAAGTCAGACAGCTGAAGGATTGGTCCCTGATATTGCTCCTGAATATGTGCAGTTTGGCGGTGGATTTCGTGATTCGCCCGAGTGGGGAAGTGCATCAGTAATTTTACCATGGTTGCTCTATGAATGGTATGGCGATGCCACCATACTGGAAAAATCATGGCCGATGATGTTGCGATATGTCTCTTATCTTAAGAGTAAATCCGATCATAACATCGTTTCGCATGGATTGGGAGATTGGTACGACATGGGGCCAAAAAATCCTGGTGTGTCTCAACTCACACCAAAATCTCTTACAGCCACAGCAATCTATTTTTACGATTTAAAATTACTCTCAAAAATTGCAGGTGTACTTGGCAAGAAGACTGATGAACAGAATATTACGGCATGGTCTGATAGCGTGAAGACTAGTTTTAACAATAAATTTTTCAACCGGCAAACAGGAGTTATAGCCACTGGAAGTCAAACATCCATGGCCATGCCATACAGTGTAGGATTGGTTGATCCGAAATATCGGGATTTAGTTATAAGAAATTTGGAAGACTCTATCCGGGCGAACGGGAAAGCACTGACAGCCGGGGATGTTGGTTTCCATTATTTGGTTGAGGCATTGACAAAAGGAGGAAAATCTCAGTTGCTTTATGAAATGAATAATCGGAACGATGTTCCCGGATACGGTTTCCAATTGTCCAAAGGTGCCACTTCGCTCACAGAGTCGTGGCAGGCACTTGAAATTGTGTCCAATAATCACCTGATGCTGGGGCATCTGATGGAATGGTTCTATTCAGGATTGGGAGGCATAGGACAATCTGAAAATTCAGTGGCATATAAGGAAATTTCAATTAAGCCAGATATGATTTCTGACCTGTCCCATGCATCATCAAGTTATGATTCCTCCTATGGCCTGATTAAATGCAATTGGAGCAGGCAGGATAAAAATGTGGTGTGTATGGTTGAGATTCCTGTAAACACAACAGCATTCCTTACTTTGGGCATTGCATCCAATTCGAAAATTTCGGAAGGTGGTCGTAATATTTCTGAAGTTAAGGATGTTAAAGTTATTTCAAAAAATGACGGACTCCTGGTTTGTAAGGTTGGATCAGGAAAGTATTCATTCAAAATCGAAAATTGAAACTTACTTATGAAATCGCCATGATTTGTCAATCACATACAGAAATGAAAATATTCCTCATGGCTATTCCATTTGTCAAATGAAAAACAAATTATTATCAAATGAAAACAGCAATCATTTTCTTGTCAATTTGTTCAATATTTCTTTCAGATAAAGTTCTGGGACAAGGATTGTCTAAAGAGGAATTTAAAGAACCCTCCATTGAATTCTGGCCCAGGCCTCTTTGGTTTTGGAACAATACCACCGTAACAATTGAAGGTATCGAAAAACAAATGAAGGATTTCAGAGATCTGTGTGGATATGGAGGTTTTGGAATATTGCCATTTGGCAAAAATTTTAAACCGGAATATCTGAAAGAAGACTACTTCCAGGTATATGGCAAAGCACTCGAAAAGGCCAAAGAGTTGGGATTGACAATGTGTCTGTATGATGAATATGGTTTTCCAAGCGGGGGTATTGGATTACATAATGGAGACGGCATTCCCCGCTTCGGACTCAAGTACCCTGATCAAACGATTAAACGTCTCGATAAAGCGGAAGAGGATGTTAGCGGTCCTGTTAGTTATTCTAAAAGTATTCCTGGGGGTAAATTAATGAGTATTGTTGCAATGGAAAAGAATACTCTGGAACGAATCGACCTAACCAATCACGTTTCAAATGAGGTTCTTAATTGGAATGCTCCTTCAGGCAACTGGAAAATCATGATTTTTACCTGCGTAACTGATCCGGACAAAATTGCGGATTATCTTGACCCCGAAGCCGTCAGGAATTTTATTAAAATGACCCATGAAGCATATTACAAAAGATTCAGCGATTATTTCGGGACAGTAATTGGCGGGACATTTTTTGATGAACCGACCATGTACCGGGCTCAGGGGCGCATGTGGACTGGAAAATTTAATTCGAAATTCGAAAGCAAATTTGGTTTCAGTCCCAATAATTTGTACCCTTCACTCTGGTACGATATTGGACCAGAAACACAGTCAGCAAGAAACTATCTATTTGGCTTTCGGGCTGAATTGTACGCGGAAGGCTTTACTAAAGAGGTTAATGACTGGTCGGTAGCGCATGGAGTCACAGCCACTGGCCATCAGGATCAGGAAGAAGTTGCCAATCAGGTAAGCATCTCCGGGGACTTTTTGAAATCTTTCAAATATCTTGGAATTCCGGGGATTGATAAAATCGGAGGAAACCGGCCTGCTGAAAAATTTTACAAACTGATTAGTTCGGCAGCCAACAATTGGGACCACACACTGGTTATGTCGGAAACGTACGGTGCCATGGGAACATATGGCAACAAAAAGGATCTGACCTGGAACAATATATTCTCCATTGCGATGGATCAATATGCCAAGGGAATTAATATGCTTATTGCCCATGCCGTTTGGTATGATACGAATAACGTCACTTATAAGCCTGAATTATCGCACCGCAATCCGCTGTATGCCGATAGTCTTAAGGTGTTTAACCAATTCCTTTCCCGGCTGAATTTCGTGTTGCAAAAAGATGCCAGGCATGTAGCCGACATAGCTATATTATACCCGATCCAATCCCTGCAGGCAGATCACTTCTTCGAGGGCCCGCTAGAATCTTATAAAGGTGGGGTTGATATTCCTTTTACGGATTATGTTGATGTTTCCGAATTACTTACCAATTTTGTTGGTAAAGATTTTACATTTATTCATCCTGAAGTACTTGATGAAAGATGTCCGGTTGTTGGCGGAAAATTATGCCTTCAAAACAGAATCAACAAAGAGGAGTTCAGAGTTTTAATCGTTCCGTCGTGCAAAACAATTTCAGTAAGTAACCTTCAGAAAATAAATGAATTTTATGAACAGGGAGGAACCATAATTTTCACGACCAGACTTCCATCCCAGGCAGTGGAAAAGGGGGAAAATCAAGAAGTAATAAAAATCATTAAAAAGCTTTTTCCTGAAGGCGAGAATAGTTCCGGGATTGTTCATCCGGGACAGAAAGGAGGAAAAGCCGTTTTCGTTCGTCAGCCTAATGGTCAGAATCTAAAGGATGCTCTTGTCCAGACCATGGATAACTTCGATGTAGATTATCCTGTAAATGAGGATATTCGTTATATTCATAAGGTGATCAATGGGCAGGAAATGTACTATTTTGCAAACATTGGAGGTAAGAATCTAAACTTGCCTGTAACGCTTCGCGGTGATGTGAAATTGCAGAAATGGGATCCCCACACAGGTAAAATTCAGGATTTAAGTACTGAAAAGATCTTCAATGATAAAACCAAAGTGTCTTCCACCAAAGGCTCCTTAAGTTTAAAACCTTATCATTCTTGTTTCTGGATTGGAGTACGAGAATAGTAAAAGTCTGTGATGGTAGTGCTGGCTAAAAATCATTATCCGATAATTTCCGAGTAAAATTCAATGACATGAGTATAAAAATTTATTTAAAACCTTTTTGCATAAGTTTTTTGGTAAGTATTTATCTCATTTCATGCCAGACTGCGGATTACTCAGATATTTCAATTTTTGATGCAAGAATCAATGATGAGGTTAATCCGATAGGAATCGATATTGCAAGGCCGGATTTTTCATGGAAACTGATATCTGAACAAAGAAACCAGAACCAAGCAGGATATCAGGTTGTAGTACTGAATGAAAATTCAAAGGATACCTGTTGGAATACCGGGAAAATTCTATCTGATAATAACATCCTGGTAAAATATTCCGGAAAATCTTTAAATCCGGTTAATTCCTATATATGGAAAGTTAGAATTTGGGATAAGGAAGGAAGAACCAGTCGTTGGTCGGAGGATAATCATTTTTCGACTGGTTTATTGGGTGAAGACGACTGGAAGGCAGAATGGATAAGTTCTCCCGATACAGTTTATTCACCTGTCTTCATTAAAGAATTCAGGATTGATAAGATTCCTGATTTTGCTAATGTCTTTGTAAATTGCCAGGGATACTTTGAGCTTTATGTAAACGGAGAGAAAGTTGGAAATGATGTTCTTTCTCCGGCAGTAAGTGACTTCAGGTTTGAAAATTATTATCTCACTTACAATATCAGAAATCATCTGAAACCCGGAGTAAATACGATTGGTTTGTGGACAGGCAGAGGATGGTATTCATTCGGATTGCCAGGGGTCATTTATCAATCCCCGGTATTTCGTCTGCGGGCGCATCTGTCTTCAAGTTTAAGTTCAATGGATATAGTCTCCGATTCTACCTGGATGACTTCCAATAGCAATATCAGTCAGATTGGGAAATGGAGGTGGAATCAGATGGGTGGAGAATTGATTGACAGTAGAATGCCAATCAATGGATGGGAAAGTGGAAAAATTGGGCAAGACCAAAAAAATGCAATTCGTATGGCTAAACCACAAGCCATTACCACCGCTCAACTTTGCAGGCCAAATGTTATCTCCGATACGATCCCAGCAAAGAATATCTCGCAAATAGCTGAAGACGTCTGGCTGGTTGATTTTGGAAAGAATTTTACCGGCTGGATGCAAATGAAAATTAGAAATCAAAATCCAGGCGACACAATAGATTTTATTTATTCTGATTTCTGCAATAAAATTCCGGAAAGAAAATCAAAATACAAATGGGATTTTGGGAATAAGTACATCGATCAGCGGGACGCGTATATCAGCTCAAGTTCAGACAGTGGTATTTTCAGCCCGAAATTTAACTTCCATGCTTTTCGATATGCAATTATCCAGGGGTTGAATTACAAACCTCAGGTTCGTGATATTGCCGGATATATGATAGAATCTGATCTTGCCGAAGTTGGGGAATTCTCATGTTCCGATAGTAATTTGAATGCTATTTATGAGTTAAACCGTTATACATTTCGTTGTCTGGATATTGGTGGTTATTATGTTGATTGTCCGCATCGGGAGAGACTGGGTTATGGTGACGGACAAGTGGCTATTGAGACGGGTATTTATAATTTTAAGCTTGCAAATTTTTACAAAAAGTGGGCAAAAAACTGGGCGTTCTCTCAAAATTCTGCGGGTGAATTTCCCAATACGGCTCCTTCTCCTTATAACGCTGGAGGCGGGCCTGCCTGGGGTGCCACGGGTGTTGTGCTTCCATGGAAAATTTTTAAGTATTATGGTGATACTACTTTCCTGAGAGCTTCCTATAATTCGATGGTGCGTTATGTCGACTTTTTGGAAACTAAAAGTAAAGATGGAATTTTGGTGCATTATGGCGATAAAAAATGGGGATTTATAGGAGATTGGGTTCCTCCTGGTAAGGGGATGGATTCAGACACAAAAGTGGGTGAAACAGAAAAGGAGGTATTTAACAATTGTTATAAGATATATTTATATCATATTCTTGAAGAAAGTGCAGAAGCATTGGGAAATGCCACTGACAGTGAAAAGTATAAAAAACAGTCTGAAAGCTTAAAAAAGGAAATTAATAAACGGTATTTTGATGCCGGAAATGGAATCTATGCCAACGGGGAACAATCCTATCTTTCATTCCCTTTGCTTATGAATGTTCCGGCAAAAGAGGAAAGAAGCCGTGTTCTTACAAATCTTGAAAATGAAATAGAAATAACGGATAGAGGGCATCTGAATACAGGAATGCTTGGCACCTATTTTATGCTCCAATATCTTACCGGGATTGGGCGATCAGACCTTGTTTATTTAATGATGAAACAAACAACCTATCCCGGTTGGGGTTTTATGATTTCCCAGGGAGCAAATACATGTTGGGAGCAGTGGAACGGGTTTTGGTCAAATATTCATTCTTGTTATACCTCGGGTGGTGGTTGGTTTTATACCGGAGTGGCAGGAATTCGCCAGATGGCTAATTCTGCCGGATTCAAACATTTACTAATTGTACCACAACTCACTGATAAGATTTCAGAACAAAAAACCCAGTTCATTTCTCCATATGGCAAAGTGCTTGTGTCATGGACTCATCAGGAAGATTCCGGTCTGCAATTGGAGATCGAAATTCCTGTAAACACGAAAGCAGATGTAATTTTGCCGGTTCCGGATGATGAATCTGTTTATGAGTCAGGGACGAAACTAAGCGAAAATGGTGATATAAAGTTAATTTCAACAACCGGCAATAATATCCGGATTGGTGTTAATTCAGGGAAATATTATTTTGAAATCAGATAAAATTTAAATTTAGAATATGAAAACACAAAAATTTCTTTCATCAAAGTTTCTCATCCTGTCGACCTTGACATTGATGATTTCGGTAACAAAACTTAGTTGTCAAACAACATCTGCAGATAAACTGAAAGACGAATTCAAAAGTCCGCCGGATGCTGCCCGTCCTGGTGTTTATTGGTATTTTATGGACGGAAATATGTCGAAGGAAGCCATGACCAAAGACCTGGAGTCTATGAAAAAAGTTGGGATTGGCAATCTAATTTTTCTGGAAGTTAATGTTGGGATTCCCCGTGGTCCGGTTGATTTTTTGAGCGATCAGTGGCAGGATCTGTTTACGCATGCTGTGCGTGAATCTGAGCGACTGGGAATTGCCATTACGCTGGGAGTTGGCCCGGGATGGTCGGGGAGTGGTGGCCCATGGGTAGAGGGACGGGAATCCATGCAGCATCTGGTTTCGGCCAGCATCCAGGTTTCCGGGAATGATCAGGGAAAGATAATCCTTCCAAAACCGGATCCGAGGAAACCATACTTCGGTGAAGGTGGATTTACTCCTGAGCTCAAAAAGCGATGGTTGGATTATTATGAAGATGTTGCAGTACTTGCATTTCCAACACCTTCCGGTAATTTTAAAATTGAGGATATTGATGAAAAAGCACTTTATTACCGCGAACCATACACATCGAAAGAAGGAGTCAAACAATTTTTGCCATCGTTGGCGAGTTACAAGGAACTGCCTTCAAATTCAGTTGTTGCCCCTGGTAATATTATTGACCTTACCAATTTACTCCAACCAGATGGCGTACTGAACTGGAAAGTTCCTCCCGGTAATTGGACCATTATGCGGTTTGGAAGTCGAAACAATGGAGCTGTTACTAGGCCTGCTCCAATGCCGGGTCTTGGTTTTGAAGCGGATAAAATGGATACAACAGCCATCAATGCCCATTTGGCTAATTTTACCGGCAAGCTGTTTAAGAAAATTGGAGTTCCGGACAAGAATCTCCAGGGTGGTCTGAAGATGCTTCATATGGATAGCTGGGAAATGGGGGCGCAAAACTGGAGTCCGAAATTCAGAGGAGAATTTAATAAAAGAAGAGGATACGATCCGCTAAAATACTATCCTGTCTATTCGGGATTGGTTGTTGAGAGCCTGGAGAAGAGTGAACGGTTTTTGTGGGATTTGAGGCAGACAGCCCAGGAATTGGTCATTGAAAACCATGCCCAGCACCTTAAAAAATACGGACAGAGGTATAACCTGGGCTTTTCCATCGAGCCGTATGATATGAATCCAACCGCAGATATGGAATTGGGTGCCGTTGCTGATGTTCCGATGTGCGAATTCTGGAGCAAGGATTATGGATTCAACTCATCATTCAGCTGTATTCAGGCAGCTTCCATTGCCCATGTAAATGGTCAGGATATCGTTTCTGCGGAAGCCTTTACTGCCCATAAAGAAGACTGGAAACAAAATCCGGGATCAATGAAAAACCAGGGCGACTGGGCTTTTGCTACCGGGATAAACAGGTTCGTCTATCATACTTTTCAACATCAGTACCTCGATGATAATCTGAAGCCTGGGATGACCATGGGGCCCTATGGTGTTCACTGGGACAGGAGTCAGACCTGGTGGCCAATGGCGGAAAGTTACCACCGGTACATTACACGCTGCTCTAATATTCTGCGGCAAGGGAGGACCGAAGCAGACATTCTTTACCTGACTCCTGAGGGAGCTCCGCATGTATTTCGTGCCCCCGCTTCTGCATTAACCGGCGACGAAATGCTTCCTGATCGGAAAGGATATAATTTTGACGGATGTTCGCCATCTCAATTACACACTGCAAGCGTAAAAGATAACCGGATCGTTTTCCCGGGCGGTGCAACTTATCGTTTGCTGGTATTGCCTGCCGTGGAAACCATGACACCCGCTATGCTGAACAAAATTGAATCTTTGGTAAAAGAGGGTGCTGTCATCGTTGGAAATCCACCGCGCAAATCGCCAAGTCTTGTGAATTTTCCTGAGTGTGACCAATTGGTTGCATCAAAAGCCAGGTCAATGTGGGGAAACTTTGATAGCCCAGGAGAAATTTTGGAAATTCCCATTGGAAAAGGAAAGATTATTTGGGGTGGATTACTTTCAAACTTGAAACTCCCTGAATTATACCCAAACTATGATGTTACAGCCGGATTACTGAAGAAAATGGGTATTATGCAAGACTTTGAATCAACAGGACCAATTCGCTATACCCATCGTACACAGCCGGATATGGATATCTATTTCGTTTCCAACAAAACCAATGAGCTCGTGAATCCGCTTTGTACCTTTCGTGTGAACAAGGGAAAACCCGAATTATGGGATCCGTTAACAGGCGAAACAAGACAACTTCCTGAATTTGCTATTCAGAATGGACTAATGCAGATACCGCTTCAATTTGAACCTTATCAAAGCTTTTTCATTGTTTTTAAAAGAGGAGGGAAAACTAAAAACTCAGATGCTACTTGGACAAAAAACTTTGCTCAACCGAAAGTTTTAATGGAAGTTAAAACTCCATGGAATGTTTCCTTTGATCCGAAATGGGGAGGTCCTAAAAATGTAATATTCAATCAGCTGGAAGATTGGACCAAAAGCTCGGAAGAGGGCATCAAGTATTATTCAGGAATTGCCAACTATCACAATACCATCATAATACCCGAAAACATCGCTACTGATAAAAAGTCAGATGTTTTTCTTAGTCTGGGTGAAGTTTACAATCTGGCGCGGGTATGGGTAAACGGGAAAGATATGGGTGCGGTCTGGACAGCTCCTTATCAGATCAAAATTACCAATGCGATTGTTTCCGGGAATAATCAGATCGACATAGAAGTGGCAAATCTCTGGCCGAACAGACTGATCGGAGATGAACAACGTCCGGACGATGGCATCAAGAATAAACAATGGCCCGACTGGTTGGTTAAGAATCAGGCCAGGACTTCCGGCAGATATACTTTTACAACACGTAAATTCTATAATAAAGATGCAGAATTGCTACAATCAGGATTGATTGGTCCGGTCCGAATATTGAGCGTGTCAAATTAAATGTCATTTAAAAATACTTTAAACCGGCGGATATTTCCGGGACCGGTCACCATTAACCTCGTCGTGGAGTGACATTGTGCGCATCGTAGTCTTGCCGCAGTTAAAGGAATTGATTTTTAAAAAGAAACAGTAAAAACAGTTAAATGAAATACTTTATCGTATTGAGCATACTGATGTTCAATTGTTCAAATCCACATTTAGAAAAGAATAAATCAGGCCGGGATGATGAGCGTATTCAGCAGCTGACGGATGAATTCGTCAATCCACCCATGTCATGCAGGCCGGGCGCTTTCTGGTGCTGGCTGAATGGGAACATGTCGGCCACTTCGATTACCAGGGATCTTGAGGCCATGAAATCCAAGGGGATGAACAGGGCTGAGATCTGGGATGTGGCCGCTGTTAGAAATCCATCGTTTATACCGGCGGGGGGGGCATTTCTGGGAGATGAATCAGTGAGCCTTATCAAGCATGCGATATCCGAAGGGAAAAGATTAAAAATGAGCATTGGTATTATTGCCTCAAGCGGGTGGAACGCGGGCGGATCATGGGTTACACCAGAATGGGCATCGAAAAATCTTTATTTTTCGAAAGTTGAGGTTGCAGGTCCACGTACCCTCTCCATGGATCTGCCATTTCCAAAATTTCCGAAAGGTTGTCCAATGAAGGACGGGGATACTCCTGTTTTCTACAAGGAGATTTCGGTGCTCGCTGTTCCGTATAGCGCTGAAATGACCATCGAGGATGTTTCCACAGTAGTGAGTCTTACACCATTTTTTAAGGATGGCAAATTAATATGGCAGGTTCCGGAAGGAAAATGGACCATTCTGCGATTTGTCTGTTCAAACAATGGTCAGGAGTTGATTGTTCCTTCGCCCAATTCGAATGGCCTGTTTATTGACTTTTTGGACCCGGAGGCCACGAAAAGACATTTAAAACACTTCATGGATCGGCTTGGCGTAACTCCCGAGAATTCTTCCGAAGCCGGTCTGGCCTATTTTGAATTCGACAGTATGGAACTTGCCGAAGGTATTCCGTGGACCGACTCATTCCAAGCCATTTTCAAGGAGCGGCAGGGTTATGAAATAGATAAGTACTTGCCTGTACTGGCAGGATGGGACATCAGGAACCTGACAGAACGCTTCCGTTACGATTTCAAACGAACAGTCAGCGATCAGCTCATTTACAGCCATTATCAAACAGGAACTGAATTTCTTGAAAAGTATAATGCTAAGCTGGTTTCTGAATCGGGCGGACCGGGCGCGCCGGTTTGGGTTACCTGTCCCGTTGATGCACTTAAAGCCCTTGGAATGGTGTCTGTTCCAAGGGGTGAATTCTGGATTCAACATCGGAACATTTTTTTAATCAAGGAGGTAGCAAGCGCTTCGCACATTTATGGCAAAAAAATTGTGGATGCTGAGTCATTTACGACCTGGAGAAGATGGAAAGATTCGCCCTTTGATATGAAAAAAGTGGTAGACAGGGCATTTTGCGAAGGCCTCAACAGCATTACTTTCCATACTTTTGCGAGCACAAATCCGGAGGATGGTCTTCCGGGCAGAACCTATCATGCCGGTTACGATATGAACCCCGGCACAACATGGTGGGCCAAATCCAAACCCTTTATGGACTATCTTGCCCGATGCAGCTATTTGCTTCAGCAAGGATTATTCGTGGGGGACGCCTGCTACTTTTATGGCGACCAAACGCCAAATTTTTTTCCATTATTCCATAATGTACCTGAAAAACCCAGGCTCAAAGGATTGGGAAAAGGTTATGATTTTGATGTGGTTAACACCGATATTATCCTGAACAGGATGTCGGTTAAAGATGGCAGGTTGGTTTTGCCTGATGGGATGAGCTATGCCATCATGCTTCTTCCTGATCAGGTTCACATGCCACTTGAAGTATTGAAAAAGATCAGCGAACTGGTAAAGGCAGGTGCTACCATAGTGGGATCCCGGCCAACAACAGTTCCCGGTTTGAATAATTGGGGAAAGGAAAACATTACCCTGAATCAGCTCTCCGGAGAGTTATGGGGAGTAGCAGATGGCAAAACCATCTTTGAGAACACCTTCGGGAAAGGGTTGGTAATTTGGGGTATTTCTGCCGATGATGTATTGCAGAAAAAACAGATCGGACCCGATTTCAGGTTTACCGGAACATCTGACATTGATTACATCCACCGGACAACTGATATCGGAGAAATCTATTTCTTAAGAAATGACAGAAATGAGCCAGTAAAAGCGACCTGCCGGTTCCGGGTACAGGATATGTATCCGGAAATTTGGGATGCTTCAACGGGTAACATTTCCCGGGTTGAAGATTATACAAAAGAGGAAGCTGCAACAAGTTTTGAGATCGCCCTGCCCGCCCACGGTTCCATCTTTGTCGTTTTCAATAAAAACAACCGCAGCAAACTATCAGTATTTGACGACAATAAGTTATATACCACTAAAATTGAAATTTCAGGACCCTGGATGGTGAATTTTCCCCCGAATTGGGGAGCACCGCCATCAGCCGTTTTTGACCGGCTGACTTCCTGGACGGAATCCGAAAATCAGGGAATCAAATACTTCTCCGGAACAGCCACCTATCAGAATTCATTCAAATTGGATGCGGAATCGGTTAAAAAGAAAATGTTCCTGGATCTTGGTGATGTGCACGATGTGGCAGAGGTTTTTATCAATGGGAAATCTGCAGGGATCTTATGGAAAAAACCCTATCAGGCGGATATCAGTCAGTTAATTAAAGCCGGAGAGAATGATCTGAAGATAGAAATAGTGAACTTATGGGTTAACCGGATGACAGGAGATATGTTATCGGATCCGAAAGACAGGTTCTGCAAAACCAATCAGTCGTATATGAAATCAGAAGTGTGGCCGGGCGGAGATGAACCGTTCAGGGTTCAGACGGCAGGATTGCTGGGGCCGGTTACCTTAACAAAATAATGCGGCGATGAAATTATTAATGATACGGACAAATTATTACCTGGTAATTTTTGAGTGTTTATTTAATTTGCATCATACTGCTCTGGGTCAGAAAGGGGCAAATCCTGGGTACACTATTGCTGTAGAGAACATTCAGCATGCCAAGGAGAGCTTACCAGGACAAATATTTACGGAAGATCCTGAATTCGAATTATATAAGTAAACATGTAAACATAAAAACAAATGAGAACCTTCATTTCAGCTTTTTTACTTCTGTTTCTTATATGTTCGGCCCTTGGTTCAACCAAAAACAACAAAAATACCACCACGTTGATTGGGAATAGGACTCTTTTTGGAGATATCAACCAAAGAGGAACCCGTCCTGAGGATAAACCAATCCCTTTAGCTAACCTTTCAGATGAAGCAAAATCAATAATCAGGAAATATTTAAATAAATGTCATATAAACAAACTTTAAACCGGCGGGTATTTCTGAAAGGAGTGGCAGGAGGAACAGCTGGAATTATGGCTGGTTGCTGGATAAATTTGTCACCGGCAAAGGCAGCGAATACCTCTGCTTTGGATGATTTATCAGGAGGCTTTCTGAATCCGCCTGATGATGTGCGCCCTTGGGTATATTGGTTCTGGATCAACGGAAACATATCCAAAGAAGGGATCACTGCCGATCTTGAGGCAATGCAGCGTGTGGGCATTGGCGGCACACTTATCATGGAGGTGGATGGAAGTCCGCAAGGTCAGGTGGCTTTTGGTACCGAAAACTGGAAAGGGATGTTTCGTTTTGCATGTGTGGAAGCAAACAGGCTGGGACTCGAGATTTATATGAATGATGGTGCCGGCTGGACGGGCAGCGGAGGCCCCTGGAATACCCCTGAAAATTCCATGCAACATCTATTTCATAGTGAAATTGTGGTGGATGGAGGGAAAACTTTTACTAACGAACTGCCACAACCTGATTTAAAGAATGCTGAGGCTGAAAGCAGCGTTCAAAAAAACAAAGCCGGGCAGCCTGATTATTACCGGGATATAGCGATCATAGCCTTCCCAACGCCAATAAACAATGATTATAAAAATGAACATATTAATCTAAAAGCCGGATTTATTGCCGGATCAACTCCTCCATCTATGAAGCCAGGTGGTGTTGGCAGGTTTAAGGTATTTCCGGTCAACATTGATCCTGCTCCGGTTGCTGCCATTATTGACCAAAACCGGATAATTAACCTCACCGGCCATTTCCATAATGGCCGCCTTACCTGGGATGTGCCGCCCGGCAACTGGACCATTATCAGGTTTGGTCATGGATCGACGCGCGCAACCAACCATCCTGCCCCAGCTGCCGGTATGGGACTGGAATGTGACAAGATGAGCAAAGAGGCAGTCGAAATCCATTTCAATAAGTTTATTGGTGAAATGATGAAGCTCGCCGGCCCGTTAACCGGTAAGACACTGGTTGGTACGCATGTTGACAGTTGGGAAGTGGGAGGACAAACCTGGACCAGGACTTTCCCGGAGGAATTTAAGAAGCGGTGCGGTTATGATATTTTGCCCTTTCTTCCGGCAATGACAGGCAGGATAATTGGCAGTGCAGAAATTACAGAACGCTTTCTCTGGGATCTGCGTTTTACGATATCAGAGCTTATTGCTGAGAATTATGCCGGTCACCTGCGCGAACTCTCCAATAAACATGGGATCCAATTTTCAATGGAGGCTATTGATAACACACCATTCGATGAAATCAGGGTTGCGGGGCAGTCAAATTTACCTCAGACCGAATTTTGGTACCGGCGTGAAAGTCAAGCTGTGGGTGAATCGGGGGATTGCTTCCAGGGAGTATACCGTTCGTATGCCTGGACCCCTGCAATGGTTTCGGCCGCTCACATCTATGGAAGTAAGATCATTCCATCCGAGGCTTTTACCGCAAATCAGGGCGAAAACTGGCTGGCCCATCCCGCGTTGTTGAAACCCCAGGGAGATTGGGCATTTTGTTCCGGAATAAACCGTTTCATTTTTCATCGTTATGCGATGCAGCCATGGATTAACCGAAAACCAGGGATGACCATGTCATTTTGGGGGCTCCACTATGAAAGGACACAAACCTGGTGGGAAGAAACCAAACCCTGGCATGAATACCTGACACGCTGCCAATACATGCTCCAAAAAGGACTATTTGTTGCCGACCTCCTGTATATGCAGGCCGAAGCAGTCCCCAACCGGTTTATCCCCCCGGGTACAGACTTCGCGAATCCAATACCGCCTGATCCCCCGGGGTATAACTTCGATGGTTGTACTGCAGATGTTGTTTTCAACCGGATCACGATCAAAGACGGAATGATTATGCTGCCAGACGGGATGAGCTACCGGTTGATGGTACTTCCCTCACCAGGCGAACAGGTGATGGCCGGTGTGATGACCATCAAACTGGCAAAAAAAATCGAGGAGCTGGTTAACGAAGGAATGGTAATTGTTGGACCTCCACCCGTCAAAACTCCTGGTCTCACCAACTATCCGGCCTGTGAAGAAGAGTTGAAACAAATTGTTGACCGGCTGTGGGGAGATACCAGCTCTTCCGGAGAACGTAAGGTAGGTTTAGGTCGCGTTATCTGGGGAAAAACACCCCAGAAGATTTTGCGCGATCAAGGCATTCCACCGGATTTCTCCTGTGGCAACCCGGCTCCTTTCCGATATATTCACCGCAGGGCAGAGGACGGTACTGAAATCTACTTCGTTTCCAATAAACAGAATGCCAAAGTAGAAGCAATCTGTAACTTCCGTATCAGTAATAGGGCCCCGGAATTTTGGTGGCCGGAGACAGGACTAACTGAGAAACCAGCTATTTATTCGGAGACGAACAATGTTATTAGCTTGCCGGTCCGGATGTCTGAATTTGGTTCTGTTTTCGTAGTATTCCCGCCTGAGACCAGGCCGGAAGCTTATCGGATCGTACAAGTAACGCACAATGGCGCCATAATTACATCAGATATAGGGAGCAAGATTCAGGTCAGTCGAAAAGATGGGAAATTTGAATATATAATATCTCAGGCGGGTCAATACACCTTGCAAACGCTCAACAACAAAGTTCTCAAAATAGAAATGCCCCAACTTCCGGAGCCATTGAAAATTACCGGCTCATGGGATGTGCATTTTACTCCCAATTGGGGTGCTCCACCACGGGTGCAATTTTCGGAACTGACCTCCTGGAGCGACCATGCTGATCAGGGAGTCCGGTACTTCTCCGGGAAAGCAACCTACCTGAAAAAAATCCGGGTTGCCGCAGAAATGCTTCAGAAAGGCAGACAGTTGCTCCTTGACCTGGGAGAAGTCGAGGTTATGGCAATTGTGAAGTTAAACAAGAAAGTGCTGGGTGTCCTTTGGAAAAAACCGTTTAGGATTGATATCACAGATGCTTCACAAGTTGGCGAAAACTCACTGGAAGTAACTGTAGTCAATCTTTGGCCCAACAGGATCATCGGAGATGCAAACCTCCCGGAAGATTGCAGTTGGTCCGACAGGGGTGAATTACAGGAATATCCTCAATGGCTCGTTGATGGTAAACCGAGCCCAACCGGGCGGTTCACTTTTAGTATCATTAAAGTATGGTCGAAAGATGATGCTCTGCGGAAATCCGGACTTATTGGACCCGTGGTGTTGCATAGTGTCGCCAGGGTGATATCTTTATAATCTGTAAATAAGCTATTAACCAACTTCCCGGTCTAAGGGCAAGGAATTAATTCATTAAACGATTCGGGATTACTTAAAAAGGTTCGAATATTAACAAATCAATTTTATATAAAGAATGCAGACTAAAGTAGGATTATTTGGAATTGGCCTCGATACCTATTGGGCACAATTCGATGGTTTACTCGACAATCTGAAAGCCTACCAGGAACAGATCAAAATCCGGATTTCCGGATTCGGTGTGAAAGTAGTGGATGCCGGGATGGTTGACAATCCGGTTAAAGCAAGAGAGGCAGCCGATTACCTTAAATCGCAGGATGTAGAAATTGTCTTTTTATACGTTTCCACCTACGCTCTCTCATCAACCGTTTTGCCTGTGGCACAAAAGCTGAAGGTTCCGGTTGTAATTCTGAACCTGCAACCGGTAAAAACACTTGATTACGAGGCATTTAACAAACTCGGCGATCGCGGTAAAATGACCGGCCTCTGGCTCGAACATTGCCAGTCCTGTTCGGTTCCCGAAATTGCCAGTGTGTTCAACCGCTCCGGAATAAAATACGATTTTGTTACAGGCTACCTTCAGGATGAGGAAGCCTGGGGCGAGATCGGAACATGGATAGCAGCAGCACGGGTTGCTGTAGCCATGCGCAATAATCGTTTGGGAATTTTGGGACACTATTATGGTGGAATGCTGGATGTCTATACCGACATCACCAAACAATCGGCCGTATTTGGGACTCATATCGAAATGCTCGAAATGTGTGAACTGAAAAAATGTCGTGAGGATGCCACCGAAGCTGAAGTTGAGTCTAAAATTCAGGAATTCTCCGTTGCCTTTGACGTGGCTCCGGAATGTGAAACCTATGAAATAGAACGTGCGGCCCGCACATCTGTGGCCCTGGATAAGCTGGTGAGAAATCACAACCTGGGTTCCATGGCCTACTACTACGAAGGAGCATCCGGCAATGAATATGAGAATATTGTAACTTCGGTAATTGGCGGAAACACCCTGCTGACAGGCAAAAATATTCCTGTTGCAGGCGAATGCGAAGTGAAGAATGCCCAGGCCATGAAAATTATGGCCGAATTTGGTGCCGGGGGTTCGTTCTCTGAATTTTACCTGATGGATTTCGAAGATGATGTAGTGATGCTCGGCCACGATGGGCCTGCCCATTTTGCTATTGCTGAAGGTCGGGTGAGATTGGTTCCTCTACCTATCTATCACGGAAAACCGGGCAAAGGCCTATCTATTCAAATGTCCGTAAAATATGGCCCTGTTACCCTTCTTTCAGTCGTTGAAGGAAAAGATGGGATATTCCTGCTTGTTGCTGAAGGTGAATCGGTGGCCGGACCGGTACTTGAAATCGGAAATACAAACAGCCGTTACCGCTTCTCAACCGGAGCAAAAAGGTTCATGAATGAATGGTCAAAACAAGGGCCTGCCCATCACTGTGCCATTGGTATCGGGCACATTTCGGATAAGATTCAAAAGCTTGGACAAATTTTAGGCATTGACGTTGTAAAGATTTGCTGATCAGAATTATTAAAATATTTATTGACAGATAACCGGCACACTTCCTTTTTACGTTTTATCTCATTGTTTTACAAGCTTCTGTACATAATTATTCCTGTCGGAGAGAATGCTCAAATATTTAGCTTATTTCCTATTCCATTTTTTCTGCTGAGGGTGGGGCATCGCCAACAGCACTACCCCAGTTTCGGTTTGAAAACCCAAAAGCAAGATTAAAAGCCGCAAGCGTATAAACCGCCACGCAAAACTTTTTTCTAATACTATTTTTCATCACTTCATTTTTTAATAAGATTTTCATCTAATTGAATAATTTCTCCAGATTTGGTTTGTGCCTCGAACTGGTGTGAAAGTGTCCGGAGACTCAATTTTTGGCCGTTTTTTGATTGGATTTTTACGTTTGTCACTTTTCCTTTTGCCCATGCCAGATCGACAACAAATCCTCCTCGTGCACACAATCCTGTGACTGAACCTTCTGGTAGATCTGACGGCAATGATGGCAGTAACTGAATCTCATAACTTCCATCCTGATTGCGTGACTGGCTTTGCAAAATCATCTCGGCAATAGCAGCTGTAGCCCCAAAATTTCCATCAATCTGGAAAGGAGGGTGATTGTCAAACAAGTTCGGCAGGGTTTTGGTAGTCAGGAGTACCGACAATAATTTGTACGCATGATCGCCATCCTGCAGCCGGTTCCACATGTTAATTTTCCATGCAAGGCCCCAGCCTGTACCATCATCGCCACGAGCTTCCAACGTTTTACGGGCAGCTGCAGCCAATTCAGGGGTGCCGAGCGTGGTTATCTGGGTTCCGGGATATAAACCAAACAAATGAGATGTATGCCGGTGATGTGGATCGTTTTCCTTATAATCTTCGGCCCACTCCAAAATCCGGCCGGTGGTTGGGCTGATCCGGATAGGCGCCAGGCGATCCAGGATTTTCTGGCATTCGGCACGGAAAGCAGCATCGGTTCCTAAAACATCACATGCTTCGATGCAGTGTGTCATCAGATCATGGATGATTTCCAGATCCATGGTTGCACCATAAGTAAAGACAGATTTTTGTCCGTTCGGAAGATAAAATTCATTTTCAGGAGAATAAGAAGGATTGGTTACCAGTTTCCCCGGACAAGCGGTTCCCGCGGGCGCTTCAACCAGAAAATCCATGATGAAACGGGCAGCACCTTTCATGAGTGGGAAAGCACGTTCTTTCAGGAACTCTTTATCGCCGGTGTAGCTATAATGTTCCCAGGGATGTTGTGCCAGCCAGGCAGAACCCATTGGCCAGATTCCCTGGGGACCATCTGCAGGAGCAGTAAATCCCCAGGCATCGGTTAAATGATGAACCACCCAGCCATTCGCGTTATACATCACTTTAGCTGTTTGCCCGCCCGGCTTTACAAGGGCATCCGAAAGGTCGAAAAGTGGAAGGTGCATTTCGGAAAGGTTTGTGATTTCTGCAGGCCAGTAATTCATCTGCAAATTGATGTTGGTGTGGAAATCTGCATTCCATGGCGGATTCATCTGCCATGCCCAAAGTCCTTGCAAGTTGGCCGGCATGCCTCCCGGACGAGAACTGCAAATCAGCAGATACCTTCCATATTGGAAAAAAGTTTCGACCAGCCCATGATCCGCTTTCCCTGAAACTTTAGCCAGGTCGAGCCTTTTGTTGGTAGGTAAAGCCAAAATATTGGAAGCAACTTGTCCAAGGTGAATATTGACTCTGTTAAAAAGACGCTGATGTTCTTCCAGGTGAGCACTTTTAAGTTTAGCATAGTTTTTTGACGCAGCTTTTGCGATCAGCTCATTGCAATTTTTAACAGGGTCAATATTCAGGGAACTTATATCAGCCGAAATGTTTTTCAGTCCCGGGTAATTGGTAGCTCCGGCAACCAAAAGCGTCACTTCGTTAGCTCCTGAAACTTTCAGGATTCCATTTTCGACAGTGATCTTTCCTCCTTTGGCAATGGCTTTTACAGAAGCAGCGAAACTGATTCCGCGTGGTTTTCCGTCATTATCTTTTATTGGTAACCGTCCGCTCATCATTAGCGAATTCGGATCTTTGGGATTGGCTTCACAGATGGCATCCTGCTGGCGTTTCAGTGTCAGCGAAAAAGTGATGCGGGCTTTCTTGCTGGCTGTGTAATGAACAACGATTACCTCATCGACCGGAGAGGCAAATACTTCACGCAAGTAAGACACTCCATCTGAAGTGAAACTTGTACTGGCAATCGCCGTGGTTAAATCAAGGCTCCTGGTATAATTGGTGGCTTGCAGTACTGGCGTATCGAACCAGAGTTCGCCCAGCGACTGGTAAGGTTTGACGCCCTGGGGACGTCCCATCATGGTTTTCCCGGCCAGTTTAACTGCTTCGTTGTTTTTGCCATCAAAAAGCAGCTTTTGTACCTCAGGCAACGCTTGCAACGATGCCGGATTACTCGCGTCAAGCGAATAACCATCCCAAAGGGTACTTTCGTTCAGTTGAATCCTTTCGTCGGCAACACCACCGAAAACCATCCCTCCAAGTCTGCCGTTTCCAAGAGGCAAGGCTTCTTCCCACACTTTGGCAGGAGTTTGATACCACAACAGATACTGGCCTTCAGGTTTTTCTCCGCCATTAATTACCGTCGCCCGATCACTCCACTTCGCTGTTATTTTCGAGGAGCGGATGCTTGCCGGAACCAGGTTGTCGGCTTCCTGAGCCAATAAATTTTCACAACCGATCAGGAAGAGAATTAAATAAGATAGATACTTCATTTTGCTTGATTTTTGGTAAAATTTAATCTGCCATGGATATTGAAGGAGGCATTGCCTCCGGTGCCTTACCCCATTGCTTGTTAGGTTGAAACTACCGTTTGAAAACTGCACAGCATTTCGGTTGAAAACTGCACAGCTTATCAAATAATTTTAACTAACCCGTTGACCCTATTTTTGGGGACTATTATACTTTGTTCTTCAAAATTAATATTTGAAGGCAGAAGCCATCATTTCCATTTCTGACCTTGAAATTCCAATTTGCCGGGCAATTTTTTCCCAGTTGCTTACAACAGTTTTAACTTCATGCATGATTGTATTCATTGATGAATCTGAAAGTTGAAAATACCCGCCTATGCTTTTGGCAAGTTCAAAATCCAGGGCATTATTTTCAGTATCAATATTCAATGCCAGACCATCTTTATCGATCGAAGGGTTAATATCAAAAGCAGGGGAAAGAATCCAACCTTTTTTGGTTAAGATAAAACCGTGATTTCTCAAATGGTCGTCGGTATTTGAAATGGCTATGTTAAAAACGATCCTGCGCCATAATTGGCCCAGATCAATTGTGTTCTGGGCACCATTGAATTGTATGAACTCAGCAATATCCAAATAACCAGCAGGACTTTCTTTGATGGTATCTTCGTTATTGCCAGTCATGGTCATTGCACTCGCAAAATGTATCCTTTCTCCGTTCTGTCTGTCGAATCGCCTGGTGAAAAAGGTGTGATATTTTCCGGAAATCCTTTCGATTCTTGATTCTGCCATTTGAATTCCGGCTTTTATTGCCAGTTGATAGGCCAAATACTCCCAGGCGGCTTTATTATAAGTATCACTTCCGGATGGAAACTTGGCTATCCACCATGCTCCATTCTCATCTTTGACATTGGCTTTTGGTCTGGCACCCCCTAATGAAGAACCGGGTGCAATCAATATCTCCAACCATTTTTTTACAGCAGCACTATCTTCATCAGATTCCATTATCTTGGCAGCATATTGTAATTCCCTGATGCTTGTCATTGGTGGAGTTGGGTTAAGGAGATTGTTATCCAGGAATGGTCCGTTGTCATCCAGTTTGAAACGCAAGGCACCCATCCGGCTTTCATCAGCTACTCCCAGTAAATAATCTATATCATATAAAGTTGGTGCAGGTTTTCCTTCCTCTCTAGCTTTTTGTGCTTCCCTTTTTCTCATTAGTTTTCTGCCCCAGGTATCTGGCATAGAATCCAGAAACACACCGAAATTCTCCTTGCCATTCGGATATTGTGGTCCGGTATACCAGGTAATATCAGGATCTAAAAGCATCTGTTCTTTTGACCTTATCCAAGATTGATCGTATTCAAAACTAAAAGCCTTTTTACCTTTAGCTTTTTGTGCATTAAGTACACCGATACACTTTGGTTCTTCCATTCCAAACCAATGCGCATATACCAGTATATCAGTTTTTGTTGCTGCCATTTTACTTCTTCCCGATTAATTCAAGGTCTTGTAATTTTCTGCCGAAACTATCATCGGCAGCCAATTTCAAAAAATCATCCTGCAACCCCAATACTCTTAGCGTATTAAAATAAGCGGCCATCGACACGCTGCCGTTGCCCCTTTCAATTTGGTATAAAGTGGTTCTGTCAATTCCAGCCCTTTCACTCACTTGTATGGTGGTAAGTTTCCTGCGCTTTCGTGCCAGTTTTATATTTTCTCCTACTTGTTCCAGTACCAATTTATGTTTGGGGAACAATAGTTGTTTTTTGCTATTCATATATAAATGTTGACTAATTACAACAAAAATAAGCAAAATGTTGATAATATACAATAAATAGTTTATTTATTTTGATTTAAGGGACGGATCACCAATAGCCAATTTTGAACAAGCCTGCCAGATAGCTATCCAAAATAGGTCATACTCGGGCAAGTTTTTACAAAATGTGATCAGCAATCTCAATGTGGCCAAATCACAAAGCGAAAGCAAGGAACGCATTAATCCACAGCCAACTAATAATGAGAATACAGCATAGCAATTACGAAGTTACATCCAAACATTACATTGATTGCAGACAAATTGCCAGAGAAATGGTGAAGCAGGGATTTCGGGTATATCCATAACAGTGTCTTGAATAGGGATTAATTAATATGGGAAAGATTTGAAGAGCGATTTTAGGGCAAAAATTAATATTAAATATTGTATATTTGCATTAGCGCAATAGCCATTACAGTAATGGCCATTACAGTAAACAGTAATTATGCCTTATGAAATTCTATAACAGAGAGAAAGAATTGGAACTTTTGAGTTCAATAAGAGAGCGATCAGCAACAGACGCCCAAATGACATTCGTTGTCGGTCGACGTCGTATCGGAAAGACTAGTCTGTTAAAAAAGGCCTTTGAGAATGAAGATACCACCCTATATCTCTTTGTAACCAAGAAGAATGAAATTCTTATCTGTGAAGAATTCAATGAAGAGATCGAACATAAACTACAGTTGAAAACATTTGGTTTGATTGTCCATTTTAAAGATTTATTCCAATACTTGATGGAATTATCTGTGACCAGAAATTTCACGCTCATAATAGATGAATTTCAGGAATTTTATTCTGTTAATCCTTCAGTTTATAGTGAGATGCAGAATATCTGGGATAGTTACAAAGACAAGAGTAAAATAAACCTGATCTTATGTGGATCTATTTTCTCATTGATGAAGAATATTTTTGAGAATTCAAAAGAACCACTCTTTGGAAGAGCAACCGAACGAATTCACTTAAGACCGTTCAATGTAATTACACTCAAAGAAGTTCTCGCTGATAACTATCCAAAGTTTAAAGCTGAAGATTTGTTGGCATTTTATACGTTTACTGGTGGAGTTGCAAAATATGTGGAATTATTAGTCAACAAAAAGGCTTTTACATTGGCTAAGATATTGGATGAAGTATTCAGGGAGAACTCCCTTTTTATCGATGAAGGAAGAAACGTGTTGATTGAAGAATTCGGGAAGGATTATGCTACTTATTTTTCAATATTATCATTAATTGCATCGTCAAAAACCTCCCGTTCAGAAATTGAATCTATTCTGGAAATAAGTGTGGGTGGATACCTGGAAAGAATGGAGAATGATTTCAATTTGATCCAAAAAGTCCGTCCAATGTTTTCCAAACCCGGGGGACGGAGTATCAAATATACGATTGTAGATAATTTTCTCAATTTTTGGTTTCGCTCTATCTACAAATACCAAAGTGCCGTAGAAATTGGAAATTTTGAATACCTCAGAAATATTGTCGAGCGGGATTATCCAACCTACTCAGGGAAGATATTAGAAAGATATTTTACAGAGAAGTTTGCGACCCAACACCTTTTCTCAGCGATAGGAACCTATTGGGAGAAGGGGAATCAAAATGAAATTGATATTATTGCTGTTAATGATTTTGAAAAGACCGTTTTGGTTGCAGAAGTCAAACGAAAGAAAGAAAATATCAGCATACCTATATTGCAGGAGAGAGGAAGAAATTTGCAAAGTCAACTAAAAGGATATTCATTTGAATACCTTGGATTGTCTATTGATGATATGTAAACTCAAAGTGAGTCAGAACATCTGAAAGGGCACTCAAAGGGCACTCCAGATGGGCACTCCAGTCATAAAAAAAGGCTTCACATTTTTGTAAAGCCTTGATTTTCAGAGTGGAGAATATCGGAATCGAACCGATGACCTTTTGACTGCCAGTCAGAATATAGTACTTATATTTGTTATTAATTTTCTGATCATTTGCTATGTATATCAACCTATAGCAAAGATATTATTTATGTTTGTTAATTGTTGTTGTATGCAAATTTTGTATCTTTGTATGCAAATGATATGCAAACAATTTTTCCTAATAATTTATTACTATGACAAACGAATACTTCATTTCAATTTTCTTAGATACCCGAAGGAAAAAGAAAAACAAAAAGTTTCCTGTTAAACTTAGGGTATTCACACCACAACCCAGAAAACAAAAACTATATCCAACAAAATTTGAATTTACGGAAGATGAGTTTGAAAATATTATGCATGGTAGTAAATCAAATAAAGAACTCCAGAACTCCAGATTGAAAATAAGTTCAGTTGAGAAACGGGCGATTGAAGTCGCTGAAAAACTAAATCACTTTAGTTTCGAAGCATTTGAGAAAAAGTTGTTCGAAGGTAAGATTAATGAAACTAAGGACATCAAATACTATTTGGCTTTAGTTTAATTTTGCGTTGCAATTAACATTTGATACCTGGTATTAATTTGGCGATACCTCGATAAGGTCAACATATCCTCAGTTGAACAGTCGATCATGTCTTGTTCGGCGCAAATTGACTTTCTGAATGCCTG
>JANYKW010000183.1 GCA_025358025.1 Bacteroidia bacterium | reverse complement strand
GATCTTATTATTTGGTACTACGAAAATTTAGCGGGTATCAAAGCGGATCCCGACATCCCTGCATTCAAACATATCCTGATGAAACCGGGCGTAACAGGTGATTTAACCTCTGTGGATGCATCCTGTAATTCCATCTATGGCAAGGTAAAAAGCGGTTGGAAATTGGGAAACAGCAAATTTAAATGGGATATCACAATTCCTGCAAATGCTACTGCCACGGTTTATGTACCCACTTTAAATAAAGAAGAGGTAATGGAGGGCAATGCAATGGCTTCAAAAGCTGATGGTGTCCGGTTTATCAAATGGGATGATCGTTATGCCGTCTTTGAAATTAAGTCAGGAAATTACGCTTTTACTTCGGCCGGAGTGAAAATGATGACAACTGTTCCCTACGTATCTCCTACTGTGATAATACCAAAAGATACCCTTTTTACAATGGGAAGTAAATCCATAATTAAAATAACCTGCGCTGATTCGGCTGCTGAAATTCGCTATACACGGGACGGATCTGACCTGAATGAATCATCCCCTGTTTACACCCAACCCCTGGAGATAAGCGGAAACACAGTGATTCGGGCACAAGCCTTTATGCAGGGACATCATCCCGGTATTCAGACAAAAGAGATCTTCAATTTTGTCGATCCGGCAAGAAATGGGATTCTTTGGCGACGCTACAGTGCCAAAGTAATCAAACTGCCGGATCTTGAAAAGATGAACCCTGTCGCCACTGGCGTTGCATATCAATTTAGGCTCGTCAAAATTGATGTGCCATTACACAATTTTATTCTTCAGCTTAAATCTTATATCCAAATTGAAAAAGATGCGGAATATACCTTTTACATCAACTCAAACGATGGGAGCAAATTGTACCTTGACGATAAGCTTCTTGTCGACAATGACGGGGAACACGGCGCGAAAGAGATGAGCAACAAGATATTCCTGAATAAGGGAATGCACCGGATTGGGGTTGAATATTTTAATGGAGGTGGTGGCAAAGTCTTATCGGTATCTTACAGTTCAGCAGCGATCCCATATCAGCCTATCCCTGAATACCTTTTGTTTAAATTCAAGGGGTAATATCAACTTGTGACTTCATGCTTTCTTTGAAATGAAGGCCTATCACCTTTTTGCCCACGACCAGATGGTTGTCTGATCTATTTGTCTTTGTAAAGTGCTTTCCGTTGTGCCTCTTCATTGTCATATTGATTCCTGTAAAGAACTTTACGTTCAACCGCTTCATTATCGAGTTCCGGTCCCTGTTCAATTTTCCTCCAGTCGATGGTCTTCTTGTACTTAATCATTGCTTTTTCAGCATTAAATACACGCGGATCATGCATTTCAAAAGTATAGGGCGTGAAATCAGGTTCTGAAGTGAAAAAATCCTGAAGCAACGAAGCAGTCACATCAAACTGATTGACGTAGGGCACCTCCAGAATGTTGTAGATGGTTTTCAGGATTGAACCGAAATTGGCATGGGTATGGGAAACATATCCTTTCTTAACATAAGGTCCTGCCATCATCAATACCGAACGGTGGCCATCGATATGGTCAACCCCTCCCTGCGGGTCATCTTCCGTGATAATGACCAGCATGTTCTTCCAATATTTTGTCCGGGAAAGAAAATGCAGGATTCGCCCAACAGCCAGGTCGTTATCCGCCATGAAGGAGTGCGGATAAGGGTACCCGTCTTCAGGTCTGACTTTTGCCCCATGGTCGTTGGGGACCTGCATGGTTAATAAGGAAGGCAATTTTTCATTCCCTTTGATCCACTTCTCGGTAAACTCCCTTTCAAACTGCTCCATGCGGTACTGATCCGGGATGTTCATGTTGAATCCGGCATAATCATAGCTCGTTCGCGTGAATAGCGCTTTTTGCATGGGAACCATTACGATATGAGCCGCTCCGGTATTGGTATCGAACCACTCTTCCCGTACATGCCCCGTTTCATTTGCTTCCCCAAAGTTGTAAAATGATACATTCTTTCGCTCGAGAGCTTCCCAAAGTCCACCAATTTCGGCATAATCTTCAGGGTCCATGCTTCCGGTAGTAGACGGGAATCGTCTGCCCGGAGCTTTGGAAAAAATCTCAGCTGATTTTGACACACTTGAATTTGCTTCGACCCATTCATTGGGTATTACACCCATCATCCAGTGGTGACCATGGATGGAAGCATCGCTGTCGCAATAGTAATTATCGGAGAAGGACCATTGCGTAGCCGCCTTGATGTGATTGGGGCTGATCCTGAGATTTGGAAATTTGCTTCTAAGAGAGTCAGGCAAAGTATATTCATTGTTTATGCCAAAACGGGCCAGGGTGCTGTCGCCCTCAGCATGCTTCATCTGACCGAAAATTTCGTCGTAAGTCCGGTTCTCTTTTGTGATGTAAACAATGTATTTGACCGGAGAACTCCTTAGTCCAGGTAAGGCCGGCAACGGATTCTTGCCGTCGTCCGTAACACTGATGTTTTTGAATGTATTGTCAAGTGATTGCCGGGTGTAAATTGCCAGTTGAGTTGCATCCGGCATTTTAACCTTCTGAAAGCTACCCAGTTGAATATCTCCAACATAATATCCCTGCACAGGAGACACAAAATCTTTACCTCCATTGGGTCCTGCCCCCAATCCTCTGCAGGTGGTGATGTAAATTTCTTTTTCATTTTTCGACAATTGAACACGTGTTGGTCCCCAGGCCGATGGAATCAGGCCTTTCGTTGTTTTTGAAGCGACGTCGATAACAGCCAC
>JANYKW010000162.1 GCA_025358025.1 Bacteroidia bacterium | reverse complement strand
ATTTTGTCCTTTAAAATCTAATACCGAGTTTTGTGTAAGCATAAGTCTTTGAGTTTTATTGGTTAATTGCCTAATCAAAAATAATACTCTTTAGACTTATGCTACTCTAGCAAAAGTGCACATTACAAACATAGGGACTTAGGGTTTCATAAGAGCTATTCAGGGTTCGCTTGTCTTCCGAATCGAGTTGGTATCCTAAATAAGTATTCAGTTTTTTGGCAATTTGGTTTAGGTTAACTCCAATTCTATTGAGTTGAAAATCCATTTGACCCATTAATTCTGAAAATTCCTGACTGGCTTCAATCCTCCGGATTTCCCGTTTCCGCAGCAGTTTAGCCCGACCAAAATCACTAAGATTGGAGTATCCTTCTTTCCGGCAACGCTCAATCAACAGTTCCTTTTCCCGGTTGGTCAGACGAACCCGGATTCCTTCACCAAGCTTTTTATCTTCCGGGGTTTGAGGCCTCATTTTGTTTCCTTCTGGATTGACTGGATTTTAACTTTGAACTTATTTTATGAAAGAGGGGAATCATTTTCATCAACCTTTAGGGAATGAGGGGAATGCTCTGCAAGACAGCTATACCAAGGTTTTTGTGGAACAAAAACACATCTTGCATTCCCCTCTTTTATGAGATTCCCTTCCCCTCTTTGGTGTTCCGTTTCAATCAAAAAGACAGGAAAAACTTTTTCTCATTTTTCCTGTCTCCGATTAAATTTCATCACTGAGGGTTGCTAAAATCAACTGACCTTTTGCCTTGCTCCCTGCTTTTTGTTTTCTGAGTTTTCCTGTTTGGCAGATTCTGACTGACCCTGCTTTTCCTGTTTGAAATCCGAAAAGCTGATCTTCCGGGATGCGGCTTCCACCTGAAGCGTGGCCGAAAATTTTTTATCATCTTTCCCAGTCATGCCATCAACCGCCACTTTCTTTCCTGCAGCCAGGTTTTCTTTTTGTTCTGCCGACAAAGTAGCTCCCTTGATCTTGTCCGGGATCTGGATGTAGCTGGTCCGTAATGGAATCAACTCATTGGTTTTGGAATCGATGCTCAGATAGAAAGGTCCACGTTCTCCGATTTTAGGAGTCAGTTCTACCGCTTTGCCCAGGTTTTTGTCATTGAGCAAAGCTCCCTTTTCTTCTTTGGTGAACTTATGCCCCATGTACTCATCCGGAATGTTCAATCGCTGGATTGGGTGAACTTTAATCCCGACCGATCCATCCTCATTGCTTTGCAAGCGAATCTTGGCCGGAATCTTGAAATCTTCACCACCAATTTTGGCGTTAACAGTGTAGAGTTTATCCGAACGGTATCCATTCAGGAAATCGTTCAGTTCCTGCTTTTCCATCTTGCCCACAAAATTGCGGTCGATACCTACTTTTTCCAGTTTCTCAAACGGAATCTGGTCCATGCTCATGCGCGTTTTCTGTTCCATAATTTTTACTTTTTAAATGGTTAATCAACTTCAAATACATGTTTCTCCCTGCGGTTCAGTTCTACCAAACCGCGAAGAATTATCTGTTTCTCTTCCGGATTCCGGATGGCATACAGGTGAAATACCGGAGTTGTTTTGTCTGAGGTATATATGGTTAGGTTGCCCATACCAAAAAGGCGGTAAATCAATGGTTTTTCAATTTTGTAATCCTTGATCCTGTAAAGCTCAATAAACTCGTGTTTTCTCCGGAATATTCCAGAAGACTGTCGCAGTTCTTCAGGATCGACTTCGTAAGAAGTGCAGAAGACCTTAAGAATTTGGTAGGCCAGATTCAGAGCTGCAAATGCACCCAGGTAAACAGGTAGTCTGTATATATGAATTGCCAATTTCGTAGGAATAAAAAGGATTGGAAGATTTTTTTTCAGCAACTCATCCATCAAAAGAATTACAGGAACAACCAAAATGGTCAGCAGAAAAGTTTCCAGATTAATTAGCTGGGATGGCTTGCTTTTAAAGTAAACGGTATTCTGAATCATGATTTTTTGATTTTTTAGTTTGTAACGGTTTTTATTGGGATTGTTTAGATTGATCTGCCTGATCTGATTCCGATCTATGAATGGTAATTGACCGGATGTCGTTCTGTATTTTGGTCCGGTTGCGCTCCAATACATCCGGGATGTTGTCGAACTGGTAAAAATCAGGAATAGGTACAAAGCGCTTTTCTTCGTGTTCCTGAGCTTTCACATCGACATTGATCAGACAATTAAAATTCTTTTGCGCAATGGCTTCTCCATAATTATCGGCAACCTGTCCTACCATATAACCCTGCGGCAAAGTGGAAATCTTGCCTTCGGGCACCAGAAAATCAAGCTGTGTGGAAAAAGTAGAAGATTGGGTATTGCGGTTAATGTTAACCGACTGCCTTTCCTGAAGGATTTTGCCCATCCTACCCTGAATAAACCTTGCAGTCTCCCCGGCAGCCTGACCTGAAAACACATTTCCGATGTTGCTGGTAATGGCATTGGCCTGTTCTTTTCCGTAGTCACGTATCAGTTGATCAATAGTCTGTACTCCTAATAGCGTTGAGATTCTGTTGCTCCGAGCTGTTGCTATCAAAGTATCCAATCCCCGAAAGTAAATGGTTGGCAGCTCATCAAAAATCAGGGAGGATGGTTGCTGACCCTTTTTGTTGATTACCTTCAGCATCCGGGTGATGTAAAGCGATAAAACCGCACCATACATTTCTACCCGAAGCGGATTATTGGCCAGACACAGGATTTTGGGTGATTCCGCGTTGTTGATGTCCAACGAAAAATCATCACCAGAACAGATCCAGTATATTTCCGGGCTGATAATCTTGGAAATAGCAATTTTCAGGCTTCCCAGCTGGCCTTCCAACTGCTCACTGGCTCCGCGTTTATGTGCATTGATAAAAGGATTGATAATGTTTGCAACATCTTTTTCCTGTTCCATTACCGCGAACAAATCATCGTAGTCTATCTGCAACAGTTCGATGGCATGTGGCAAAGTACAAAACTGGCCGTCTTTGTATTTTTTCAAGAACCAGATTACAGCAGCAAAAAAGGAAACAGCAGACTCGGAGAAAAACTCTCCCTGTTTGCGTATCCATTCCCGGTTCAGATTATACAGTACCGTTCGCGATGATTCAAAGGCATCAATGGGACTTTCCATCCACTGCGGCGCCAACGGGTTGCAACGGTAGGATTTCTGGATGTTCTCAAAATTGATCACATAGAACCGGGTGGATTCCGGCAGGCTTCCATTTTTCTTTGCTTTCAGAAAATGGTTGTAGGTAACCAGCGATAAATCCGGATACTTGAAATCATAGACACACATTGAAAAGCCTTTTTTCAGATGCTGACGAATAAAAGGCAGTACCACTGAAAAGGATTTCCCTGAACCTGGTGTTCCAATGACCATCGATGCCCGGAATGGGTTGACAATATTGATCCATCCTTCCTGCTGTTTGTCCTTATAGAGATAGCGGGTCGGCAGGTTCACCGAAAATTCGTTCTCCTTTAGTATCTGTTCCTGTGGAAAGCTCTCGTTTTCCACGTTAAACCGGTCTTTCATCAAATTGACGTTGATCAGTTTGGAGATGTTGTCAAATCCGATGTTCAGAAGTACAAAACCTAAGAAAGTCAGGGTTAGATAAGTTGCCGGATAAGATTTAAACAGGATCAGGCTCCCCCAGTATAAAATCAGACCAGAAATTACCTGCCATACAATGGAAGAAACGGTTAGTTCGCGGTCCTTGTGGGCTTTGGTCCCCACACATGTAATAGCCAGAAAAACCAGGCAAACGGTTTTGGATTTATAAACGTTTGCCAGAAAAGTCAGGTTTTGCAATTTGGCAACCAGTGGACTAAATGCAGGTATGTAGATTCCATTCGCAGTAAAGTAACCCAACTGGTTCAGGTACATCGACATGAACAACAGCAGGTAACTAAAGAACCGAAATCCTTCATGTAATTTTTCCAAATCTCTGTCTTCGGTCATGGTGATGGATTAATAGAAGCCCCCTCAATCCCTCCTTCGGCAAGCGTTCGACTGAGCTCTCACCGAAGGCTCAGGCAACACCGAAGGGGGACTTTGAAAAGCGCATTAAAGAATGTGTTTGTTTTATTGGGAGATTATTCCTTTCCTATGAATTATTTCAGGGACCTGGCTTTCATTATATCCTTATTCTTCAAGCTGAAACTGAGTTTTCGACCAGTGTTACCCAATGCCTTTTCACCCAGTTCGATCTTCAGAATACGCTGATCCGGAATGGTCATCTTTTCGATCACAAATACTTCCCGAACAGTCACATCACCTGGAATTCGCTGCACTTTGTTCAGCTGATACTGCGGAAAAACCTGATATTCCTGAACATTGGTGGCCTTGGTCTTTTTCTTATCGGTGAGCCAGAAATTGAAACTTTCGACATCGTAGGCCATGTTTGTCTTATTGGTGATCTGAAGCTCAAAAAAGAGTGCATCGTTTTTCAGGCTGATCGAGTTCAGACGAATCTTAATCCCGTCTTTTTCTGTTTTGCGTTTGCGGAATTGATGACGGTGCTGATCCAGAACCTGATCACAAAGGTCTTTCAGAAGATAATCTGGCATCATCTTTCCGGAAAAAGTCATGGCTTTTTGCGAATCAAAAGTTTCAATCGTATAAGTGATCGGCACATCGTTACCATACTGAAGTTCGAAGGAATAAATCCGGTCAGCACAAACAACCGTTAGTGAGGTTGGCTTCTCAAATGGCTGCAAAGCTTTAATTCGAATCAGGTTCGATAATTCCGGAACAACTTCGGCCTGGATTATCGAATAATCTCCAGCTTGTACATATAGTACTTTGTCGGGGCAAACCAAATGGCTGGTTTTGCTATCAGATACGGTGAGTTTATTCTGAGCAAAAGTGAAGATATGGAAAAATGCGAAAATGGAAATGATTAAAAAAGTTTTCATGGTTATTTGCTTTTGTTGATTAAATAAACGAGGGTATTTTTCTTGATGGTGACTTTTTTGATTCGGATCATTTTTAGCAAAGATTGGGCTGTCCGGTCGGCTGCCTGCATTCCCATATAAGTCAGCGGATTGTTGCTTACCCCCAGCATAGAGGAGGTGTTCGCGCTGCTGCCAACCTCTTTAGCCACCTTCCGGGAAGCATTGTCGGGAACATACAAGCCTGGCAGTCCGTCCAGATCGCAAACAGTGATTTCAACCGGAACGAACCTTTCGCCCACCGGAATTTGCAGCACTTCAATCTGAAGGCGTTCATTGCTGACTTCGCAAATGCCATACAGAAACGTATTGACCGGGATTTTCACCCCATTTAACCAGGCTTCTTCCAGTAGTCGAAGCTTAACCCGATTACCGGTCAGTACCGTGGTGGTTTCATAAACTTCCGCTTTGATGACCGGCACAGCTGTCTCTTTGGGTTTAAATCCGGACTTTCCGCCTTTGTCCAGGGTTGAGCGTTTGTTCTTTTCAGCTTCCAGTTTTTCGTTTTTGGCTGAGGTTTCTTTTAGCCGGATGTTCAGTGAATCATTCTGTTTTGCCAGTCTGTTGTTTTGCCTGAAAATTTTATCCAGTTCTTCAATGCCGGTTGGAGCAATTGAAGCTTGTGTTTGTTGATCTTTTGACTCTTTTTTGTTCCTCTCGTCCAAATCCAAATCCTGATCTTCATTCCGTGATTTTGTTTCAGCCTGACTATTTTCTAAATCTTCCCTGACTTTCATTTCCTTTTGCCGGATATGTGCCATAAGGTCGGTGGAAACATCAGCATTCAACTCAGGAACCGGATCGTTCTTATACAGATTCTTTTTTTCAGAAAGTAACTTTTCCTCAGTTAGATCTTCTTCTGCCAGAGTTTCCTCATTGGTGGAATCGGACTCTCCTCCGATGTTGTAATCATGGCTTGTGTTGACTTCCTTTTTCGAAGAATAGTTGTCCATCTTGTCGTAAATCGCAATACTTTTATCAGCATCAGGAAGGCTGTAATTGGCACCCTTTACTGCTTCCTGCTCTTTTTGCTTTTGTTCTTCCTTTTCCTTCTTTGTTCCACCTCCCAGCACATAGAATATCAGGACAATAAATGGGATCAGAACCAGTGGAAGGAAAAGCAGAGGCTTATTTCTTTTCAGGTATGCTTTCATGTATTTCTTGTTTTAAAGGTATCCACCCCATCAAGTACGACTTTATCTTTTATAAGAATCCAGATACATTTGTGGTTAAAAAAAATCATGGACAAGAAAGAGAAGATGTTTTCGTTAGTGGATCAGTGGAGAATATCGGGATTGACACGTAA
>JANYKW010000134.1 GCA_025358025.1 Bacteroidia bacterium | reverse complement strand
ATCAAGGCTTTGTTGAAACAGTATAACAATCTGCCAATGCCGGATCCTGCCCTGAACCAGTCAAAAGCCCGGTCCGTACTCGAGTATCTAAGGTCTTTGGCGAAATAGGGAAGAAAGGTCGAATCTATTCTCCTCTTGTTCTCAAAAAGTATTGCAGAGGCTTAAAAATCAAAGTCCCCAGGCACTTGGAGTCATCGTAGTTTCAGCATCATCCTGAGTTGCTTTGGGTAGGATGGCAAAGAAATTTAGGCCTGTTAAAGCTTCTATTTGCCTGACAGATTTCGCTACAGTTGAAGTTGCTTGTCCGGATCCATATGATTTGTGCTCAAACCAGAATCCTATGGCGTCATATTTACCGGTTTTGAGACGAAGCAATACTTTATAATAATAATTTGGAACAGCCACTTTTGTTCCTTTAGAATCAGTCGCGTAGTTAACAGTCTCATTGCCGTTGACCGTTTTCAACACTGCACCTGTTACAACATAAAGTGTATCGCTTGCTGCCATCCAGTTTCTTACCTGTCCTTCGAGGCTGGCCCACATTTGTCCGTTGAAAACGCTCAGTTGAGGGGTCATGTTCGTGAAGTAGAAAGTCTGGCTGTTTGCAGCATTTGAGACCGTCCTATCGGCCGATGGAATCTGATGCCCTCTGTCATAACCGGTTATTCCTGAGAAGTAATTAGGCTGGGAAACTGTTGCAACCATTGGATCAGGTTGCCAGTTGTCGGTTCTGCCGGTACTTCCAATATAGCTTGGGTGGTGAGGATAGGCTACCCAATAGGCGATCTTCTCTTTTTTATCATACATCATTGAATAATTGCGAACGGTCTTGTATCCAATGGTAATTTCGTGTGAGAAGGTGACACAGTCAGCATTTGATCCGCCCTGAGGAATCTCCACCCATGCAGGATTGGTAGTTCTTCCTCCTATGATTACCAACGCTTCCTGGGTAAGCGGAATCTTCACTATTTTTTCTGAAGCGGTCACGACGATTTCTGCCACTCTGATTTCGGGGGCAGTATTCTGGGTAAACTGCAGGATTAAATTTGCATTACCGGTACCGGAAGTTGAAGAAAGACTTATCCATCCGCTTGTGCCCGTAACATAGTTTACAGCGATCTTCCATTGCCCATCCGTCTTAATAGTCAGGAATTGGTTTGCTGCAGAATTTGCGATCAAGGCATTTGTCTCGGCGGTCAGTTCGGTCGGAGTTTCTGTCTTGGAATCTTTTGAACAGGACAAAAATAGTACGGTAAAAAACAAGACGACAGAAAATCGCCAAAATGATAAGGAAAGAAACTTCATGGTAAGTTGGATATTAAAAAGGAATAGCCCATAAGAACAGGCTATTCCCTCATTTAAAAATTTTACAATCAGAATACTGAAATGACTACATCTGCCAGTCGGGAGTTTCCAGCTGCGGCAGTGACACCCAGACCAATTGAAACAGTGCTGCTGTTCTTTAAGCGAATCTGAACCTGACTACTCAGTGATTCGCTGAGAACTATCGTACGCGTAAAAGAAGCTATTGTAGCAATATATTCGATTGCTGTGCCCATCTGAACCCATGTTGTGCCATCCTTGGAATATTCTACGACAAAGTCCTTCGGAGCAGTGCTGCTTCCATAGCCTTTGAAGACAAATGACAATGTTTTACCTGAAGCGATGGCTGCTTTTGGTGTAAAACTAAATAGCCAGGCTTTTCCAAGATCCCAGGTACTAACATAAATTGTTTTGGAGGAGGAAGTGAAACCGATCGTTGGTAATGGAGCCGTAAAACCTGCCAAAGTAAGTGATCCGCCTGTTGCATCATCTGTGGAGCCGGTTGTAGAAACAATTGGGAATGCAGCAGGTTGCGTATCAAATGTCCATGTTGCCATCGTCTTGGAACTGGCAGGATCAATGACTGTTCCTGTTAGAACAATCGGAGTTGTGATACCTGTTCCGGTGATGGTGAACGTAACATTTCCGGCGGCGGTAGGTGTTCCTGTCAGCGGAATGGTAATGTTTCCGGCACCTGAGGCAAAACTGCCTGAAGCGACTGCCGGAGTTGTAATTCCTGCAGCACCTACTCCTGTTACTGCCACAGAGAGATTATATGCCTGGCCTGTTGTAGCCATTGAGAAAGGAAGAGTGATCATATTGTCGACAGCAAAGGCAACATCTTTCTTCATAGAACCCCCTAATAGCGATGTTCCATAGGTCAGAACGGCAGCAGCTCCAAAACGGGCAGCTGTCATATCGGCAAAGTCAGCCCTGTTTTGAGGAATCAGCTGATAAGTAGAAACATTGATGTTGGCGATACCTTTTAATGTGCCACTGCCTTGAGGGACATTCAATGCTTTGAACTCAGAGAAGGAGGCATTGAACATTTCAAAAGCATCTCCGGTTGAGGATTCCATTTTTATTGAAGTGTGTGCGGAGCCTACTACCATTGTTTTAGAAAGATCAGCATTAACGACCTGCACATTGGTAACCGCCACGTACATAGATTCATATGCGCCGGTTTTAAACTGTGCAGCAGTTATCGGTTTAGCAGGGATAACGGTGGTTTTACCAGTGGTGCTCATGCTCGCATTGGCCAGGCCATTGATTTGAAGCAATCCGTTGTATTTTGAAAGTACAGCGCCACTCAACGATATCTCAAGTTCTGTTCCAACAGCCATTGCAGTAGCATCAGCAATAAGCCTGATGCACATT
>JANYKW010000092.1 GCA_025358025.1 Bacteroidia bacterium | reverse complement strand
TGTCCCGGCGCAAGCATTCCTCCTCTGCCGACTACCTCTCAAAATGGGATTAAAGGTTCCTGGTCTCCAGCAATCAACAACAAGAATACGACTGTTTATACTTTCACACCGGATCCGGGTGAGTGCGCGGTACCGGTGCCTTTGACCATTGTCGTATCGGATATTGAACCGCCGAAAATAGATTGCGCAAGCCTTACGATTAGTGTCGATGCAGTAACCGGTTTATGTGAGGCGCTCGTCCCGATTCCGACACCTGATGCATCTGATAATTGCACTACCGTCGGAAATCTCACCTACAGGTCTGATCGATCGGATAAAAAGCCGCTTAATGCGCCATATCCTGTCGGTACCACAACAATAAATTGGTGGGTGATTGATGCCTCTGGAAATACCAGCCAAATCTGCAGCCAGACTGTCATCGTGAGGGATGTGGAAAAACCTGTAATTGTTTGCGCACCAGATATTACGGCATATACCGATCAAGGCCTGAATACAGCAACCATCGATTTGGAACAACCTGCCACATCTGATAATTGTGCCGTAGATCGCACAATTAATGATGCTCCGGCTGCTTTCCCGATTGGGACAACTTATGTAATCTGGACAGTCTATGATATCCACGGCAATTGGTCTACCTGCACGCAGAAGGTCACAGTCAAAGAACCTTTGTATCCAATTTATGCCGTTGCCGGAAAAGATGCCATCATTGGTTCTTGCCAAAGACCGTTCTTCCTGGATGGCTCCAAATCAATAGGCCAGGGTTTAACTTATAAATGGACCATGCTTGATCCGGGTGGAGTCCTTACCTCAAGCAATACAGCCAAAACCTTCTTGTCGCTGTCATCCGTCAGTACACAAACACAGCCAATCATTATCAGGGTCCAGCTGACTGTTACCGATAAATATGGCGCCACAGCCAAAGATGTTGTGGTAGTTACCTTTGATATTCCTCCGGTTGCAAAGGTTACCTTCCTGGCCCCTCCCGGCAATGATGGATCGCAGCTGGTCGATGGAACGTTTTCAGTGGGACGTGATCTGAAATACCATTGGACTTCTACGACAGGAAAAATTTTAGGTCCGGACAACAATCCGAAAGTCCTGATCAGGGGTCTTGGTTTATATTCTCTGGTAGTGACGGATTTTTATGGGTGTACAAACGAGCAGACTTTCCAGTATCCGTTCGACGAACTGCACGTTCTGATGGCCAACGCGGATTACTTCAGGAGTGAATGGGTTCAATCAGTTAATATTAAGGTACTTAACAATGACTATGATTCCAAAAATGACTATGATACCCGTACACTCAAAATTATTCAACAGCCGGAATTCGGGAAAGCAGTTGTCAACCCCAATGGTACAATCACCTACTATCCGGATGAGGAAAAATCCAGAGTCGACAAGTATATCTATGAGATTTGTGATTTAGCCAACCTGTGCGATACCGCTTTGGTGACCATTGATATGTTTGCGGGCCCTGTATGGGTACCGGAAGCCATCTCCGTAAATGGTGACGGCCACAACGAGGTGTTTGTCATCCGTGGATTAGATCAATATCCTTTATCCGTGCTGACAATCTATACGAGATCAGGACAACTGGTGTATAAATCTAATGATTATCTGAATGACTGGGGAGGTAAAACCCTCAATGCAACCATAGCGGATGGAACCATGTTGCCCACCGGAACTTACTATTACGTGTTGCGCCTGGGTGGGACAAACCGGTATATCAAGGGATTTGTCTATCTCCAGCATTAGTTGCCCTGATCTGAAAAAAATAAATGAGTCCCGGTTTATCGGAACTCATTTATTTTTAATGACTTATACTATCCACCCGATCTACCTGCGGTCTTCAAAGAAACGCTTGATCAATGCCTCGCATTCGCTGACCATAATGCCACCCAAAGTCAATGTTCTGGGATGTATGGCCTCCGGAGCATATCTTTGGAACCCCCTCCTGGCGTCGGAAGCGCCCCATACTATCCGGTCAATCTGTGTCCATCCAAGGGCTCCTGCACACATCGCACACGGTTCGAGCGTCACATAAAGGGTGCACCCGGTAAGGTATTTTCCTCCAAGCCAGCCAGTTGCCGAGGTGATGGCCAGCATCTCTGCATGAGCGGTTACATCTTTTAGTGTCTCCGTCTGATTGTATGCCCTTGCAATGATTTTGTTCTGACAAACGATGACTGCTCCTACAGGGATCTCTCCCTCCAAAAAAGCTTGCTCTGCCTCTGCCAGTGCTCTTTTCATGAAATATTCGTCGTCGAAAGGATGAATCATCTTTTTGTTTTGTAATTTAGCGGGCTGAAAAATTAATCGATTACAAATGTACAGAAATCATACTTGCGGCGAAATACGCATGGAAAATATCGGACAGGAAATCCTCCTGGCCGGTTGGGTGCAAAGGGTTCGGAACCTGGGTGGCATGACCTTCATCGACCTCCGCGATCGTTATGGTCTGACTCAGCTCGTGGTAGACGATCATTCCTCGGATGAGGTTAAAAATATTGCAGCCACTCTGGGCCGGGAATTTGTCCTTCAAACCCGTGGGGTCGTCAGGGAAAGATCCAGCAAAAACTCAAAAATTCCTACCGGTGATGTTGAACTGCAAATCACGGAGCTAAACGTGCTTAACAGTTCTGCCACTCCACCTTTTACCATTCAGGATGATACCGACGGGGGCGATGAACTGCGGATGAAATACCGTTACCTCGATTTGCGCAGGGAAACTGTACGCAGGAATCTGGAACTGAGGGCCAAAATGGCGCATGTTGTCAGAAACTACCTCGACAGCAACAGTTTTATTGAAACTGAAACACCTGTGCTCATCAAATCCACCCCGGAAGGTGCCAGGGACTTCGTCGTTCCTTCACGGATGAATCCAAACCAGTTCTACGCATTGCCACAATCTCCGCAGCTCTTTAAACAGTTATTGATGGTGGCAGGTTTCGACCGTTACTATCAGATCGTTAAATGTTTCAGGGATGAGGATTTAAGGGCCGACCGCCAGCCTGAATTTACCCAGATCGACTGCGAAATGTCATACGTTCACCAGGAAGATGTCCTGAACATGTTCGAAGGTCTGACCAAGAATATCTTTAAAGAAATCAAGGGGATTGATATCGTTGATTTTCCCAGAATGACCTTCGCCGATGCCTTTGAAAAATATGGCAACGACAAGCCCGATCTTCGTTTTGGGATGATGATTCATGAACTCACCGACCTTGTAAAGGGCAAGGAATTCAAACTTTTTGACGATGCTGAATATATCGGTGGTATCTGCGCTACAGGTTGCAGTGAATATACACGCAAACAGCTGGATGCCCTGACCGAGTTTATAAAGAAACCGCAGATCGGTGGCACCGGACTGGTCTATGCCAGGGTAAACAGCGACGGCTCCGTTAAATCTTCTGTGGATAAATTTTATGCTCCGGAAGAACTTCAGTTGTGGGCCGGTCGACTGGAAGCACAACCGGGCGACCTGTTGCTGATCCTCTCCGGGGGGAAAGAAAAAACGCTGCCGGTAATCTCATCTCTTCGTCTCGAAATGGGCCGCCAGTGCGGACTGATGGACAAAGAAAATTTCAAGCCACTCTGGGTGGTCGATTTCCCCTTGCTTGAGTGGAACGAAGAGACCCAACGCTTCTTCGCCATGCACCATCCCTTTACCTCACCTAAACCGCAAGACATCGATTTGCTTGACATCGATCCGGGCAAAGTGAGAGCAAATGCTTACGACCTGGTTATCAATGGGGTAGAAATAGGAGGTGGTTCAGTGCGTATTTTTGACAGCGAATTGCAGGCGAAAATGTTTAAAATTCTGGGCTTTACCAAAGAAGCCGCCGAAGATCAGTTTGGCTTCCTGATGAATGCCTTTAAATTTGGCGCACCACCCCATGCCGGCATAGCCTTTGGATTCGACCGACTGGTATCCATGTTTGCAGGGCTTGATTCTATCCGTGATGTCATCGCCTTCCCAAAAAATAACTCAGGCAGAGATGTGATGAACGACTCTCCTTCACCTATTGCCCAGGCCCAACTGGACGAATTATATCTCAAACTGGTAAGGGCAGAATAAATGAGATATGATTATCAACCTGGTGTTTCACAACAGGTTGATAATCATATCTCAATCTCTCCTTTCAGATTATTCCGGAGGTAATATTTGGTCTCATCCGTTGTGAGGCCTTGCCCGAGCAGAAACATCAGTTTGGTCACGGCTGCTTCCACCGTGCTGTCCCCGCCACTGATGACACCTGCTTTCTGAAGCTCAACGCTGGTTTCATAATGCCCCATCACCACCTTCCCTCCCGGACATTGGGATACATTCATTAGAATCAAGCCTCTTTTTGAAGCCTTTTTGATGGCGCTGATCAGCCATCCCGAGGTGGGCATGTTCCCTGATCCATACGATTCCAGAACAACACCCTTCAGATCAGGCAACTCAAGGATAGACTCAAAATAGTGCCTGTTCAGCCCGGGAAATATCTTTAAAATCATCACCCGGTCATCAATGGATGTGTTGATTTTAAGAACCCCCTTGTTCTTTGGATAATTGATCTTCTCGAAATTGTAAACTATATCTACCCCTGCTTTGGCTAGCGGGGGATAGTTGTGCGACGCGAAAGCACTGAACTGGGCCGAATCTTTTTTGGTAGTCCGGTTGCCACGGAAAAGCTGTGAATCAAAATAAATACAAACTTCAGGAACAACAGAACTACCCTCCTTTTTACCAGCTGCTATCTGAACGGAGGTGATGAGATTCTCTTTTCCATCCGT
>JANYKW010000086.1 GCA_025358025.1 Bacteroidia bacterium | reverse complement strand
AAAACAGGGACTTAAGATTTCCTCTGCGGGCATATTGATCATTGAGATCGAAAACCTCACCCCGAGAATGCAGACAGAAGGGATTTTAGGCGCCGGAATACGGTTATTGGAGTCCAGACAATAATTTCAGGGCAGTTAGTTTGTCTGTTCTGATTTGGGCAACAAGGTCATCCAGGGTGGCAAATTTTCTCTCCTCGCGGATCCGGTCAAGAAACCAAACAGTTAGAATTTTTCCGTAAATATCTTCTTCAAAATCGAAGATATTAACCTCAAAGGTGAGGTTTTTACCACCAATGGTAGGGCGAATGCCAATATTTGCAAACCCATTCATTTTCCTGTTCAGGTATCCAACCCGCACCAGGTACACGCCATGGCCAATCAGAAACGGAGTTTGATTGTCGAGTTCAAGGTTTGCTGTTGGGAATCCGAGTGTCCGGCCAAGGTGATTTCCATGCACAACTGTTCCCCTCAAGGCGTAATCATAACCCAGAATTGTGCGGGCCTTCCTTATATTGCCAGCGGCCAGCGCTTCCAATGCAGGATCAGAAATGGGTCGGATGTTCATGCCCCAAAGCTAATCAGAAAAGTTGCAGGTCAGTAGAGGGGTTTGTTATTTTTGCTGTGTCGTTTAATCATGATGAGTTCATAAACTGCATACACATAATGGGCCCAAACTCCGGCAAGCATGATAATGAGGGTTATAATCATCCAGAGCGGAGCAATAGGTGTCCATAATTCTCTGGAAGGAACCTCCGCCTTGTAATACTGTTTCGGAACGCCCCAGTTGATTTCGTTCTGTCCCTGGACATAACCGAAAAGTTCACTTTCCTCCAACCGCACAAGTATGCGGAGATTGCCAAGTGTATCTCCTACAATCTTTCCGGCAAATTCGAAATTGGCTTTGCCATCTGCATCCAGGTCAACCTCACCGATCTTTAACATGCTGAATAAACGGGGTACATAGATCATCAGCTTTTCATTTGGAACGGGAACCTCTTCACCTTTTGCATTTTTCTGAGTTGCAGATATATTGATATGGCGGGCAGAATCTTCAATATTAAAGGTCATTTTTATTCTTGCAGGTTTCGCGACAAAGGAGGCCTCTACGGGAGGAAATTTGGAGTTACCTTTAAATGCGGCAGCATAGGAAATAATTCCTTCTTTATTTGCGGGTAGCCCTTTAATTGAGCATGTCAGACTCGCATTGCCTTCCTGGTTTGTAATCGCATTACCAAGGTTAATATTCTCCTTTTCACCGGTCACAGAAAAGTTGATGGAAGCGTTTTCCAATCCGTAAATTTCTCCATCTTTCTTTATGAATAGGTTAGCCTTAAGGACAACCGAATCGTTGGAGGTGCAAAGGTATGTGAAGGTAATCTTGGTTTCCACCGGAGCGGCGGTATCGGCTTTCTCTTGTGCGGTAATAAATTTGGGCGCAAATGTGAGAAACAACGCCAGGAATATATTTAAAACGATCGCTCTTTTCATATCAACGATATAGGAATTACAAGTTAAATTAAAACATCTTCCTTTTTGGTCTCTTCTACCAGTCCGCTGACAGGCACAACCGGGATAAATTTTGAAGCGATGGTGAACAACAGGCAAAATATTGCCACCCCTGCTGCCGTTAAGCTCCATTCAACCCAGGTAGCCGAATAGTGGAACCATTCAGGCCGGGAATCCTGAATGGGAAGATAGGGTGATTGCAGTGTAGGGACTACAATAAGATAACGGTTTAGCCACAGGGCAATGACCACCACAATTGCAGTGAGGGTTATGTTGGTTATGGTTCTGAATTTAGCTATACCAACAACCAAAAGCGGAAGAAGGACTCCGATATAGTTGGAGATGATGAACGGCCAGTAGAATTCTTTAAATAGCAACTGAATAAGAAGTTCATCATTTTTTTCAGATCCATACCACTTTGTCAGGTAATCGCTGAAGGTAAAATATCCAAAAAATGCCGCCAAAACGAGCATGATGATGCCCACCGCAACAAAGTGTTTCTGGGTGATGTAGTTTTCAAGATGATAAACTTTGCGGAAAATCCACATTGCAATAATGAGCACTGCGCTGCCGGAATAAACAGCTGCGATTACGAAATAGGGCCCGAAGATGGTACTGTGCCATCCAGGTTGAAGGGTAACACTGAAAATCCAGGCCAACACCGAGTAAACGATAATGGCGATTGAAATTACCATGGCTGCCATGATATTGGTAGCACGGTTGAGTCTGAATTGCTGTTCCGGCGTACCGGTGTAGCCAAGTGCAAGAACTTTATATAGTTTTTTTCTCCACTTGGGAAGTTGCAAAATCTCATAATCCCGTAGCGCTGCCAAATCACGTAACATTGTGAGATACAGAAAGATAAGACATCCGAAAATATCGGTTGAAATGGCAATAACGTCCCAGGTAATAGGGGACTGGATTCTGCCAAAAATTACCAGATAATAAAGCTTGTCAAGTCGACCAATGCAAAGCAAGATAAAACAAGGTCCAATGAGAAGTGCAATAATTGTGATTAGCTCAGCCATTCTTATGATTGGTTTCCTCCACGCCGTGTGGAAGAGATGCAGTGTTCCGGAAATGAGAGCACCGGCATAACTGACACCCATAAAAAATATGAAATTCACAATGTAAACACCCCACACAACGTTATCGCGCATTCCGGTAACCTCATGCCCATCTATAACCTGGGTAAGGAAGGCATAAAATCCAACACCGATTACGCCGAGCAAGAATACTATCCAGGCATATCCCTGTATGCTGGTTCGTTCAAGTTGTGGTGCAAATTCTCTTAAAGGGGATCTTTGTTCGTTTTCCATGGTCAGGGTTTATTTTTTTGAACATAGGGAGTTTCTTTGTACCGATCCTTTATCTCCGGAGCGAGATCGTTGAATCCCCGATCGACCGGGAATTGACGGTCAACTGGTGGCAAGTAGTATACACAAGGACGTGTTCCTAACACCTCAAGGTAACGGTAGCCAGCCCTGTCGCGAATAAGTTCGCTGAACTGGTAGGTTTCCACACCATTGGTAACGGTATCTTCGTCCACATCACCGAAATAGATAACTCCCATGGGGCATGCTGAAGCGCAATAGGGTATTTTTCCAACACGGATCAAGTCAGGACAGAAGTCGCACTTTGACACCGTTCCTTCTTTTCCGGGACTGCTCGCTTCGGGGGAATAGGGCTCCTTGTCCTCATCAAATTCTTTATAATGTTTCCAGGCGAATACCCTGGTTGAATAAGGACAGCCAGTCATACAAAATTTGCAACCAATGCATCGCTCATTGTCGATGAGCACGATTCCGTCGCTACGTTTAAAGGTTGCACCTACAGGGCAAACACTAACGCACAGGGGGTTATCGCAATGGAAGCATGGCTTGGGGAACCAATAGGGCGAAGTTTTTTCCGAATCCTGCAGCAGGTACACCTTCATAAACTCCTGACTTTTGGGCATGTGGTGACCACGCTGGCAGGCTTCAACGCACTTGCGGGCATTTTTGCATTTCCCAAGGTCAATAACCATGACAAATTTCCTACCCGGGATGCCTTTGTGAGATTCCTCGCGTGTTACCCTGGGCAATACCAGCTGGGCCTTGTCAACCTCCATGATCTCGCCATTCGTGGTCAGCACTTTTACCTTCTCACCTGTCTCAGCAATTGACTTGTCGACAAAGGCGGTCAGGAGGCCTGCACCGGCGGCGACACCGGCACCCGCAATCAATCCCTGCTTAAGAAACTGACGACGCGAATTCTTGTTGACATTCTGTTCTTCTTCCATATTAAGATTTAATGTGATTCGTGATAACCATCAATCATACTTTTGAAATTGCTGGTCGGGGTTTTCCCTATGGTACAGAAATAGATATGAATACACATAAAAATTGTTATCAGGAATCCGGCAGCGAGGTGAATCAGGTCGGTGATGTCAAGTCCGCTGGCACCCATGATGCTGTTAACCGTGATCTCCGGATATAGTAAGCCCAGCCCTGAAAGAATTACCAGGGGTACAAGGGCATACATCAATGCAACATATGAAAACTGCTGCAGAGGATTAAATTTACTATTAACAGTTACGGGAAAGGGTGGCGATTCATTCCTGAAAATCCCTATGGTATAATATCTGAATTGGGCCATCATCCTGTTTAAAAAGCCCTTTACTTCGATTACATAAAACACTCCGTTTCTTGTAAAGAGATTGCCAATGAAAAAGAGGGCATAGCTTATGGCCAGGATGGTGCCGGCAATGTTGTGTACCGAGACGGCGACTTTGAATTTCACCACCGTGCTTGGATTAGAAAACTGAATGCTCAGACCTGTAATAATCAATATAAGGCAAAGCAGTGCATTGGTCATATGCCACACCCTGATCCAGACCGGATAGAGATATAGTCGTTCGTTATGGCTGTTCATCGGTTATTTCGAGTTTTTATAGCGAAAAATAGCATGTAGAAAAATTATTCCAAGCGTAAGCCCGAAAATACAGAGACTTATAATGTTAAGGGTCTGATTCTGGTCGGGTCCGATGGTTGAAGTCTCCCTGAAGAACAAACCCTTGATGAGTCCGCTTTTCTGAATGTTTTCTTCCACCTGGTATTTATATAAGGATGCATAAAGGATTGAGTTTTTTGCATGGCAAGATTCACATTTTCTGACTGCCATTGCCTTCGGAACCACATGATGGGCAACGATAAGTGTGTCTTCATTGCGGGCATGACATTCAATGCAACGTACGCTGGTGAAGTGGGATGCCTGGTTAGGCAACCAGTCGTGTTTGTCGATAAGGTTGGGCTTCTTCTTATCGGTTAGAAGCTGGTAGTTTTTGATGTCACCATGGCAATTGAGACAGATTAAATTGTCGTAGGCAATTGTCTCTTTGAGGTTTTCATTGCTCCTTGCATTAATTTTATAGGTGTGCGGGTTGTGGCACATCCAGCAGGTAAAGTCTTCGCTGTGTTTTTGCGAGTGTACACTCGCCATAAAAGCGGTGTCAATTTTCTCGAATTCAAATTTAGCATATTTTTCATCTCCGCCATGGCAGTCGATGCAAGTTGCTTTGGCCTCCATTCGCAGGTTTCCAGAATGGGGGAAGGTACCATAATCTTCAGAATGGCAGTCGGTGCATTTAAACTGGCGATGGTTGGACACATAAAAATCATTTCTGGATACGATCAATTCGGAATACATCCTTTTGTTGACCATTTTCCCTGACTCATTATTCTCGAAGGTGTATTTTGACTGACCATGACATTTCAGGCAGTTTTCGTTTTCCGGAGCGTTTTTAAACGATAAGATATCAAAGATTGTTTTCGATTCAGGCTCCACTTGTTGGGTTTTCTGGCTGACAGGGGAGACTGTGTCGTTGCGTTTGGCCAAAATGAAAATGATGGCAAAGCCCAGCAACATCAGCAGGACTACCCAAGCAGGCCTAATGTTTGTTTTATAGTTCATGATGTTAGTTATTGTTAGTTTATCCGGCAGTAAAAAGAAATGGGTGTTCAGATGAAGATCATTTAAACACCCATTTCAGAAATCAAATTTGCTTCATGGCCGCCACTTATTTTTTAAAAGTGCGCATGAAGGCAACCAGTGCCCAACGGTCGGATACACCGGGAATTTTCTTCTCATAGCCGGGCATTTCATCGCGACCCTTATCGGTACGATAGAACAGTTCGCCATCGGTAAAAGCCTGGAATTCGGCGGAGGAGAAATCTCCCGGGAAGGTTTTCAGTGAAGCAGCCTTCGGGCCATCGCCCAAACCTTTACTTCCATGGCATGATTTGCAATGTTTTGCCCACATCTCTTTACCTACAGCCACATCGGCTTTTGAGGGGGATTTCATGGCTTTGTCCTTATCGGGAACAGGCCAGGGTTTAGCTTTTGCCTGGGCATTTACAGCATTGCCAAGCAGGAAAACCACAGCGATAACTGCAGTTACCAGTAAGGTAGCGATTTTTTGTGATGTTTTCATAGTTGTTTTTGTTTAGGTTAATGGATAGTTCAGTTAAAAACTCCAAAGGCGGGTCAGGTTGAAACCGACGAGGATAAATCCGTTAAAAAAGTTATTGGTATTATGCATTACGATTTCTGATGGGAGGATACCCTGGGCAGCAGAAATATAAACATGAAAGGCGTGTGTGCTGGTCGAAACCTCCCAGCCCAGGGAGATGTTGGGGTAAGGGGCTTTTTTCGGAACCTCCATCCAGCTTTTCGGGTATCTTACGACAAAAGCAGGATCGTAGTTGATCTGAATCGGTTGCTGGTAGGAGAGAACAATCGAAGATTGCGGACTAACCTTTACCCGTGCGAGCAGCGCGATGGCAAGAGCATCGTTGGTAGCTGTTGAATCGTTTGTTTTATCGACTCTGTTAAAATGGGTGTAGCTAACGCCAAGCTGCAATGAGAGCATTTTATTGAATCGGCGGGCAAACAGAATTTCATGGTAATAGGCGAACCGATCAACAAATTTGTAGTTGGGTTGCAGTTGTTTCTTGTCTACGGCTGTGAGGGAGACATTTCCATAATAGGCAATGGTTAAAGGAAATCCGCCGGTACGTTGGTGCAGGAAGGTATATTTAAGCTGGAAGTCCTGAAGCCGGTTATTTTTGGTTGTTCCAAGTCCGATCACCAGGTTACTGGTGAGGCTGAAATTAAGGCCAAGGCGGATATTGGAAGAACCCCAGAGACCGGCCAGGTCGCTCCAGCCACCCTGAATGGTGCCGAATCTATGCTGGAGAACGAATTCGAGGGTTTTTGCAGGAGGAACAGCTACTGTTTGAAGGTCCATGCAGATGCCACTTTCAAAAGGGGCCCTGGCCAGCGGTTTCTCCGTGACCTCGGGAGCTGGAATGGAATCCTGTGCCATTGCAATTCCGGCGCCCGCAGCCAGAAAAACCACGCTGAGAATGATTTTTTTAAAAGAAGATATAGATGTTTGCATTTTTTCGGTTGTTTTGTGAATAAAAAGCATGGTTAAAATTAATTGTTTTTGGCACCTTCATTGATCCACTGCTTGATGGTGGCATTGTCGGTAGGATTTCCATACACCGACATACTTTGGCCAGGCTGAAGGATTGTATATAACAAGCTTCCAGCGCCATTACCGGGAACAACACAAGAATTGTCCATGAGGCTCTGCCAGGCTTTACCGTCGCGCAGATCGGGGGCAACTGTTCCCATATGACAACCGGATTTGTTGCAGCCACCATTAAAAATGGGTTGCACTTTCAGTGAGAAACTAGTTGAATCTCCTGGTTTGGGGGGTACAGGTGGTTCCGGCGTAATGGTAACATATTCACATGCCGAAAACAGATAGATTCCAAGCAAGACAGATAAAAGGTTAAACAACATTCTTTTTTGCATATGGTTGGGTTTTAGGATTTATTTTGATGACCACATTTGGGTGGTTGAGCAGGTTCGATTCAGAGTTTCAATGCGTTAATCAAATAACAATAGGTATTTGGCAATATAAAATGAAATATAAAAAGCGATCAGGGAAATAGTATTTTACTTAAAAAGGCTTCAGGGATTGCTCCCTGAAGCCTTTTTATGCATGTCATAATCTATTAGTAACCCATTGAAGTAAAATAATCGATACCATTCTGGAGCATATCGTGGGTGTAGAGGTAATTGTGAACACCCTCGCTCTTGTCGTAGTAAGCCATTTTAAAGTTCCAGAAAACGGCAAGTTGTTTTTGTGCATATTTCTTTCCGGTTTTCAGTAACATCGTGTTGGTGTCGAGCATCTTGGCAACGGCCAACTTTACTTTCAGTGTGTGAATCATGTCACTGATTTCGGTTTGTTTTCCGTTAACGTCAAAAGAGTTGGCGGCAAGTGATGCATGGCAGCCAGAGGCTTTACAACCAACATTGTTCTTGATGCCTTCCACATCGTCGCTCATCCAAAGTGTATGACCACCTACAAGCGCACCCTGTGCTTTAGCCTGGTGGCAAGTGCTGCAGGAGGTAATGTCTTTGTGGCCACTTGAGCCGAATGATCCTGTAGCAAAGGCACCTTTACCGGCAAGCATAACCCCGGGGATACCATAATGCGGCCCCCAGCGGCTGCTGGTCGGCTTCAGGGAGTCGGTCGTGCTGGTCGGTTTGTCCAACCAGGGAGAGGTAAGCCTCGGCTGATGACAACGTCCGCAAAGGTTTGAAGAACCGCCATTGAAAGCGAGATCGATGGAAGCGGAGTGATCATAACGAGGACTCCAGGCTGTGGTGGAATTCGCTTTCAGCGACCAGTCCATGGTGGTGTAGGTTGAGTGAATCTGGTGGCAGGTGCGGCAGTTGATCGGTGCAGCATCGTTTACCGGAGCAAGAGTGGTATCAGCACCGGTAGTCAGGCATTCTACATAACCCTGGCTGGTGTGACAAGGGGCACATGCTGTACGTGTTCCTTCGAAGGTGGTGGAACCGGTAGCATGCTTTGAAGCGTTGTACTGGTAAATTTTTGTTACCAGTGAATCGCTGAAATTGTGACACTGGGTACAGGTTGCATTCTGATCTTTTCCATTTGTGCCATTTGTGCCATCTTTACCGGCTGCTCCTGAAGCGCCCTGCGGGCCCTCTTTGGTACAGCTGGTAAGCATGAGCGATGCAGCTGAAATCATCATTCCGGCGGCAAAAATAAAAGTCAATACTCTTTTCATGTTCTTACAGTTTTTCGTTAATAAATACATTTATCGCAGCAGACAACTTGTGCAAATAATTTCCGAACAAAAATATCCAAGTTTGAGTTAGTGTTTGTTAATTCACAGGTGAGATTTGTTAATAATTTAACTGACATATCTCAATTCTGCGTTGATATATGTCAATGGCCGGAAAAGAAAAATCCCGGAAAAATTTTTGTTTTCTTGCGGGATTTTGAATTCAAAATGCAATGGGATTAAGGATTAGCGTTCAGCCAATCGATAGAATTCTGCAACACCTGCAAGGCGTAAACAGGATTGTGTACCCCTTTTGATAATTCGCTGTTGATTTAGCCATAATTGTAAGCGGCTCCCAATTCGCCATATTTCCATTCGCGGCTGCGAGGGCAATTGCAAATTTGGTAGTTTCCTGAACAGTGGGGAAAAGAACGCCGAAGAAATCGTGGGTTTGTAAAGCGCTGTAGGAAATCGCACCGGACGAATTGGTGGTTTGCTTGAACACCTTTCTTGCAACCAGGAGTTCTGCCAACTCAATGCGTTTAATTTCGATATTTTCCTGTACAGGGGTTATTCTGTCGCCAAGATGGCAAGCGGTACATTCAGCCTTTTTGGGCTTGAGGGAGTGACCACCTGTTGAATCGGCCGGATTAAATGTATTCATGTGACAATCGGCACATGAAGCATCTGAGTGCTGCCATGTTCTGGTGTATGTTTTGCCAGCATATTCATAAGCGTTGATACCAGCAAAAAGGTTTGATTGATTTCCATCGTGAACTGAAAAACTTCTGCCAACCTGGTACTTAACCAAGGCATTGTCGTCGGTCTTAACCCGACTTGCATCCCCAGCTTCGGAATTTAGCCTGTGCCGGGTGGTTCAGTTTTTCGATCCACCTTTTCGGGTAACACAGATTCGAGCTCACGTATCGTATTATAAATGTCCCAAAATCCTTTTTCATCAACCTGTTTGACCGATGTGCGAAGGAAGTACACACCTTCCTCTTTACGACTGACCGGGATGATTTTTTTCCATTCCAGTTTAGTGGCAATGTCATTTTCGGAAGCTACCTGTATGTCGTAGAACCGATGTGCGCTGGGATATCGCTCTTTGAGACGACCAATGCGTTCCCAG
>JANYKW010000018.1 GCA_025358025.1 Bacteroidia bacterium | reverse complement strand
GACTTAGCGTGCAGGAGTTTTGCAAAAAAGAGAGACTCAAACCAGCCACCTATTATTACTGGCACTAGCGGTTGCGTAAAAACCCGGAAGTTCCCAGAATCATTCCGGTCAGTATCCAAGGGCCAAAACAATTTCCGGCATCAGGCAAAGAGGTTTTAGAACTTATCTATCCCAACGGGGTACGTCTGTCGATTGCTTCAAACTTTGAACTGAATTTGATCCGGCAGCTGGTCACCATCTTTTAAGGTATGTTTTCTCTCTCGGACAACCTTCAGTATTATTTGTGCACCGGGGCAACCGATATCCGCAAAGGCTTTGACACGCTTTGCGGAGTGGTACGCTCGCAAATGGGACGTGACCCTTTGAGCGGTGAAGTTTTTATTTTCGTCAACGGATCGCGCAGCACGATCAAACTCCTTCACTGGGAACGCGGCGGGTTGGTGATCTACCACAAACGCCTGGAGTCGGGTTGTTTCGAGCGGCCTGTCTTTGACCCCGAGCAAAATGCCTTCCAAATGAAATGGTCCGAACTGGTGATGATGATTCAGGGTCTGTCGATGAAAAACATAGTCCAGCGCAAGCGGTTTGACCCCGCACCCATGAGGCAGAATTTGAAAAGAGAGCCGGTGAAAAGAGAGTCGGTTTAACCTGAAAATTTGTTTCTTTTGATGAAAAAAAGATCAAAAAATGTGATCTTTTTTGGTTAAAATATTTGGCTAATTCACTGATTATTTGTATCTTCATTGCATGAAAGCAAAGGAATTGGCACCAAAAACAGAGACTTTAGAGCAGGAAAACGAGCGTCTAAAAAAAGAAATCCTCAAGCGCGACTCTGTTATAGAAAAACGTGATTTAACTATCGAAAAACTCGGCTCCACCATTGAAAAGCTCTCAAATGAGCTCATAGCCTTGCGTAGAAGGATGTTTGGACGCAGCAGCGAGCGTTTCGTCCCGGAAGATCCTGCGCAGTTGTCCCTTGCCTTTGATGGGCAGGAAAGCATCCCTGAGGAAGCCGCCATAGAGATTGAGACCGAGAAGATCGAGATCACCTATACCCGCAACAAAGAAACCAATAAGAAACCTGTACGCACCGCCATCCCTGATTCCATACGTCGTGAAGACCTGGTTGTCGAGCCGGAGAATATCCCTGAAGGCGCGGTAAAAATTGGAGAAGAGGTTACCGAAAAGTTATTATACACACCCGGTGAGGTTTATGTCCTTCGTACCATCCGTCCAAAATATGCGCTTCCAAAGGGCGGAGGTGTCATAATAGCTGATCTTCCCACCCAGGTTTTGCCAAGGTCAAACGCAGGGGCGTCCCTTCTGGCACACCTTCTTGTGAGTAAATACATTGACCACCTGCCTTTTTACCGACAACTGGAGATCTTCAAAAGACAAAAAATAATCCTGGCAGCATCGACAGTCAACGGATGGTTCTTTGAGTCTGTCGATTTACTCAAACCTTTATACGATTGCATAAAAAAGGATGTTTTATCCTGCGATTACCTGCAAATTGATGAAAGCACAATCCCTGTAATGGATCAGGATAAACCCGGGGCGACCCGAAAGGGGTATCATTGGATTGTTCGAAGTCCGGTGCAGAACCAACTGTTTTTTCATTACCAGAAAGGTAGTCGGGCTCAAAGAGTGGTGGTAGAATTGTTGCATTCGTTTCAGGGCGCGGTGCAGAGCGATGGTTATGGTGCTTATAATATTTATGAAAACAAAAAAGGAGTTTTATTGCTTGGATGTCTTGCGCATTCCAGAAGGAAATTTGAGTTCGCCCTGAATGACGATCCGCAAAGGGCTAAATATGCACTCGGGGTTATCCGCGACTTGTATGCCATTGAAAGAGATGCCAAAGAACAAAATCTACCTCCGGAGAAAATTAAAGAGTTACGCCAGGGGAAATCATATCCTATCATCAAGACCTTTGAAAAATGGTTGCTTGCAAACCATCCTGCAGTCCTGCCTAAAAGCCTGATTGGTAAGGCCATCGCATATACCTATAATATTTATCCCCGTTTGGCACGGTATGTTCTCGATGGAAGGTATAATATTGACAATAATGGCGCTGAAAACGGGGTTCGTGCCCTGGCTGTCGGGAGATTATGTTGTGCACAACATAATCTCCCTTATGTTGGCATGACACTTATGTTGGCATCGTAGCTTAACAAACTCAAATTCAGAATAAGTCAATCCCTTTCAGCCAACATAAATTTTTAAAGACTTGTCAAAAAATCCATCAGCCCTTTATCGGTCTTCCAAGATTTCTGAAGTTTACCCTTCTGCTTTATCTCACAAGTTTTCAGTGCTTTGGCTTTCTTTTGTACATTTACCTCTGCATAGATATTGGTAGTATTAACTGATACATGACCTAACCAAGCTCGTATAGTATTGATATCTGTACCAGATTCAAGTAGATGAGATGCAGTCGAGTGTCTGATAGTATGCGGACTAACCCGTTTCTTTAAGATGCTGGGCATTACTTGAGCAGCCTGCACTACATATCTTGCTACCATCTCGTAAATGCCAAATCGAGTAATCGGCTCACTATAGCGATTCAAGAAAACATTCTCAGAATCTGCTCGTCCATTGATGAAAGGCTTCAGGATAGCTATTGTACTCTTCCATAGTGGGCATGTACGTTTCTTGTTGCCTTTCCCATGGATGATTACCTGTGACACAATATTATGGGATCCCGGCAGAAGATTTCCAATAGTAAGAGATGCTGCTTCAGATGCTCTTGCCCCACTATTATAGAGGAATATGAGCAAAGCATAGTCACGCTGGCCTTGGACAGTATTCCGATCAGGAGCGTCAAGCAAAGCATTCATCTCATCTTTCTCAAGATAATACAGACAAGGAGTAACGGCACCGTCAATGACTTCCACTTTATCCTTCTTCATTGGGATAAAATGGACAAGACGACTCCATTCTACTAATTCCGGGCAGTTATGCGATACAAAACCTGCAAAGGCATGGATAGCAGCCAAGCGCTGGTTGCGGGTATTTATCGTACATTTACGATTTACTTCAAGATTCAATAGAAATCGCTTTATACAATCTGAATCAATATGGCAGAACTTGATTTCGTCTATCTTGACATGCTGCTCATTTGACGTATATGGAAGCAGTTGCTTGAAGGAGTCCCGGTAACTTCTACGGGTATTATCCGAAAGATTTCGCACAGTCACCATATATTCCATCAGAAAACGTCTAAGCCAATAGCTTACGTAAGTAGTCTTATCCATAAGCTAACGACCGTTATAAGATTCAAACTTATTGCTTGCCTCGTTTAACAGGGCATCCGTAAATGTAATGTAGACAGCGGTGCTGTCAAGATTACAGTGACCGAGGTAAGTCGATAATACAGGTAATAGTTCCTGTACATCTTTGCCCGATTCATACCAGTATGTGACCCTGTCTGTGGCGAAAGTATGTCGCAAGTCTTGCAGGCGGACATCTGATCTCGAGGTTTCCAAATCAGGACGATGGATCTTTGCTTTATCACAGATAAGTCGGAAAGCTTGTTGATATCCAGAAAGTTTTATCGGTTGTGCTTTCTTATCTTGGAATAATGGTGCTTCACCATCCTCCGACAAACCGTGATCGCGTCTCCACTGTAAATAGCTTGATAGTAATAAGGCTACCTGATTATTGAAAGCAACAAACCTTGACTTATAGAACTTTGTTGCCCTGATTAAAGCATAATTGTCATCGCCTAAACGAATGTCTGATATGCAAAACTTTACCGTTTCGCTTGGACGTAACCCTAACATGTAGGTTATTTTGAGCATGCATTGTATGACCTCAGGATAGAAGATATTGAAACGCTTGCGATAATGCAAAGCAGTATTAAAGATCAATCTTAACTCATCCTTAGAGTATATGTACGGCTCAAATGCTACCGGATCTTTGGGCTTTTCGATTGGCAGAGGATTCTTATCGGCATAGCCTCTTGGCACGGCCCACAGGAAAAGTCCATTGATTGCAGCATAGATGCAAAACCAATAAGAAGTAACATGAGTATTGATGCCGGCCTTACTATACAGGAAATCAAGGGATTGTTGGTTCGTTATAGTATTAAGGTCAGCGTCTTGTCCAACATGGGATGCGAAATCTCGAAGGATATAGCCATTTACTCTGAATTTCTCACCAAGACTTAGACGATAGTCTGTATATTTGGAAATAGCGGTATCGATTCTCATAGCAGCCCCTCCCAATTTATGTCTGCAACCTTTCTGAGATTGGGCAGATCTATCTTCGCATAAACACGAGTAGTATCCAACTGCTTATGTCCAAGCAAGTCAGAAACCTCTTTCAGAGAGTGTCCTGAATTGACCAAATGACTGGCGCACGAGTGACGTAATGAATGAGCACCGACATGCTCAAGGCTGATGCCTAACTTATGATAGGCCTGAGACACGACCTGGTAAACTCCGGACGTTGACATCTGGTCATAAGGTGCCAGCAGGTTGATAAACAAATGAGTTTTTCCGAGATCATTTCTGCGAGATTCCTTGAAATATCGAATGAGGACATTTCCGACAATCGGCATAAGTGGCAATGCCTGAGACCGGCCCCGCTTGGCCCTATGTAGGGTTATAATTTCATTCTCCCAGTCGAGGTCCTTGATTTTGAGATTAGTAAGCTCGCTCGTACGAATGCCATAAACGGCAAACATGACAATGATAGCTCTGTTTCTCTTGCATACTGGAGAGTCACCGCTATAGAAATCAACTAGTCGCTGTACATCCTTCCAATTGGCTGCATATGGCAACGGTTCCAAACTGAATTGGCGTGGCCCTCGCAATGCAGAGGATAAATCTACAGGTAACCATCCTCTAATATTGGCATATCTAAGAAAATCACGCAAAGATGTAACTATGGTACCGATCGATTTGCGATTACACCCGCTATTATGGCGGAATTGGATGTATCTGTCGAGGATTTCAGCAGAAATGTTAGTCAGAATCAAACCGTTTGAGTGCAGAAAAGTCGTAAATTGCTGTAACTCTATGCGTCTCGATTTTTTTGTTTCTTTTGATAGTCCTTTCTCAGTAATGATCCAGTCATAATAAGATTCAAGTTTGTCTCCTTCGTGGACAGGAGTGTGATTTTCGTTTAGCAGATTGACATATCTCAGCCATCCAAAAGCTACAGTCCGAAATGAACGATGCCCCTTGCGAGACTGGCACTTATGCCGTCCTTGGGATGTTCTATCCCACTTTGTCAAGGCTGTCCAAACTTCCTCTTCGTGTACCATGCAAGGTACAACAAGACCGAGCATATTAATAACAAATAACTGTGTTTCTGCATATTCTCTTAGGGTCTTCAAACCCATACCCCTCTGTCTTTGGTATTGGAGGTACGCAATTCTCTCTTTATAAAGAGGGGCACAAAAATATTTGAGCTTGTACACCATCAAGGTGTTAAAAAGATTGAAGAGATTGTCTTCTTCGTAAAATCTGGCATCAAGACGATGTATTCCTGAGAGCCATTTGATAGTAGTGCATACAAAATCATTGGTCTTGGTATCTACATCTGGAGCTGTGTTCTTACGACGGTTACTCTGGAGTTTCATTTCTCTCCAGGTTTGGCTGGCTGCTTTTATTTCTTCAAATAATACAACGGAAGCACTGCCGTCTCGTAAATTCAAAACTCGTACTGCAAAAAGCAAATACTTTGAGGCTATCTGCAGATATCTGATGCAGAGGCCTTTCTCCTCCATTTGCGAGATGTAATTCTCTCGCTCCTTTCGTAGAGGTGCATCCAAATGCGGACGCAAGCTGGATTCTTTTAAATAAATTTTTTCATACATATTATAATAATAGCCCTTTAGTGGAACTATATTACAATATAGCACGGTCTTGAAATTATGTTGTGAAGGATATTAGTAAAATGCTGTAATATAAAGATAAACGGCTTTCATGCCAACATAAGTGTCATGCCAACATAAGGAAGAAAAAATTACCTCTTCTGCGGCAACAACGAATCTGCCGAACGAACTGCCATAATTTACTCTTTGTTGGGAAGCTGCAAACTCGCAGGGGTCAATCCGATGCAGTGGCTAACGGATGTTTTTAACCGAATACCGGATCACTCCATGCTTCGGTTAAGCGAACTTCTCCCGGCAAACTGGAAGCCACTCGAAAAGTAATTCAATCAGTGCTCCGAGACAAGGATACCTGTAGCAGGCCGAATGCTTACAGTAAACCGAAAATCCTTTAAAGAGTAGGTATCTATTTTTAATCTTTAGTAACATGAAAAAGTATGTAAAAGCCCAGGTTGTGGCTAAAAACAACCCGCAAGGTTCTTATGCAGCTGGATGTCCAGCAGGCCGTAGTTCGAATGGAAATACTGTTATGTGCAAAGCATGTGAAAGAACAGTTTAACCAAATTAAAATTGAATGAGGCTGACTGAATAATCAGTCAGCCTCATAACTTTTAAAAATATGCAATTGATTTCTATTTCAGAAGTATTTTATAATCTTGAGAATCAGATTAATAAATCTACAGGACTTAAAACGAGTTTAGGAAATAATTTGATTTATTCGGGCATTATTTCTGAAGGCTGCAAGGCATGCTATAAAAATGATGAGTTTCAAATTAGTTTCACGATGGATGGAGAAAAATGCAATTATTCTTGTCCTTTTTGCTATAGCAATTATAAAAAGAGAGATTTCAATCAAAATGACCTCAATGGACAAATACAATATGCAATAAAAAATCTGGTTAGCAAATCTGAATATATAAAAAACAAAGTTATTGTAAATTTTTCGGCTGAGGCTAATGAACCTTTAACTAGAATGGACTATATCCAGGACGTTGTTCTATCGCTTGACTCGTTTAGAAAAGAATGCAATTTGGATTTTTATTATAAGATTTATTCTAATGGCTATTATGCAAATGAATATAATTTGAAAATACTTAAACGTTTAAAAATTAATGAAATACGCTTCAACTTGGCTGCCTCATTGTTCAATGATAATATATATAAAAACATTTGTATTAGTAGAGAGTATATTGATGTAATTACTGTTGAAACACCTTTATGGGAACCCTACCGCGAGTTATATTTTTCAATGATCTCAAAATTAGATAAAGTTAATATTGATAATCTCATTTTAGGAGAGGTAGTTTTGACAAAGGAGAATATAAGTAGAGTTTTGAATACACTGGACAGCCCAAGAGTATATTTAAACGGCGAAATGTACGTTTATAATGCTACATTGTTTTTTGATATTTATAGAGTTTACAAGAGTTTAAATTGCAAATATTCGATATTGTATTGTAATAGTACTTTAAAGAATATTAGGGATTTGTTCGGAAAAGAACTGCTAGAAAACTTTGAGAAATTGTAATGGAAGTCAAAAATTGAACTGATGGCAAAAGTAAGATAATACTCTGTAATTTGATGAAATCTATAGAATGTAAGGTCGTGTTCAATAAGTGAGTCATTACTTTTAAAAGTAAGAGTGTTCCAGTTAATTTTTTACTTAATATATGATGTTAATAAGACAAACTAAGGATTCATTCATTCGCCGATACATCAAAATCGGTTAC
>JANYKW010000012.1 GCA_025358025.1 Bacteroidia bacterium | reverse complement strand
TTCCATTAAAAATTAGCGGTGGATATTTTAAACTGGATAAAATATATCTCGCCCAAGCGGAGAAGGTTTTCAAAGCTTTTTATAAAGAAAAAGCAAAAGAAAAGATTACTGAGCGTTTAAAATTCATAACTGAAAAGTTTCAATCAAAACCATCAACCATTAAAGTACTTGAATTGAAAAACCGCTGGGCATCATGGTCACCAAACAATGCATTGAATTTTCACTGGAAATGTGCCATGGCTCCCATTCCGGTTATGGACTACATTATTACCCACGAAATGGTCCACTTAAAGCATCCAAACCACTCACCTGAATTTTGGAATGACCTCGATAAAAAAATGCCAAATTACAGGGATCTGGAAAACTGGCTGAAACAAAACGGAGTGAAAATGGCACTTTGACAGCCCAAATTTCTTTTTTATTGAAAACTAAACATGGATAGCAGCAATCATATAAGCGATAAGTTCACAATTGATGAGCTCTTACACCGAAGCTGGAAATACTGAATATTCCGGAGTATAGTGTACAATAAATTCCGGGGTATAGTGTACAATTGATTCTGGAGCAAAGTGTACAATTTTTTGCTGTTTTTTTTTAAGTTTTGGGTCGGTCGTTGGCCCGCCAACACGACTGACAATCCGGCATATATTGTACAATTTTTTCTGGATTAGAGTGTACAACTTAACCGTCTATTGAGGATTGATTTGTGATTTTTGTGTCTTACTCAAACTAAGGCACGATGGCAAACAAATCAATCGGGATGACACAGGTACGACGCATCATTCAATTAAAAGCAGATGGTCAGAGCAAACTTAAAATATCTAAGTTGCTTCATCTTCACCGGGCTACGCTGGACAATTACTTGTCCCGGATTGAAGCCAGCGGTAAAAGTTACGAAGAGCTGTTATTGCTAAAAGATGAACAACTCGTCAGTTTAGCCTATACTGCCCCTGTTCCTGTACAAACAGATGAGTGGCTTGAAGAGCTGAAGAAGCAATTTCCTTATTATTCCCAGGAACTTACCCGCACCGGAGTAACTTCTCCATTTCGTAACGGTCCTTGCGGTACCTTACCGATGAATAGCTGCAAATAAGATAACCATTATCGGTTTTTATCCGTATGCTTTTGCCATCTTCCCTGCTGATGGATTTGTCGATGGTTTCCAGCAAAACGACGGGAATATTCCCTAGCCGTGCCCCTACAATATAATTGATGTTGTTTTGGGTCAATTGCTGTATGTTTTCCGAGCTTATCATCGCAGCATCGGCCACCACGGTAAATTCTTTCACACGGTTTCTTTGAATGAAATCTTTGATGACAGGGATGATGGTGTTCCCCTCGAAGGTATTGCCCGAAAATACTTCATAAGCTACAGGGAACCCCTCTTTGCTTACCATCAGGGCGATCAGTATTTGTGGTTGCTGGGATTTGTTGTCCTTCGAAAAACCGTTCTTGCGCAACCCGTCTTCCTCAAAAGTTTCAAAGTAGAGTGTTGTTACATCGTAAAACAGGATGTCAAAATTGAACGAGTAATGAAGGCCCGCAAAGCAGACAACCTTTTGCTCCACCGTTTTTTTCAAGCCAACACAGTCGGGGGCGATCTTGTAGTATGTCTTGCGGCTATGGCTGATGCCAAAGAACTGTTCCATCAGTTCAAGGGAACGAAGTTTGGAGGCGGGCTCGAATATCCGTATGGCTACCAAATCATTCAACAAAGCGGGCAGAGTATCCAGTTTGAGCATCTCTTGTATTAAACGCACCTGATTGTAAAAAAAAATGGTATTTAATGCCAATAAATGTGCTGTGGTTCAGGTGCAGCAACCTGTTGGGGTTTTCATCGGGGAAAATAGAGAGTTGCCTGGAATAATCCTTTATCCATTCTTCGGCCAATATCATTAATTCACTTAGTGCTTCTGCCGTATGTGCCGAACCGATATGCGCCAAAACAATCCGCTTGTTGTTCTGGTAACGGACAACCTGCACCGCCCGTGCCTTTGATGCGGTTTTGACAACCCTGATTTTCATGCCAAATCTACCCTTAGTGCGGTAAATTTAGTCATTTTTCAAACACAATCATTGACTATTAGACACTTACGACCGCACTAAATTGAGAGGGGACAAGTCAGGAGTCCGTGAATTAGAAATAAGCGGTGGAGATACATCTGCATTTATAGTGCCAGAAGTCCTCTATGCTAAGGATCCAGTCATCATTGATACAAAGGAAAAATTTAGGCAGGAATCAGAAAATATTTACCTAAAAAAGAATCCCTTTAAGAACAAGATCGGGCCGACTCTTGACATTTATGTTTCTGAGAAAAAGAAGAAAGAGAGCGTAGAAATTTTGAAGAGCGAAAAAAAGCAGAGCAACAAGAGTTCAAATCGCTGTTTTCAATGGCAGAACGGTTACATAAAACCAATATACTTAGACATTACATAAATACATATGAAGAATTCGTAGCCAAGAACGGTGCGATGAATGAAGAGATTATTGAAAAGGTTAGATGGGCAAAAGAAAAAGCAGACTGGCTTGACCCATTCAGCTCGAAAAAGGACCAATTTTTAAATTACAAAGACATAGACGCTTTAATCCAACCGGAATGTCCGAAAAATAATTCATGGGGTTATCAAAGCTATACTCAATCAAATAGTAACTCTTTCTGGTCAAGTCCTTTTAGTAAATGGCGGTAAAGCTGATTTAACAGTACATAACTAAACGTTGTGAGTCGAATTCTTATCCAAAATAGAATAAAATGATCAGGTTTTTTTCTTTCTCTCACGTCTTTTTGTAGTTTTCTCTTCAATCCCCTGAATATGGTTGATCAGTTTTCGGTTCGCCATATCAGCCCTCGCAAAATCTTTGTTAATGTAAATATGAGTTATTTTATGATCGGGAGAGGAGTGGGAGAGGCATAACGAGATATCATCGACAGAAACTCCTATCTCCCTCATGATGCTACTCATCGAGTGACGAGTATAATAAGTAGTGATTTTTGCCGCAGGATTGATTTTTAGAGCAGTCTGTATTTTTGCCAGATTAATGTTGATCATTTTATTAAATGCGGCTTCATCCTTGTACTGAAAATCACTTTTTCGGCTATGTTTACTGCTATGTCCCGGTATGCGCTCAGCAACGCTTTGATCGGCAAACCACATAAGATATTTCAGCCCACGGAATTTGTCAATCAGTGCACTTGCTTCAGGTTCAATTTTTATATTGCAAAATTTACCCGTTTTACCCCGATTAAACTGCAGCCGATCACCCACCATTCCGGACCTGGGCATCCAGAATACATCAAATGTGTTAATTCCCAGTAAGAAAAACTGTAGCATAAAAAAATCACGTGCGATTTCCTGCCGTCGATTGGGTGCTGCATAATCCCGGATCAGGCGAATCTCTTCAGTGGTGAGGTTTCTGTTACGAGTTACTTCAGTGTGGATCTTGAATTTTTTAAAAGGGTAATTTTCTGTCAGGTCATCTGCTATAGCCTGATTAAGGATGGTTCGAATATTGCGAAGGTAAACAGCCACACCATTGGTTGACATGGTTTTTTCTGTTTCCTTTTCTATCTTTTTACCCTTAACCTTCTTTTTGGTCCGCAGGCAGTATCCTTCAAATTGTTGTAGGAATCTTAAGTTGATATCAGAGAAGTCAAGCGAGGAGCTTCCCCAGAAATCCTTTACCTTTTCGGAGGTACTCTGCAACAATTCGGCACTTTTTTTCCGACCAAGGTCTTGCTGTTCTGATATTCTTGCCTTACAGTAGGAGAAAAAATCAGTATTGACAACTTCATCTTCCGAGAGAAGAAATTTTTTAAGAGCCTGCACATCCATTTTGTCAACCCGCTCCTGGTTGCGGATCATTTTCACTTCGCACCCATTCTTTATTTGTGTAATGCGAACATTTTTTGATAAGGCGAGTTTATCTCCGGATTTGCCTCCTAAAACCAAACCTTCATTCTGAAGCCAATTTTCCTTTAATACCGTTACGTCTGTTGCGGTGCGAATACTTTTATTATGTGCAGCTATTTGCAGCATCACAACATATTCGCCATGGCGATTGGGACGATTTTGGATGATTGTAAGAGATACCTTTGCCATTTTTACACATTTTTAGCACATGATTTACATCAAACATAAGCAAAAAACAGCGATTTTTAGCAACCTATTGCAAGAAAAAGAGGATTACTTCCGGTTTAAACCTTCTGTAATCCTCTGATTTTATTCTCTTTAAGTCTGTGGGAACTGCTGGATTCGAACCAGCGACCCTCTGCTTGTAAGGCAGATGCTCTAAACCAGCTGAGCTAAGCTCCCTTTGCACTTGTGAATTTCTTCAAAAGTGTTGCAAAGATAAACCTTTTTTCCCCACTGCAAAAAAAATCAAGAAAGATCTCGGCTTTTTTTACTTTGTGGCAAAACTTACCATCCAATTTATACCAAACTTGTCGGTGAACATGCCAAAGTAGTCACCCCAAAAGGTATTTTCCAAAGGCATTGTTACCTGTCCACCCAATGAAAGTCCGGTAAATAAGCGGTCGGCCTCTTCTTTGCTGTCTGTAGTGATTGAAATTGAGAAGTTATTGCCCTTTTGAAAGGCCGGAGCCCATTCACCGCCTGTATCGCTTCCCATTATTGAAGTTTCTTTGCTGATCGCCAATGAGATATGCATTATTTTTTCTCCAATTTCGGGAGAACAGGATGATATACCTTCTTGCACCGGCATATCCTTGTATCTTCCAAGGTATGGGAAATCACCACCAAAAACTGATTTGTAATGATTGAAGGCCTCTTCACAATTGCCATTAAAATTTAAATAAACGTTTACAGCTGTCATTTTTCGTGTATAAAAAGATTTATTGTATCTGTTGTCCAGATCATTTAATCCACTTATACTTTTTCCCGGGGATTTTGTTTCTAAAAAAAGATAGATCGTATTCTAATTTTTTGACATGAGTTGTCCCCAGGATGATGAAATATCCATCCGCCTGCTGGCGGATCAACCGAAAATGATTAAGTGGGTATTCCATCTTGCCATTAAGAAACAAATTATAAACAGATGAATTACAGATAATTAAATTTTAATCTATTTCAGCGCGGCAAAGAAATCATTTCCCTTATCGTCGACGATGATAAATGCGGGAAAATCGACCACCGTAATCTTCCGGACCGCTTCCATCCCCAGTTCGGGGAAGTCGATCACTTCAACCGACTTGATGCTGTTTTTGGCCAGAATGGCAGCCGGTCCGCCGATAGAGCCCAGATAAAAGCCGCCATATTTCTTGCAGGCAGCCGTGACCAGATTGGAACGATTTCCTTTGGCTAACATGATCAGAGAACCACCAAGTGATTGAAATAGTTCAACATAGCTATCCATCCTGCCGGCTGTTGTCGGGCCAAAACTGCCCGAAGCCATTCCCTTTGGGGTTTTGGCAGGGCCGGCATAGTAAACAGGATATTTCTTGAAATATTCCGGCATCTCTTCCCCTTTGTCGATCATTTCCTTGATGCGGGCATGGGCAATGTCGCGTGCAACAACAAGGGTTCCTTTCAGGCTTAGCCTTGTTTTAACCGGATACCTGGAGAGCACTTCGCGAACCTCTTCCATGGGCCTGTCAAGGTCAATCTCCACAGAAGGCTGCAGATATGGTGCTGTCTTTGGTAGAAAACGTTCGGGATGAGTTTCCAGTCGCTCCAGAAAAATACCCTCTTCGGTTATTTTGGCCTTGATATTCCGGTCGGCACTGCAACTTACACCTATTCCCACCGGACAGGAGGCTGCATGGCGCGGAAGACGGATTACCCGTACGTCGTGAACGAAATATTTGCCACCGAACTGGGCACCTATTTCGCTTTTCTGGCATATCTGCGTGATTTTTTCTTCCCATTCCAAGTCCCTGAAAGCCTGACCACCTTCGTTCCCTGATGTTGGCAGATGATCAAAGTATCCGGCAGAGGCTTTTTTGACAGTCGCGAGCGTGGCTTCGGCCGATGTGCCCCCGATGACGACTGCAAGATGGTAAGGCGGGCAGGCAGAGGTACCCAAATCCTTGATTTTTTCTTTGATAAAACCGGTCAAAGTATCTTCATTGAGCAACGATTTGGTCATCTGATAGAGGTAGGTTTTGTTTGCAGAACCGCCTCCTTTGGTAATAAACAGAAATTCGTACGAATTTCCTTCTGTCGCATAGATATCGATCTGTGCAGGGAGATTACTCCCGGTGTTCTTCTCGTCGAACATCGTTAGTGGTACTACCTGAGAGTAGCGCAGATTGCGATCCCGGTAGGTTTCAAAAATTCCCCTGGAGAGCGACGCTGCATCATCGCTGCCGGTCCAGACATTCTCGCCTTTCTTGCCGATGACAATGGCTGTTCCGGTATCCTGGCAAGTTGGCAACTCCCCTTCGGCAGCGACAACCTGGTTTAGTAACATGGTATGCGCCACGAAAATATCATTCTCACTGGCCTCAGGATCCTTTAGAATATGAGAAAGCTTTTCCAGATGGGAAGCCCTGAGAAAAAAGGAGACATCAGCAAAGGCTTCCCGGGCAAGAAGTTCCAAACCTTCAGAGGAAATCTTCAGGATTTTCCGGCCATCAAATTCGATGGATTGAATGAAATCTTTGGTTAGCAGACGGTATTGTGTCATATCCTTCTTGATCGGGAAAGGCTTCTGGTAACTGAACTCAGTCATGGCATTGTGTTTTATGTGATGATAAATTTTGCTAAAGGCGAAGATACAAATTGGAAATGGGAGTGACTGAATCTCAGGTTTCAAAATATTTATTGTAATTTGTCTGATTCAAGGATGAAAATTCCATTTTCTGCCAACAGAGCCACTTCAACCATTTTTTTTGCGACGTTGTCAACGTCAATGGCTTTGTACTTTGACGGGATCATGAAATCCAGAAGTTTCAGGATCCATCCTGCAAATTTCTCGCCGGCACGTTTCTCCTTTCGCGGTCCCAGAAGCAGGGAAGGCCTGAAGATTCCCAGTCGGGGAAATCCTATCTTTTTGAGATCATCCTCCATCCGTCCTTTAACCTTGTTGTAAAAAATGGAAGAAGCCTGGTTTGCACCCATGGAACTGACAACAAAAAAGCCTGTAACTCCAAGCTCTTTTGCCATCTCAGCGAAAGTACATACATAATTGTGATCCACCCTGATGAAGGCTGTTTGACTTCCTGCTTTTGAAATAGTTGTTCCCAGTGTACAAAAGGCATCATCAGGAATGAAGTCAAAAGTCAGGTTTTCGAGCTGGTCAAAGTCGACAATATGCTGAACAAGTTTTGGATGAACCAAGTCGAGTTCTTTCCTTACCAGGATATGGACCTGACCGTATTCACTCGTGTCTGTCAGTCTTTTGATCAGGGCAGATCCTACTAGTCCGGATGCTCCGGCGACCACGGCGGTTTTCATTGTTTGAAATGTTAAAGACTAAAAATCAATTTTTATTTCACTCTTCAGTCGGTTTAAAACAGATAATTCAGTCCGATGTAGAGGCCGGAATCTCCATCCTGTTCATTCATAGCCTTCCCATAATCGATTGAAATTACGAAGTTCTGGTTCATGGCCAGTCTCAGACCAGCGCCATAAGTACCATGCATCTTTTCAGCGCCCGGATTAAAATAGTCTGCAGTATTCTCATGAAGTAAATACATATTGGGGACTGCGATCTTTTTGGTTACCTGGCCAATATCCACGAATGTATTCAATCCCCAATAAAATTTTTGGTTGATGAAATTCATCCGGGCAAATTTCCACCTTAATTCAAAATTACCATAAACAACTCCATCTCCATAGACTCTTTCTCTTCGTGCACCGCGTAAATATTTGGCTCCGCCCAAACCAATCGTAGCATAAGAAGTCATCACGATCGTGGATATTTGAGGTTGTTCATAATAAGGAACGTGACCACCAATGGTCTGCTGCCAGCCCAACCGGTAAGCAAAAGAAAGGTTATTTTTAATCAGAGTAAAATATTGCCTGTGGGTCAGTCCAAATTTTGTATACCCGGATTCTGCCCCCAGAAATTTGGGAACAGTTGTGATTACAGCCTCCGTCCACATCCCCTTCATCGGATTGACTTTCAAATCTCTTGTATCATAAACGATCCCGGCTTTAAGCTCTGGTTCAAACCCGCCATTGGCTTCATTTGTTGGTATAATTTCCCAATCTATGTATTTTTCATACAAGCCTGGTACATCAGGCAACATTTCTGATTCGCTTTTGTTTTTGTTTAGTTTGTCCAGATTAACGGAGGAAATGGAAAAATTCTGAAGATTAATTCCTGCCGCCCATTTGAAATGAGAATCAGCTATTTTATGCATCAGGTCTACTTTAAAACGGAAAAGGTTTTGCTGAAATTTATAAAACATTTTTGTCTTGTAATCGTCTGCATTCGGGTCTTCCCAGGATTTTTTCAACACCGCATCAAAACCATTGAATCCATAAAAGTCATTGGCCTGATCGGGAAGATAGGAGAGATCACAAAAAAAATCAAAATTTTTGATGAGCTGATCCGAATTATAATAAAACCTGTACACTCCACTTCCTTTTGTAAATCTTGAAACCTCAAAATAAAGGGAATGATTGTAGGCAGGAAACCGCTTTCCATTGCCATAGTCGTAAAAGTTGACAAGTGCTCCGTATTCAAACCCTAAATCAGAATCAAAAGAGATGGAAGGAAGTGCACCAAAATTCCAACCGGTTTTAATGGAGTCTGATATTTCTTTGGATGTTTTGTCGGCAGCACAGCTATATGTATTACTGATAAAGAGTAGTAACATCGCTAATAACAACCTGTTTAGTTCCATATTTATTACGGTTACAATGTTTAATTCCATACGAATATCAGATTATTTTTTCGATTATCTTCAACCCTGAAGAGAAGAACACGTATAAAAGGAAAAAACATGAAATATATTGGAGCACATGTAAGTGCGGGTGGTGGCGTAGAGAATGCTCCGCTCAATGCATACGGGATCGGAGCCAATGCCTTCGCGCTGTTTACAAAGAACCAGCGACAGTGGAATGCACCTCCCCTAACCGCTAAAAGTATTGCAGCATTTAACGCAAATTGCGAGAAATTCGGGTTTCTAAAAGAGATGATTCTGCCGCACGACAGTTACCTCATCAATCTGGGCCATCCGGAAGGGGAACCACTGGCTAAATCCAGAGAAGCCTTTCTGGATGAGATGCAAAGATGTGAACAACTGGGACTTAAGTTGCTAAACTTTCATCCTGGCAGTCATCTTCAGAAGATTGAGATTTCAAAATGTCTGACTACCATTGCCGGGTCAATCAATATTGTATTGGAAAAAACGAAAGGGGTCACTGCCGTGATTGAGAATACCGCCGGACAAGGTTCCAACGTGGGGCATGTTTTCGAGCAGATCGCGGAGATTATCGCGCAAGTAAATGACAAATCAAGGGTGGGAGTGTGCATTGATACCTGTCATACCTTTACAGCTGGTTATGATTTGAGGGTGGAAGAGGCTTACAAACATACCTGGACAAAGTTCGGTGAAATTATTGGCTTTAATTATCTCCGAGGCATCCATTTGAACGATTCCAAAAAAGAACTGGGATCGCGTGTTGACAGGCATGACAACGTAGGAAAGGGGCTGATTGGAATTGAACTTTTCCGCATGGTGATGCAGGATGATCGTTTCAACAACATCCCGATCATTCTTGAAACGCCCGATGAAACATTGTGGGCGGAAGAAATTCTGCTGTTACACAGTTTTGAATGACGATAAGGTAAGGGGGCGAGTGTGAGAGCGGACAAGTACATCGTCTGCGCTCACACTCGCCTCCTCATTCTTATTATTCAGTGATTCCTTTCCACTTGTCCGTGCGAAACGGATCCGCAGGCAACGTTTCACTGTTGTACAGATTGGCATCATCGGGATTGTTTGCCCAACCATAGCGGACGGCTACCGGATCTGATACATTCGGCGAGCTGATAACCACTGTCCTGGCGCCGGTAATAGTTGCCGAGGCCCAATAGAATTTATGGTTGGCTCCTGCTACGGTAAATCCTTTTACATAGCCATATTTGTCTTTTGCATTTAATCCTTTCCCAACATGATCGAAGGTGATTTCAACTTTATTCCCGTTAACTTTCATCTGATTGTAAACAGGACCCCTATTTTCAATATCCTGATGGTAGGCAACATTTAATGCAGATATTGCCAGTCTTTTACCGACTGTTTGCTTGTCTTTTGGGTGAATATCCAATGCATCCCCCACATCGATAGCCGATGCCATGCCTGTTTTAGGAAGAGAAAGCGTCATGGACTGAGCCTCCCGCAACTCGGCCCAGGTACTTTCTACCGGCAGGCTATCTGCCGGCATGAAGTTAGCTAACTGAACGAACAGGAAGGGGAAATCGCCCTGATTCCATTTCGTTCTCCAGTCTTTTATCATGTCCGAAAAAACACGTCGATACTGAAAGGCTCTTCCTGCATTTCCTTCGCCCTGGTACCAGATGGCTCCTTTTATTCCATAGGGTACCAAGGGATTGATCATCCCATTATAGAGCAGGGTAGGGTATGTGTTGGGCCCAAGGGTTGTATTGACCACTACTACTCCAATTTTGTATTTCCAATCTCCCGCAAGAGGTATATTCTTCGTATCTGTAACGATTTTCATCTCGTTTGGACTGCCATAGAGTCCCCCGCTGCCACCCACATCTTCCACCCTGACAGTGATGTTGTTTTTTCCTACTTTCAAAACACCATCAGGAATGACATAAGATCTTTTGGCTTCAGCTTTTTGGTCTGTGGCTCCGACTTTAACGCCATTAACATATGTCACATCTGAATCGTTAATCTTTGATAATTCAAGTTTTGCGGCTTTCCCGGCTTGTGAAGCATCTATTTCTACCGTTTTTCTGAACCAGATGATTCCGTCTACTCCCTGAAGTCCGTTCTTTTCTATGTATCCGGGTAGTGGCATTGTTTTCCAGCTCTGATCGTCCAATTCAGGTGCTGCCCAGACCGGCTGATTGTTCTTGGTGCCCTGATCGGATGTGGCATATTCACCCAAACGATCACGGATTTCTTTTTCAACGCTTTTACCGTACTCTTTCAGGTCTACTTTCTTCAGATTCTCCAACATGGGGGCAAAATCAGGATTATTGGCAATGGTTTCCGGACTTGTCCAGGTTTCAGCCACTGTCCCTCCCCAGGAAGTATTAATCAAACCTATCGGAACTTTTAGTTTTTGGTAAAGTTCACGTCCGAAAAAATAGGCTACTGCAGAGAAATGGGGAGTGGAAATGGGTGAACAATCCCACCATTCGCCCTCCTCTAAATTTTCCTGAGGTGTTTGTGCTATTCTTTTTTTGACAGTGAAAAGGCGTATTTCGGGATAGTTTGAAGCTGCTATCTCGGCCTCTCCATTGATGGCAGATGAGAGGTTGAATTCCATGTTGGATTGCCCGGAGCATACCCAGACCTCTCCGATTAATATGTTTTCGATGGTGCGGAGATTCTTGCCCTTGATGACCATGCTATATGGCCCGCCATAGTTCATCGGGGATAGACTAACTTTCCATTTTCCGTCTTTCCCGGCTTTCGCAGTCACCGTTTTGTTGTTGAAGGTCACACTTACTTTTTCTCCAGGGGAGGCCCAACCCCAGACGGGGATAGGAATTCCCTGCTGCAAAACCATATTGCAGTTAAAAAAAGGAGGCAGTATGACCTGGGCTAGCGCGATATGGCTGAATAGCAGAATCACCAACAGAATCTGCCAGCTTTTAGGAGTTGTTCTCATATAGTTCTATTTGAATTGTATAAAATGATATTATAGTTTGAAATTTTTAAAGTAGTTAATTGAGAAAATTGGTACAGTTGAACGCTTCACGGAAACGAAAATAACCATAAAATTTGAAACATCTTCGTTCTACCTTTTATTCTTGTAATTCAAATTGATTTACTTTGTAATTCTAATTCTAACGCCATGCGATCATATATACTTGAAGAGACCACCTGGGGAAAGTTCAAAGATCAACGTCCGGAAGTTGCAATCTTACCCTGGGGAGCCACGGAGGCTCACAACTATCATCTACCGTACGGAACGGATAATTTTATTGCCTCCAAATTGGCCGCCGAATGTGCGAAACTGGCTAATGAAAAGGGAGCCAATGTAGTAGTTCTTCCCAATATCCCGTTTGGTGTAAACACCGGCCAGCCTGATATCTTGCTGGATATGAACCTGAATCCTTCTACGCAGTATTTGATTCTTAACGATCTGCTAACGGTGCTTAACCGCCAGATGATACGGAAGTTTGTTATTTTGAACACCCATGGCGGGAACGATTTTAAGCAACATATCCGGGAGTTGAACCTTCTGTTTCCTGATATGCTGCTGACACAATGCAACTGGTTTAAGATCCCGGGTGCGGAGCAGTTTTTTGATGATTTAGGTGAACACGCAGGAGAAGTTGAGACCAGTCTGATGATGCACCTCTATCCGGAGTTGGTTTTGCCGCTTGAAAATGCAGGAAACGGATTTGCCAGGAAGTTCAGAATTACTGCCCTCAATCAAGGCTGGGCCTGGGCCGAACGTTACTGGAGCAAGGTAACTCAGGATACCGGCATTGGAAATCCTGCCAGGGCTACCGCTGAAAAAGGCGAGAGGTTTTTCCATTTCCTTACAGAAAAAATCGCTGATTTTCTGGTGCAGGTAGCTAAAGCGGATTTGGGGGATTTGTATGAATGACAGGGGATTGCTTCATTCTTCTACCCACACTTCAAACGATTCAAACTTTACCATCGACGATTTCTGATCGTTGGAGCCTGCTGCAAGTCCGATATCCAGGGTACGGGCAATCCCGGCAATGTTGCCTGATTCCCTGCTTAAGATCCAGTTTCTTCCGTCAAAACTATAGTAGCCTGAAATCCGGTCGCCATGTCTGACCATTTTTAACCAGAGTGGGAAGGGTTGATCCGTATTGTAATTGAAGCTTTTTGAGTTGTGCATCGATCCGTCCCCAAACTCGTCCCATTGTGCTCCATTTCGTTTCGGTGTTGAAAAGACCAGGAAGGATCCGGGACTTCCCTGATCTGAATCAATTTTTTTGGCCAGATTGTTTCGTACAAAAATGCCGAATCTGAACCAGTCACTCACTGCATTGCCCAACTCTGTGATCTTTACGGTAGCTACAAAGTTACCGGTTACTGATTTGGGTAAATAGATGGTGCCGTAAGAATCCTCTGCATGGAGAAAATCTGTGCCGCGTGCGGTTATCCGGTAACTGTTTTTCTCCACACTGTATTCGTATTCACAGGGTTTTGCAGTTACGGAACAGAAAGTTAGAAAATCAGTCTGCCTGAAATTGATTTTTTTGGTGGGATAAACCCGAATGGCCAGGGGAGGATGATTTCCGATCGTGACCGAATGGGTGCCAGATTCCGGCAAAAAACTGAATCCAATTAATTTTGTTTCGTTTGCTTCGAATGAGATCAATTTCGATGCGACAATATTGTTGTTCACTGACAAAGCAATTAGTTGTTCTTTTTGCTCAGACCAAACATTTTTTATGGTGACCTGTATTTTTACAGAATCGCCTAATGGGAGCTCAGTTAACCTGGTTTCAAGATTGCTATACAGAACCTGTATCGTCTCACCTGCAATTTCCAGGGTTTGTTCAGGTGATGTACCGATGGCTGCAGTATGTTTGCCGGGAGTGAAAAACTGGTGTTTGAATTCCACCGTACGGCTATTTTTTGATATAACAGGAAAAAGTTGGCTATCCACTACCTTTCCGTCCACATAAAGCATAACTTGTTTGTTGCCTGTTGCGCAACTGTTAGAAACCACTGCCTTGAAGATGACCGATGATCCGGTTTTTAAGCCTTCAGGCGAAAGCACCTGAAAATCACTGTAACTGTATTGCGGGATTCCGGAAATAATTTTCTCAGGTTCATTCAATGGTCTCTCAATCAAATGGTTGTCTAAGTAAATATTGTCTTCCAGATAGGCTGCGCAAAGCTTCATCTCCGCTTGTTTCAGTCCGAAGAGTATATTGTTGGTGAGCGACCAGCCTTTAGCCATGTTCTGAAAAAACAGACCAACATTCTCGTTGGTGGCGGCTGGTTTGACATCGTGTATAAGGTTTTCACGCACCACAGAACCGGGGCTCAGCCCGTATACCGCGATGGCCCCTTCATCATCACGTGACATGTTGGTAAAAGAAACATGGTTGTATTCGACGGTATGGCTGCCATCGCTGGTCTCCTCTACGTTGGGCCACGAACCGACCGTGATACCATAACTTCCTGTATTGGTAACATAATTGTGTGCGATGGTCGTTCGCATGGCATTGGCGGTGTGGATTCCAACCCTGGCAGGCCGAAGGTTGGCTACTTCGTTGCGGGTAATATTGTTATCGCTTACCTGGTCGCTCCACTTTTCAGGTATTGGACTGCCGAGAACCGCGATACCTGATCCACTGATATTCCGGATGATATTTTGATCAATGAGGTTGTGGTAACAGCCTAATCCAAAATATATTGCAGTCTGGCTAACGTTTTCGATCGTATTTTGGATGACCTCACAATTCTTGGCATAGGCAAAATCAAGGGCGCTGCGACCGCCTGGTGCTGTAGTCGAAAATATAAGGTTGCAGAGCCGGAGGTTTCGCAGTGGCTTGTCCCTTGTTCCTTCCGCACGAATCAGTCCCATAGTTTTTGGAGAAAGTACGATCGCCGTATTTGGATTTTCTATCCCCTTTTCGGGAATATAGGTCAGGAGTTTGGTCTTTTGATCAAAAAACCACTCTCCGGCACTGTCCAGCAATGCTTCCATATTTTCAACATAATATTTTGGAGGGATATTAAGTATTTCATCGTCTGGATTTTGAAGATAAGCCAGTCGCTTCTTTTCATCTATTTTGGTCAGGGAAGAGTTCACGGCACCCCATCTTACGATCATGGTAATGCGGTTGGCAGACAAATCTCCCCAGGATTTCAAATCACCTTTTCTGAAACTGAAAAATCCCGGATCTGTTGGTTGTCCGTCTGTATAAAAATACCCCTTGTTTGGGGTTCTTGCCAGCGTCTGACGTTTCCCGTTGGCAAATAGTTCCTTAACCTCCACTTTGTCGAGGTGAACCTGCCATTTTGCACCCTCCTTTTTCTGCCACCCTGTAATTCTTTCGCCTCCCGAGATCACAGCCTTCTCTCCTGGATAAGAGGCATAGGTGACATAATAGTCCTTTAACTGGTGGTACTCAAAAGCTCCGGTCGGCAATTCTGTCTCTATGCGCTCCCCTCCATCCAGGGAATTGAATATAAGTGTACTGTCCAGGGTATAGACTCCTTCACGGATGAATACAAGCAGGTCTTTTCCTGTTCCGAACGGATGCGGAGAGCCAATAAACCGTTTGTCCAAGGCTGGTTTCTTGGGCAGGAAGGTGGTTGTTTTTAATGCTCTGATAGCTTCCCGGGCCCGCTGAATTGTAGCAAACGGACCATCTGTCGCGGTGGAGTTTGGATCGGCAATTTTTCCTGACCAGGCATCATTCCCTTTTGTTGAGACATAAAAATCGGCTTTTTTATCTGCAAGTGTGTAATCTTTCCAGACTTCTCCCCTGAGAAAGCGACCCTGGGGACTGGCTGAAAGCTGGCATAACAGTGTCAGAGTCAGACACAAAGCAATATATTTTGTTTTAGCCGTCAAATATACAGTCATTTTGAATGGGAGTTATCAGTTAATAATTAGTAGAAGATGCTTTGCCAAAAATATGACAAAGAGAAGTTGATTAATGACTTCTCTGTCCTGTAAAAACACAAATGGGAACAAATCTTTTGAATTTGTTCCCATTCTACCCTGACAAGCGAACTTGCCCTGGCGCCAGGCTACGGTTATTGTGGCTGGTCATCCGGCATCGACAATGCTCGCGCACCATTTT
>JANYKW010000202.1 GCA_025358025.1 Bacteroidia bacterium | reverse complement strand
ACAAAGAATATTGTCGGCGGGAATCCCTGTTATGGGTCACCTCGGGCTGATGCCACAATCTATCAACCGTTACGGGACCTATGTTGTCAGAGCCAAAGAGGAGGTAGAGGCAACAAAATTATTGAATGATGCCAAATTACTGGAAGAGGCCGGATGCTTTGCCATCGTACTGGAAAAAATTCCAGCCTCCCTGGGCACGAAAGTCGCCAAAGAGTTAAAAATTCCCATCATCGGCATCGGTGCTGGGGGAGGTGTAGATGGACAGGTACTCGTCATTCACGACATGCTTGGCATCACCCAGGAGTTCTCTCCAAGATTCCTTCGTCGTTACCACGATCTGGCAAAAGAGATCAAGGGAGCTGTCGGCCACTACATCAAGGATGTCAAATCGATGGATTTTCCGAATGAGAAAGAGCAGTATGATTAAGAGAATGTGAAAGCCATCACGGAAGGCATGCAAGAAAGAAAGATAGAGATTCTCTTTGAAGATAACCACCTGATAGCCATAAATAAACGGTGCGGGGAGATTGTTCAGGGAGATAAAACGGGCGACCGGACAATCGGAGATGATGTCAAAATCTACCTGAAAGATAAGTACCAAAAACCCGGGAGCGTATTTCTTGGTGTAACGCACCGCCTGGATCGTCCCACCAGTGGGGTACTGCTATTTGCGCGAACCTCCAAGTCGCTTGCCAGGATGAATGAACTTTTCAGCACCGGAGGGGAGATCCGAAAAACCTATTGGGCTGTGGCTGATATGAAACCCAATCCTCCTGTTGCCACCCTGGAACACTGGCTGGTTCGCAACGAGAAACAAAACAAGTCATTTGCGTCGCTGCAGGAACAAAAAGAGTCAAAGAAAGCTTCTCTTACCTATCAATACATAGCCTCATCTGATCGTTTTCATCTGCTTGAAATTGAACTTCATACTGGACGGCATCACCAGATCAGGGCACAACTGGCTGCAATCGGTCTGCACATCAAAGGTGATCTGAAATATGGATTCCCGAGATCCAACAAGGACGGAGGAATTCATCTGCATGCCAGAATGATCCGTTTTGTTCATCCTGTCACCCATGAACCCGTTGAAATTTCCGCTCCGGTTCCCAACGATCCTGTCTGGCAATATTTTGAGAAGACCCGGAAATGACTACAAATAGAAAATAAGGAGAATCCGTTTTGAAAAATGAAGTCTTGTGGGGCGTTATCGGTTCAGGCGGGATTGCCAGGAGAAGAACCATTCCGGAAGGGATTATTCCGGCAAAAAATGCAAGATTAATCACTGTTTTTGATATCAATCAGGAAGTAAATGAGGCAGTTGCAAGTCAATTCAATGCCATTGCATCACATACCATTGAGGAACTGCTCCTGTCAGAAATTGATGCGGTATATATTGCCACACCAGTAAATATGCATCTCGGGCAGGTAATCCTTTCTGCAAAGGCCGGGAAGCATATCTTTTGTGAGAAGCCCCTTGGCCTTACGATTCAGGAAGCAGAAGGAATGGGAGCGATTTGCAAAAAAGAAGGCCTCTTTCTGGGGACAGCTTTTTTTGCATCCCCGACAACAGCTCAAAGAATATCCTGGAGTTATATGGTTCCAAAGGCAGCATCCTTGCCTCGGGTACTATTGGACAGAATTCTTCAGGCGAGATGAATGCCTGGCTCGAGGATGATACTGTCGCCTACGATCCCAATCAAAACAGAAGTTCTGCAAAGGGTTTAACCATCAATCCAAACCCTAAGAACACATATCTTGCAGAAATAGAAGAATTTAGTAATGCAGTACTGGAAAACAGGGAACCCCTGAATAATTTTGCCAAAGGTCTGCACAGTCAAAAAGTGTTAGAGGCTTGCTATGAATCTGCCAGATCGGGAATAGCTGTTGATATTTGTTGAAACCAGAGGATCCCGGTGCAAAGATTATCTAACCATTAAACCTTGACTTTTTACGTTTAAATTTGTAATTTAGAAGTCCAAACAGCCTGGATTTGACAATCAGTCAGTGGCTGGCAATGTTCAGCATCACTAAATAAATGATCATGCCAAAAAGTAATCGCTCCTCCAGAAAAACCATGAAATGGATCCTTGGAGTTTGTGCTATCCTGGTATTGGCAAGCGCTCTGTTTCTATTCAACAACTTCAACCGGCTCATTACAGATGCTTTGATGAAAAACTTTAATTCCACCCTGATATCGGAAGTTTATGAACTTAAATTTAAAAAACTGAACGTCAATTTTTTAGCTGGAAGCATCAGGGTAAATGATGTGGAATTTCAACCAAGGGAAAAGCCACTGAAAGATTATCCGTACATCAACAGCTCATTGCGTCTTAGTACAAAAAAAATACTCCTTGAGAATGTTGAAATCTTTTCCCTCCTGAGGCGGAATATTCTGAAACTTGAAAAAGTACAAATTATTGAGCCTGATATTCAATTAACAATTGCCAATGTAATTCCGGTCTTCTTTCCATTTGAAGAAGTATCCAAAGATTCATTGCCTGATCCAAAAAAGAATAAAAAGAAGATTGAAGCTTTTTTTCTTAAAGAATTTGATCTGACCAATGCCTCCGCACGTGTGCAAAATTCAGCAAAAGGAAGGGATTTAAACGTTAAACAGGTAAATATTTCCTTCCGCGACCTCCTGATCGACAAGCAACCCGGAAAAGATATTCTTTCGTATAGCAATATCAGCCTGCTCATAGGTGAAATTGGCGGCAGTCTTCAAAAAGACCGGATCAAGTACATTAGCCTGAGAGATTACAAATTTGTCATCGATTCACTGAAGATGCAACGGACAATTGATGCATTGGTGTACACTTTTAAAGATATTAATATGGGATTAAAGGATTTGGATGTTCAGACTGCAGACAGTTTATCCCATCTGACGCTTCAATCCTTTGATTTCTCCTACAAGGATCAGTCATTGACAATCAATAAACTTGCATTTAAGCCAAATATCAGTGATGAAGCCATGCAAAAAAGGTATAAATATCAAAATACCCAATTTTCAGGAAGTGTTGGCTTATTGAAATTGACCGGATTTAAATTCGATTCACTGATTTATAAGAAGAAATTATTTGTCGGCGAAATTAATCTCGATTCTGTTTCTGCGTATATTTTCAAGGACAAGACCAAACCAATGGACATGAAAATTTTTCCCGTATACCTCGGTCAGACTGTCAAAAAAATTGCTTTACCTTTAAAAATAAGTAGACTTAATGCCACGAATGTTAATCTTGTCAATACAGAACGAAAAATTGACAACACCTATGCAAAAGCAAATATCAACAGGGCAACTGTGAATGTGAGCAATATTTCAAATATCGATACCCTTCAGGTTCTTTCGCTACAAGCCGGTGCATGGCTGGAAAACAAAGTGCATTTCAGCTTAAAATTAGATTTTGAATACTTGAAACCACAGTTTAGTATAGATGGATCATTTGAAAAATTCAATTTCTCCGATTTAAACTCCATAATCACAGGATACACACCGGCAAAAATCAATAGCGGGACAGTAGATGCCATTAAATTCTCCGGGATAGCTTATGAGAAAAATGCCACTGGGACCATGAAATTCCTCTACCATGATTTAAACATGGATCTTGAATTGAAAGAGAAGGCAAAATGGAAGAGTTCAGTCCTGGCCTTTGCGGCCAATACCATTGTTGCATCAGCAAACCCTCCGGGTGATGATCGTCCGCCACGTATTGTAACCTATCATGTCGAAAGGGATATGAACAAATCTTTTGTCAATATTACCATTAAATCAGCTTTGGCCGGGCTAAAAGAGACGGTGATGATGTCGAAGGAAAACAGGAAGAATTACAAAGAAGATAAGAAGAAAGCCAAAGAGAAAAGTAAAAAATAAATTAGGAAGCATGCAGGCAATTTTATGCATATTCCAGCACTGATTCAAAAAATTACTTAAAAACCCGGCTCAGGATTTGACTTAAAAACGAAATCCAAATGTTATTGCATACCTGAAAAACGTCGTAAAAGAGGCAGAGGATTCATTGTCATTTATTCTAATAAATTGAGCAAGAAGCGGATAATCAGTTGAGTTTGAAGATTTCTCCCAATTAGAAATCGTTGTCTGGTCAGCTGTAGAAGTATTTTCTGAATATTTCTTATTCTTGTAAGCGTAGGTTAAAGAAGGCCCAAATGCCAGAAGATCAACAGATAGCTTATCCCAAAAGATGAATTGATATCCTATACCAATTCCAAGGTTATACATATTGAAACTAGTCTTAACCTCCGAATTCTGCGAAGGATCAGCCTGGCTTTTGAGATAAGTCATGGTAGTAGCCAGCCCATAATAAGAGGCATACGGACCCAGGTACAAACCAAACGGTGCAGCCTGTGCATTCAAACGGGAAGGATAAAACCGATACTGAACCGCAATATTCAAACCGTTGTTTCCTTTCTGCTTCATTGAACTGTTGTGAATAATACTATCCAGCAAAGAAGTATTAAATTCAAGATAACCAATCTGAAAAACAAGTGATTGGTTTAGTTTTATCATCCTTTCGTAAACTAATGTAATATTTTTCATGCTATTACATAACAACATAGGGGTAGGATTAAAACTTAAGCCATTTTGACGAAATTTGGCAGAACGAGAATCCTTTTCCTGGCTGAATCCCTCCATTGAACAGAAAAGGACAACGATAAAAAACAATAAAATCTTTTTCACGAAAATTAATTTTCATTCATTATTCATTTTTCGAAGGAAGGCTGTATTTGTAGATATCAAAACCATAACCTCAAATGGGAAGTACATGAAAAAAAGGTAATTGTGAGTCAAAAATAAAAATTAATCCGAAATTTTAATAATAAGTTAATTCCGTCAAAATAGTTATGCTTCTATATTTAGACTATAAAATACATTGGATTGATTATGAGACCATTTTAAAAAATTTACTCAAAAGATTTATAAAGCACATTGGGATCAAAACCTGATGTGTCACGGGCGATCTGGTTTATGGTTCCTGCAAGCGTTGCAGGCAGGTTATTGAAAGAAATTGTTACCTTTATGAAGAAGGCGACTTATGCAGAAGGATTTGGTATTCTTTGTGCAGCCGATATGGGCTGCAATCGATGAAGCTGTAACGGCACCCGTTGAAATGGATGCCCATGAGCGGGTTCTCGGTGATGCCAAGGCCGGTGACGCAACATTGTTTGCCCGACATGATTAAGTGGAAGAAGCCTGGCGGATTGTCGATCCGGTACTGAAGCAAAACACTGCTGCTTAGGAATACAAACCAGGATCATGGGGACCTCATGCGGTCGAGACGCAGGTTTCCCCAATAGGAGGCTCTGGGTTAATCCAAAACTATCAGATTTGTAAGAAAGGCATACCTATAATGAGGATAGAAGTATTTGATAATGCTGATTTGGTCGCTCAAAAGGCTGCCTCTATCGTTGCAGAAGAAGCCCGGCATGCGATTGCACTTCGTGGCCGTTTTATTCTGGCTCTCAGCGGAGGCAAGACCCCCTGGAAGATGCTTCATGCTTTGGCAGGAGAAGATATCCCATGGGAAGGCATGCACATTCTTCAGGTGGATGAGCGCCTGGCTCCGGTAGGAGATCCGGACCGGAACCTAACCCATTTGCAGGAAAGTTTGGCCGGAATTGCTCCATTGCTTGCCGGGCGGATCCATGCCATGAAGGTAGAAGAAATAGATTCTGAAGAGGCGGCTGAATCCTATGCACAAACGATCCGTGATATTGCCGGCACTCCGGCAGTGATTGACCTGGTACATCTGGGTCTCGGACCCGACGGGCATACTGCTTCCCTTGTGCCCGGTGATCCGGTTCTGGACCGGAAGGATACGGATGTCGCTCTTTCAGGAATATACCAGGGCAGGCGACGGATGACACTGACCTTTCCCGCTATCAATCGTGCAAGGCGCATTCTGTGGCTGGTGACGGGAAGCGGGAAAAGCGAAATGCTACAGCGACTGCTTGATGGGGATACTACAATTCCTGCTGGCTTGGTGAATCAGGATCATGCGCTGTTGCTTGCGGATCTCGCGGCAGTATATGTTACAAAACAATTGTGATTAACAATTTAATCAGTTACCATGCGGTTAGTAATTGCAAAAAACTGCAATGTCCCCAAGTTGATGTTACCAGGACTTCAATAGAAATAATTCAGGTACAAATAAAAGATTCAGAAACAGTTTCTTGCAAGGGAAGCCTTTGCAGGAACCGGTTGTTTGATCCTGGATGTAAAACTTGGCGGGAAATTTTGCGGTTTGCCGGGAAAACTACTATTTCCCCTATTCTCAATGAACAGGAGCAGATTCAAGCACCGCAATAGATACAGCCACTGCAAATCCCAAAACGGTAAAAATACCTGCCAGTTTTCCGCCATGTTCATAAGCCTCAGGAATCATCGTGTTGGAAAGCATTACCAGGATGGCTCCTGCAGCAAAGGTTTGGATGAATGACACAGTCGTCGGACTGGCATTACCGAGCAAACTAAAACCTGCTAAAGAGGCAAAAGCGCAGACTACGGAAATAAGCATCCACAGAAGTAAAATTTTACGACTTTTCCACCCTCCGGATTTCATTCCGGCAGTACCTGCAATCGCTTCGGGAAGATTGGAAATGAAGACGGCTACCAACATACCCAATCCAACTTCTGCTCCACCCAACAAACTCATCCCAATACAAAGTGTTTCAGGAATACCATCCAGGATTGTAGCCAAAACAATCGGCATAGCAACGTTCTCTTGATGTACTCCCGATATATCTTTTCGCCCTCCGGCACCCATCTTACTAATTAACAGATCGATAAGAAAGAAAACAATGGCTCCGGCAAAGAAACCAATCAAGGAGGCTCCACTACCCGCCGAACCTTTTACCGCTTTGAAAATAAGTTCGTAAGCTACCGCGGATAACAAGACACCGGCACCAAAAGCCATTATCAGCCCAAGCGGACGTTTGCCAATTTTGAAAAGTATTGCAATCAAACCACCCAAGGCGAGTGAAAAGGTCGCAAGAAAACCCCACAAAAATGCATTTAACATAATGAGATATTTTTAAGATGTACAACAAACGTAATCAAAATTTTCAAATCTTAGATTCCATATTCAATGCTAAAAGGGAAGAAAGCAGTTGAACAAAAGCAGTATTATATCGCACCAAATTACTTGTTTACAAATTTTTACAGATATTAATTACTGCCATCCTCAAAACCATAAAAGACGAAAAAATACTGATAGCTAAGTAGCAAATACCTATCCATTAATTTTTTAGAGAGTTAAAATTATGTTATCTTTGGTCAAGAAGTTGTAAGCCAATTTCCTTCTTTTGAACATCTTTTGGTGAAATTTGAGTTATTTCCTTTTAAAAAATTGATTACCTAAATTATCCATTCAGATAGAAAATGATCCTGTTACAACTCGCTGTTTTATTGATATGCATCTTTATTGGGGCACGGATGTCTGGCATAGGCCTGGGAGTTATGTGAATGATTTTAACCGGTTTGGACGACAATACAAAGTCTATATTCAGGCGGAAGGCAAAGACAGGTTAACACCCAATGTTCTAAACTCAATTTTCATCAAGAACAGCAAAGGTGATATGTTACCCATTTCAACCCTGGTTACTGCAACTAAAGTTACCGGTCCGGACTTTACCAACCGCTTAAATCTATTTCGTGTCGCGGAAATTGGAGGTGCACCGGCTGATGGTTATAGTAGTTCGCAGGCTATTAAAGCATTGGAAGAGGTAGCTGCCCAGGTCCTTCCTTCCAACATGAGCTACGACTACATCAACCTTACGTATCAGGAGAAACATTCACCAGGTGGAACAATGGTATTCATCATGGCACTGGTCTTTGTTTTCCTGATTCTTGCAGCACAATACGAAAGCTGGAAACTACCGTTCAGCGTTTTACTGGGTACACCCTTTGCCGTGTTTGGTGCCTTCCTGGGATTGTTTCTGGCCCGGTTTGCCAACGACGCTTACGTTATCAACGTGTTTGCTCAAATTGGTCTGGTCATGCTCATCGGACTTGCAGCTAAAAATGCAATCCTTATCGTAGAGTTTGCCAAGATGGAACAAGAATCCGGTAAATCATTGCTGGAATCAGCCATGAACTCGGCCAAATTGCGATTCAGGCCAATCCTGATGACAGCCTTTGCATTCATCCTGGGTGTTGTTCCATTGCTGACAGCTACAGGTGCCGGATCACAAGCACGTATTGTAATGGGAATGGCTGTATTCAGCGGTATGCTCATTGCTACCATCCTCGGAGTATTGCTGGTTCCTGCTCTCTTTGTGATGATAGAAGGATTTGGCAAGAAAAAGGAAGCCATAGGTGAGGTAATTAAAAATGAGGAGGGTAAGTAAGATGAAGAAAATAATCAGTATCCTGATACTATTAACTGTACTTTCATCCTGCCTGGTCGGACCAAAATACAGCCGACCTGAAGTACAAGCTCCGTCAGACTGGATGGAACCTAGCAAATTCGTGGACAAAACTGACACCATCACCAATCTGCAATGGTTTGAGCTGTTCAAAGACACCATCCTGAACAACCTGATCAAGGAGGCTCTGGCGAAGAATTACAGCATGACGAATGCAGTGCTCCGGATTGAACAATCAAGGGCAGTTTATGGAATCGCAAAAGCCGAAATTTTGCCTTCGATTGGCTATGGGGGAAGGGCTCAAATCAACAACAAATCGGACAACTCCTTTAGCCTGGGAGGTACAGCCTCCTGGGAGATCGATTTCTGGGGAAAATTACGCCATGCAAAAAGAGCAGCTTATGCAGATATCCTGGCAAGTGAAGAAGGGATGAAAACCATTCAGACAATCCTGATCAGTGATGCGGCTTCTCTCTACTTCCAGATAAGGGATCTTGACAACCGACTGGCAATTGCCAAACGGACAGTAAAAAGCCGGACAGATTACCTTGCGCTGATAACTGCAAGGTTCAATGGAGGCGATGTCTCCGAGTTGGATATGCTGCAGGCGGACCAACAGTTGCAAATTGCCAGGGCAACGGCCAGCAACCTGCAACGAGGGTTGAACTTTACCGAAAGAAGCATGAATGTGCTACTGGGACAAGTACCACAATCCATTCCGCGCGGCTTTGCCAATACTGATCACAAGGACATTCCCCTTGTCCCCGAAGGATTACCTTCTACCATACTCGAGCAGCGACCCGACATCAGACAAGCGGAATTTTTGCTACAGGCTGAAACAGAGCGAATTGGTATGACCCAGGCCATGCGGTTCCCCAGCGTAAACCTGACAGGCTTCCTCGGGTTTGCCAGTGGGGATCTCTCTTCTCTCGTCTCGGATGCAAATTTCGCCGGCAATGCTGCGGCTACCATCCTCGGACCAATATTCAGTTTTGGCGCCAACAAACGCAGGGTTGATGTGCAACGCAAAACAGCCGAAATTGCCGCCAACAACTATGTGAATATATATATCACTGCATTGGGAGAAGTTGAAAACTCACTGGTAGCTATTCAAACCTATACCGACGAGTACGAGGCCCGTAAACACCAGGCTGCGGCTGCCGGCAAGTCACTTATGCTTTCGCAGGAACGTTACAACAACGGTTATACCGATTACCTCGAAGTACTCGTTGCCGAATCGGCTATGTTTGATTCGGAACTGCTGGCTTCCGCCACCAAAGCAGAACAACTATCCTCCTATATGAGGCTTTACCGCTCACTGGGAGGTGGTTGGTAAACAGGCACTCCATGGCAAAGGGATCATAAAATAAATCGTGTTTTTTCCCTAATAAAAGACAGTTGGAGTTAATAAAATTTATAAACTCTGCCTGTCTTTTAATTTTAAAGGATCTGGTTAAATTCCAACCTTTCACCATCCGGGCCCAGTATGTTGAAATACCTGCAACCCCTTTCCCAAAAAGAGAGAAATACCGGTTCATTTTCCATGATATGAAACGATGCATCCTTTAATGCCGCGAAAGCAACATCTATATCGTCCACATCAAAGGTAATGTGGTCAATATGTCCATCTTTGCGGGAGGAAATCTCCAATAATCCGGGAGCTGGCAGCTGGTACAATTCGATGATCACATCTTTATTTTTCATCATAATACATGTTCCGGTTGCTCCATCTTCTGTAAATGCCGACCGCATCACATTTTTAAATCCCAAATTCTTGTAAAAAGCTTCAGAAACTGAAATATTGGTTACCGGAATACCGATGTGCTGAAGGTGGTTAATCAGACAGGAAATTTTATCGTTCATAACTTGCAGATTGATGAATCTCAAAGATAAGAATCAAAAAGGAAAAATCCTGCTTCACCAACAAATCTGGCCAGGTGCATTTCATTTACGGCACATATAAAATCTTCAAGGATTAGCTTTTTACACAGAATATTGATAAGTTTAAGATGCATATTGCAGCTATTGTTTGACAATTGATTTATTAAATGCATTCCATATGACAACAACCACAAAATTGGATGAAATTAATTGGGGAATTATTGGTTGCGGAGATGTAACTGAGCTCAAAAGCGGTCCTGCTTTTAATAAAGTTGAACACTCCCATCTGATTGCAGTCATGCGCAGGGACAAAGAGAAAGCTGCCGATTATGCAAAGAGGCACGGTGTACCAAAATGGTATTCCCATGCCGGTCAGTTGATCAATGATCCGGAGGTAAATGCTGTCTATGTGGCCACCCCGCCTGATACCCATGCAATCTATGCAATCGAGGCCATGAAGGCCGGCAAGGCGGTGTATGTAGAAAAACCCATGGCACGAAACTACCGGGAATGTCAGGAAATGATCCGCGTTTCGGAGGAAACGGGGATGCCTCTTCTGGTAGCCTATTACAGAAGATCGTTGCCTGCTTTTCTAAAAGTCAAGATGCTGGTTGATTTGGGAATTATTGGAAAGCCATTAACTGTGCATGTCCGTCTGCACAAACCATATGGAGAAAAAGACCAATTTCCGCAAAAGCAATCCTGGCATGTTAATCCGGAGATCGCAGGTGCCGGTCATTTTTATGATATGGCCTCACATCAGCTCGATTATCTGGATTTTGTATTTGGACCAATCACGGAAGTTAAAGGAATAGCCAAAAATCTGTCCGGTTTTTATCGTGCTGAAGATACTGTATCTGCTGCTTTCGCATTTTCCTCCGGAGTTACGGGAACAGGAAGCTGGTGTTTTGTGGTAAATGAGGAGTCCGAAGAAGATATCATCGAAATTTGCGGTACAAAAGGGAAAATCACTTTTTCATGTTTCCGGCATGGCGAAGTTCATTTGCAATTATCAGGGGAAACAACAAGCCTCAGCTTTCAAAATCCTGAAAATATTTCACATTTATTAATTCAGCAAGTCGTCCATGCGTTGCGTTGCGAAGGGAAATGTGTGAGCACATGCTATACCGCAGCACGCACGAGCTGGGTGATGGAGGAGATTGTAAAACAATTTTATGATATTTCTATCTGATAATCAGTGAATTAGCGATATTCATCCTTCTTCAGGACTTTAGTTAAAATTCAATAGTCATTCACTTAAATTAAAGTATCATGAATTTAAAATTTAATGATTTAGCTTATGTCAATGAACTTCGGACTGAAAATGATAAAGAAACCATCGCTCAGGCTTTCATAGATAATTTACACTATATTCAGGGAAGTACACTTGTAAATGCGAGTAAGAATGATCTGTACCTGGCCCTGTCATACACCGTGCGGGACCGGATTTTCAATTCCTGGTTCAAGAGGCTTCAATCTTTTGAGGATTCAGGATCAGATAATGATTTCAAAATAGTTGGCTATTTGTCTGCCGAATTTCTTCCCGGTCCGCATCTGGCAAATAATATGGTCTGTCTTGGAATTATGGATGAAGTCCGGAAGGCCATGCTATCATTCGATATTGATCTGGATGAATTGTGCGATCAGGAAGAGGAACCGTTGCAAAGGAACCCACTTAAAAAGCCCTGGGTTTGATTTAAACTCAGCGCTTTCAGTCTTGCCAGACCCTTCTATTTTATCAACTGATGATATAATGCCATGTAATAGGGTAACAGGAAGAATGTTCCCTCCTGTTCAGAATTACCACCTCCGACTTCCTGGGTTTTCAAGGCAAATCCATCCCGATCCTGTCTCACATGCCCCCGCTCTTCAACAGGGACAGCATAACCGTCTACCCGCCAGCCCATATTTGGTTTCTGTGCCGGTGTCGGATCAAATACGATGTCCAGACGATGGGTATTATCCATTTGATAACCTATGAGATCAAGCGGAATACGCTGAAGAGTTTCCAAAACTCCCTCACCCAGCGGGGGAACCTTACTCAATTCGCTGGTAATCTGTGCTGTAAATCCACCTGCTTCAGGGAAAATATCCTTTTGGCTAAAATATCCCTGCCCAGACTTTATTGAAAAATTGTTCGCGAGCGAAGCATAGATTGTATTCCAGAATGCATTTTGCTGTTTGCTGATGTGCAGCCATGAATTTTCAAGCGATGTGCGGTACATAATTAAAAGTTCCCGATTTTCTTCGTAATTAAGCAATCCGTACATACTCATTAAACACAGGTTATTATCCCATGGTACCACATTTGACGGAGGAAAAAATTCTTTGCTGTGCATCGCATTGATATGGTAATTGTACTTTTTGCGCAACATGGATGCTACCTCATCATATTTGGGATCGCCGGTAACATGCTTCGCCACAGCGAGGAAAGATAACATCATCATTGAATTTAACCCCCGTTGATCCCAACCCCATATCGAGTTGCAATATTCGGGTGAAAAATTACCCCATCGTGTGGCTTTGCCATCATGGTCGCTCAAATAAAAACCATGCCGGATCAGATGGTCTGTTATGGCTGCAACAACCTGACGAACAGGTTCCCTTTCTGTTTCCGTTTTTGCAACCAAATCATAATAAACACCATAAAAGAAATAATGCCCCGCCAGTTCATCCGAGCTGGTATCGCACTTCCACAAATATTTACCATCCTTGCTCTTCACAAAGCGTGGATTAATATCTTTCCAGAAAGGATCACTCTTCTGGACAGCCAGGTTCATCTGGTGACTGTATTCGGGGTCCTTCAATGGTTCAGGCCAATCAATAGGAACGATTACACGGGCAGGGAACCCGGGTTCGTGGGTAATATCGACCAGCCATTTGCATGCATTGAAACTGCGAACAGCCAATGCCTTTGCCTCAGCATCCCCGGTTACGGCATAACGGAATGCCTGCGCCGCTCCGTACATTGAAGTGTACATTCCGTCATTATCTGAAATTCCGGGAGTAGAAGAACTTTCATCAAAAGGCACCTTTAATTCGTTTGGTGCAATAAATCCCATCCTTTGATGCCTGGCTTCGGTTTGCCAGGTAAAATACTTTCCCTTTTCATCCAGTGTCATAGGCTTCCGAACAATCTCTCCGATCCCTTTATTTGTTGCAAACCATGCTGTTCCATCTTTCTGCACTGCAATATCATGAATGAAATCATCAGGTAACCATCTCAAGCTAAACCGGTAATAGAAAAGGTCCTTTTCAACCCGAATGGCTCCCGACCGGGTACCGAACCATACCACACCGTCAGATCCGGCTGCCGCACAGGTGAACTGATTGTATGGCAATCCTTCCTTGCCGGTAAATAGTTTCCAGGTTTTCCCATTGAAGCATCCAACTCCCTGGTCGGCACCAAACCAGAGTTGCCCCTTCGAATCAACAACCAAAGCAGCTACTTTGAACGGAGCCCATTTATACTTCTCATCCTTGGGAAGTATCTCTTCCCACAGTTTTTTTTCATGAGAATAAAAATACAATCCGTTTTCTGTACCAATGGCAAATCCCTTGTTATATTCAACTGAAGAGAGAAGAAGGCCAGAATTTGCAGGGAGCTGAGGTAGCACCAATAGAGCTTTTTTCACTCCTGATAAAACAGATTTCCAGTTTTGTCCATCCCATTTCAATTCAGAATTTTCACTTTTCACAACAGGAGTATCTTTGTCAAGGATGACAGAAATAATCTTTCCATCAGGCATACCTTGCCTGATCGTGTGATGGATGGCAACATCCTGCATGAAAATATTGGTCCGGACCGGTTGTCCGAAAATTGATGCAGGCAGAATAAGTAACAGGTAAAAGATGGTTCTCATTGGATGGTTATTATTTGACTCATTCAGCTATTTCTTAACGCTTTGGGATAAGTTTAAAACATATTGATCACTAAGAATTTAAGGCTGCAAACTGGGTTGGAATACCACAGCCCAAACCTAAATCTGCATCTTTGTAGTGCCCGACAATATTTTGATATTCGTCACCTATCATTTTGATTTCCAAATAACCACAGCCACCAGATATGCCGCAGCAAGAGACCTTGTTCAACAACAGGCTCTGTTTGGCAATAGCTCCATACTTTTCCTGAACTATCAGTCTCAAATTCTTTTCCATTCATAATAATATTTAAATGTCTATTCCGGACTTTTTTAAAACAAATAACATAATAAAATATCCTGCAACCATAATTGTCAGAGATACACCAAACGACAACCAAAAATTAATATTTTTCTTTAATAAAACAGGGAACAGAATAAAGAATATCAGGGAGGGAATCACCAACCAAAAAATTCCTTGCGATAGAGTGGCAATTTTTGCTGTATCTTTTGTGTCCAGGTATATCCACACCATTGCCAACAATGAAACAATTGGAACTGACGCTAAAATACTTCCAATCAATGTACTCCGTTTTGAGATTTCAGAGATTGCAACAATTGTAACTGATGACAACAACACTTTGATAACGTAGTAAATCATATCTGTGAACTTTTACTGTATTTTATATAAAACCTCCGGAATCGTTCTTTGATTTCATCCCTTACCCGGATAACCTCGCCCCATATAAATTCTTCCGTTCCCGAAGCATGCGACAGATCTTCGAAGCCAACATGTAGTCTGTGTTTTACTTTTCATGGCAGCTACTGCTTTTTGATTGAGTTCTCCGGAGGCCCCGGTTCCGGTCGGTGCTTTCATTTGATGATAATTTGATTTTCATCCTATTCTTAAAATAATGCATTAAACAAATACCCTACTATCAAAATTCCTGTAGCGACAATTCCGACAAAAGTAAGAATAAGAGGCATTTTCAATACCTTCTTCAGGATGATCATTTCAGGTAATGAGAGGCCGATTACAGCCATCATGAAAGCCAGAGAAGTGCCGAGGGATGCCCCTTTTTCAATCAGTACCGATAAGATGGGGATAATCCCGGCAGCATTGGAATAGAGCGGAATGCCGATAAGTATTGAAAGTGGTACGCTATACCAAACCGATTTACCCATGAGAGCAGCCATATAATCTTCCGGGACAAAACCATGTGCACCCGCACCAACAGCAATACCTATGGCAACATAAATCCAAACTTTGCCAACAATTTCTTTTACTGCCTCATATCCATATACCAGGCGATCGGCGAATTTCTGTTTTTCTTCTCCCACATCTGAATTCTCAAGTTGGGTTTGGTATACCCATCCCTGGACCCAATGCTCCAATTTCAGTTTCCCGATGATCCAGCCCGCTGTGATGGCAAGGATTAAACCTGTAACAACATAGGTTACTGCTACTTTCCATCCAAACAAACCAAACAACAGGATTACAGCGACTTCATTGATCATGGGTGCTGCAATCAAAAATGAAAAAGTAATACCCAAAGGAACACCTGATTCAACAAAACCCAGAAACAATGGTATTGCTGAACAAGAGCAAAATGGGGTCACAATCCCCAACAGGGAAGCCAGCACATTACCCATAAAAGTGGTTTTGCCTTCCAATACTTTCCTGGTTTTTTCTGCCGAGAAATAGGATCGGATAACGCCCACAAAAAATATGATCAGGGTAAGCAGCAAAAATACTTTAGGTAGTTCAAAGATAAAAAACCGGATGGATTCAGTGAGATGGCTTCCCTTTTCCATGCCAATTACTGTATCCACCAGCCAGTCCGTAAGTGGCTGAAGGTTGTGATAAATAAGATACCAAACTGGTAATAGAAATAATGAAAATTGAAAATTGCGCGATTTGAAAATTTGAAAATTCATTGGATGCTGACAATTTTGGTAAGGTTTATCATTTACCTTGTTAAGATTTGCTTGATTTCATCTGTCGAAGGAATACGTCCTTTTACTTCAACCTTTTCGTTAACCACCAAAGCCGGAGTTGTCATAATTCCGTATTTCATGATTTCCTTGATATCTTCTACTTTGTTGATATTGGCAGCAATACCATTTTGTTCAACCACTTCGCGCGTCAATTTCTCAAGCATCTTGCACCTGGAGCAACCAGGACCCAGAATTTTTATTTCCATCATGATAAAATTTTTATGTTTTTATTTATCTATTTGGCAATCAACTATTTTAACAGGATTATTCAAAAATCTATTAAATAGTTCCTGAGCTTCCTTCCAATTTTCTTTATTCAAACAATACTTAATTCGGGGCGCTTCAATTTCGCCCTGGATCAATCCGGCATCCTTCAGCTCCTTCAGGTGCTGGGACAGTGTCGACTTTACAATCGGCAGGACTTCAGATAAATCGCCGCTGTAGCAGCAAGATTGTCTGGACAATAGTTCGAGAACATACATCCGGATGGGATGCCCCATTGCCTTGGCATAACGGGCCGCTTTAATCTGATCGTTGGAAATTATTTCTTTGGGCATTGTTCGTGGTTCGTGAAATTACGAACAAAGTAAACCCATTATATTGAATTGAGCAAATATTTTGCTTCAAAAATTTGAATGATCGTGTTGTGCCCATTTAATATTACCAGCAAAAAGGGCGGAAGAAAACCTCCGCCCTTTTTATGCATAAGCAAATCAACAGATCGATATTTGAAACCTGCAGCGGGTGCTGCTATTTCCCAATCTGAATCAATTTATCAAACAATGCCTTGTTTTCATTGATCTTTGCTTCACTTCCGTACACGCAATATTCGTTCTTCGCCAGAATATCCTGCACCATTTTCTTCATACTACGGATATCTTCGGCCGAAGTCGATAGCACAGCCTTACGCTCAGCATCAAGCATATCTACTGTAGTTTTTTCAAAATAATATTGCATGGCTCTCGAGCCTTTGCTTGAAGGAGTGCCAGGCTGGTCAAGTTTCGCAATCGTACCGATAATGTAGCGGGTCATGGTGGTTGAATCTGCCTTGAATTTACCCAGATAAACAGTTGTTGAGTCAAAATTCTGAATAGTTTCTTTCAGGTTTGGATCACGATAGGAAGCGAAGAAGGTATTTCCGTTGGGAGAGAACCCACAAAATCCACCATATGCCCCTCCAATAACGCGTACCTGGGTTTGCAGCCAGTCTGTGCTGATGATCTGGCTCAATACACTTATCTTTCCGTTCCATTCATAGCCCAACTTTTTAAAGTCATAGCCTTTCACCACATACTGAACCTTTGAGGCAGATACCAACGCTTCCTTTTTGTTGGTCAGGTCAAACTTCCATGTTTGCTGAACCCCGGCACCAGATGGCATGGCTTCATTGCCCCTTGCAAGTTCTGTCTGATAGGCAGGCAGATCTTCCGGAGTGCAGGTTATTGCCGCAATCATATTGTCCTTTTTAAATAGCAACTGGGCTGTTTCTGCGAGATTCTTACTAATTTCCTGATATTTGGCATCGAAACTGGTAAGCAGGTCTGTAATAAAATTGTAATAATCCAACCCGCTTGTCAGCTCATTGAGCATTCCCCGGTTCGAATAATAGGAACTTACACGGGTCATGGCGTAACCCATGCCATTCTGTTTAATGTCTCCATCCAAAGTTGACTGTTGGCGTTTAAGAACCTCTTTCAGCCTGACAGTATCATTGTAGTTTGAATTAAGCAAAATTTCACCAATAAGATCAGTCATTTTGCCTGCTTTTGTTGTGGTCGTCTTTGAAGAGACAACAAGCTTGGGGATAAGGTTTGCATCTGACCGGCCTTCAAGAAACATCATCAGGTAACTGTCAAAACTACCCGTATTGATATTCAATTGATTATCAATTTTACCAAAAGTATAATTCGCAGTATTCATTTTACCCAAAATTGCTGAAAGCAGTGCTGCATAAGGTATTTTATCTTGTGGAAGTACACGCAGATCGAAATAGAGATTCTGGTACAGTATTTTATTGGTAAACTCATTGTGGTACATCAACCGAATGCCTTTCGTATCTTTCTGTTCAACCGAATTAAATTCAGCTTTCTCCGCAATGTCGGAAAGCTTAAGCATCGGGATGGTTGCAAGCGCTTCGGGTGTGTCTTCCTTCTTCTGATGTTCTACCAGTTCTTTGGTTTCTTTTACAAGCTCATCAATCTTATCAGGAGAAAGGGATGCCTTGTACGCGGCCAGTTCCTTCACAACGTTTGCATCAATTGCTTTTTGAAGACCTGGTTCAGGTTTGAGCGAGATCAGCACCGCATGTTGATTTTCTACAAGGTACTTTTGGACAGTTGTTTCGAGCAGGTGATTTTTAATTCCGCTTTTTACTGCTGCAAGTGGTTTTTCAAACTCCAGTCCAAGAAATGGATCATCAGCAAAAAACCATCCCTGATAATTCATGAAAAGATACATCAATCCTTTTTGTGGCGTATTACCCTCACGCAAATTGAATTCCGCCCGGTTCAGGATACCCTCCACCATGGTGGAATCCAGACCATCGCTGACAACCTTCTTCATTTCGGAATAAACGATCTCCCTGAATTTTGGAAGATCTTCCGGATTGGCATTTTGCACCGTAATTTCAAATCGATTCTGATAACCTTCGTTCAGGGTGGCATTCACATCCTTGCCTATCCCCGCTTTCTGCAAAGCCAGCCTGATTGGTGCTGATTCGTGATTAACCAGGGCATTGGTCAAAACATCCAGAGCCATACAAAGTGCACGGTCGGTACTTTGTCCTGCAACGATACTTACACACAGCAACGTATTGTCTTTCAAAGGACTACCTTCCTGTGCCGGGTAGCTTTTTTCGAGGACTTTCATCTCCGCAAAGGGCTTCTGCATCGGGGTACTCAGATTCATATCCGCCTTCTGATAGGTTGAAAGGTAATTGTCATTGATAAACTGCAGCTCCTGATTCAGGTCTGCATCACCGTAAAGCATGATGTAGCTGTTGCTCGGATGATAATATTTATGATAAAATTTTGTAAAGTAGTCAAAGGTAAGTTTCGGGATCTCGCTGGGATGACCACCTGAAGAAACGCCATAGGTATTATCTGGAAACAGGGCCTTGGAAACCTGGTAATCCAGTTCCCTGTCCGCACCGGAATAGGCACCTTTCATTTCATTGTAAACTACACCTTTGTATACCAGTGGAGCATCTTTATTCTCCAGTTCATAATGCCAGCCTTCCTGCCTGAGAATCCTGGGATCGTTCAGTAAAAAAGGATTGTATACAGCATCCAGATATACGTGCATCAGGTTGAAATAATCCTTCATGTTCATACTGGCAACCGGGTAGGTTGTAATATCAGATCCTGTCATTGCGTTCAGGAAGGTATTCAGGGATCCTTTCATCAAAACGTCAAACGGACTCTTGACAGGAAAATTCTTCGAACCATTGAGTACGGAATGTTCCAGGATATGTGGCGTTCCAAAATCGTTATCCGGCAATGTCTTGAAAGCAACATTAAACATCTTGTTAGGATCGGCGGCAGCAATCTTAAGTAACCTGGCTCCACTCTGTTCGTGCTCAAAGTAGTAACAATCGGCATTAACTTCCTTGACAAATCGTTTCTCGGTAAGTTTAAATCCATGATAGGTTTTGTTCACTATAAACTGGTCCTTTTGCGAGCAGGAGGTCCATACCATCAAAACAACCAACAGGAACACAATGTGCAGAAAATCTTTCTTCATCTTAGTTAAGTATTAAATGAAAACGGAAATAATTTATGAACGTTAGGAAAAGAAATATATAATCCTGGGACTAAAATTCAGGCGAACCAGCTGTGAAAGAACAAGATCAGTACAGCCAAATACAAATATGCATTTAAAATCAATATTTTTTATTAAAAATTCAACATTTAACGTTGAAAAGTTTATAAAATTCTCGGAATCAAACAATTATTTTCTCTTAACTATGATTTTTCCGGTTTTATATCCCTTATCCAAAAATTGAATTGTGCCAATATATTCTTACAAATCCATCCGGGAGGAATCCGAAAATCCTTTATATTTTTAAAGTTTATTTTATACTTTTAGAGACTTATGAGAATCTCTAAAATTCAATTTCACAACAGATTGCAGCTCCTGGTTCTTGTCGCAGGATTTCAGTGCTGCATCATCCATGCCGGCAGGGCACAAGGTTCGGATTGTCCGCAGTGGGGCGAAAAGTATACCAGGAATATGGTGTCTGACGAAAAAGGACTACCATCATCTTTCAATATTGAAACCGGCGATCATGTTAAATGGTCTGTCCCCGTTGGAAGTCAAGGCTATGGGACACCGGTAACAGCACAGGGCAAAGTTTTGATTGGCGCAAACAATGCTGACCAGCGCGATCCCCGGCATCAGGGCGACCGGGGTGTTTTGCTCTGCCTCAACGAATCAGACGGAAGTTTGTGCTGGCAGTTGGTAGTTCCCCGCATTGAAGGTGACAACCACAACGACTGGCCCATGATTGGTATCTGTTCTCCGCCAACCATTGAAGGAGATCGCGTTTATGTGCTTACCAACCGTTCTGAAATACTGTGTTTAGACCTAAATGGTCAGGCAGATGGGAACGACGGGACTTTTCAGGGTGAAGGATGGTACATGGCTCCATCCGGTGAGTTTCCATATAATGTAACCCTGAAAGATGCGGATATCATCTGGTCGTATGATTTAAAGCTGGAATTGGGTATATGCCCTCACGATTCGCCTCATGCTTCAATTTTACTGGACGGCGATTTTCTTTACCTGAACACCTGCAACGGGGTAAATTACAAGCATCTTGAAACCACAGCATTAAACGCCCCCAGTTTAATTGCGCTGGACAAAAAAACAGGCAGGCTGGTTGCGAAAGACAACGAACATTTCGGTCCGCGGATTTTTCACTCTTCCTGGTCTTCACCCTCCATGGGAGTTGTTAATGGACAGAAGCAGGTATTTTTCGCAGGTCCCGATGGAATTCTCTATTCATTTGAAGCACTTTCCCAATCAGCACCTCGTGAAACAGTCCAGGTCTTCAGGAAAGTCTGGCAATTCGACTGTGACTCTTCAGCACCTAAAAAAGATATTCATAAATACCTCCACAATAGGACTGAAGGACCAAGTATTTCTTATGGGATGCCTGTATTTTACAAAAATCGCATCTACCTTACGGTTGGAGGTGACATCTGGTGGGGAAAAAATAGGGCCTGGCTGAAATGCATTGACGCCACCAGGAAAGGAGACATCACTGAAAGTGGCGAAATCTGGTCATTCACCATGGATAAGCCCTCCTGTTCAACTCCTGCCATTTCAAATGGATTGGTTTATATAACCGACTGTGACAAGAACCTGCATTGTCTCGACGTCGAAAATGGTCAGCCATACTGGAAGCATAGACTGAACATGGATTCGTGGAGTTCAGCCTATGTTGCCGACAAAAAAGTATATGTTGGTTCCCGTGGAAATGATTTTTGGATTCTGGAGGAAGGCAAGACGCTAAAAGTGCTGGATTCCGTCAGAATGGATAGTCCGATTCACTCGACTCCCGTTGCCTCCAAAGGGGTTTTGTACATTGCAACCATGAATAGACTTTATGCCATAAAACAGTGATATACTGTAGATTGCTATCAGAATAGAAATCCGATTTTAACATGCGAATAAATGGTTCCTATTTGGGGTGAATACATGGCATTGAACTCCATCGGTAAAACTCCCAGGTTGTAACCCAGCCCCAGTGAAAAACCATTGATCCACTTCGCCTGATCCTTATCATAGGCATCTGTCAACGTACTGAAATCATACATGGCCGTATTAAATTTCCCTGTCAGGAAAAGGTTGCCACTAAGATTATATTGCATCCCCACCAGTGCTGAACTTATTGAGGTTGTTGTGAGCTGCCCTTCGAGAAGCCCGACAAATACCAACTGTCTGTTGAATAGTTGCTGCATACCACCCATATAAAAATCATCAAAGATAAATCCTTGCGAATGCAAGGTTATTCCGGCTTGCAGGTTGTACAAAAAAACCAGTTTTTCGCTCAATGAATGATACCTGGAATAATTCAACATAAAACGGTACAAGGCAGGTTTTCCATCTACTATTTCCGATGAATCGACTGGATTGCCAGCACTATCATAGCCTGTAATATTGGCTCTCCGATTGAATACTATACCTGCCTCGGCTGAGAATTCGTATCCTCTGGTTGGAAAATTAACCCGGTCGGTTGTTTTCGATTCTGATCTCAGGTAGGTATAGTAATTTTTACTGTTTCCATTTACCACAAAATTATCCGCGATATCAGGGGAAAATGTATTTCTCTGGCGATTGATACCTACGGCCAGGCTCCAGTTGATCCCAAAAATCCGGGTATAATTCAGATCAAATTGATTGTATGCAACATGATATTTTGCGGTATTCTTTTCGCCTTCATAAAGATTTAAAGGCAGGTTTTCAGATCTGTAGCTAAGGTTGATGAAATTGTTTGCCTTTGAGCCGAATATTTGCCTGTGTTCGGCATACAACCTGAAATATTCGCCCGCAGCAATTTTAAACATGGAGCGGGATTGATCGAACAAAAGATTTCGAATGGTTAAATTTGCCAGAATTGCGGCACCGCTATAGGAATGATATGATAATCCCAGTTTTAATTGGGTTAACATGGATTCTTTGACCTTGCATACCAATTTTGCATGCCCGGGGGTAGTGGGTTTCAATTCATAATAAACATTATCGTAGAAACGGCTCGAGTAGGCTTTTTCGAATCCTTTGTTGATCTCGGCTGCTGAATATTCATTCCCGGGTTTTATCTCAATTTTATGCAGCAACAGGCTCATACTTGTTTTTTCTATCCCTTCAAAAGTAATTTCATCGACAAATATTTTTTCTGTTTTGGGTAAACGGCCTTCCGGACTATATTCAATCGGATAAATTTTGTTAAGCGAGTCAGCCAGGTGTTTGAAATAGGGATAATAAAGTTTTCCCATTTCTTTGCCAATCAACATGATAGAATCTTTCGCATCAAAACTGCCGGCACTGTATTTTCCCACAGGAGGTTCGATAATCAGGTCGCAGAGTTTTTTCTCTACAACCAGATCTTCTGCATCGCGGTACTGGGTGATCTGGTAAAATACGTCCAGCAAATTATTCAATTTGGATATATCAGGCAAACCAGTGAAAAGATTCACCCCGATCACTATGTCTGCGCCCATCTCTTTGATATCAGATACCGGGAAATTTCGGATGATACCTCCGTCAACCAGTTTGGTCGAATCGTGTTCAACCGCAGTAAAGACACTTGGAATGGCCATGCTCGCACGCATGGCAGTTACTATTTCGCCCTTCGAATGGACGATTGCCTTTCCATCCGACAAATCCGTAGAAATACATTTGTAAGGGATATTGAACTTCGAGAAATCCTTGACATTGTAAACAGGCATAAACAACTCATTCAGGGTAAGCCAAAGTGTCTCGGATTCAATCAATCCGGTACCAATTTGGGGTTTATAATCTTTTAGGCCCAATTCAACAGAATACTTTCCGTACTCATCCTTTTCATCAATACTAATCTGGGAATAAATCGGTTTATTGCTCAAAATAGCATCCCAATCCAGATGATTTGATATTTTCTCAATTTCTTTCCCCGAATAGCCAATGGCATATAACCCGCCAATAATGCTCCCCATACTGGTTCCCGTGAGGTAGTCTACCTTCAAACCGGCGCTGTCAATTGCCTGTAAAATTCCAATATGCGAAATCCCTTTTGCACCTCCGCCACTTAAAACCAGACCAACCCTGGGGCGCTGTGCCATGATAGAGTTCACAGTAAGTATGGCAAAACAACTGCTAATCAGGATAATTTTACAGATTGAGATTTTGGATTTCATTTATTCCGGGAATAATTAGAATCACAAATCTACTAAAAGAATCATCCTGAAAACCATTGGTCATCATAATAAGCATGGTTGATAAATTGCGCTAAAGAAAAAGTTGATTTCATCAAGGTCGAGACGAAGAAAAATGGGGATGATTTTTCATTTATACTTCAGGTCGATGTCAGTAAAGAGGAAAAACAGGATGTTGCCGTCATTTTAGTTTCAAAAGACAAAGACAAGAAAGTAACCATGCAGATTGTCGGAGATAAAGATTTGTATGGCAAGGATTTTATTGTCGAACCAAAAACCTCGGCAACTCCTGCAGTTACCGCGAACCCCGGGTATACCGGTGCAAATCCTGTTACAGCAAGTGTAGCGGCTACGAATACTGTTGTCGTGGTTGAATCAGCACCCATTGTGCAGTATGTATATTCACCCGCTTATGTGCCCTATTATCCTCCCTATTATTACAGCTACTATCCGCCATATTTTGCGGCTTTTACGGTTATGGCCGTTGGTATTTACCGTCACAACAATTACTACAATCATGGAGGTTATGGTTATCATGGCAATACCACCGTCATCCACAATACCAATAATTTCAATAATTACAATAATAACAGAAAAAGTTCCAAAACCGTTGGAAATAATAACGCCAGAGGAAATTATAAAAACAGCAATGGCGGAGCGTCGACGCGTCCTTCCGCTTCAACATCCAATCGGCAGTCAGGCGGAACTTCTTCGTCGGCACGTCCTTCTGCTTCAACATCCAATCGCTCTTCCTCATCAGCATCCAGATCAAATTATTCATCACAGTCATCCTCCAGATCAAGTTCAGCCGGAGCATCCCGTTCCAGCGGAGGCAGTAGCAGAAGCTATAGTGGAGGTGGATTTTCAAGGGGAGGCGGAGGCGGAGGCAGAAGACGATGATTAGCCCAATCTTGAAGCATAAATAATGAGTTTAAATAATAAAGGAAGGCGCCCCAAACTGATTTCGGGCGCCTTCCTTTGTAGTTATTTTTCCGTGCCGTCTATTCGAGAGGAATCTCAGAGGTGCTCATATCTCTGAAGCATACATATTTACCGTTTATTTTAACAAATAAACTCATGTAATTTCCAGAATTAACGGTAGCATTGGCAGAGCTGACAACGCTGTAGTATCCAATTTCCAGTACCTGATTTCCATCGCTGGATACAAGCACTTCATTGGTTGTAAATGAAATTTTATGGGTCTGAGCAAGAGAATCCATATTGGCAGTTAAATATTCGACAATTGCTTTTCTTCCTACCAATGGGGCATGATTTTGAGGAAATGAAGTAGCATCTTCATGATAATAACCAATACTTTTCACCTCGCCGGAATTATAAACCTCAGCAAATTCATTCTCCCTGGCCTGAATCTCCTTTTTTATTTGTTCTTTGTCAATAACTACGGGTTCTGCCTTTTTTGTAGCACATGCAGTTATTAATGTCAATACATAAAATACACAGCATTCCTTTTATTACCTTGTTTTTCATGATATTATTGTTTGATTATTTTACTATAAAAGATAAAATTACGATAAAAAACAGAACATCAAATGGATTTACTGTTTTTTAAAAATGTTCTATTCAAATTAGAGATGCCATCCGTTCCTGTATTCGTAATGCAAAAATTTATCAGCCTCAGGTAAATTGGTGAAACTGAACTTTTCCGCGTTCCAGTTTAATACCTGACCACTGAGTTTCTCTTTCAATGCCCGGCGCAAGGCAATGTTTCCCAATAGCACAGTTTCCGTCAGCGGTCCTGCCCAATCAAAGTTGGATCCTCCCGGAGTGCCACCTTTACAGGCAAGAATCCACTCTTCCTCATGTCCCGGAGATGACGGAATATATGGAGCAGGAGCTTTATATGACTCCCTCAAAGATCCCGGTAGGATTTTGTCATCGAGAATTTTACCTTTATCTCCCACAAATAGCGTACCGCCCGCACCCATCTGGGCACCATCTTCAAGTTCCGGTATTCGCATGGGACGAAGTCCGCCATCATACCAGGTCAGGCTTACAGGAGGCATATTCTCGCGAGCCGGAAATTCGTATCGTACCATCGAGCCCGAAGGATAAGTCTCATCGTTTACGAGGGTTGAAACAGCTTGTAAACTGGTTGGATATTTCAACTTTAAAGCCCGGAAAACCGGATCGAATGAATGACATCCTATATCACCAAGGGCTCCGGAACCGAAGTCCCACCATCCTCTCCATTTAAACGGATGATATGCCGGGTTGTATGGACGCATCGGTGCCGGTCCAACGAAAAGATCCCAATCCAATACCTCAGGAATCGGTGGAGTTCCCTCCGGGCGACCAACTCCTTGTGGCCAGTATGTTTTTAGCATACCATTATTTGGCCGGTCGGTCCACACGTGAACCTCGCGCACCGGGCCAATCACACCATCCCAGATCATCTCCCTCAACCGTCGCGGGCCCTCACCTGCCTGACCCTGGTTGCCCATTTGGGTAGCAACCTTATACTCCTTTGCAGCCTGCGTAAGCACTCTTGCCTCATGAACAGTATAAGTAAGCGGTTTTTGGGTATAAACATGTTTTCCCCGTTTCATGGCTTCCAGGCTGATTACCGCGTGGGTATGATCCGGGGTTGCAATAATAACTGCATCAATATCTTTTTGATTATCCAACATGATCCGAAAGTCCTTGTACTGCTTTGCACCGGGGTATGTTTTAAAAACATTTACCGTTTGCTCTCTCCAGTCGACATCGCAAAGAGCAACGATATTTTCCGTTTTCGCAACATTGGCCAGATTTGACTTGCCCATACCTGCAATGCCCACACCTGCGACATTCAGTTTATCGCTTGGGGCGGTATGCCCTAGTCCTGTAACTGCATGTGCGGGAACTATCGTGATTCCGGCCACAGCGATGGCAGAAGTTCCGATGAAACCTCTCCGGCTTAATGATTTGGAGTCCTTTTCATTCATGGTATTAATATTTAATCTGTGTTTGCTTCACTCGGATAAAAGGTCATGAATATTTTCATGAAAAGCAAAAAGGGAAACTCAACCTGCAGACTTGTGCTCCGAAGTTTTACCTGACACTATTTTTTTTGCTTCCTGATGTATAAATTTCTGAATTCAATGTCTTTGCCTTCAACCTGAAGACCAATTGCACCCTGATTTACATTAAGATTGGTTCCTTTGTTCTGGAGTACATCATTCACATATACCTCAATTGTATTGGCGATACAAATGACCTCAATGGTATTCCATTCTCCAACCTTTTTTTCAGAAGATTCTGCCAGTTTTTTTACGCCACCTTTGGTTTTATCTACCCGTTCATCCATATCGATGCCTTTCTCACAGATAAAATCGCCTGCATTGCCCGCACCCAACTGGCATTCGATCCACTTAAATGCTACAGAATCACGCGGTTGATAATGCACAAAGACACCGCTATTGGTTGCTTCGACCGGGTAACACCATTCAACATGTAATTTGTAATCGGAATAGGACTCTTTTGTTCTCATGTAGCCCCATGGATTAGGGTTCATATGAATGAGGCCGTTTTGGGCAATGAAAACCGTTGCCGGATCAACAATTGGTTTTTTTAGAAAAAATTCCCAGTTGCTCAAATCTTTTCCATTGAAAAGCCGGATTTTCTTTCTCTCAAATTTTATCTGTTTCATTCCTTTCCCCTGCATGGGTTTAACTTCAACTTTGCGAAAAAAGACGATGTCTTTATCTCCATGATTTTGGAGTCCGATAAATCCATATTCAGGACGAGGTCCTCTGAAAGGTTCAAAATCGAATTTTCGCTCCGGTACCTGGTCTCCTTCTTTAAATTCCGTTACTTTCACTCCATTCACAAATACAATTGTTTTGGATCCGTCCAAAATAATCTCCATGGTATTCCACTCCGGCCCGGGTTTTCCGGGTTTTGCCAGCGGTTTAGTAAGGGAATAGAGCACTCCGGTGTAATGATAATCATCTTCGTTTGAGCGTTCCGGAAGGTTATCAATCTGTACCTCGTAACCGTAGTTGACAGGCATCCATTCTTCATAAGGTTCAACCGGAATGCGTATGAAGACACCGGAATTGCTGTTGGTGTCACGCATTTTAAATTCAACACGGATTGTGCAATTGCCGAATTTTTCGCCAGTCCAATACAACAAACCCATACCACCATGGCCGCGGATCATTCCATCCTCCACCGACATGGAGCCGGGGCCTACATGCTTCCAACCTGTCAGATCCTTACCGTTGAATAACTGGCGCCATTCGGATTTTGGATCATTTTTCTCAGGAGCATTTGCTTGTTTGATGCCGGCAAATCCGGTATATGCCTGCACGAAAAAAAAGAGGACAAATGCCAATTGTTTAAAACTTATTTTTCCCATCTTCATTCTTGAATAAAAGTTAGCACATTTTGACTTGAGAAATCTCATCTAATTTAGTGATTTAGATGGAAAATACGGTCAAAGTCTTGAAGAAGGATTAAGACTTCGCGATTATGGATGTTTTTGCAGGCAGTGTAAATGAAACAATGGTTCCCTTACCCTTTTCGCTTTCTATGGTTATAGTTCCTTTGTTTTTCTCAATGAAGCCTTTAACTATCATTAGTCCTAATCCGGTACTTTTCTCATTTTCAGTACCTTTAGTATGAAGTGTATTGCTAATATCGAAGATTTTTGAGAGTGAAGATTTTTCAATTCCTACCCCATTATCGATAATATGAATAGATGCCAAATACATATTCCGGACATCAGACTTGATGACTACTGAGCCACCCCGGTGTGAGAATTTAATGGCATTACTGAAAAGATTACGTACAATGGTCTGAACCATGTTGAGGTCAGCAAGCACCAAAATTTGATCATTAAGTTCGAGCTTGATATCAATCTGTTTATTTTCAGCAGATTGCATTAATCCTTTGATTGAATTATGAATTACATCTGTCAGTTTTAATTCTTCAGGGTTGAATTCAATTTTGTTTAATTGAGATTGCGCCCAAATAAGCAGATTTTCAAGCAATAATGTTACATTTTCTGCAGATTTAAATAATACCAACAATATTTTTCTTAATTCTGTAGGACTGTGTTCATTAAATGTGACATTGAGATGTTCCAGAAAAGAAGCAAGATTCCTGGTTGGGCCAAGCAAATCATGTGCAATAATTGCAAAAAATTTATCTTTAGCAGCGTTTGTTTCTTTTAGTTCGAGATTTTTATGCCTGATTTTATTGTTATACCAATAGACAGATATTGAAAATAATAAGGCTGCAAAGATTCCCATGATCATTATTAGTAGCGAAATTCTGTGCTGCTTGATTAAAAGAGAATTAATTTCGTTTTGTTTCTCCAATTCAGCAATCTGCCCATTTTTTTTATCAATCTCATAAATCGCCTGCACTTGTTCAATTTTTATATTTGCGGCCCCCGAAAGAATTAAATCCCGAATTTCGATTTGTTTTTTCTGGCAGCTAATTGCATTTCCAAGATCATTGATACTTAAATAGACTTCAGTCAACTTTGCATAAATGTTTAGCTGGATTTTTTTTTGGTTGTTTGAAATTGCCAATGTTAATCCCTGGTTTAGGGTGTTGAATCCCGCCATTTTTTGACCCTTCCCTATGAGGCACAATCCAAGGTACTCATATACAGTGGGTAAATTAAGCACATCGCCTTCTTCCTTTTTTATCTTAAGTGACTCATTTAAATATTTTTCAGCCAGATGAAAATTTCCTCTGGAGTATTCAATCATACCCATGTTTTTCTTTGAGTTTGATAATCCAAATTTTGATTTATTGGCGGTATATATTATCCTCGTACTGGCAAAGTACTTATTTGCCTCTTCGAAGTTGCCTGAATCAAAGTTGAGAATTCCAATCTGTTCATTGCAAATTGCTATTCCTTCCTGGTTCCCGTCAACAGAAGCCATTTGGGAATAAATTTTCAAAGCTTCCCGAAAATATTCCATTGCTTTTTGAGGAAGTTTTAAATCTGAATATATCCGTCCCAACAAATATGAATCCCAGGCATACCCCTCTAAAAAACCAGCCTTTTCAAAATTTAGCTCCGAATTGACTATATACTCTATTGCCCTGTCATATAGACCGTTAATTCTGAAAATATTACCCATCATGGCATAGGTGGAACCCATAGTTTTGAAATTATCAGACAACCGGCATGCCTGAAGTGAAGCATTAAAATACTCAAGAGCATGAATGTCTTCATTGCGATAGTGCATTATTTCACCTTTTCTTAGCAGTATTTCTCCTTTGAACCAATCATCACGGGAGGCCTCAGCAATGGTTAAGGCAGTGTCGTAATTAGCCTCAGAAAGATCCCTATCATCCATTACATCATATATTTTACCCAGCATAAAATAAGCACGCATTTCCAGGCTTTTGTTATTTGCAGTTTGGGCTGCCCTTAGGGTAGATTTTGCCAATTCCAGAACTTTATCATGATCATTCCCCATCATTCGAAGGGCATGCTCCAACTGATAACAGAATTTATCGGATCCCTTCTCATTTGTTAATTCCTTACGAAGACTATCAATCTGATTATTGCTATATTTTTCTTCAGAGGTGGCAGGGTAGGCAATTACAAAAGCTAATAAGAAAAAAAATGGCCGGCAAATATTTTTCTTCATCTTTCTGTTATTCTTGAGATTTAAAGGTGGAAATGAAAAAATGTGGTTTTTGCAAAAAAATAGGTTTTTAAGAAGCTAAATAAATAGCAATTACTTGTACACAATAAAAGTAAGATTAAATAGGTGATTAAAAAGAAAAATCGCACAAAATTTCAGATTCCTATTAATTCGTTTAAGTTTATTGTAAATGAAACATGTTCAATAATGAAACAATGTTAATAAAATCATTCCTTATTTTAATTTCTGATATTTCCCAAATATTTCTGAATCAACAGAAGTATGAAAGTATCCGGACCGGTAGTAATTCAACGATTAACGCCGACCATTCCTGAAATTTAATCTTAAATTTTTTGATAAATTTACACAGGTGCGAGGTGATCAAAATAGTCGGCTTGTCCATTTAGCCAAATTTTAAATAAAAATTTGATGAAGATGAAAAATAAATCAATGAATTTAAGTTCTGCAAATAATGCGAATCCAAGAAGGGAGTTTATCAAAAAAGGAGCTGCAATTTCTGCACTTGTGACCGCCAGCCCGCTATTGGGTTATCCGGAAATCATTGACACGGATATACCTAAGGATATTTCCCTAAGAAGTGCTACTGCATCAGCAAATAGCCACTTGGAAAGATTGTTCGGTATTCAGGTCGGACCTGACTCTCTGGTTGATGAAGGAACAGAAAAAGTATTGGATATTCTTCAGACGAAAGGCGCAATAAATACAATATTCCTCACAACCTTTACCCACGGACAGGGTTTGGCCGGTCGACAGACAGAAGCCACGCTCCACGATCATGGTGCACCTGCATCTTCCGGAAAACCTTTCTTCGGTGGAAATTTTGCTACACCCCATCCGGAATTTTACAAAAACACGACACTAAATGATATGCGGGCTCCGGATTTTGGCAACATCGATATTGTAGCCGAACTTTTG
>JANYKW010000191.1 GCA_025358025.1 Bacteroidia bacterium | reverse complement strand
TCTGAATCCATAATTTTTTAGAGACAGACCTTCCACGAAAAGGTCGATTGTACGGACTTCATTGCCGGGATCAATAGACTGGTCGAGGGATACCGGAAAAAGATTGATTTGTGTTCTGTTATCTCCTTTTATGAATTTCATTTAGAAAAGGTACAAAATCCATCGTTTTTACAAGAAACACCAGCCACATAGTTATTAACAAAGAAGAAAGGTTTTTAGACGACCTGTCCCGCTTCGGCGGGAGTCTGACGGCCAGCGGGTATGGGCAGTAAGTGTTACCTGACGCAGCCATCCGACCACAAGTCCCGGTACTTTAGCCGAAAAGTTGTCCCGGTGCAAGGCAAGTATGGCGTGGTTTTTGCCATCGCGGTAGTTAATTGAGTTAAATGAGTGTCACGGTACAAAGGTTATAAAGTATTGAAAATGTTCCTGTCAAGATACAGAAATTTGAGTTTGGGAGCGATCGTGGTATAATATCACGTTACAATAATTAAGTGGAGAAGTCACGCAAAAACCGTGACAAGTTTATGAACTATTGACCGTGTTAGCATTTCGGGCCGGAATTTAAATCTGTCATCGTTTCGGTCATTCAAATATTATCTGAGTCATGTATTGAAATAATTTTGTGATGGATTTGTCTGGATATTGTAATTAAAGAACAGTAGCGTTTCGGTCAGGGTTTGTACAGTGTTAGGCTTTGTCGAGCACGCTATTATTATATATATGAGGCTGCCTATTTTGTGGTCGTAAAGAGTTTGTAAGGTCTACCGACACCTATTTAGTCGGATGAACCTTGGATAGTAAATGAGGCTGTCTGTTAATTGCTCTTCAAAGTTGAAAGTATTCGTGGCATAAGTTAATATAAGGTCGGCGCCTGTTAATTCCGGATGCACCTTGCCCGCGTAGATCATTATGTTCGGCTTATAATACTCAGGAGGCCTGTACACCATTCGCATATCTGACCACGGACCGGTAAACGAAGGTGCTGCCCTCATGAATATGTCTGCTGCACCGAAACCCGCAGTCTGTACGGATAGGAATCTCTGACTCAGGTCATCAAAGTGGATGGTCAGTTCAGATTGCCCATCATTGAACAAGGGATACCGTTGAGCATCGGACGAATCTGGAATCCATCCTAACCGGTCACCTGCCCACCACTCTGGGTGAAGAAGATTTCCCCGACGAACCTCATCTGTCGGCCAACGCACCGCAAATATCGGGTGCGATTTGACAGGATTTTGAGAACCTAATGCAACAATGTACCCGTCGAGCTTTTGGACTGCAGCAAAACCTATGAGGATTCCTATAGGATTTGTTGGAGTTTCAAGCTCGTGCATTTTCCATGATGACGGCTCAGAATCGGGATTTGTCACCATTATTGCCGTCCAACCTGCATGCTCGAAACCTAATCCAACACCAGTATTCCGAATTGTCCGGGCAAAAAAGAGAATTAATCGATCGCCAACTCGTACTCCATTTCCAAACCATAGCGACTCACCGTTTCGGTCTGGAAATATTGCATCCGGCTTGCCGTTGGCATCCCTTCCCCAGTAAAAAGAAATTGTAGCTTTTGTTGGATCAGTGCCAGTCTGGATTGCGACACTGTTGCTTACCATTCGTGCGCCCTTACGGGTTCCGTTGCCGGAAGGATCGATCCAGGTATCGCCAAAGAGCCAGAGCGTCCGATGGCCTCCCAAGTCCACCGACGACGCAACATCCGCTCCCACCCAATGAGGATCGCGTCGAAAGATCTGATCGGCCTCTCGCCATGCTGAAGCCTCAAAGCATGGAACATTAACCGGCAGGTTTGTCGTCGCTTTTGAACGCCGAGCATGCCTCCATTCCTCGCTTTTGGGTAACACTTTGGAATTTGCAAAGTATGGGACAAGGTTTTCCCTCAGTTCTTCAGTGGTGCCAGTAAGAATGAATTCTGATGAATGTTCATATTGCAACTTTACCTTGCCAGACTGAAGAGCTGAAAGAAGAGAATCCGGATCGATGGTTGCTGCTGCAATCTCATTATCACTGACCTTGAGAAGAAGTTGTAAGTGTCCTGTAATTAGCATATCTGTATAGGGATCTGAGAGATCACCGATATGAGGTTTTGGCCACACATCGAGGATAAGTTGTTCTCCAATATATCCCAAACGCGCCTCGAACCTCCCGGTTTTTCCGTTACTTGTGTACTCGATCTCGTAGCTTTTAGCTGTTCCGCGTGAAATACTTGCCTGATCGGAACTTGAAATATCTTTCCATGTGCCGAGAAGTCGGGCATCAAAGATTGCATCAGATCCTGCTATAACCGGATTAATTGAGAGTGCACATCTTATTAACAGAATCGAAAACGCAAGACCCAGAATAAGTATGAAAGTCCTCATCGTCATATTTAATTTCGTTTTAAACTTAGTACCAACCGCAGTGCATGCCCCATAACTCATTTATAGAGTCTACTAATTATCAAAGCTACAAAGTATTTTGATGCCCAGTTGTCATGTGAAATTATGCATTGTTAGCGGTTTGTTGTTTATTTCTTCTAGTCCGACACTCAGCCTTTTGATTTGAATACCGTCCAAATTGCACTTTTAGTGTCCGTGTCCCAATTCATAGTTTTCTTTAAACCAATTTACAATCATTTCTACCAAAACTTATAACTTATCATAAAATCTCGTACTGAGTGTTCGTTTTGCTTGCTTTTACTTTACTTGTAAAATGGCAGTTGACAAACCTGGT
>JANYKW010000135.1 GCA_025358025.1 Bacteroidia bacterium | reverse complement strand
GGCAGCGGTAATAATGCTGAGCACAATTCCGACCCCTGGACCAGCGCCCAGCGCTGAAGCGACCGCAGTGGCAACACTGATCAGCGCATTGAAAAGTGCCACTTCTTTGTTACGCACAGCCTGGTCATGCTCCATCTTCTTCTTTTTCTTGTCCAGGTCTTTATCCATTCTGCTGACCTGTGCATCATATTGGGCTTTTGTGATAAGCTTGGCATCAAGCTGCGCCTGAAGATTTGATTTCTTCTTGTTGTTAGCTTCTTCATCCTGCTTTAACTGCTGGTTTTCTGCATCCGTCTGCATGGAGAAGATGGCAGCCAATCCATCGACAGCGCCTTTTCCCAGAGATATTGCATCATCGGCAACCCTTAAAGCAGTCTCCTTGGAGAGTTGCATTTGTTTGGCAGCAACCTCTTCTGCCATTTGGTTTTTGATCTCGGCTGTTCTTTCTTCATCCTTGATGTTATCTTCAAGGATCTTCCGATACTTTGAATCGACTTCAAGCCTGATTTTGACCTGTTTTTCTGCCAGGTCGATATCTGATTTCAGGCGCAAACTCTTTAGTTGCTCTTGGTAATCGAAAAGGTTCTTGTCTTCATTATCCTTGTGTTTTGCAATTATATTCGTTCCTTTCTGAGCAAAGGTGTCCCTGATGGCCTGCTTCTGCTGCTCAGTTGCCTTGGTAACCGACAGGGTATATTCCATTTCCTTTTGAAGTGAATCAAGGACTGCCTGCAAATACTCTTCCGTTTCCTTATCCATTGATTCCATTTTTGCATCCGCTTTTTCCTTTTCGATTTTGTATTGGGTCTGAATTTCCTTTTCAGCATATTTGGCTCGTATCTCGTCTTGCTTTTCGATAAGCTGATCTGTGAGAACTCGTCTGAGTGCCACTTCATCGGCTGAATTGCCCTTTATTTTTTCAAGGCGTTCACCCAGTTTCTCTTCCTCGATGGCCAATTCCCTGTCCATTTCTCCTTCGGTGACAGCCGCTCTGGCTTGGGCCAGTTGCTTCTTTATATCCAGAAGGTACTCAGCCTGTTTCTTTGCCTTCGATTCAGCTTCCGCCGGCGTTCCTGTGGATGGATCTGATTTGTCGAACGACTGAAACTTTTTATTCAATTCCTTGATCTTGCCCTGGACCCGGATAAAATCCTCTGATCCGGCCACGGAGGCTTTCAGGGCAATCTGGTATTTTGACAGTTTTGCTTCCAGGTTGTCGAGCGATTCTCCGACGATTTTATCACCGATGCTTTCCGCATTCAGCACATCGCTCAGGGATTGTTTTGCATCCTTGAACTGGGAGATTTTATCCTGGAGCTTTTTAATCCCTTCATCATAGGGCTTGGTAGCTTCGGTACGGTTCTCCTGGGCATCAATGGCATTGTCGGCAACAGCCATAGCAGCCCCACCTGGACTGGCACCGCCTTTTACCGTGTTCCAAACCCTTTGCAGGATCGTCGGTTTTGCTGCTACTTCGCCAATAGACTTCTGTTTTGTCTGCATCAAAAGCAGTTCTGCTTCTGCCTGCTTAATGGTCAGGTCGATTTTTTCCTGAAGATCCTTTTTCTCCTGGACAGAAAGCAGGTTCAGGTTTCTCACGGTACCAGCGACCTTTTCATAAGCATCTTCAAGCTTCTTATTTGCTTCAGCAAGTAAAACAGTAGTTGACGCTTTTAATTTCTCCAGGGCAATAGCCTGGCTATTGTACGTTTCGTATGTCTTGATCCCAGCAACCAAGGCTGTAATGGCAGCAATGACTAAACCGATCGGGTTTGCTGCCATAGCGGCATTCCAAAGCCACTGGGCAGTTGTCGCCAGTTTGGTGGCGATCGTGCCATTCCCTTTCCAAATGGCAAGAAGCTGTTCTTTGACGATCAGGTATTCTAGAACTACGGCATCTTTCATTTTCAAAAGGATACCTTCCTTTAAAGTCAGGTTGTTCAAAATTGCAACCTGAATCGATCTTGTCTGTGCTGCGATGTAAACCCCGATGGCACCGGTGAGCGCGATGAGAGCGATGCGGTACTTGTCGATCCATTCGGGCAATGCCTTGAGCCAGGCGACAAGGTTTACCACCGCACCGACCATTGATTTTAGAAATTCTGTGACACCGGGCATGGTAATCAGCCGATAAAACTCTTTCCCGAGTTTATCCAGAGTTGCACCCAGGGTGGTGTTCTTGTCATTGAACTGCCTTAAAATTTCATCGGTACCCTGTAAGGATTTTCCAGCCATGAGAACTTTCTGTTGGAGCATGTCGGTATTGTTCCCCAGTTTGGCAAAGACTTCCGAAGCACCGGCACCGGAAATTTCCAGTTCCCGGATCAGTTTTCCCAAAATTGTTGCACCCTCTCCGCCTCTCTTCGATCCTTCAACAACCTTTACGAAAGCACCATAGAGATCGGTATTTACCAGTGTTGTAAAGTCTTTCAACGGGATTCCGGCCACCTTGGAGAAGTCGGCGGTATTGTAGGTCATTTTCATCAGAATCTTCGTCATTGCCGTTCCGCCCCGTTCGGTGGAAACTGCAAGCTCCTGGAGTGTGGCAGAGATGCCCATCACTTCAGCAGAAGATAATCCAAGTGACAATCCTACCCCACCAATCCTGTTTGAAAGATCAACCAGTACCGGCGCTGTGGCGAATCCGTCTGCCCCCAAGACATTGATGGCATTGCCCAACCGGAGCATGTCGTCGGAAACTGCAGAAGTCTTCATGTCTGTCAGCACATTCCTGAGGGTTCCCATCTGGGTTGCGACCTCACTTGCCCCTCCCTGGATTTCAGCGCCGAGAGCGACATTGAGTTTATCAATGGAATCAACAAACGGAAGAATATCTTTCTGAGCAATCCCAAGTTGACCGGCAACCACAGCCATTTCGCGAAGGTCGCTCCGGGAAGTCCGGGTGTCGATCTTACCAAGTTCTGTGTTCAGTTTCTTTACTTCATCAACGGTCAATTTGGTGGTTTTGCGAATATCGGCCAGCGAATCCTCAAGTTTCGCATTGCCTTTGATGATACCGACCACAGCAGCGCCGAACCCTATAACTCCCACGGTGATCATTTGAAGCACCTGCTGGTACTTGTTGGCCTGGTCGGCAAGTTTTGAAAAAGCACCACCGGTCTGGTTAATTTCTCCCCGCAGGTCTTTTAGTCTGCCATTTACTTTTTGAAACTCACGCTCCTTTTCGCCAAATTCCTTGGAGTTTACATTCAATTGGCGTAGTTCCGCGTTGAGTTTCCTGGCTTCGGCCTCCAACTGTTTGAGGGTCGCATTGGCCTTTTCACCATTGAAAATGACGGTGGCGGTAGAAGTTTCGTTCTTAGCCATGCTGGAAGGATTTATCAGACAGGTTTTCGGTAATAGCTACCACTCCCCGGTGCCCGTATTCCTTGGCGAAGATTTCGCTCAGCTTCATCACTTCGGCATGGAAGGTCTTTGAGTACCATTTCTTCGGTCTCCTTCGGTTTCCGAGCATTTTCCCGGAAAGCTTGCGTGAAGCAGAAGATTCTTTCACATCGCCGATCTTCACGCCTTTGCCGACCCCCATATCAACAAAGCGGCCGTAATACTCGAAAAGCAGGGTGATTTTCAGCACATTTCCCTGTGCTGATGCCAGAACATTGTATTGGAAGCTTTTGGGAAGTGCGCCGGAATTGCCCACCTTATTGATGGCGAGTTTCTTTTTCCATTTGATAATTGTGATTTTAGCCCAGGCCTGGGCTATTTCACGTTCGGAAAGTTTGGGTTGGGTACTTTGCATTGAGCAAAGGAAATATCATAAGAGGATAAAGGAAAGGACAAACAATAAGGACTTGATTATCATTCTATCCATATATAGGAGTCATCAACAAAGATTTCAATTTATTTTTCTTTTTTTGTGAAACATATAACATACCTTTGTTTGTTAAAAGATGTTTTTCATTGAAAACCAGGATCGTTGTACACCTCCATTTGAATCTTTCAGTGGTATTCTTTGCATTAGTTAACATGCTTTATCATCACAAGCCTCATTCTTCCTTTATATTTCAGAGAGTTGGCATTTTATCTTTTAATTGCCTGCTATTATCATTGCAATCATTTCGAGCAACCTTAAGCAAAAAAGATTGTCTGTTTGTTGAACTTTCTCTTCAGATACTCGGGAAAAACGATTTCGAAGAGCGCAGGCGTGTGGATGCCTGACGTCCTTCATCCATGCGCGAAGATTGTTTTAAAGGTTGTGGCATTTTTTTTCGATCGTTCCCATGTAAAAACTGATCTCAATAAATTTCATCATATTATCCTGATTAATTCATTAGAAACTTTTTCTTCAATAAAAACTTCGTCATTGGGGTGATTTGTTCGATTTTTTGGAACAACCCGTCGAAAAAAGCCCTTCGTCGATCACTTACGGACATCACCAACGTTGTTTTTCTGCT
>JANYKW010000093.1 GCA_025358025.1 Bacteroidia bacterium | reverse complement strand
GATTGGGTAAGTGCTTCGACCGGCACTCCACAAGGCTGACAACTGTGTACTAATCCAATTGGCATAAAATCCAATAAGTAGCGTGTATTTGAGGACATTCAAGGTTTTGGGAGGAGCATTCAGCAAGTGCCAGGCTCCGGCAATGGCAATAAGCATTGCACCCTGTAAAAGGCCAACTGTATGAGAACTAAGTGCAATGCGAGGTGCAAGCGCGAAAAAGGTAGTAAAACCAGAAAGTAAACTCAGAAGAGTCATGATTCCACCATGAAAAAGAATTTGGCGGGCTTCGGTGTTGCTGTTGTTTGAATTTTCGTTCATCATAAGTTTGTTTTTAAAATTTAGATTTTCCTACTCTGTTAAAGGATTTTCGGATTCCTCCTTAACTTTATGCTTCCTTCTTTCGCCCGCTGGCGCGGATTTGCAATCCGTGCCACACTTTTAACCATTTTCTCCATCCATTATTCAATAACAAATTCAACTTTCGCAAGTTCATTAAATCTTTGAAAATGAGATAAAAGGCAGTATATTTATTTTGTCATGTTATTGATAATCAATAACTTTGTTTTGCCAAACAAACAATATAAAATATGCTGCCAAACAAAAGTACAAAAATCGTTTCAGAGGTAAAAGACTTTTTTACTTCAAGTGAAAAAGCAATTTACACAGTTCTGGCCATTTTGAGTTCTTTGACATTATCAGAAAAGCATTTGGGCGTAGAAAGCAAATGCAACAACAAGCATAAAAACATCAACAAGTTATTGTTGGTTGTATTGTTTCCTTTTTTTGAAGTAAAAGACAGTTGGCATTATGGGCAATCAAGCCTTTATCCAGCATTTAGGTGTGGCAAAGATGTATTTTACAGGCTGCTGAACGATTTTAGCATACCCTGGAGAAAGATATCCTACAAACTAACCATGCAACTTATAGGCAAGACAACTGCCAAGAATAAAGAAGGTAGTGAAGAGTTACCACGTTGCCTGATTGTTGATGATACAGACCTGCCAAAAACCGGAAGGCGCATGGAGTTGATAGGCAAGGTGTTTTCACATGTAACCCAGAAAAGCGTATTGGCATTCAAATAAGTTATTGAACCCGTCATGCCGGGAGTGTGCATTGGGCTTTGTGCTAATCCACCTGAAACTTTTCCTGCCATCGGGTCAAAGGGAAACATGGCGTATACAGTACTCCCCTTCCTTAGGACAACGAAGTTAATGATGTTGTTATTGTTTTGATGTAAAGACGAGAATAACTCGGAGAGTTATTCTCGGGTCGACATCTTTCTTTTTTTGGTTCTTTTTTTCTTTGTTCATAATGGTTGAAATGTTCATAATTTATGCAGCCATAGCGTAAACAAAGGCGGGTGTCTGATAATTCAGGCTCTGGTGAATCCTTTCATAGTTGATTCCCATCTGACAACCCATTTTTTCTCAACTGATTGAGAAGGCCGTGTTTTCGGAACTTGATAGATGATGTGGCAACCTTGCCGTTAGAAATGATTGAAACGCAAAAATGAGCTTGGCAAAGTGATATTTGAGCTCATATTTTGCAAAAAACGAAGTTCTTTGACATAATTGTTTTATGTATTTCAGTATCCGGACAAAGTTCACCCACAAACAGCGGATATTTGCCCACATTTGGTGCTTGACCTCACCCCGGTACCTGCTTTTTGCATTTGGATAATGGTAGCCTAGCTGAAAAATGGTGGCTTCAACATTGTTGCGGAACTGTAAGGTTTCAATGGGTGTTTCTGCTATCTGTTTTCGAACCAGGTAACCATCAATGTCTTTTTGAGTAAGGTACCGGTAAGCTTTCTCTGTTTTGATGCGCCATTTAACGCTGCCATCTTTACAGATTATCATTTTGTTATCAACAATCTCGTTGATTATCGTGTCAAAAACAGAGAGTTCCCCATTTTGGGTGAAGTTGAATTGATACCTGCCTTTCGCCCCTTGTATGGCATGGAGGTACAAATCTATTTCATTATCCTTGCAATATAGTTGATTATCAGGACTATGATATGCTCCGTCAGCATGTGCGGCTTCTATTTTATCTGGGAATACTTCCTGTGCTTTTTCGATGTCTTGCTTAAGAAAATCAACATCAGAAGTACTTGCTTTCCTCACATCGACATGGCCGAT
>JANYKW010000089.1 GCA_025358025.1 Bacteroidia bacterium | reverse complement strand
GACGACTTCATTGTATTGTTTCTGACACCAATAATCGAACGAATGCCCCTCAAGACCACGCTGTTTTACAAATACGCTGCGTGTTAGACCTGATTCCCTCCATTGCTTAACTAATGCATACATCTCCTCTTTCTTGCTCATATAGTTTTTGGAGCAAATTTATCAGCTGCGAGCCAACACGTAAAGATGGACTCGATGGGGTGGATACGATCATAGATAGCTTTTTGAAGATTAATCGCTATATTTATCACTGAATAGTTACCTAAATCTTATCATGAAAAAATATTTTATTGGGATATGCTTCCTGGTTGGAAGCTTATTCATGTTTAATTACAATGCTTCAAGTTTGGGCGTGCCTGAGAAAGGGAAGGAAAAGCCATATTTGCAGGAGATGATGAAAAGAGTACAGTTGCCTGTCGAAGGAGCTTCCAAAATAGTGAAATTTATACGTTTGGATGAGACCATCGCCGCTGTATCAACAGATAGGATATTCTATTATGAGAAAGGGAAATGGCGTATCGAAAATATCCCGGGTGAATGGCAGACTGCAGGCAAGGATAATTTTGGGAAGTTATGGCTTGGAGGAATTGGTCAGATCTGTCAGGCGGGTGAAAAGAGTTTGGTGAAACTACCTGCTGAAGCAGGCAAAGACACCATCCACTCCTTGCTCTGGACTGATTCCAAAACCTTGCTGGTTGGCACAGGCAGGGGTGTATGGCAGTGGACGGGAGAATGGCAGAAACTGCAGGATTTCAAAATATTAAATATTAATCAGCTTGTAAAAGGCAGTGGGGATGAGCTTTGGGCTGCTACCAGCGGTGGATTGTTCCGTAGGATTGCCGGGAAATGGATAAATCTCTCGTATGCAGTCATGTCGCCGGGTTTGGGGCTGACCTATTATTGTTTATCGGCTGGCGCTACGGCCGATGATATGTATTTTGGATGTCAGCCTGCTGTTGGCCTCATCTCGGGGAAAGGCGATCACAGGCTCTATTCAGCCGACAATGGCTTGCCTTTTGGTCCGGTTACTTCAGTTTTACCGGTAGGAGATGAGTTGTGGCTTGGTACTCCGGTTGGGGCAATATGCAAAAGTGGAGATTCCTGGAGATATTATGCAGGTAGACGGTGGTTGGACAACAATCGTGTAAACGACATTTTGCCCCTGGACTCCAAAAGGGTTTGGGTAGCCACCAATGCCGGAATCAACGAGCTTGGAAAAGTACCGATGACCCTGGAGCAAAAAGCTGCTTATTTTGAAAAACGACTGAATGAAAGGCATTTGCATTATGGTTTTGCGGCTGCTTGCCGGTTTAAATCCATGACTGATACAACCTCTTTTACACATTCCACAGACGATAATGATGGGCTTTGGACCTCAATCTACCTGGCTGCAGAGAGCTTTCGCTATGCTGTAACAGGAGAAAAAGAGGCATATAACAATGCGGTAAGGACTTATCTGGCCATGGAGAAGCTGGGAACCGTAAATCCTATCCCTGGTTATGTCGCCCGATCTTATGTATCCATTGAAGAAAGTACCGGTGAGGGGGGTGAGTGGCATGTTTCGGCCGACGGGAAATGGAAGTGGAAGGGTGATACAAGTTCTGATGAAATTGTTGGGCACATGTTTGCCTATCCCATTTTTTATGACCTGGTTGCCACTGGTGAGATGAAAGAACGCGTAAAAAGCTTCGTAGACAAGCTAATGGGGCATATAGTCGACCATAATTTTGAACTGGTCGATCTGGACGGATTAGCTACCCGCTGGGGAGTTTGGAGTCCGGATTCACTAAACACCTCGAAACGTTGGATGTATGAAAAGGGAATCAATTCGCTGCAGATTCTTGCATTTTTAAAGAGTGCATCCCATGTGACACAGAATCCAAAGTACGAAAAAGCCTACAATCTCCTGGTAAAAGAGCATCATTATCTGGATAACATGTTGGGGCAGAAGATGTATGGTCCCTATGAGATCAATCATTCGGACGACGAACTTTCTTTTTTGCCTTATTATACGTTGGTGAGATATGCAAAGGAAAGTCCGGATAAGGTGTTGTATCTGAAGAGCCTGGAGAGAAGCTGGAGGGCTGAGGATGCAGATCGCATACCAATCTGGAATTATATCGCGAGTATCGGACTTGAAAAGAATTGTGGTTTGCAGATTGCTGCGGAAGAGATGCAACTGATTCCGATGGATATCAGAAACTGGCCAATGTTAAATTCACACCGCTGGGATATCAGGAAAAGCGCCATCAATGATCGTTTCTTTAAACCACAGGCAACTCACCCAATTCCAACACCCGAGCGTGCTGTTTCCAAATGGAACAGTAATACTTACCAGATGGATGGAGGCGGAGATGGCCTGAGTGAGGATGACGGTGCTTATTTTTTGCTCCCGTACTGGATGGCAAGGTTTCACTCACTCAATCAGCTTACTGCGAATGGCGTAGATCGTTAGTTCTGCATTCTTTTTCATGTTCATCTTCTCCATGATGCGGGCGCGGTATGTAGCGACAGTTTTGTCGGAGATGAAGATTTCAGTAGCAATTTCTGTGACAGACTTCCCTTTCGCCAGCATGATCATCACTTGGAATTCCCTGTCAGAGAGTGATTCATGAAGTTGTTGATTGGTACTGCTTACTTCGTTGAAGAGGAGTTTTTCTGCAAAGGCTGCAGAAACGTACTTTCCTCCGGCCGCAATCTTCCGGATGGCCTTGGTCATCTCTTCGAATGCGCTGTCCTTGGAAAGGTACCCTGACGCTCCCAGTTTGAAGGCTCGAATGGCATATTGCTCCTGGGGATAAAAACTGATTATTAGGATTCGGGTCTGGATGTCGTGATATTTGAGTTGCTGAAGCAAATCCAGTCCTGTGATTTCAGGCATGGAGATATCCAGAATGGCCAGGTCGTAATTGTTTTTGGTTAACTTGGCGAGTGCTTCCTTCCCGTCAGAAGCTTCGTCAATAACTTTTACTTCAGGAAGTGTTTTAACTATCAGTTTAATCCCCTCCCGCACGATGGCATGGTCGTCAGCAATTAAAATCTTCATCTGGTTAGATCTTTTGATTTGGAATAAATACAGAAACTTTGGTGCCTGTCGGGCTATTTTGATCCAGTTTCAGGATCCCATTGCAATACCTGGCCCTTTCTCTCATGCCGAAAAGCCCCATTGAACCGGAGCCTTTCAGGATCTCAGGATCTATTCCGATGCCATCATCGACTATCGTCATGAAGGTACCGGAGACTTCATGTTTAATGCTGATTGTCACTGTCGATGCATGGGCATGACGGAATACATTGGTAAGTGCTTCCTGAAGAATCCTAAAAAGAGACAGATCCTTTTGAAAATCAAGGTGATCTGAATCTTCAAGAAAAAGATCAAATTGGAGCCCTGTTCTTTTGCGTTGTTCCTCGCAATACCATTCGATGGCATCTGACAATCCAAGGTCAGTCAGCAATTTGGGATGAAGTTCGGAAGAAATCCTTTGAACCTTACGAATCACATCATTTGTAATGGTGATCATCGTGTCCAGTTTTTGCGAAAAGGATTTGGCATCAGCATTTTCACGCAGCCAGCTAAGGTCAATTTTCAAAGCAGTTAAAGCCTGTCCGAGTTCGTCATGGATCATGAGTGAGATGTCAGCCCGTTCATCTTCTCTGGCATTGATCAGGTGGCGGTTCAGTAATTCCATCTGTTCCTTTGCCCTTTGAATTTCGAGTTCAGTGCGTTTCAGCTCTTCATGATTCTCGATAATAAGTTGTTTCTGCTGGAAGAGCTGCAGAAAAATTTGCACTTTGCTGATTAGAATTTTCCGGTTTAGGGGTTTAATGATATAATCAACAGCACCAGCCTCGTATCCGGCAATAATTTGTTCGCTGTTGGGGAGTGCCGCAGTTAAAAAAATAATGGGAACGCACTCTGAAAGCCTATTCTTATTGATCTCAATTGCTAGTTCATACCCATTCATAACGGCCATCTGCACATCCAGAATAGCAAGGGAGAGGGAATGACCCTCGATTTTTTCCAGTGCCTCCTTTCCGGACCCAGCCTCGATAATATTTGCATCGAAACCCTTTAGAATAATCTTCAGGAAGATAAGGTTGGATGAGATATCATCAACCAGCAAAATATTTGGTAATTCCTTCATAAGCAATTGTAAACACAAAGTGGAGAATGGATTGCTCTTACAATAGTACAAAAAAATGAACAAAGAGTCTAGGGTATATGGTTTTTTATTCGATCTCCCTGTGTGAAAATTACTTACATTCAGCGACCTGTATAAAAGCTGAGAATTCTTTTGGAGAACCTGCTTATTTATATGTAATTGTGAGAAATCGAAAGATTGATTTGTAGCATTCTCTGCCGGATGTGTAATTGTTTCTGTAAATCTTGAAAAAGAAGTTGCAGAAGGAAAAAATTACACAAGGAAAATCCTGATTGGGTCAGAATTTAGTAATTATTGCCTCTGGCTTCTGAAACACCTTCATTACTGACAGTAGGGTAGTATTTATTTTCAATTTTAACTACTTTGCCTTCATTCAATAATTTCCGGGTAACATAACCGAGCCTCAGCCTGCTTTGGCGAAGAGTTTCCTCCATTTCAGATATCTTCACGCCATCTGGCTGGGTATTGATGAATTTTCGAACGGCATCCTCCATTATAACATTATTTGTTCAGAAGTTTGATTTTGGCATGGTATGTACTTCAAATGGTGTGCCACAAGTTTTTAATGATTTGTCCTTATGATAGAATTAATAATGTATCACAAAGGATATCAAATATTTGGTATCAAAAATCTTTGACAGAAAAAATAGATACAAGGAGAAACTTGCGAAAAAAAAGGATGGAAAATTGCTCGGAAATAGTACAAGTGTGCGGACAATTGTGCACCTGGGGAAAGTAAAATACTAAAGGCTAAAGTAAAAAGTGTGTCAATTCTCATCTTTCAATTCTCAACTCTTTCCTATAGCCCGATTCTGGAAATAGATATTCCGTATTTCTTCATCTTCCTGATTAAGGCATCGCGGGTAATACCCAATGAAATGGCAGCCTCTGTTTGGTTGCAGTTGCAGATTCTGAGCTTCTCCCGGATTAAATTGGCCTCAGTGAGCGCCGGATCAGACTGGCCAGGAGTAAGAGAATAGGAGGTAGAAGTGCAGGGTTTGAGGATGAAATCACTCTCGCTGAGTTTGTCACCCTTACAGAAAATGATGGCACGCTCGGTCATGTTGCGTAACTCCCTGACATTACCTGGAAAAGAGTAGCCCTTCAGGGTCCCGATTACTGAGGGTAAAATTTCCGGACTGGGTTTACCCATTTGGGCAGTCAGTTCTGCTACAAAATGGAGGAGCAAAGGCTCAATATCTTCGGTACGTTCGCGCAGTGGCGGGATATGAATGTGGAGAATATTCATGCGGTGCAGGAGGTCTAGTCTGAATTTTTTATCATTAACCATCTGATTTAGATCGTGGTTTGTGGCAGCGATGATCCTGAAATCGGAACGGATAGGAGTAGTGTCGCCAACCCGTGTAAAGACTTTCTCTTCGATGGAGCGTAATATCTTGGCCTGGAGGTTCATTGGCATATCTGCAATTTCATCCAGGAAGAGTGTCCCCTCATTACTGATCTCGAAAAAACCTTTTTTGTCTGAGATGGCTCCTGTGAAAGAGCCTTTTTTATGGCCAAAAAATTCGCTTTCATGCAGGGTATCTGTTATTGAACTGCTGTTGACGGCACAGAAAATATGGTCTTTTCTTATACTTGAATAGTGAATGATCCGTGCAATATTCTCTTTACCTGTACCACTCTCTCCGCTGATCAGAACATTGGTGTCGGGATATTGTGCGGCGAGGTTTGCCTGTTCATATACGGTCTGGATTTGGGTGGAGATTCCAATGAATTTGCGGTTTATCTTGTCTTCAAGTGCTTTGGATATCAGAGAGTTTCGCTCTTCGGCTATAGCAAGACGGCGTTGCAACAGCAGAAATTTCCGGGTACGTTCGATAGCAATCTGTATGTCTATGTGACGGAAGGGTTTGCGCAGATAGTCGAAAGCTCCCAGTCGCATGGCCTTGATCACAGTATCCATATCACCGTGACCGGAGACGATGATGACTTCGACCGATGGTTTTTCAGTTTTAACCTTTTTTAATACATCCAACCCGTCTGTTCCTGGCAAACGGATGTCAAGAATCAGCAGATCAATCGGTTCATTATCCAGAATGGCCATTCCCGCTCTGAGGGTATTGGCTTCAAAAACAATATGTCCGGAGTGGTGCAGAAACTCAGCCAACTCTTCGGTAAAATGAATTTCGTCATCGAGTATGAGAACCCTGATTTTATTTTTATCCATTCATATTTTTTCTCTGGATTAAACAATAGAAGGTAAAAGGATCGTCACCATCGTTCCCAGGCCCGGATCACTTTGGAAGGAAATCTCTCCCTTCATCTCCTTTATAATGCCAAAAGTAATAGAAAGTCCCAATCCGGTACCTTCTCCCGCCTCTTTTGTAGTGTAAAATGGCAGCATGATCTTCTCAAGCTCATCAGGCTTGATGCCAATGCCATTGTCTTTTAATTCAATGATAATATGGCTGAAGGAGCGGTAACCCTTGATCCTGATTTTTTTATTGTAAGGTTTACTGGATTTACTCTCCTTCTCTTCAAGCGCATCTTTCGAGTTAATGAGAAGGTTAAGAATAACCTGTTCAAATTGATAGATATTGCCTAAGACCATCGGAAGATTTTTCTCCACAGAGAGGTCCAGTTCAATCTGTTTGTGTCTGAATTGTTCTGAAATCATCGAAATGGCATTATCGATACTTTCTTTCACGTTAAAAGATGAGTAGATGGCATCTTCCTGACTGCGAGAGAAGACTCTAACATGATCGATGATATTTTTGATGCGAAAGATGCTGTCGTAGATCTTACCGATTTTCTTATCCAGGTAGCTTTTAGGCAACGAATTTTCTTCAGAGGCAGCCAAAAGCATGTTATCAAAAAGAATAGAGAGGGTATTCAGGGGTTGATTGATTTCATGTGCTATTCCTGTTGCCATCTCACCAAGTGTTGTCATCCTGTCGTTGTGAATCATCTGCCGTTCCAGTTTTTTCCGATGGGTGATATCTTGCACAACGATCATGAAAGCAATGGATTCTCCTGCTTTACCCTGTATCAAAGTTGTACTGATCTCAGAGACAAAAGGAATATAATTTTTGTTTTGAAGTTTAAGTTCAATATTTTGAACCAGTCCTTCTTCAAGTGTTTTGTTGTAGATTTCCCGAAATTTGTCTTTTAAAGCTGCAGGCATAATCCTCAGGATATGCTTTCCTGTCAACTCATTCTGTGAACTGGCGCCATACATCTCCAGGCCAATTTCGGATACATCGGTAATAATCCCTTTGGTATCCACAATAATAATCCCTTCAGGCGAAGCATTTATTACTGTCCGGTATTTCTCCTCCGACTTTTTCAGTACCTCTGCAGCAGCTATTTGATGTGTTATATCTTTACAGAAACATAGAAATTGGTCGCTATTCAGTTTAACTCCGTGAAGGGTCCACCACCTGGTTCTTCCATTTTTGTGAATAAAAGTCAATTCCGCGTTTACTGTACCCGAATAAAGGAATTTCTGCAAAAGAGATTCCCATTTTTCTTTGCTGATATCGCCGAAAAGGTCATCCAGGGTTTTAGAGAGCAACTCTTCTTTGTTGTAACCCGTTATGGTACAGGTAGCTTCGTTCATCTCGATGAAATGACCATTCTTGTCCATGATGAATACACCATCCGGAGCATGCTCAATGAAATTTTTGAATCTTGTCTGGCTGTCTTCCAGTTCAGCATCGGATCCGGCCAAATTGACTCCGATTTTTTTGAACAGACGGGTATTTACCGGCAGTTTCATCCGCTGATTGTACAATTCCAGAAAAACATTGATTTTGCTGAGCAGTATTCCCTTGTTTACTGGTTTAAAGATATAGTCTACAGCGCCAGAGTGATAACCCTTCATTATCTCGACCTGATCTTGGTATACTGCAGTAAGAAAAATAATGGGAACAATAGATCCTATCCTGGATTCATTGATCTTTAAGGCCAAAGTATAGCCATTCATATCAGGCATGTGTACATCGACAATGGCCAGAGCCAACTCCCTGTTTTTGATGAGGCTTAGTGCTTTTGATCCGGAATTGGCGGTAAGGATGTTGGCTTTTGCATTTCTGAGAACAAGCTCCATATAAGTGAGCATCTCCTTTGAATCATCAACAATTAAAATGTTGGGTAGTTCCATCAAAACTTAGAGTTATAAGTTAGGAGATATTAGACAGTTGGGAAAGTTATATTAAATCTGGATCCTTTCCCTTTTGTTGAAGACACTTTAATTTCACCACCGAGAAGCGTAACAATTCCTTTGACAATGGAAAGTCCCAATCCGCTGCCCTCGTACATCCTTGTTGAAGAAAAGTCCTCCTGCATAAAAGAGTCGAAGATAATTTTTTGTGCGTTTTCAGCAATGCCAATGCCTGTATCTTGTACATAAAGCGTTACCTTACCTGACTCGTCGTGCATGCCGATATGAATATTGCCTCGTTCAGTAAATTTCAAAGAGTTCCCAACAAGGTGATTTAGTATTTTGCGAATGAGTTCCGGATCTGAATACAGGGTAGTTTGTTTAAGATGAATCGGTACCTCTGCATAAATATTCAGTTTTTTTGCGAGAATGGATTCAGTGAAGTCCTCTATAACCTCCTCTATCAATTGCGACAACTTGAAATGTTTAGGGTAAATCTCCTGGTTTCCTGTAACGAGTATTGATATATCAATATAATCGTCGATGGTGTGGATCAATCTTTCGCTGCTTTCCTGAACAACAGCCAGGAATTTGTTTTTTTCCGCCAACGACAACTGTTCATTGGCAATGATCTCTCCAAAGCCGATTATACCATTTAACGGTGTCCTGATTTCATGAGAGATGTTGTTCATGAATGCAGTCTTTAACTGGTTACTTGCTTCTGCTTTAATTTTTGCTTCGACCAAAGATTTTTCCAGTGAAATTTTTTCCTGCAGGTTTGCCAGCATACCTGTGAAAATTTTCAGGGAAGATATGTCTGAATCGTTCCATTTTCTGTTGGCATGAATGGTGTCAAATCCTACGAATCCCAAACAATTTTTTTGGGAAATCATAGGAATTGTAATAACAGACTGAACCTTTGTTGAATCTAAAAACGATCGTAGCGGGCTGCTGGTTTTAAGCTGAGCCAGGTTATTCACCCAGGTTGGTTCACCTCTTTGGTGATGATCCAACCACTCCATGATTGATTGAATAGAGGTATTCTGACGGTTTCTGATCATGGAAGTGGCACTCTCACTGCACCATTCGTGCGTGTTGGTCATGGTGCCATTCTCAAAATTGTAACGGAAGATATAACTTCTTTCAACTCCTGTGTACTCACCGATTTGTCTCAATGAATCGCTGATAACAGAATCCGTTTCAGATTCAGGGATATAGATAAATCTGGAAGCAAGATTCATGAGGATTCTTTGAAAACCGGATTGGTACAGAAGGTCCTGTTTCATATTAACCGATTCAGACACATCCCGGATGATAGCCAATACATGCGTCTTGTCCAGCTTTGAAAGCCGTACTTCATAATGCTTTATCTCACCCGGGAAAATCATCATAAACTGATGCGTTACCAACGCGTTTGATTTTAGACAGTCGGCCAGAAATTCCATCAGGATTTCAGATTCTTCCGGATTAAAGAGCTCTTGCAACGAGGCACCTACTACCTCATCCCTGTTTAAGAAAAGGTTTTCAGTTTCTGTGGCAAAAAAATCAGTAAGTATGCCTTTTTTGTCAATAACAAGGATAATATCCGGTATGGCCTGAATAACGGCATTAAGTTTTGATTCAGTAGAAATACGCTCCCGTTCAGTATTGATCAGGTCTGAGACATCATTGATAACAACCAGTTTCCCCTGCTTATTTTTTTTTGAACTTTCCAGTTCCAGAATATGAATGTCGTAGAAATGTGAAATATCTCCTTCAAGATGGTGCATTTCCAGCTTTCCCGAGAGGTTGTTTTGAATGAATTGCATCATTTCGGGCCAAATGCTGAAAAGTTCAGGTGTTTTTCTGCCAAGATCCTTGTTCGACAGATTAAATTGCTGAGAGGCGGCCTGGTTGTAATCAATCAACCTGTTGTTAAGGTCGAAAACAAGGACACGATCCTGAATTTTTTCGAACAGCTTTGAACGTGCAATCGGTAACATTTCAAATAATTTAAAGCGGAAAACTGCTATGTAAATGATTATCCCCGACAAGGTGAAAGTAAAAGATACCGGATCTATTCCATACGGAATAAGCCGCATCAGGCAAGCTAGATAACCGATAAACGGAAATAAGGTGGACATCAGTAGAAACAATATCTGCCTGTTATAAATGGAGACTGTATTTTTCATCATCTTAATCAAAAAAAACAAGGATAGCGATAGTGTAATAATTACAAATGTCTGATGGACATAATACCAAAATGCCGGAATAAATGAGAGGGTGGGGAATGGTCCGGATAGGTTCATCGCTTGTTTGCTGTAAAATAGATTGTGGCTGTCATTCGTGAAAACCATCACCAATGTTATTACCGGGATGGTGAAAAGGAGCAGTTTATTCTTCAGGGTGAGCCATCCGCTTCTACCCGAATAATGGATGATATACATCAAATAAAAAGTAGAGAGAAAGGGGATTCCAATATATTCGCATTGATAAAACCAGGTGATCTCACGGATGGTTCGAAAAGATAGCTCGAAAGTATAAAAGAAGGAATAAATTGCATTTGCAACGAAGAGAAAAACCATGAATTTGGTAGGGGTAGTATAGTGCTTATGCCAAAGCAAAATTGCCAATATCGTCATGATAAGAAAGGAAGAAAATGATATCAGCGAAAATGGATTGAAATAGAATGTTGACTCAGGCATTAGAGACAGATTTGTAATAATTTTGTTAAAGTACAAAAAAAACTATTTAACTCTGTTATACCCTTTTTTTGAATTGTTTTTATCAACTTTAGGGATTAAATTCAGGGTTCGTGTATCGAATATTATCTTGCTGAACCTTGATGCTTATACTGAAAAAATTGAGCTAACACTTGCTTAATGAGCAATATAAAATAACATAATATTAAATGATAAAATATGGAAAAAGCTGGAGAAGAATTAGGTAACTCTCCCAAGTTTCCTTAATTTTGCACTTTTAAAAAAAACAGTTCGAAAATTTAATAATATACAAGATGGATTTGCTTGAAAATATCAAGGTGAATGCTGTGAAGCTTCAAAATCATATCGTTTTACCTGAGGGTTGTGAAACAAGAACATTAAAGGCTACTGCAAAGATTCTTCAGGAAAAGATTGCAAAAATAACTTTATTGGGTGATCCAGCCTTAATTGAAGCGATCGCCTTGAAGGAAGGTCTCTCCATTTCAGGTGCACGGATAGTAAATCCATGCACCGACAGTAGCCGGGAAAGATATGCTAAAATGATGGTTGAGCTTCGGAAAAGCAAAGGATTGACCATTGAAAATGCCTATGATCTGTTGAATGACCCGCTTTATTTCGGTGTTATGATGATCAAAGCCGGCGACGCCGATGGTGAAGTAGCAGGGGCTATCAATGCAACCGGAGATGTTTTACGACCTGCATTTCAATTTGTCAGGACATTACCTGGTGTTTCAGTTGTATCCGGCTTGTTCTTCATGCTTTTTAAAGACAAAAATATTGGAGACAATGGTATGCTGGTCTTTGCAGATTGTGCGGTGATGCCGGACCCTGATGCATCTCAGCTGGCAGAGATCGCGGTAATGACTGCAAGAACAGCCAGGGCAATAGCCAATATAGAGCCCCGGGTTGCCATGCTCTCCTTCTCCACCAAAGGAAGTGCGCAGCATGAGCTTGTTGATAAAGTCGTACGTGCAACCCGGATTGCCGCTGAGATGGATCCTGATTTGCTGATTGACGGGGAGATGCAACTGGATGCAGCCCTGGTTCCGGAGGTAGGTCAGTTAAAATCGCCCGGAAGCAAGGTTGCCGGAAGAGCCAATGTATTGGTTTTCCCGGGACTCGAATCCGGTAATATCGGATACAAACTGGTGCAAAGGCTGGCAGGAGCTGAAGCAATTGGCCCTGTACTGCAAGGTATGGCAGGCCCTATTAATGACCTTTCACGCGGTTGTTCGGTAAGCGACATCGTGAATATGGTCGCGATTACAGCTAATCAGGCAGGAACGAAAAAAGTGTTATGAGTTATAAATAAGTTTCCATGGAAAATATGATTGTAGAGCAGATTGAAGATTTTGGTCTGAGTAAAAAACAGCAGCAACGTACCCTTTTCTCGAAAATTGGCATCATAGGTTGCGGAAAAGATGGTCAGAATATTGCCAGGATTGCCAGTGCTTACGGGATTGAAGTGATATTTATCGAGCTAACCCAGCAAAGGATTGATAATGCCTATGAACAGCTGGGTAAGGTACTGGACCGTCGTATCGAAAACTGGGGCATGACCCAGGGTGAAAAGAAACTGATCCTCTCTCGCATCAGGGGAAGTTTGGATTACAAAGATCTGAATGAGTGTGATTTCGTTATAGAAGCGATACGAGCAGAGTCGAGTGCGAGGAAAATTACAGAAAGAAAAGAGGTGTTTAGAAAGGTTGAAAAGGTTGTTAGCCCGGATTGTATTATCGCGACAAATTCCACGACCATCATCATCACTGAACTTGCATCAGAACTTGAGCACCGTGACAGATGTGTCAGTTTGCATTTTTTTGTACAGTCGCCGGAAGCCAAGATCTGTGAAGTGGTTAAGGGTCTCTATACTTCAGATGAGGTGTATGAGCGGGTTTTAACTTTTGTGAAACTGGTAAACAGGCAGGCTATTCCGGTTGAAGAATCTGCCGGACTTATTTCAATTCGTCTTTACACAGCTTTGCTGAATGAAGCCTGTGAAGTTCTGATGGAGGGTGTTGGCTCTTTGGCAGACATAGATACCGTATGGAAAATTGGTTTTGGTATGCGTTTTGGTCCTTTTGAGTTGGCAGATATTCTGGGAATTGATAAAATAAACCGTTGGATGGAAAATCTTTATTCCGAATTTGGCGATCCAATGTATATGGCTTCTCCCGTTATAAAAAAACTAAACAGAGCCAAGCGTTTTGGAAAACATGTTTGCTGGGGTTTTTATAAATACGATGAAAAAGGTCAGGTCATAGGATCTTCTCCCCTCACATCCGAAAGAATTTAAAAATAATTATAATGAAAATATTAGTGCTTAATTGTGGTAGTTCTTCCATCAAATACCAATTTTTCTCACTTCAAAGCAGTGCTTTGATAGCCAAAGGAATCGTTGAGAAAATAGGGATGAAAGGCTCCTTTTTGAAACATGAAAAGGAGGATGGTCAGAAAGTGCTTTTTGAAGGTGAAATCCTGGATCATAAAATTGGAATAGAATATATTTTGGGGGTACTTTCCAGTGCCAAGCACGGATGTGTGAAAAATCTGGAGGAGATTAGCGCGGTTGGTCACAGGGTGGTGCACGGTGGAGAACTCTTTACTGAAAGCAAACTGGTGAACGAAGAGGTAATTCAGGCCCTTGAAAGATATACTGAACTTGCTCCGCTGCATAACCCTCCAAATCTCAAGGGAATATACGGAATCAGGGCGTTGATACCCGCTATCCCCCAGGTAGCCGTTTTCGACACAGCTTTTCATACGACCATGCCCAAGCATGCCTATATGTATGCCATTCCTTATGCTCTCTATAAAAAATACGGCATCCGCCGATATGGCTTTCATGGAACCAGCCACCGCTATGTCTCAGCCAGGGCATGCGAAATTCTGGGAGTGAATCCGAAGGGCATGAAAATTATCACCTGCCATCTGGGAAATGGCGCTTCTGTGTGTGCTATCAAGGATGGAATTTCGGTGGATACCTCGATGGGATTTACTCCCCTGGAAGGTCTGATCATGGGCTCCCGTTCAGGAGACGTTGATATGGGAGCCGTTACTTTTATCATGGATAAGGAGAAAATCGGCACAAAATCCGCGTCAATCCTTTTTAATAAGCATTCCGGATTGCTTGGAATCAGTGGCCAGTCATCTGATATGCGGGAAATCAGAGAGGCAGCATCCAAAGGTGATGAGCGTTGTTTGTTGGCAATCAAGATGTTCGATTATCGTGTCAAAAAATATATCGGTTCATATGCTGCAGCTATGGGAGGTCTTGATCTACTTATCTTTACAGGTGGAGTGGGAGAGAATTCGGACTCCAACAGAACGGGTATTTGTAAAGGACTTGAATTCCTGGGTGTTGAACTCGATGAGCAGATCAATACCGGACTTAGAGGCAAGGAGACCATCATCAGTAAAAAAGAGGCAAGAGTCAAGGTTATGGTAGTTCCAACGAACGAGGAATTGATGATTGCCATTGATACAAAGCGGATTATTGAGGAAATAAAAGAATAATAATGTTTGGAATGTTTGGAGCCCCTAAGCAAGGTGATGGTGGTGTAATCCTGAACAATTGATTTAAAACAATAGACTTTGATGATAAAGAATTTAGATGACATGTTTCCGGCAGTTATTCTGCGACCTAAACGGACATTGGTTGTTGTTAGCGCAAACGACAACCACTCTGTAGAAGCTGCATACAAGGCAGCTGACAGCGGTCTGATACATGCGGTGCTGATAGGGGATGAAAAAATTATCAGCAGGATATGCATGGAAGAAAAGTTTGATGCCACTCTTTTTCGTGTCATTCATCAGCCGGATGAGAGGTTGGCTGCCATCCAGGCTGTTCAGATGATTCGCCGTCGGGAGGGAGATATTCTCATGAAGGGTTTAATTTCTACAGATAAATTTATCAGGGCTATCCTGGATAAGGAACAGGGACTGTTGGATGCTGGCAACATATTGAGTCATGTGACTGTGATTCAAAATCCAAATTATCATAAATTGATGGTAGTCAGCGATGTTGCTGTCTTACCACAACCAGATTTGGGACAGAAGGTTCAGATGATCAGTTATATGGTGAAGACAGCGAATGCACTGGGTATTGCCTTTCCCAAAGTTGCAGTGATAGCACCCAGTGAGCAGCTAATCATGCAACTGGAATCTTCTAAAGATGCTGCATTTCTTCGGATTATGGGGGAGAGCGGTCAGATAACAGGTTGTTTGGTCGATGGACCGATGGCACTGGACATCGCCATAGACAAGGAATCTGCTACGATTAAGGGAATCAGGGGAGAGGTTGCCGGTGACGCCGATTGCCTGCTTTTTCCCAATCTGGATACAGGAAATGTATTCTACAAAACAAACATGAAACTGGCAAAAGCCGAATCTGCTGCCATGCTGGTAGGGGCAAGGATACCTGTTGTGCTCACTTCAAGGGGCGATTCAACATTAACCAAACAGTATTCAATTGCGTTGGCTTCCCTGGTCTCATAAGTAACAGTTAAGTTAAAATACGCATATTTGCAACTTCACCGAAGGTTGGTCAAATTTCATATACTTTTTCATTTATTTCCGGGCGCAAGGCTCATGTACTCTTCTAAATAACATAATTCATGGATAGTTCAGATCTTGTCAGAATATTGGTGATTAATCCAGGTTCAACCACAACCAAAATTGCCATTTATGAAAATACCATCTGCATATTTCTCAAAACACTGCATCATTCTGTTGAGGATCTGTCAGCATATCCGTCGCTGGCTGATCAATTTACATTCCGAAGAAACAGTATTTTGCAACAGTTGACTCTGGAAGGATTTTCGCTGGATGAAATTCATGTTGTCATAGGTCGTGGTGGATTAACCTATCCGCTTGAATCAGGGGTTTATCTCATCAATGCCCTGATGGTTCAACATTGCAGAGAGGGAGTAATGGGTATACATGCTTCCAATCTTGGTTCGATGATTGCTTTCGACATCACCCAGGATCATCCCGGTATGCTGGCTCTTATTGCAGATCCGGTAGTCACGGACGAGATGGACGGGATTGCCCGTGTATCCGGACATCCATTGTTTACAAGACGATCCATTTTTCATGCGTTGAATCAGAAAGCGGTGGCCCGTCAGCATGCCATGAAGGTGGGTCAATCCTATGAGGAACTGGACCTGATTGTCGTGCACCTTGGAGGTGGGATCTCTGTGGGAGTGCACCAGCATGGAAGGGTTATTGACGTCAACAATGCGCTTGATGGTGAGGGTCCTTTTTCGCCCGAACGAAGTGGTTCCCTGCCTATTGGTGATCTGGTCAAATTTTGTTTTAGCGGTCAATATACCTACCAGGAGGTGATGTCCATGATATCCGGAAACGGTGGCTATGTGGCCTATCTTGGAACAAACGATGCCCGGGAAGTAGAACTCGCAGTCAGAAAAGGAGACGAAAAGGCTACATTTTACCACGAAGCAATGGCTTACCAGATAGCAAAATACATCGGAGAGATGGCAACTGTGCTGAAAGGCAGAATCGATGGAATTTTGATTACTGGAGGGATTGCTTTTGACAGGAGATTGATGTCGTTGATTCGTGAAAGAGTCGAATTTATAGCTCCTGTATCGGTATATGCCGGTCAGGACGAGCTTAAAGCTTTGGCAATGAATGCATTGATGGTGGCTCGAGGTGAGGTAGAGCCCAGGGTGTATGATGTGACTGAATAGGAAATGACTAAAGTGAACTAAAGTTGGGACTCCGAAATTTTATACATAAAGTTTAATACATTTATTACCAGCTAATTATGATAATGTCGTAAGTACTTTAGTTCACTCTGGTTCACTTTAGTTACTTATTCTAAAACTTACCAATGATGAAAACTACTACTTTTTTCGCAATACTACTTCTAACCTCATCCATGCTCCATGGCCAGGGTTTTGTTGCCAATATTGATGAGTCAAAGATACCGGCTTATACATTGCCTGATCCATTGATTTTTAACAACGGACAACCTGTAAAAAACAGACAGGAGTGGAAAATCAGAAGGGTTGAACTGATAAAAATATTTGAAAATGAGGTCTACGGAAAAACTCCTGCCGGGAAAGTTCAGCTTTCTTCTTCTCTGCTGTCAGAAGATGCCGGTGCCCTGGGCGGAAAGGCTGTGAGAAGAGAGATTCAGTTGAGACTAAAAAAGGATGGTAAAGAGGTGTTGATCAATGTGCTGCTTTTTCTTCCCAAATCAGTTGAAAAGGTTCCCCTTTTTCTTGCATATAATTTCAATGGTAATCATACAGTTTCGAAGGATAAGGATATTGAGGTTACCAAATCCTGGGTGAGAAATAATGCAGCATCGGGTATCACAGATAACAAATCGAATGAATCGCTGAGGGGCAGCGACCTCTCCTCGTGGCCTGTTAGTGAGATCATTGGCAGAGGTTTTGGAGTTGCCACTTTGTATTACGGTGATGTTGATCCTGATTTTGATGATGGTTTTCAAAATGGAATTAATAGTCTGTTTCCCGAAAAGCGTGATAGTTCTTCATGGGGAAGCATCGCCGGATGGGCCTGGGGTCTCTCGAGGGTGATGGACTACCTGGAAAAAGTAAAAGAGGTGGATCATAAACAAGTTATCGTACTGGGGCACTCCAGATTGGGTAAAGCAGCATTATGGGCCGGAGTAAACGATCTGCGGTTTGCAATGGTAATATCCAACGAATCCGGCTGTGGAGGAGCTGCCTTGTCTAAAAGAATTTTTGGAGAAACTGTGGGGCGGATCAATAGCTCATTTCCCCATTGGTTTTGTGAGAATTTCAGGAAATACAACAACAAGGAAGAAAATTTGCCTGTAGATCAGCACGAATTGCTGGCACTGCTCGCTCCAAGGCCACTTTATGTTTGTAGTGCACAAGAGGATCTCTGGTCGGATCCCAGGGGAGAATTCTTATCCTGCATAGCAGCTTCTCCCGTATACCGTCTTTTGGGAACAGAGGGCTTTCCTGGAAAGGATTTTCCTGATTTACAACAACCTGTAATTGGAACGATAGGTTACCATATCCGTTCCGGTAAACATGCGATCAATCTTTATGACTGGAGTTGTTTCATGAATTTTGCTGATCTTCATTTCAAAAAACAATAATCACCTGTAAGTCGCAAAAAAAACTGTTGATACGATTATTTACCATGGATAAAACATTAAGCGATAAGTTATATATTTGGACAAACCAATTATAGATGGCCAGTAGGACCTTCATACTAATCCTTATTTTAACGTTTGGATTAAATTTTCAGAGCAAAAGTCAGATTTCATATGGCGGTACCCCCGCATCTTTCAATCGTATGAAAAGTTCCAGTTTACAACTTCCTGTTGTAGAGATGGCGCCTGTAAATAATCTTGACCTTCTCCGGCAGGAAGCTCAATCCAAAAACGAGTTCAAAAATCAAAAGTTTGCCAAAAGCTTCGAAGTGGACATCAGTCCGGAAAACTCAGGTATATGGGACCTTGCCGAGGGAATGAGAATCTGGCGTGTGGCCATTCGTTCCAAAGGTGCCTATTCGTTGAATATATTGTTTGATCGGGCAATTCTGCCTACTGGAGCCTCCATCTTTATTTATTCACCCGATCACCAGATTCTACGGGGTGCTTTCAATGCCAACAACGAGCAAACCTCTGGAATGCTGCCTATTTACCCTTTGCCCGGTGATGAAATAATCGTTGAATACAATGAACCCTTAACGGTTTCAACATCGGGAGAGCTGCATATTTCGAATGTCAACCACGGTTATAAAAATGCCATTGGAACGAGACCACTTGGAGAAGCCGGAACCTGCAATATGGATGTTTATTGTCAGGGTGCAGCGAGCATGATCAAAGAGAAACAGGCTGTTGTTCAGTTGGTTATTTCCGGAACTGACCTTTGTACCGGGACATTCGTAAACAACGGAAACAGAGATAAAACCCCTTATCTTATTACTGCCGGCCATTGTATATTTAATGCACTGGATGCACAAAAAACTGTATTTTCCTTCAATTATGAAAGTCCGTTTTGCGGTGAGAAAGGGAGTGCAAACGGTTATGCTGATCAGACCATGACTGGTTCTATTTTACGAGCCCGCTCTGATTCCATGGATTTTGCGCTGGTTGAGCTGGAGATGATTCCTCCACCCGAATTCAGGCCCTATTATGCAGGCTGGGATCATTCCAAAACCGTTCCACAGTCGACAAAAACCCTCCATCATCCGAAAGGCGATGTTAAAAAAGTGTCTGTCGACTACGATCCGCCCGGAATTGGCTCCTACAGCGCTTCCGGACATGTAACCAATAGTTTCTGGTGGATAAAAAAATGGGACATAGGAACAACTGAAGCCGGGTCATCCGGCGGACCGCTTTTTAGTGATGCAAATCTTTTTATTGGTACACTAACCGGAGGGACTGCCACTTGCGACCATTCGACCGATGATTATTTTTCTATGATGGCATACCAATGGAATTATTCCTCGAATATAGACAGACAATTAAAAAAGTGGTTGGATCCTGCCAATTCAGGCATGACGAGGATCGAAGGAACAGATCCCTACAGTTCAGGTTCAACCTGCAACCAGTTTTCGGATGTAATTGCGGATGAAAAATATGAGCTGGCGAAAGTGACCAATGGGAAAGGATATATTTCAGGACACAACTCCATGAAACTCACCAGTTATGCCCAGGAATTTAAAACTACAGAGAAAACAACTCTCTCAGCATTTTCTGTATGCATTGGAAAGGCTGGCAGCGTGTTAAATAACAGCAATAGTAAAGTGGTTTTCAAGATTTATCGTGAAGACGAGAAAACTGGTATTCCGGGTGAAGTCTTGAAAACAGTACAAGTACCGATCAAGTCATTGAAATCCAATACGATGAATTTTTTTGAACTGGATCAGCCACTTTTAGTAACAGGAAAATACTTCATAGGATATGATATTAACTACAGCAATACTGCCGATACTGTCGCTGTTTACAATGCAGTCCCCCGATCAGCAAGTGACAAGAATCGGGCCTATTGTATTGTTAACGGAAATTGGGAACCATTTTACTGGATTCCTGAAATTAACCTGAATACGTCACTTTTGATCAATTCTTACGGATGTGGCTCAACTTTTGTAACGGTAACACCACCGCCAACGCCATCCGGGGACATGCAGTTTTTGATTTACTATCCTTTAGATCACTCACTTAATTTACTATACCTTGTCAATACAGGAAAGGAGGAGTTCGGCAGGATTATTTTTTACGACATGATGGGACGTAAAGTCTCTGAGACTCAGCGGATGCTCACAACATCTCCAATGGAACTCAACTGTATGCAGCTCGAATCTTCTGTTTATTGTATCGCAGTGGAAACTCAAGCTAAAAGAGAGGTGATTAAGGTGAAAGTTATCCGTAGCTTGTAGTTTTTTATACACCTTTTCATTAAAATCCCAGGAATGCCGGTCAGAATTGTCATTAGTCTCCTTATATTTAGCTGTTTGAGCAGTTGTTGGTCTGACCCAAAAAGCAAAAAATCTTCAGGGAAGATGATCGACCCGATGCACATTATTGCTTCCAGAGGGTTTTTAATTCAAAATTTTGGTACCTGGCAAAAGTTAACTGTGGTTGACCCGTGGCAAAAATCGACGAATACCAGGTTTGATTATTTTCTTGTTAAAAAAGGGAGTAAAATACCCGAAGAGATTAAGGATCAACAAATATTTTTCACGCCGCTTCATAAGGTCATCTGCTTGTCTACGACACACATTGGATTTCTTGATGCATTGGGTGAAGTGGCATCAATAACAGGTTTGTCCGGAAGTAAATATCTATCCAACACGGAGGTGAAAAGAGGAGTAGCAGAAAATCGAATCCAGGAAGTTGGTAATGAAAGGGGGCTCAACTATGAAATGATCCTTCAGCTGAAACCTGATGTTGTTTTTGCCTATGGAGTCGGTTCTGAAATCAATGCGCAGTTAAATAAATTGCAGGATCTGGGTATTCCTGTCGTTCTTGTGGGTGAGTATCTTGAACAAAGCCCACTGGCCAAGGCAGAGTGGATCAAATTCTTTGGCACTTTCTTTGGGAAGGAAAAACCGGCGGACGATATTTTTGCAAAGATAAGTGCAAATTACAATTCAATAAAAGGGACTGTGGCGAATGAAGCGAATAAACCTGTCGTTCTTACCGGTCTTCCATTTAAAGATACCTGGTGGATGGCCGGTGGCCAATCCAACCTGGCAGTCTTGATCGGTGATGCCGGAGGAGATTTTTTGTGGAAGGAAAACCAGTCGAGAGAGGCCTTCCCTGTATCCCTGGAAGAGGTTTTTCTGCGTGCCGCGAAGGCAGATTTCTGGATCAACTGTGGCAGTGTAAATACAATCGATGAACTCCTTGCCTATGATCAGCGATTTTCGGTATTGCCGGTCGTCATGAAATCTCAGATATACAACAACAACCTTCGTTCAACTGCTGATGGAGGAAGCGATTATTGGGAGAGTGGGGTAGTGCATCCTGACTTGGTTCTGGCAGATCTTGTTGCTATTTTGCATCCCGAAAAAATTGCGAACAGGGATTTTTACTATTATAAAAAAGTAGTAAATAAATGATAATGAAAAAAGAAGCTAAAATTTCGGTTCTGGATTTTTGGTTTTTGAAAGGGAAAGGATTTTTTCTGCTTTTCCTGATATTGGTCCTGTTTTTCATTATTGATCTGCTGGTTGGCTCTGTTCCAATTTCTTTATTTCAATCGTTTTCCACCCTTTTTCACCCCGCTTCCGCGGATCCGCAAATTGCTTCCATCCTTTTTCAGTTCAGAATACCAAAGGCAATTACCGCTATTACGGCCGGTGCGGCTCTCTCTGTGGCAGGTTTGCAAATGCAGACGGTTTTCCGGAATCCGATTGCAGGTCCCGACATTCTCGGAATCAGTTCAGGTGCAAGTTTGGGTGTTGCCCTGTTTGTTCTCTCTGTCGGTTGGATTTTCAAGGGATTGCCACTTTTTTCTGTAGCTGGCTCGTGGGGAATAGTCCTGGCCGCCTGGACAGGCGCAGGCTGCATGATGTTTTTGATCGTACTTATTGCCTCCAGGTTGCGGGATCTGATGACGGTATTAATTATAGGTATCCTGATATCCAGTGCTGTCCTGGCAGTTGTAAGCGTTTTGCAGTATTTCAGCAGCGATTATTCCCTCAAGTCATTCATCGTATGGACTATGGGCAGTTTGGGGGGCACAACCCGGGATCAACTTTGGGTATTAGTCCCCTCCGTACTAGCTGGGCTGGTGATGGCTTTTTTTTCATCCAAATTTCTGGATGCCTTTTTACTGGGAGAAGATTATGCCAAAAGCATGGGAATGAACCTTCGGCATGCTTATATCCTCACATTTGCCTCTACCTCCATACTGGCCGGAAGTATCACTGCATTTTGTGGTCCGATAGCATTTGTCGGTATCATTGTACCGCATTTAGCAAGAAGATTATTTCATTCTTCCCTTCACAGCAGATTGATCCCGGGTACCATGCTATTGGGTGCTATTGTGATGCTTATCGGGGATCTTATTTCGCAACTTCCTGGTTACGAAACTACTTTGCCTATCAATTCGGTTACTTCCTTACTAGGTATTCCAATCATCATCTGGATTATTTTTAAAAATAAAAAAATGGGCGCACTCTGATATGGAACAAGATATTTTCGTTCAGTGCAAAGGGATATCGATAGGCTACAAGGAACGATCGAAGGCTTCATCCGTGGTGAAAAGCGAAATATCCCTGAAGGCACTAAAGGGAGAGATGGTTGCCCTTGTCGGAGGAAATGGCATCGGGAAAAGCACACTTTTAAAGACCGTGGCCGGATTTCAGCCTCCTCTTTCCGGGGATCTTTTGATTCACAGTCAATCGGTAGCCGATTATAATTCAGAGGAGCTGGCCAGGGAGTTGAGTTTTGTTTCAACGGAAATCGTCAGGGTAGCACATCTTACCGTGCGCGAAATGGTTGGATTGGGCAGATATCCTTATACCAACTGGTTTGGGAAACTCAACAACCACGATGAAGAAATTATTGATAAGGCCATCCGGGAAGCGGGACTTTCCGGATTTGAAAATCGCTCCATCAACAGAATATCTGATGGAGAGCGGCAAAGGGCAATGATTGCCAGAGCACTGGCACAAGATACCCGGATCATGGTTCTTGATGAACCAACTGCTTTTCTTGATATTTCCAACAAATATGAAATTGTCAGGATTTTACATCAACTGGTGAATGAATATGAAAAATGCATCATTTTTTCTACCCACGATCTCCATACGGCGATCTCGATGGCTGATCGTATCTGGTTGATGCTGAATGAAAAAGTAGTAGAAGGAACTCCTGAAGAAATCGCAGCAAAAGGTTATTTTGAATCATTATTTCCCAACAACCACCATCTTATTTTTGATGCCGCGAAAGGAGATTTCAATATTAGAAAGGAATATCGGGGTGTTGTTAAACTTTCAGCATCCGGGCCTGAACTGATTGTTATCACCAAAGCACTTGAGCGATTGAATTTTGAGGTTCTGCCTGTTTCTCCTGATGAGACATCTTCCGGTTTTCCCTCCGTCACTCAGTCTCTCCGTCCCTCCGTCTCTCCGTCTCCGGATATCACGGTAGTTCAAAGCGCGGATGTCTGGATTTTAAGTTATTCAGGGATCTGCATGGAAATTGAATCAGTTGAAGATCTTTGCAGGCAGGTGAAACAGATTACGATTCAGCCAAAATCTTGAACACTATTTTTTTTACTTTTTCACACGACAGCGGATCCACAACCGCAGTATGCAGATCGGTCGGGTAATAAATAACAAACATTCCTGTTAATAGTCTGGAGAATGATGCCTGGCAGTCATGGATCACACAATCACTCTTATCACTGTAAGGCTCCAAAACAGGTTGTGAATTTAAGATCTCGTGCCCCATCAGCTCAGATCCGCTGACCCAATATTGCAAGTCGATGTATCGGCGATGTCCTTCAAGACGACTCTCGTTGGTATTGGTGGGTTCAAACTCAAATACGATCATTACCAGAGAATCCTTATCAATTTCATAACGTCCGGGATTAATTTTGGAAAGATCGTTGCTGCTGATATAATTCAATGCTTTGGTTATACCATCACCTAACTGCAGGTAGCGTCCTGCATGGTCAATGCTGTCTAAAATCATTAGTAGTCAATTAGTAGTTCAAAATCGCATTTTATTTTGCAATAAAAAGCACATACAAAGTTAATATATATCTTAAACGATGTTAATTTTGAATGCAAATACAGTTGTTTTGAAAAAGGATCTACTTTTTACCTATCTAAGTCTCCATCTGGTCGTCCTGATTTATGGTTTTACAGCAATTCTGGGAAAACTGATTGAGATTCCTGCCCTCGAATTGGTATGGTACCGCATGATGATTGCCATTCTTACATTTTTCATTTATTTAAAATTCAGGAGAGAAGCCATTGCCGTACCAAGAAGGACACTCTTTTATCTTTTTGGAGTAGGACTGATTATTGCGCTACATTGGGTGACATTCTATGGAGCCATCAAATTATCCAATGTATCGGTCACTTTAGGCTGTTTCGCGACAACCACCTTGTTTACCAGCTTTCTGGAACCTTTTTTTTTCAGGAGGCGAATCAATTTTTTAGAGGTACTGATCGGATGGATCATCATAATTGGTATCTACTTGATATTCAGATTTGAAACCCGATATTCCCTGGGTATTGCAGTAGCCCTCTTGTCTTCTTTTCTTGCTGGATTATTTACAGTATTGAACAAGAAACTGGTGGCTAAATATAGTGCTGTGCAGATCAGTTTTTATGAGATGATTGGCGGTTTGATCGGATTGTCGCTGTTTATCACAGGGTCTGGACGGGGAATTATAGCTCCCTATATAATTCCTTCTCTTTCAGATTTAATCTATCTGATTATTCTGGCAACAATATGCACAGCCTTTGCCCATACCATGCAGGTAGAAGTAATGAAGCACCTGTCTGCATTCACAGTAACACTCACAATTAACCTCGAACCGGTGTATGGAATTATGATGGCCTTCTTTATTTTTGGTGAAACGGAAAGAATGACTGCAGGCTTTTACCTGGGGACACTGATCATCCTTCTTTCTGTGATTGGATTTCCCCTAACGAAGTATTATCTCAAAAAGAGGAGCATCTATATCAATCGAATTGATTGATGACTCCCTTGTCGAGCAGATCGGATTCTATATTCAGATTGGTTTCCAAAAAATCATCCATCTCCTCTTCTGTGCCAAATGTAGCTACGAGACTGTTGTATACAACTGTCCATACATCGGGCGCATGCAGTATTTTTAAACCGGGCAGTTCGGGATTAAAATCTTTTACAGGGAATCCCGGGGTTAAACCCTCTTCCTTTTCCACCAGTTGCAGATATTTGCAAAAATATTCGACAGCTGGGAAAACCTCATCCTGCAAGTCATCTTCTTCCGAGCGGTCATAAATGTCCACAACTCCGATACGGAAAATCTCCATGACTCCCTCTGCATTCACATACAAGGCATCGGCAAATGGTTTATCCGGTCTGTTGTCAATTTCTTCAAAAGATATTGGTGTCACCTGCGCCAAAAATCTGGGACGATGGGAGTGAAGAATCATATCGGTTGACTCCTCCTTAAGCGGATCACTGCATATCAAAAATTTAGGTGTCTTCATTTGGTCTGGATTATTTATTTTCAACAGGTAAAATTAGCAAGAATTATTTGGCTCCAATAAATAGGGACTGTTTAAATTTTATTTGATAGTACCGTCAGGAACAAAATATAGGTAGAAAGTGATTGATAATAACGATGTATTGTCCCGTTCGGGACAATATCTGCAAGGTAAACTGCCATTTTTCTACCCGAATACTTTCCCTGCGGGAAATTTGAACATTCTCTGATTTTGAGAAGAATTGAAAAGAGACATGAGATTGGAGATAGGAGACATGAGTCCGGTCAGCCATCAATAACTTCAATATATGCACCAAAGGAGTGCTTATTCAGCGTTGGAGTCAGTGGAAGAAAACCACTCGCAATTTTGTGATCCTTTATGATCAAGGGTTTTTCGGCTTCCTGCGCTTTGGAGAAGATTTCAAAATTACTGCTCTTAGAATAGAAAATCTGCAAAAATCCGGAGGATCGTGTATCAAGGTATTGTCTCATTTTCAAGGCAATGGCACCCATGGTGAATCTTCCATTGATCTCTATCAGCGGATGAAACTTCAACTCTTCCGATCCCGTTTTATATACCAAGGCATCCACACCGATCCAGCCTTCATAAAGCGAAGTATATTTGCTTTGAGAGAGCGCGTTACGTAACAAATGAATAACCGTTGGTTGGTGTTCCTCCAAAAATCCAGAGATATCTGCGGATAAATCAGGCGAATCAGAAAGAAAATTCCTTACATACCTGCCTTTCTGATCCGTTTCAAAAAAAGTACGTCCCATATAATTAATCTCTCCACCCTGCGAATAAAACTGGTACGAGATATCCAATATTTTTTTCTGCCATGGTTCTACTGTGACAAAATCCTGTTGATTCAGCATACCGGACAAAACTTCATCGTTCTTTTTCTTCGGATCCGGATTGGGAAAGAGCAGCAAGCCACGGCCGGATGAACTCCAGGGGGTCTTGACTACTGCCTTGATGCTGCGCTTTATTTCGTAGTATATTTCATCAAGAGTATGACAGATAACCGGTAAATCAGAAAACCCCGGAAGCCAGGGAAGATCGCTGTTTTCGACTATTTTACCAAGCAAATTTATTCCGGTTAGCCGGCTGTAGAGACCTTTATGTCCACCCTGCCACATTGCAACAGCAGATCGCTGAAAATCATCATGAAAAGAAGGCAAAACCTGATTAAACAGTTGGTATACAGCTGGACTCCATCCCCAAGGGCAAAGCCTGCCTTTTGGCTGAGCCATCCATTCCGGATCATCCAGTGCTTGTTTCAGGCTTATTATTTCAGGCAACTTAAATCCAAGCTTACTCATTTTTGCATTAAATAATTCATCCACAGTACCCTGAACCAGAACCTGATCAAATTCTGTCCCCAGCCAAGCCGGCAGGTAGCCAATATCTGCTTCAAATTTCCTAAGCCTGGCAGGTGCCGTATAATATGGCGATCCATTGGCAATGGACGGTTCACAAGTAGGGTTGAAAAAATACAGATCCGAAATCATTAAAATTGAAAAATGTGAAAATTGTACAAAATGCTTATCCTGAACCTCTCATATCTCAAATGTCTCTTCTCATTCTCACTCCTGCTCCTCGCTGCTCTTAATCCGCTTAAAAGTATCTTTTCTGGTAACCAGCATAGGGATGGCTACCCCTGCTGACAAAGCGATGAGGATAAAAAAGGCCTTCAGACCGTTGTTTGTAGTTTCAGCCAGGGTTTTCAGGTAGGTTTCTGAATTACTGGAGGTACCGGCCAATTCCATACATCCGAGCATCATGCGGTAGGCAAAAGCTCCCGGAACCATTGGAATAACAGCCGGGGTAGAAAAAACCAGTGGAGGTGCCTGTTTGTTGTGCGCAGCGTAAACGCTCAGTATGCCTATCAAAGAAGCGCCAACCAATGAAGCGGGTACGATATTGACATCCAGTGCGATCAAAAAATACTTTGTAAAGCCACCCAATGCCCCCATAATCCATATAATTATAAGGGTTCGTTGGGGAACATTGAATAGAATGGCAAATCCCAGCGCGGCAAAACCAGCCCAGAATCCTTTTTCAAACAGTGCAATAAAATCCATTCTGTTAAATATTAAATAGAAATTTTGCGCACAACAGGCCAAGTGCAATGGCCAGGGCGATAATTAATCCATGGATACCCCGAACGATGCCGTTCAGTATGTTGCCATCGATCATATCTGTAAAAGAATTGATCAATGGAACTCCTGGTACGAGAAACAGAACGGATGTGGCTATGGCCAGGTCAGGCGAGTTGCCAATCCCCAGTTTGACAGACAGGACTGATAGTAGAGAGGCTGCAAAAGAGGCAAAAAAGATGCTGACGTATGGATTGAATCTCTTTTTTAAAGATTCCTGACGAATAAATAAACCAAAAAATGTGGCAATAAAAGCCACGGCAAGTTCTGCACCTTTTCCACCAAAGAGGGCACAAAACGAGCTTCCGGCCAGAGCAACAGAGGAGAGGATGATCAGTCTGGGATAATGAGGCAAGGCAACAAGACGCGCTATTTCGGTATTGATTTGAGGAATGTTCCAGTTTTCCTCCACTACCTTCCAGCTCATTTTACTTATTCCGGAAACAACACGAAAATTAACCCCATGCGGTGAGGTGCGTTTCAGGCTGGCAATGAAATGATTGGTCTCTTCATCAATTACTTTCAGCATCAGAGAGCGGTTTGTAATCAGAAGCTCAATATTGAAGCCCAATGCATCGGCAATACGGTTAACAGTTGTCCTGACCCTTCCGGTACTTGCCCCCGAACTCATCAGCAAAGTGCCCACGGTGAGCAACATCGCCTCTGCATCTTTTATGTTTTTGAAAGCCTTATCCATATTTTATTCCGGAATCATTATTTTTTCCCCTAAAAAGTGAGGTTGTGTGCCGGTTAAAAGGTCGTATGCCAATAAAACCCTGGCACCTATCTCCCTTAATATGACTTTGATGGAGGGTCTGCCACTCTGATCACTTGCATTAAAGGCAATAACTTCCAATCCTCTCTTTCTCCCGATATATATAGCTCTGTGGTTGTGAAATGGCTGAGAAATTACTGTAAACTGATGCTGTCCGAATACCATAAAACAGCGTACAACGGAGTCGAGAGTCCTGAAACCTGCATAGTCAAGTACAATGCGGTCTTTGGGAATGCCTGCCTCTGCCAGGTCATTGAACATGGAGACCGGCTCATTGTAACTCCGGTGTTTATTATCACCGCTTACGATAATGTAATCAACTTTCTTATTTTTAAAGAGCTGAACGGCCGACTCAATCCGGTAGGTATAGTATCGGTTCACTTTCCCGGTGGCTATAAATTTGTTGGTTCCCAACACAACTGCACAGTGGTTGTGAGGAATAGCACCCACAGAATCGTACGAATATTTTTTGCCTGTTCTTGTTACTTCCAGATTGATCCAAAGCACAAAAAGGAGGAAGGCCAGACCGAGAGAGACCAGTGAAATGAATATCCGTATTGTCCATTTTCGGATCATAGGTAAAATTTCTAAATTACACCAAAATTAGTGTTTTTTTTTGATGCCATTTTGAATTAATATTACTCCCACAATTATACGGCAACCGGAAATGAACCGATCAGACATCCCCAAATTGCTCATTCCTTTTATTGGAGAACCTTTGAGCTCTGATCATCAGGCAACAGGCGAAAAAATAAAACGGCTTGGTGTCTCTTTTTTTATTGATCGAATTAATTGGCCGAATTATCCTTATCAACCTATAGTTAAGGTATATACAGGATATTCGAACACTTATTTATGGTTGTTCTATGAAGTACAAAGGGATTTTTTCAGACTTGAAGCTTTCATCGATCAGGAGGCAGTCTGGGAGGATTCATGTGTCGAATTTTTTATGTCGACCGTTGCCAAAGAGGACCATAACAGACCTGCAGAAGAAGATATTGTTTACAGAAATTTTGAATTTAATGCGCTAGGGATCTGCCTTTCGGCATGCGGAACAATATTAGACAGGGAAATGCTGACAAAGGGGGAGATGGAGCAGATATTGCGCTTTCCTGGACTTTCCATGGAAGATTTACCTGGTGAGGGGGAGGAGTTTGACTGGGAATTGTGCGTTGCCATCCCGCTTAACTTAATTGGATTAATACCAGGCAGCACCTTTACGGGAAATTTCCAAAAGTGCGGTGATCTTACCTGCCAGCCTCATTATCTTACCTGGACCAGCATTGAATGTGCTTCACCTGAATTTCATCTGCCTCAGTTTTTTGGTGATATTGAACTTGTTCGCTGATCATTAATATTTGTTTTATGGAGATGTCAGGTATAGAACTTATAAAAGAGAGTTATAGCGCTTTAATGGCCGAATGCTACGGGCAAATTCCGGAATCGGAACGTCCGCTCATCCAACTTGCCATGGATCATGCCTTGAAGCTATTGGGTGATACTCAATGGGAGAATGGTGAATACATCCTTCAGCATTCGGTATCTGTAGGCAGAATTGCTGTAATTGAACTTGGTCTGTCTACAGACTCCCTGATTGCTTGTCTGTTACATAACGTTTTTAACAAGACAGATAATGTATTTTCTGTCGCGGAAATTAAGAAGGAATACAGTGCCGGTGCAGCAGAAATTTTAGATGGTATCCTCCGGATTAATTCGCTGAATACCGAAAATATAGCACTCCAAAGTGAGAATTTCAGAAGACTGATGATGGCATTGTCAGGTGATGTTCGGGTGATTCTGATAAAAATTGCGGATCAATTACAGGATATGCGCAACCTGGACAAGTTACCTGCTTCACTGCAACAGCGCTATTCGGTTGATTCGTGGCATCTTTACGCACCTCTGGCTCATCGGTTGGGACTGTACAAAATCAATTCTGAACTGTTAGACCTTTCACTGAAATACCTGCATCCGGGAGATTACCTGAACATTGTCGAAAAATTGCAGGAAACAACCGTCGAAAGAGCCAATTTTGTTTCGGCATTTGTAAAGCCTATCGGGAAAAAATTGACAAGCAGGGGATTTGATTTCGAGATGAAAGCCCGTACCAAGTCGATCTTTTCGATTTGGAACAAGATGAAAAAGCAAGAGGTCGATTTTAATGAAGTTTACGACCTTTTTGCCATCCGAATCATACTGAATTCAAAGCCCGAAAATGAGAAGGCCGAATGCTGGCAGGTTTTTTCTGTTGTAACAGAAGAGTACCTTTCAAATCCGGAAAGATTGAGAGACTGGATCACCTTCCCCAAATCCAACGGCTATGAATCACTCCACACCACGGTGCTCGGTCCCGATAAAAAATGGGTAGAAGTACAGATTCGTACCGGTAGGATGGATGATGTGGCTGAAAATGGCCTTGCATCTCACTGGCGGTACAAAGGAGGCAAAGCCGGAGGAAAAGAGTTGGACGACTGGTTGAAAAATATCCGGGAAATACTGGAAAACCCGCAACTTAGTCCCGCTGATTTCATTGAAGAATTTAAGGTAAATGTTTACGATGATGAAATCTTTGTTTTCACCCCGAAAGGAGATCTGATAAAGCTCAGGGCAGGAGCTACCTTGCTGGACTTTGCCTATGAGATTCACTCCCATATTGGAGATCATTGTATAGGGGGTAAAGTAAACGGCAAGCTGGTGACCCTGAAGTACCGCTTAAAAAATGGTGATCAACCCGTAGTCGAAACTTCCAACAACCAAAAACCAAAGATGGACTGGCTGGATTTCGTTGTCACCACCAAGGCAAAATCCCGTATCAAAGCCAGTTTGAACGAGGAACAGAAACGGGAGGCAGAAAACGGCAAGGAAATCCTCAAACGAAAATTCAAAAACTGGAAAATTGAGCTGAATGATCAGGTGATTCGGGTTCTGCTGAAAAATTATAAATTAAAGCTCGCTTCAGAACTCTATTTCCAGATCTCCACGGGGAAAATCGATCCGCTGGGAATTAAGGAAGTTATTAAAGTACAGGAAGAGGAGAATTCAAAAGAACGTCTTTCAGAGATTCTGGCTCCTTCCGAGCTAAAGGAGCTAACTTTTGATTCCGGGGATGATTTTTTGGTGATTGATAATGATCTTAAAAACGTCATATATAAATTGGCAGCATGCTGCAATCCCATCTTTGGCGACGATATTTTTGGTTTTGTCACAATCCATGAAGGGATTAAGATCCACCGGGTTACTTGTCCGAATGCCAAACAGATGATAGACAGGTATCCATATCGCCTGATCAAGGCTAAATGGCGTTCAACAGAAAAAAGAAACGCTTTTCAGGCTACAGTTCGTGTGGCTGGATCAGAAAGGATGGGGATGGTAAGTGATCTTACCAACATCATCGCCAAAGAGGCAGGCGTGAAGATGCGGTCGATCTCTATCAACAGTGAGAATGGCTTATTTGAAGGAATACTGCGCGTTTTTGTCAATGATACCCACCACCTCGATTTTCTGATGCAAAAGCTCAAAAATATCAGGGGAGTAGATTCTGTTACACGATCGGATGGTTAGAGATATGAGACATGAGATATGAGACATGAGATATGAGATATGAGAAATGAGATATGAGAGTTCATCGACATATTTACGCTGTCTTCATCAACTAATCAGCACATCAGCATGAAGAATAATTCAATGAATATAGTAACTATTGCCAGGCAAAAATGGAAGGAAGGAGAGGTTGAAAGCGCCTTGTCCTTGCTGGAAGATCCTTCTGTAAAGGAAAATCCGGATGCACAGTTCCTTGCCGGCGAGATTCATTACAACAACCAAAGCTGGGGATCAGCACTCAATAGTTTCATGAGATGCCTGCAAGTTGATCCCAATATGGACGCCGCACAAACCTATGTTGATCTTATAAATAATATTCTGGGATTTTTTCACACGGATCAATTCAATCCTTGATTTTTTGAGTTAACTTTGATAAAGTTTCTATTAAAATGATCCTATTTTAATAAGAATGAATAAGTTAACAACTAAAAAAACTAACAGATGACACGGCTGGCCTTATTTTTACTGATGTGCTTCAGTTTCTCATCCCTGTATTCCCAAAATGCAGAAACGCTGAAAATTGAAGGTAATAAAGCAATGAGTACCCAACAATATGCAGTTGCTTTATCAAAGTTTGAAAAAGCACTTTCTATGTGGGGAAATAAACCTGCTGATAAAGCGATGATATTCGCCATGGGAGACTGCGCATACCGGGTAAACGACATGAAGAAGTCATTGAAGTACATAGACATGTCGATCGCTTCGGGTTATAATCTTGATATGGCCTACCAATACAGGGCCTATATCATGAAAGCGCAGAATAATAATGAGGAATACATCAAAACATTGAAGGAAGGGTTGGTTAAAGTTCCGGCATCCAAAGCCCTGAAGGAGATGCTGGCAAAAAATTATTTTGCCGAAGGTGATGTACATTACCATGCAGCTAGCGAGATCATAAAAAATGCTGTTGGTCAGGTTAATGCAGGTAAAATGACTGCAGCAGACAAAGCATTTATTGAACAAAGTGCCAAAGCGAAGAGGGAATTTAATGAAGCCTTGAAAGATCTGAATATGAGTCTGGAGTTAAATCCGGCCGATAAGAATGCAGCGATTGTAAAAAAGAATTGCCTCAGTCAGTTGAATGTGATGCTGTAGAAACCTGATCAACCAGATAAACTATTGAACTAAAAGGGATTCCAGCATGCAGGCTGAGACCGATCTCACAGGTTCGGCTATTGGAATATCCCCGTTTCACCAAAGATGGGAGCTGATCCTTCAGGCTACGCAAGCCGTGTTTGTTCAATTCCGGAAAAGAAAAACCCCTGTCACCGGCAAATCCGCAGCAATTGGCCTTTACTGCAATCACCTCTTTTGCACACAGTTGCGCCAGTTTCGTCAGACTTTGTTCAATGCCCATCTTTTTGAGACTACATACCGGAAAGACTGCTATGGTTTCATCCAACGGTTGAATTGTTAGCCTGGGCACCAGATGTTCCAGGATAAACTCTACAGGTTCATATAACTTCATCTTTGTTCCCATGTTCTCTCGCATGGTAAAAAGGCAGGGGCTCATATCGCACAAAACTGGATATCGTCCGTTTTCACTTGCTTTCAGCAGTACCGCTTCGAGTTCTTTTGATTTCTTTTCACCGGCATCTGTATAACCTTTGCTCGAAAATGCCATTCCACAACACAAATTGGAGAGATCGTCAGGATAAATCACTTCAAATCCTCCTTTTCTAAGCAATTTCAGCATAACATTTGTCAGTTGTTCCTCTTTCCCGTACCCGGAAGGTCCCATGCTGCGGTTGATGCATGAAGGAAAGTATACCACTGCCGGCCCGGTAAAGACTTCCTGTGCCAGGGGAATTGTCTTAATTTTTTTAGCTCCTGAAGGCATCCATGGATTCCAGAGTGGTATCTTATTGATAGAGACCCAACGTATACCTTTGGTCAAGGCAGACATGACCCTTGTTCCAAATATGGAATGAAGGAAGGATATAAAAGAGAGACCCGACCGCATCAAACCCGTTACCAGATTCATCCTGTCGGCTACCCATGTTCCATTTTTCTGTCCGCCGGCAATCTGCTCTTTCCTGATTGCCTTGATCAATTTTCCGGTATCAATATTCACGGGGCAAGCTGATGCGCACAGTCCGTCGGTGGCACAGGTTTCATTGCCCGCATAGCGGTATGATTTGAGCAGATGTGCGAGCAAATGTGGTTCTTTACCTGACTTTTTAAGGCTGGCGATTTCCCGCCAGGTAACGATCCGCTGTCTGGGGGTCAGGGTAAGTTCAGCAGCAACGCAATTAGGTTCGCAGAAACCGCATTCGATGCAACTGTCAATTTTTTCATGGGCCTCAGGAATCGGTTTTAGATTTTTCAAATGTACCAATGGATCCATGTTGAGAATAACTCCCGGATTAAGCAAATGATTGGGATCAAAGATTATTTTGATCCTTTTCATCAACTGATAGGCATCGGCACCCCATTCCATCTCAACAAAAGGGGCCATATTCCTTCCTGTCCCATGCTCTGCCTTGAGGGAGCCGTCGTATTTTTGAACGACCAGTTCTGCCACCTCATCCATCAGATTTTTATATCGTTCCACCTCTTGTGCAGATGAGAAATCCTGTGTGAATACAAAATGCAGATTTCCCATCAGCGCATGTCCGAAGATGACTGCTTCGTGATAACCCCATTTTTCAAACAGTTTTTGCAGATCCAGGGTAGCTTCTGCCAATCGTGGTAAAGGAAATGCTACATCTTCAATGATCACGGTCGTTCCTTTCTTTCGCATCGCCCCGACAGAAGGAAACATGCCTTTCCTTATTTTCCATAGATGGGCGCATTCAGTCAGATCAGCGGTGAAAGAAATGGGCTCAATGGTTTGAACCATATTAATGATATCGATGATCTGCTGCATCTGATTTGCCAAAGTCTCTGCCTGATCAGATCTTGTTTCGACCAGAAGTGCACAGACATGATCTCCCAGTATTTTTAGGTTAACTGTCAGTCCTTCTTCGTTTTCCACTGATTTCAGGCCTGCCCTGTCAATCAGCTCCACGGCAGCCACCGGTGCATGCTGCAGGCTGATGACAGCGCTGCATGCATCATGAATTGTTGGGAAAAGTATCAGGGAACTGGCTTTACATGGGAGATCAACGACTGTTTTGTATCTTATTTCGGAGATAAAACCCAGCGTTCCTTCTGATCCAATCATCAGATGTTGTAAAATATCAATAGGATCTGAAAAATCTACCAACGCGTTCAGGCTGTAGCCTGTCGTATTTTTCATCCTGAACTTGTGCCGGATCCTGTTGGCAAGTGCTTCGTTCTCTACTACGTAATCCCGTAATAAAGTTATCTGGTTGAGCAGGCTGGCATTAGATTCTTTAAATGAGGAGCAATTTGTTTCATCTCCAGTATCCAACAAGGTTCCATCTTCAAGTAATACCCTCATGCTGAGAATGGTCTGATAGGAGTTTTCGGCTATGCCACAACACATGCCGCTTGCATTATTGGCCGCAATCCCCCCGATCATGGCAGTCTGGATGGAGGCAGGATCGGGCCCGATTTTCCGTCCATATTTTAGCAGCAGGGCATTGGCCTCGTTGCCTGTTAGTCCGGGCTGAAGCCGGATGGCATAACCATTATCTTCCACAGTGGCTTTTTTCCAGTAGTTTCCGGCAATCACCAGCAAGGAATCGGTGATAGCTTGTCCGGATAAGCTTGTGCCGGCGGCCCGGAAAGTAACAGGTATTTTCAGTATGGATGACTCTTTCAGGATCAGCGAAACCTCATCTTCATTTTTTGCCTTGATCACCATTTTGGGAATCAACCGGTAAAAACTGGCATCAGTGCCGAATGCGAGGGTATGCAACGGATCGTGATAGATCCGGTTCTTGTCCACAAAAGGTACCAGCCGATCGTAAAGTTGCTGAAAATTACCAGATAGCATAATGCAAGAAAGATTGTTAGCCGGCACTAAAAATAGGGATAAATATTATTGCAGCATACCTTCTAGCAGCAAATCCAGATAGTTTTTCCTGTTGATCACCCGAAACCCACCCTTGTATTCATCTTGCCATAATTTGGGTGATTTTACTTTCTCCTTCGATATCTTTATTTCATAACCCATCAGTCCATCTGCCCCCTCCTCCACATAATCAATCTCTGCCCCGGTATAAGTACGCCAAAAATAGGCATTCACCTGTCTCCGGTTGAAAAGCAGCTGTTTGCGACGCTCTGCTACAACGAAGTTTTCCCAAAGATTTCCGGTATCTGTTCGTAAATTGAGTGGCTTGAAATTGTCGATCAGGTAATTGCGGATACCTGTGTCATAGAAATAGATTTTGTCCATTTTGGCAACCTCCTTACGCAGATTCCTGCTGAATGCAGGAAGACGAAAAATAACAAAAGCTTTCTCAAGCAGATCGATATAACGTTCTACAGTCTCGCGGTTGATCGACAAGGTCTGAGACAGTTCATTCACCGAAACAAGCTGCCCGACCTGAAAGGCCAGCAAGCGCAGCAAATCTCTGATCTTGAGTGTGTATTTTACATTTGTAAGCTGAAGTACATCCCTGTACAAATAGGATTCGCAAATTTCTCCCAGCAAACTGACTTTATGACTGACTCTTGCTGTGAACACTTCCGGATACATACCGAACAGAAGCATCTCTTCCAATTGTTGGTCCAGTTCAAATTTATTTTTGTCAAGGATAACCTCACCAAGTGCAAAAGGTAACAGGTGAAAAACTGTTTTGCGTCCGGTCAGTGTCTCTGCTGTTTGATTGGCCAGTTCAAAAGAGGATGATCCGGTAGCAATAACCTTTATTTGAGGTATTTCATCATAGAATACTTTCAAAATATGTCCGATGTCTTTTATCCGTAGTGCTTCGTCTATAATCAGCAACTCGTAGCCTTCTGTTAAATTGGTGAGGGTTTTAAGGTCGCGCTGCACGAGGAGCAGCTCATTTTCGATCAAATCAGCCGACAGATATTTTGCTTTTAAGCCAGATCTTTTACCAAGTTGTTTAACCAGTGTCGTTTTTCCCGCCTGTCGGGATCCGTATATCAGCATGATTTTCCTGCTTGATAACAATCGATCAAGACATGCTGTTTCAATATGCCGGACTATTGACATGACCTAAATTTTAATTGCAAATATATTACAAATTTTTAAAACCAGCAAAATTAGCGTGAAATATGTCGGTCTGCCAGCAAAATATACGCTAAATATGATGGTATTTCGATATAATTCACGCGAAATATGTCGGAAGACTGGTATTATTTGTGTGAATTATGCCAGATATATTTATGTTTTTACCATTATTTGATCAGTATTCAGGTGAGGTTTTCCCGATAAAAATAAGAATAAGCAATAATTTACCTCTTCCTTATAACTTGAAGATTGCTTATATTTACCCAATGTTTCCGAAAACTACATTTTGCACTGCATAATTTTAAAAATGTCATGAAGAGTATCATTTTTATGTTTTTTATTGTATGCTGGTCTGTGACCGGTATATCCCAGGATCGGGTAACAGGCAGACCTTTTGCGACCCGCTCTGAAGTGATTGCCCAGCATGGAATGGCTTGTACCAGTCAGCCACTGGCTACACAGGTGGCACTTGATATCCTGAAAGCCGGTGGCAATGCAATCGATGCAGCCATTGCCGCAAATGCAGTTCTGGGATTGGTAGAACCGGTCAGCAATGGAATTGGCGGTGATTTATTCGCGATCGTATGGGATGCCAAAACCCGGAAACTTTACGGATTAAATGCAAGCGGCAGGTCTCCCTATGATCTCACGTATGAATACTTCAAAAAAAATGGTATCACCAGAATACCCTCATTTGGTCCGTTGTCTGTATCCGTCCCTGGATGTGTGGATGGTTGGTTTGAGTTACACAGGAAATTTGGAAAACTTCCAGTTGCCGAACTTTTAAAACCTGCAATCGATTACGCCCGGGAAGGATTTCCTGTCACAGAGGTCATTGCCTATTACTGGAATTCAAATTCCAGGAATCTGCAGAAATACCCGGGGTTTAAGGAGATTTACATGCCGGATGGTAAGGCGCCTGCCAAAGGTGAGGTATTCAAAAATCCATATCTGGCAGCAACCCTCGAGAAAATTGCTGCAGGTGGAAGAGACGCTTTCTATAAAGGTGAGATTGCTCAGAAAATTGCCGGTTACATGAAAGAACAGGGCGGTTTTTTAAGTATGCGTGACCTGGCAGATCATCATTCTGAATGGGTCGAGCCAATTTCGACCAACTACCGCGGTTATGATGTTTGGGAATTGCCCCCGAACGGCCAGGGTACAGCTGTTCTGCAAATGCTCAACATGCTGGAAAACTTCGATATAGCAGCGATGGGCTATGGAAGTGCAGCGTATATACACACTTTTGTTGAGACCAAGAAACTGGCCTTCGAAGATCGGGCCAAATACTATGCTGATCCTGATTTTAACAAGTTACCGATTGAAAAACTTATTTCCAAGGCCTATGCCAAAGAGAGGTTAAAGCTTTTTGATGAGAAAAGAGCCGCCAAAAGCTATCCTGCCGGAAATCTGGAGCAGGGTAATACCATCTACATGACAACAGCAGACAAAGAGGGAAACATGGTCTCCCTGATTCAAAGCAACTACCGTGGAATGGGATCCGGAATGACTCCCGGCAAACTTGGTTTTGTTTTGCAGGACCGGGGTGAGATGTTTATCATCGATTCCACCCATATGAACCGCTACGAACCGCATAAGAGGCCTTTTCATACTATTATTCCGGCGTTTGTTACCAAAGATGGCAAGCCATTTATCAGCTTCGGTTTGATGGGTGGCTCCATGCAGCCGCAAGGTCATGTACAAATGGTGGTCAATCTCATTGATTTCGGAATGAATCTTCAGGAAGCAGGTGATGCTCCCCGGATCTGTCATGAAGGTTCCAGTGAACCAACCGGTGAAAAGATGACAGACGGAGGGGTAGTCTATCTGGAAAGCGGAGTGCCATACGAGACTATTCGTCAGCTACTTGGCAAAGGGCACCAGGTTCAGTTTACAAACGGAATCTACGGAGGTTACCAAGCTATCAGATGGGACGAAAAAAATAAAGTCTATTACGGAGCTTCCGAGTCACGGAAAGACGGACAAGCAGCAGGATACTGAAGAAAGTACTTCGAGTTTGGAGTACTTAAAGTTTTGGATAGTGGAACTCGAAGTACTCGAAGTACTCGAAGTACTCGAAGTACTCGAAGTACTCGAAGTACTCGAAGTACTATTAATAACTATATAACAACTATTTAACATGAAGAGAAGAAGTTTTTTGAACACTTCGCTTGCCATGGCAGGCATCATGATTGTTCCCAGACATGTGCTCGGAGGAACCGGTTTTACTGCCCCCAGCGACAAGCTTACCAAGGCAATCATCGGGGTTGGCGGAATGGGACGCGGACATATCGGATATGAAGATACCCGCGTTGTGGCTATCTGTGATGTGGATAAAAATCACCTGGAACAGGTAAAAAAGATGATTCCAAATCCGGTAAAGACCTACCACGATTTCCGCGAACTTTTGCTGCAACCGGATATTGATATTGTTCACATTGCCACTCCGCCACACTGGCATGGCATCATGGCCGTTGAGGCAGCCCGCGCCGGAAAGGACATCTGGTGTGAAAAACCGATGACCCGCACCATCGGTGAAGGTCTCAGGGTGGTGGAAGAGATCAACAAATACGACAGAATTTTCAGGCTCAATACCTGGTTCCGTTTTAAAGATAACTTTTATGGATTGGGAACGGATGTTAGGCCACTTAAGAAGTTGATTCAGAGCGGTATCCTGGGTTGGCCGCTGAAAGTTACGGTAAGCGGTATCACTGGTTTTGACTGGAAATTTTACTGGAGTGGCGAGCACAACCTTCAACCTATGCCGGTTCCCGAAGAGCTCGATTACGACATGTGGCTCGGTCCGGCACCTTATAAACCCTATAATCCTGAACGTGTGCACGCAAAGTTTCGTGGATACTGGGATTATGATGGCGGTGGTCTGGGCGATATGGGTCAACACTACCTCGATCCTGTTCAATACGTGCTTGGGAAGGACGATACCAGTCCCGTTAAGGTTGAGATCGATGCACCCGAGCAGCATTACGATGCGGTAGGTTCCTGGAGGAGAATTGAATATACCTATGCTGATGGATGCAAAATCATACTCGACGGAGAGAACCGCGACAAGGATGCAGCATACATAGAAGGACCCAATGGAAAGATATTCAGGGGATTCAAATCAACCATTCCGAATCTTCAATCGTTTCTGGAAACACTTCCTGATCCTGAACCACAAATTACTTCTTTCACCGAATCCGTGAAAACGAGAAAGAAATTTGCACTGAACGAGATGAATGGGTACCACTCCTGTACGGTCGTCAATATGGGTATTATCGCACTTCAATTGGGGCGAACCCTTCATTTTGATCCTACCGCACAGCAGTTTATTGATGATGAAGCGGCAAACCGCCTGATTCACCAACCCATGCGAGCTCCCTGGAGTTTATAAAAAGTATGAAAAGTTTATTTTGTTTAAAAAGTTAGAAAAGTTAATAATCAGAAACCATTCAAACATTTCAAACTTCATAAACATTTCGAACCGTTCAAACAATTAAATACGTTTATACAAAAGATATGAAGAAGATATTCTCGTTTTTTACTTTCGTTTTGATGTTTATAGTCTTGTCTTTCAATGGTATCGGACAGATAAACAGAACCATCAATACCAGAGTGGCTGATGCCCTGGCTCAGGTGCCAACCAAAGATGACAACAAACTGAATGCCCTGATGAGCGAAGTGGTAGATTTGAAAGAAGAGGGTTTTGCCCTTTTCGCAGCCAGAATTGTGCCTCCGGGCACAGGTGATGATGTGGCTGCCAGATTTGTAGTTGCCAGTCTGGCCAAATATGTTTCACAATTTGGAAAAGAGGCCGATAAACAGACCGTTGAAGCAGGATTGCTCATTGCTCTTCAGGCCGCTGCCGACAAGGATGTTAAGTCCTTTTACCTCACACAACTCTATTTTGTGGCAACCAATTCATCTGTAGCAACTTTGAGTCAATACCTGCAGGATGATAAATTGTGTGATGCCACTGTCAAAGTGATGCTGTCGATAGATTCTCCTGCTGCAAGTGATGCCATCCTGAAGAGTTTGGATCGTTCTCAGGGCTTGTCTGCTCTGACGCTTGCCAAAGCTGTAGGACAGCTGAGAATAGAGGATGCAAATCCTTCTCTGATTAAAAAGCTGGGAAGTGCAGATCCAAAATTGCAACGTGTTGTACTGGAATCACTGGCCCAGATTGGTTCCAAAGAGAGCTTTACCCTTTTATCAGAAAAGGCAGCCAAATCAAAATATATCTATGAACCTACCGGAAGTGTGACGGCTTTTGTTTCTTACGCCAACAGGCTGGGTGAAAAAGGAGATTTGATGCTATGTGATAAGGTACTGACAATCCTGATGACCAATTGCAAAGAGAAGAATCAGTTGCAATACCGGTCGGCAGCCATGGTGGTGAAAGAAAAATACTGGGGATCTGAATCGCTGCCGCTTTTGCTGAAAGAGTTCGATAACTCTGACAAGGCATATCGTGCCGGGGTAATGAATATTGCTGCTTCATCTTCTGATGTTTACGTTACCCGCCAATGGATCAGCAAATCGAAAGCTGTTGAAGGTGAAAAACGGGCCGAGATCTTAGAGATGCTTGGACGTAAAGGCGACATAAAGCTGCTGTCTACCTTCGGAAACATGCTGTCGGATCCTTCAGCGGAGGTCCGGGGTGCTGCCATTGAGGCGATTGCAAACATCAAAGTGGATGATGCCGTAAAGATGCTGGAGAATCAATTGATCAAAGGAGTAGATGCTGCTGCCTGCGCAAAAGCGCTCTCCCGCAGGCTGGATGGGGATCACCTGTATGGATTGTGCGCCGAACTGGATGGTGCGCCAAAGGCCGGCAAAGTTGAGATTATCAAATTGATTGGCTCCAAAGGCGTAAAGAGCTGTTTTGAAAAAATTTATGGATACACTGCCCATGCTGATCCGGATATTTCGGCCACTGCCTTTATTGCACTTAAGAACATGTCAGTCGAAGAGAATGTCCCCCAGTTATTGGCTCTGTTGAAGAAAGCTTCCACCAAAGATGAGATTTCAGCCGCTCAATTGGCCCTGGTCCATGCGACAGCCGGTATGAACAGTGAAGAGACCGGGCAGTTTATCAGCCAGTTAAGCCAGATAACCGATATGGGTCGTACCCTCGGAATTTATGCGAGTCTTGGAGGTAGTGAGGCCCTTTTGAAAGTATTTGATGCTTTCGACTCCGGCGACCAGGCAATCAAAGAGTCAGCTTTCAGTGCCCTGCTGAAATGGAGCAGCGCCGATGCAGCAAACGCCCTTTATCAGATTTGTGCCGGCAATCCGGGCTACCAGGTAAGAGCCTTCAAAGGTTTCATGGACCTGGTATCACGTTCCACGCTGGCGGACGATCAGAAATTGTTGCAGTACCGCAGGATAATGCCCCTGGCCACGAGCACTGAACAGAAATTGATGGTGATTGACAGGCTGGGCAATCTGAGAACCTTCCTCTCCCTGGTTTATACGTCTGATTTCATCGATGACAAAGCATTGCAGGCCGATGCTGCCAATGCGATTATGCAGATTGCACTTCCTCCGTCCGGAAAACAGGTTGGACTGACGGGTGAAATCGTCAAAAGCGTACTGTCCAGGTCTGCAGGTTTGCTTACCGGAGCAGAAAGTGATTACGACAAAGAGAAAATTAAAAAGTATCTGGCATCCATGCCCGATGAAAAGGGTTACGTTTCCATGTTCAACGGGAAAGACCTTACCGGATGGAAAGGATTGGTAGGAAACCCGATAACAAGAGCCAAAATGTCAGAGAAAGAGCTGGCATCCAAACAGGTTGAAGCAAATGCGAAAGCAGCGAAAAATTGGAGTGTGAAGGATCATTCGATCGTTTTCAACGGAGCCGGCGACAATCTTTGCTCTGAAAAACAATACGGTGACTTCGAGATGATTGTAGATTGGCGCATCACCAAAAAAGGGGATAGCGGAATCTACCTGAGGGGTACACCACAGGTTCAGATATGGGATACTTCCCGTGTTGAGGTAGGTGCGCAGGTTGGATCAGGCGGTCTCTACAACAATGTAAAATACAGGAGTACGCCGCTAAAGGTAGCCGATAATCCTGTTGGTGACTGGAACCATTTCTACATCAAAATGATAGGTGAAAAGGTTACTGTAATTCTGAATGGGATATTGGTGGTTGACCAGCTTCCTCTCGAAAATTACTGGGACCGTAATTTGCCTATATTTCCGAAAGAAGCTATTGAGCTTCAGGCACATGGAACAGACCTTGCTTTCCGCGATATCTATGTGAAAGAAATCAGTGATAATCATTATGTCCTTGCGCCGGAGGAACAAAAAGAGGGCTTCGTTCCGCTATTCAATGGGATCAATTTCGAAGGCTGGACCGGAAATACGATTGATTACGAGGTGAAAAACGGTGAGATTGTTTTAAATATTGACAACGGTCCTTCGCATGGAAACCTTTTTACACAGGGTGAATACAAAGATTTTATCTACCGTTTTGAGTTCCAGCTAACACCGGGGGCAAATAATGGATTGGGAATCCGGGCTCCGCTGCAGGGAGACGCAGCTTATGAAGGCATGGAATTGCAAATTCTCGATGATGATGCACCGATCTATTCGCAACTTCAGCCATATCAATACCATGGCTCTGTTTATGGCGTGATTCCAGCAAAAAGAGGATCACTAAAACCAACCGGGGAATGGAACTATGAAGAGGTGATCGTAAAAGGCAATATCGTCAAGGTAATCCTTAACGGAAATGTAATTACAGAAGGTGACATCGCTGCAGCAAGCCGCAACGGCACCCTCGATCACAAAGATCATCCCGGTATCAACCGTACTACCGGTCACATCGGATTTTTGGGACATGGTTCGGTAGTAAAATTCAGGAATATCAGGATAAAAGAATTTTAATTTCCCAATTTTCACATTTGCATGATGAATATTGAACGTATTATAAAAAACCATGTTGCTGGAGCTGTCACTGCCCTTTACGGGCAAACCATTGATCCTGACCAGGTACAGGTGCAGCTTACCAGGAGTGAGTTTGAAGGAGATCAGACGGTGATGATTTTCCCTTTGCTCAAAATTTCAAAGAAATCGCCGGAAGCAACATGTACAGAAATAGGTGACTACCTGGTTGCTAAAGTACCGGAAATTTCAGCCTATAACGTGGTAAAAGGATTTTTGAACCTGTTGATTGACAACGTATTCTGGGTAGACCGACTCAACGAAGCATTATCTGACGACACGTACGGATTCGTTCCTGTAACTGATCAATCAGAGCTGGTGATGGTCGAATACTCCTCCCCAAATACCAATAAACCACTCCATTTGGGTCACATCCGCAACAACCTGCTGGGATTTTCACTGGCCGAAGTAATGAAAGCCAATGGATACAAGGTAGTGAAAACCAACATCGTAAACGACAGGGGAATCCATATCTGCAAGTCGATGGTCGCCTGGCAGAAATTTGGCAACGGAGAAACACCCTTGACTTATGGCAAGAAGGGGGATCACCTGGTTGGGGAGTACTATGTCAAATTTGACCTGCTTTACAAAAGGGAGATCGCCGAACTTGTATCGCGGGGTCGCTCCGAAGAGCAAGCCAGGGAGGAGGCTCCCTGTATCGTGGAAACACGTGAAATGCTTCTAAAATGGGAAGCCAACGATCAGGAGGTTCGTCATTTGTGGAAGATGATGAATGGCTGGGTTTATGAAGGATTTGAAGCAACATACAAAACGCTCGGTGTTGATTTCGATAAAATATACTATGAATCAGATACTTATACCATTGGTCGTGATGAAGTTTTGCGGGGTGTAAAAGAGGGTATTTTCCAGCAGGAGAGCGATTCATCGGTATGGGCCAACCTGGGAAAGGAGGGTCTTGACAAAAAAATTCTGCTCCGTTCTGATGGTACTTCGGTATATATCACCCAGGATATTGGGACAGCACAATTGCGTTACCGGGATTATCCCATCGACCACATGATTTATGTTGTTGGTAACGAGCAGCTTTACCATTTCCAGGTTTTGTCCCTTTTACTCGACAAACTGGGATATAAATGGGGTAAGGACCTTTACCACTTCTCATATGGGATGGTTGAACTTCCCAATGGCCGGATGAAATCACGTGAAGGAACCGTTGTGGATGCCGATGATCTGGTTGCAGGGATGATTGACGTAGCTCGTTCGGTATCTATGGAACTGGGCAAGCTTGAGGGCTACAGCGAAGAGGAGAAAGAGCATATCTACCACATTGTGGCATTGGGTGCCCTGAAATATTTCATATTAAAAGTAGATCCTAAAAAAACGATGACCTTTAACCCGGAAGAGTCTATCGACTTTAACGGCAATACCGGTCCGTTTATTCAATATACCTATGCCCGGATTCAAAGTATCCTGCGAAAGGCAAAGGAGACGAGTATATCCATTTCTGTTAAAGCGCACACTACATCACTAAATGCGAAGGAACGGAGTCTTCTGAAGATCATCTCCCTTTTTCCAGAGGTGGTCAAAGAGGCAGGGAAAGCCCACAGCCCGGCTGTTGTGGCCAATTATGTCTATGATCTAGTCAAAGAGTTCAACTCCTTTTACCATGACCACTCTATTCTGAATGAACCTGATTTGTCGATCCGCGACTTCAGGCTGGCCGTGGCGCAAACAGTTGGTAAGATCATCCGCAATGGATTTTCACTCCTGGGGATAGCGGTGCCCGAACGGATGTAGCGCAGGGAGCGGAGAGAGCAGCGTGTTAATGGGGAATCGAGTACAGTGCCTAAAGATAAGGCTGGGAGAGGGAGGTTTGCCCCATGTTCCATGCCATCTGTTTTTTTAAAGTTTCAAATATCCAGACGATGAAAATTTTATTTGCTGCAACAGTATTATTCTTTTTATCAGCACTTTCACCTGTTTATGCGAAGAAAGATAAAGTACCCGGGAAAGTCGTTGATTACTTGCCGGCATCTACCAAGACCTTTATCGGTTCCCCCAGTATTGTGATACTTCCCAATGGCGACTATGTGGCATCTCACGATTTTTTTGGTCCGTCCAGTACGGAGCACCAGCAAGCTCTGACGGCTGTTTTTCGCTCTTCAGACCGGGGAAGGTCGTGGGAAAAGCTAACTGAGATCAACGGGCAGTTCTGGTCCAATCTTTTTGTGCATCAAAATGTTCTCTATATCATGGGCACCTGGAAACACCATGGCAACCTGATCCTGCGCAAGTCACTGGACGGAGGGAACAGCTGGAGTGAACCAACCGACAGCCTCCATGGTTTGTTACGGGCAGGAGAGTATCATACCGCCCCGATGCCCATGGTGATATTTCAGGGCAGACTCTGCCGCGCAATTGAAAATGCCTCTTCAACTACCACCGCCTGGGGGAAAAGATACTCTGCCATGATAATCTCGGCACCTTTACATGCAGATCTTCTGGTTGCTTCAAATTGGATAACCTCCAATTTTCTTACTTATGACGCAAATTATCTCGATGGTAATTTTGGAGGATGGATTGAAGGAAACGCTGTGGTTACACCTGATGGGAAATTAATTGATTTTCTGCGGGTCGAAACAAAAGAGGCGGGTCGCGACCTGGCAGCCATCGTCAATATCAGCGAAGATTTAAAAACAGCTTCCTTTGATTCTTTAACCGGATTTCTGGATTTTGCCGGAGGTGCCAGAAAATTTTCAATTCGATACGATGAATCATCCAAACTTTATTGGGCCATCACCAACCGGATAACCCCTGAATTTGCCTCCCTGCCGGCCGGACAAGTGCGCAATACCCTTGTTCTGCAAAGCTCACCCGATCTTAGAAACTGGACCATCCACAAGGTATTGCTTCACCATCCTGATGTGCTGAAGCATGGTTTTCAATATGTTGACTGGCAATTTGAAGGGAAAAATATCATATTCCTGTGCCGGACTGCTTTCGACGATACTTTTGGAGGTGCAGATAATTTTCACAATGCCAACTACCTCACCTTTCACAGGATAAAAAATTTCAGGAAGTATGCTTCAAATTAGAAATATACTTCGCAATGTATCTGATCACGTTCGAACCCTTTATCCCTGAGGATTTCAAGTGCATCAAAAATCATGCTGCTGTTTCCGCAAAGATAAAATTGGGTATCCGCAGAAAATATCGAATCTTTTAAATAGCCTGTCAGTCTCCCCTGGTAGTCTCCTTTGAAATCCTGGCTCGTGCAAAGTACATATCGGCCGGAAGGGTATTCATGTCTGTCGTATGCCTCGGATGCCTTGCGAACGCCATGGATCAAGGTGTAATCAAGTCCGGGATAGGTACGGATCATACTGCGAAATGGAGCGATGCCCGTACCGCTGGCAATAAATACGAATTTACCACTTTCTGCGACCTTCGGTCCCATCCCAAATTTTCCAAATGGACCACGAATTTCAACCAGATCACCAGCTTTCAGATTCCGGAGCCTGGGAGTGAAATATCCGTTCTCAACCTCCTTCACCAAAACCTCCAGATTTTCATCGTTCGCACCACTGTAGACCGAGTACTCCCTGCTTTGATAATTACCGTGAATTCCTACCGAGATGTGCTGACCCGGCTTAAAAGTGAAACGGGCCTTTGGTAACTTTATTGAAAAGGTTTCTTTTGTTAAATGATTGATATTTATTACTTTGTAGAAGCTTTCGTCTACTTTTATTCCTTCTTTTTCTAAACTCGTCATGTATAAAATTTTGGACTACAAACTTATACGCAAGAATGGGAAAAGAATTTCAAAAATCATGGCAAAAAGGTCATTCCAATTGAAATTTTCAGTGAAATCAGATCAAGGTAAGAAAACGGCTTTCTGGTTTTTTATCTCAATAGTTTTCGCCGGGTATCCAAAATCAGTTTAATAGATGATGTAAAATTGTCAGAATAATATAAATTTGCAGCTTAAGTTCAAAAATGCGGAAGTAGCTCAGTCGGTAGAGCATCAGCTTCCCAAGCTGAGGGTCGCGAGTTCGAGTCTCGTTTTCCGCTCTGGTAATCAGTTAGTTACAATTTTTGTAATTGACTGATTTTTCTTTTTTTAGGCAGTTTTTTGGCAAACATGTAAACCAGGATGTAAACCAGTTTGCATTATGAATGCCTCAATTTCAGTCGTTTGCTACAAATCAAAAAAACTTTCGAACGGGGAATGATGATTAAATTGAAACACCGTAAAGCGATTTCATTCAGGGTCAGAAATTCCAGATTAACCAATAGAACAATCTTTTTTATTTTAATTAGGGAGGAAATAATTTTCATGACATTGGGTTATTTGTAGTAACTTTAATTCCAGCTAACACAGTTATTTTTTGTTTATTACTTAATTTAAATATTATATTATGAAAAGCAAAGTCAAACAATTGCCATACATTCTGTTGATTGTTATTTTCTTATTCATTTCTGGATTGACAGTACATGGACAAGGGAAGGTCAATATATTGGCTGGAATTGGATACCCAGAGTTGATTAATGTCGGATTACGATATCAACTGAATCAGACCCAAATGGGGTTGAGTATTGGAGGATTCCCAAGCTCTGAATATACAGGCGATCTGCTATCATTTACAGGAGATTTCTATTACCATTTTGCTGGATTATCAAAATTTTCTGACTTACGTCTGTGGTATGGTAGAATTGGAGTAAATTGTACTCGGGAATCATTGACTGAAATATTAATATCGTGGAATTCTAATTTAAGAATCGGTAGGTATTTTTATTTTACCAAAAATTTTGGAATTAGTATCGATGGTGGTTTAAATTATCATTTTAATACTGACATTACTGGAAATCCCACTTTAGCTGCTGCTCTTGGCTTATGTTGCTTTTATAGATTTTGAAAGTTGGAAAAGCAGATCATTTAACTGTGAGCCACAATAGAGTGTAAACTGAAGTCTGTCTACTCAATTTTAACAATAGAGGAAGCCAATTTTGCAGTCTCTCTCATCCCATATATGAAGAGTCAAAATTTGAGGTCTCTTAATTTTTTTAATTTAATCTCTTGTTGGTAACTGGGGTACCCATTACCATGGCACGGTTACATTTAATGCTAAAACCGGAGATTTTACTATTGGCAAGACGGTGTGCAATTAAGAAGACACACTTGATTTGTTTTACTTTTTTGTCAAATGAAGCAACTTTTGATTCTATTTCTGGCTTTGCTCAATGTTCCGGAATGTAAAGCTGCACGGAAAGAAATGTACGGAAAGAGGCCGAACATCCTGTGGATCATGATTGAAGACTGGGGTTATGACCTCTCCTGTTATGGAGCAAAAGGGGTGAATACGCCAAATATTGACAAGCTGGCATCTCAGGGAGTACGGTTTATCCACTCTTTCTGCACAGCTCCGGTCTGCTCTCCCTCCCGTTCTGCAATGATGACAGGATTTCAGCAGGAATATATAGGATGCGGACAGCATCGCACCGAAGGACCCGGTTTTGTCAGGAAGGAACTGCCTTTTGGGATCAAGCCAATCCCTCATTTGCTTGAGGAGGCAGGCTATTACACCTGTCTTCTCGATAAGAAAACGGATTGCAATTTTGTTACCTCCAGGCCACTTTTCATGGGGAAGGATTGGTCTGAAAGAAAAGATAATCAGCCATTTTTTGCTCAAGTCTCTTTTCAGGGGACTCATAGGGTCTGGAAGAGGGACACGATAAGTCCGGTTGATATCCGGGCTGTTGATGTTCCGCCATTTTATCCGGATGTGACTTTCATCCGTCGTGATATCGCCAATGGAATGGAAGCAGTGCAGAATGTTGACAGGCAGGTAGGAAAACTCTTAAAACGCCTTGATGATGAAGGCTTAAGTAAAAATACGCTGGTGTTTTTTATCGGCGATAATGGCAAGTGCATGGCCAGGGGGAAACAATTTCTTTATGATCAGGGGATGGTCGTACCGATGATTGCCAGGTGGCCCGGGTATATTCCATCGGGACAAGTAAGTGAGAATATGGTTATGACCATCGATATTTGTGCTACAATACTGGACGCAGCAGGGGTAAATCCGGGTTATGAACTTCATGGTAAGAACCTTTTCGGTGAAGAAGTCGCGAAACGTAAATATGTTTTTGCAAGCAGGGATAAAATGGACTGGACCTTCGATGCCATGCGGGCCATCAGGTCAAAAGAGTATAAACTGATTCAAAATCTTATGCCCGAAAGGGCCTACTGTCAGTATAATCAATACAAGGAATCCAACTACCCGGATCTTGCCATGCTCAATCTAATGAACCTGAAAGGAGAACTTACTCCCGAACAGTCAAAATTCATGGCAGCAGTTAAACCTGAGATTGAATTTTACGATCTCAGAAAGGATCCGTTTGAATTGCATAACCTGGCTGAAGATAAAGATTATGCGGGTGTAAAAACCGAAATGTTGACAAAGTTATCCGCGTGGAGGAAATCTGTCAATGATCCGGGTGTAAGTGAAGAATTCAGAAAAGGGGGATGGCCTTCTGTTTTTCCGACTCGTTCCAAAGCAGATTGGGAGCTGATTGTCGGAAAATGGGAGGAATGGCTATTTAGTAAACCATATAGTAATGCGGCATTTCCAAAGATTAATTTGATACCTGATGCTGAACCAATCAAGTTGAAGTAGATATACCTGTTTTTCACGCCTTGTTTCTCCTTGAAGAGGATCCGCATCGCTTTTTGTGGAAACTAGGATACCTCTATCTGTGTTCTTTTAGCCATTTTTCGGTAGCTTCCAATTTCCCGTCAACCCATTGGGCATACCCCCGGCGAATAGCCAGGAAGGCAATATAGGTGCCATCATTTGCAGAAAATTTCAATCTGATGGTTCTCTCATCTTTGCCAAGCAACGCAGGCAAAAACTTGCGTCTGCCTTCAGTAAATTCTAGTCCATGCTCTACCCAGGATTCGCAGGAGAAAGGATTTTTGTCCTTTTCGATCACCCCAATAAAGTTCATCATCGTATAAATTTTTATAACTTAAATCCGGCGCAGCAAATTTAATAATTCCAGGTGAATAATGATTTTTTAATCCGGCCTTTCCAGCAAGCAGTTGCACCTTATCAAATTTTGTATATTTAACCAACTAAATTCCTTTTAATCTGAACGAATCATATAAACCAGTCCAATTATAGAAGTATGGAAAGGACATTCAGCCTCCTGCTCTTATTATTCCTTTTTAGCCTGAGTCTTCAGACCTTTGGTGGCACAGGCTATCTTCCGGACGATCCGGAGGATCTGACCCAATATGTCGATCCACTCATCGGCACTGCGCATTGCAGGTGGTTCCATTTCGCCCCGGGGGCGGTTCCTTTCGGCATGGCAAAACCCGGTCCTTCTACCAACGGACATCTCGGCAACCGAAGCGGCTGGCAGGCGGTGGGGTATGATTTCAGGCATGCTTCGATTGAGGGATTTCCGAATTTTCATGAGAACCAGATTGGAGGTATAGTCTTTATGCCGACTACCGGCAAACTTATCTCAGTTCCGGGAAGCCTGGATTCTGTCGGATCCGGTTACCGGTCATCCTTCGAAAAAAAAGATGAGATCATTCATCCCGGATATTATGCTGTCCTGTTAAAGGATTACGGCATTCAAGCCGAAGTGACATCAACCAAACGTGTCAGTTTTCACCGTTACACATTCCCAGCCGGTAAACAGTCGAACATTTTGTTTGATATTGGGAATAAGCAAGGGGAGAGCGGCGTTGTAAAAGATGCATGGGTTAAAATTAGCAGCGATGGCAGGATAGAAGGTTATGTTGAAACCATTCCTGTCTATATAAATAAATACCAGGCAGGATCGAGCGTTATCATGTATTTCTCTGCTGAAACAGACAAAAAACCACGCTCTTTCGGGATATTTCACGGATCAGTTGTTGAACCGGATAAAAGTGAGGCCTCAGGTGAAGGTGCCGGACTCTACCTGACCTTTGACACAAAAAAAGATGAAAGTATCGTGATAAAAGCCGGTCTTTCATATACCTCCGTCGAAAATGCCCGGTTAAACCTGATGGAAGAAGCTGCTGAAATAAACTTCGATCAGGCCAGGGAGATCGCACACAAAACCTGGAACTCCTACCTTGGCAGAATCCGGGTCGAAGGGAAAAACCGTGGCGACAAAGTAAAGTTTTACACGGGACTGTATCATGCTTTGCTGGGCCGCGGACTGGCAAACGATGTGAATGGGGGTTATCCTAAAAACAATGGCACCTCTGGTCTGATCCCTCTGGATAAAACGGGCAAACCCATCCACAATCTATACAATACAGATGCGATATGGGGCACACAATGGAACCTGATTCAATTATGGGCACTTGCATACCCTGAATACTTATCCGATTTCATTCAAAGCCATTTGCTGGTTTACAAGGATGCCGGATGGCTGGGAGACGGACTGGCAACGAGCAAATTTATTTCAGGTGTCGGGACCAACCAGGTCCCATTGGCAATCGTGGCAGCCTATATGTGCGGTATCCGGGATTTCGACATCCAGGAAGGATACCGTGCTTCGTTGAAAAATGAAATAACCTCCGAAAACCGGATCATGGGTGCCGGTAAAATGGATGTCGGTCAATTTGTGAAATTCGGATATGTTCCCTATGTGAAAAAGATGAGTGGTTACTCCGAATTGTGGAAGTTCTCCTGCTCCCATACGCTGGAATATTCATATACATCGTTTGCTGTAGCGCAGTTTGCAAGGTCTCTCGGCAAAGAATCTGATTATAGAATGTTGATGGATCTGTCAAAAGGATGGGAAAAAATCTTTCATCCCGGGTTCAGACTCATGTGGCCCAGGCTTGAAAACGGACAGTTCCTTGAAGGATTTGATCCAAAAGAGGCATTTAACGGATTTCAGGAAGGCAACGCATACCAGTATTCATTTTATGTGCCGCATGATCCTGAAGGAATTATTGCCAAAATAGGCAAGGTTGAATTCAATAATCGACTTGACAGCATATTTATCGTCTCAGAGAAAGATCTTTTTGGCGGAGGAGTGGTTATTGACGCTTTCGCAGGCATCAATAAGTTGTATAACCACGGGAACCAGCCTTGTTTGCACTACTCCTGGTTGTTCAATCATTCAGGCATGCCTTCAAAGACCCAAAAATGGGTCAGGGCAATATGTAACGATTTTTATGGATCAGAGGGAATCCATGGCTATGGTTTTGGCCAGGATGAAGACCAGGGACAACTGGGTGGATGGTTTGTAATGGCCGGAATCGGACTTTTTGATATCAAAGGGTTGATCACTCCGGAGTCCAGTTTCGGCATTGGTAGTCCTCTTTTCGATAAAATCACCATCAACCTGAATAAAAAATATTACCCCGGAGAAAAATTTGTTATCGAAACTGAAAATAACAACCCCGATAATTTTTATATCCAATCAATGGATGTCAATGGGAATTACCTGTCTAAGACATTTGTACCTTTTTCGACCGTTGTTGCAGGAGGCAAATTGTCCATAAAACTGGGAAATATTCCCAAGGACAGTTATGAATGACCTCCGCCATTGTATACCAGAAATAAAGGCTCAAACAGACCAGAAACCTGTAGCCTCAGGATATTTCATTTACAGGAATGTACACTTTTTTTTATCTTTATCCGGATTTGCATTTTCATAAACACATAAATAATCTCTGATAGCGATTCCGTCTTGTCTAAATTTTAAAAACCTCCCCAAAGTGAAAACTAATAATTGTGCTTACCTCCTGGAAGGATTACTTATTTAAAGGATTCAGCATCATATAACTAATTGAAGTTTAATATGAAAACACACATACAGCCAGCCATAATTGCTTTGCTTATCGGACTCATTGGAGTTGCTGTCTTTTTTGTTTTTGGTTCATTTTCAGGAAGAGGAGAAATAGGATTAATAGCAACCTTTGTCTTGTATCTGATCAACTGTGCACTTCTTGTTGGTTGGCACCCAATGAGTTGGTGGTATGCAGGAACAGTGATCAACATTCCGATCTGGTGCCTGTTAATATTTTGGGCGGAGGCAGGTCAGTTCGATCACTATTTCTGGGGTCTGATTGCCTTGTTAATAGATTCTTATGCTGGTTCTTTTATAGGTTTCTGGTTTGCACGCACCATTAATAAGGAAGAAAAATGAAATACCCATCCCGACATGTCAGGACCAACCGAAAATGATTATGTGGGTATTCCATTTGGCCATAGAAAAATTAAATATACACAAATGAATTACCGAAAATACTTCCTCAAAGAATCTGCCGGGTAAGGCTCCCAATGCCTCTTTAACCTCTTTTATGCCATTTATATAGTAATATTATTCCCGGCGGACAGTGCGGTTAGAGACTTTTTCTTTATAACATTCAAAACAAAATGGCTAATCAATTGTTTTATTCAATATCTCCAACTTACCATTCAAACCATGCCGTCAGATTATCAGAATATAAGCAAGGGTGATCTCATCAAAGAGCTTCAGGCATTGCAACAAGAGAATCAAGCACTGAAAGATTTGTATAATCAGGATATAACTCAGTCTAAAAGGACTGAAAATGAACTTCGGGAAAGTTTGGAGCTAAACACTTTGTTTATGAAGTATTCGCCCATTTATGCCTTTATCAAAGTTGTAAGCGAAAGTGAGAGCAAGGTAGTGATGGCAAGCGAAAACTACCTGGATATGATCGGAATTCCCGGCTCTGCCATGTCAGGTAAAAATATGTATGACCTGTTCCCGGCTGATTTTGCTGAAAAAATGACAGCAGATGATTGGTCGGTAGTTTCTTCTCAACAGGTTGTTTATCTGGAAGAAGAATTGATGGGGCGCAATTATACAACCATAAAATTTCCGATTCTTTTGGATGGAAAGACCATGTTAGCCGGATATACAATAGATATCACTGAAAGGAAGAGGGCCGAAGCTGAACTAAAACTTAAGAATGAGGAACTAAATATTATTAACGATCAAAAAGATAAGCTGTTCTCTATCATCTCTCATGATCTGAGAAACCCATTCAACTCAATATTGGGATTCAGCCAACTTCTTTTGGATCAAGTGAAGGAAAAAGAATACAATGAAATTGAAAAATATGCCAACGTTATCAATCACTCCTCTTTGAGAGCAATGGATTTGCTGAAGAACCTTATTGATTGGTCTCAATTGCAAACGGGCAGGATAGAATTCAATCCTGAAAACTTCATAGTGAATGACCTCCTTAATTATGTTTTGAATTTGTTTTCTTTTATTACAAATCAAAAATCCTTGCGCGTATCCAGCTCGTTAAGCCCCGAATTGATTGTTTTTGCCGACAGAAATATGATTGGCACCGTTCTGAGAAATCTGATTTCAAATGCCATTAAATTCACGATGCCAGGTGGTGAGATTACCATTTTTTCATGTGAGAACCAAAATGGTCTGACATTATCCGTATCCGATACAGGGGTTGGAATTCCGGAAAACAAATTAAAAATGCTTTTCAACACAAATAAAAATATTTCAACTACCGGAACCCTGAATGAACACGGCACTGGTTTCGGATTAATTCTTTGCAAAGAATTTATCGAAATGCACAAAGGTGAAATATGGGTAGAAAGCAAGGAGGAGCGAGGAAGCATTTTTTCTTTTACGATTCCGGCGATTGAAAAAAATACCTGAAGTTTTTGTTGTTGAATGGGGGGCCATATCCCTTTACCTTTTTAAGGATCATTGATATTTTACCCATAATTTATTAGCTTTGAATAAACCAATCCAAAATCTCTTCCCATGAAGACAAATAGATTTCTATATATTTTTCTCTTTGTCGGATATTTGATACTAATCCTGATCAGCTGCGAAAAAAATGGCAACATTGCAGAGAATGAAAGTGTGGTTAAAGATTTTGATGGAACACCCTATCAGACTGTTCAAATCTGTGATAAGATTTGGATGAAGAGCAATTTAAACGTTTCACATTATAAAAATGGAGATGCTATACCGGAGGTTTCAAACCCGGCACAATGGACCGGTTTAACGACCGGAGCCTGGTGTTATTACAATAATGACCCGGCGAATGGGGCAATTTATGGCAAATTGTACAACTGGTATGCGGTAAATGATCTCAGAGGTTTGGCTCCGCAAGGGTGGCATGTACCTGCAAGTACCGAATGGGTTGCTTCAGTAACCTGTTTAGGTGGCGAAAGCGTTGCAGGAGGGAAGATGAAAGAAGCAGGAACCACACACTGGTTAAATCCAAATTTCAGCGCGACCAACAGCAGTGATTTTACCGGACTTCCCGGAGGTTATAGATGTTCATGCTCTTCAGCTGCCTTCTACAATATTGGTAATCAATCCTTTTGGTGGAGCTCTTCAGAAATTAGTATCGGTAGCCCCTGGGCTTTGGGATTGAGTTACGATAATGGGATTGCCTCGAATTCTGGCAATCAAAAGATTAAGGGTTTTTCTGTCCGATGTGTAAAGAATTGAAAAAATCCTGTAAACTGTGCTGAAACCAAATATCAGCATGTGCGTATAATCTGTAGTTAAACTTAAGATTACATTAATTATCAGCCCTGTATAAAAAGCAATTAAAAAAGTTGATTATTTTTGCAGCCTGTAGTTAGATCATGATCATCAGGTATAATAGCAGGGATTTGTTCATGCGCAGGAATGTCAGATCCTGATATAATTTTGAATTGTATGTTGTTTATTAGATTAATGTTGGCCGGTTTTATGCTTCTCAGCTTTAACGAGAGTGTAAAAACAGACTGGAAACTGCGAAAAGAAGATGCAGGGGTCAAAATTTTTACCCGGAATATAGAAGGTTCTCCGTTTGAAGAGTTCAGGGGAGTCGTTACCATCACCAATACATCATTGACCGGGGTACTTGATGTAATTATGGATGTAAAGAATTACCCCAAAAATTTTCCAAATTGTGGTTCTGCACAAGTTTTGGTGCAAAAAAGTAAATATGACGACATCCATTATATTACCATTAAAGCACCCTGGCCTGTTGCTGACAGGGATGCCATTTATGAGGCTGCCACCTCGTTCTCAGACAATGGGAAGCATGCCCAGGTTAAGCTGACTCCACGCGGTGATTACAAGGCGGAAGACAAAAATTATGTTCGTGTGCACAATGGAACCGGTTTCTGGGATCTGGAGGAGGTTGCCCCCAGCACGATTCAGGTGGTTTATCAGTTTCATGCTGATCCGGAAGGTGAGATTCCTGCCTGGGTTGCCAATAGCGTGATTGTAATGAATCCACTGAAAACTTTGGAAAGTTTAAGAAGCCTGGCATCCCGAAATTAATTACTTCCCGCTGTAATTTTACAGAAGGCGAAGTTCTTCCGAATAATCGAACTGTAAATCTTCATGCAGCGTGGCCAAAGATTTATTTATTTTCTGAATTTGTCTCCGATAGATGTTCCCCAGGGCGCTGTTCATGGGAAGTGTAAAACCCGATTTTCTTAGGTTTTTACAAAAATGGATCAGCAGTTCAACTTCTGTCTGCTTTGAACCTGAATATTTGATCTGTTTGTTTACCATTCCAAGAATTTTCCGGATGGATTTCTTTGCAACATAGGAGTTGCTTTTGCTTATCTCCTTAAAATGCATCTCCATTTGAGATTTTACCTCGTCGATGTAGCTTTTTTCATCATATGAATCAAACAAGAGATAGGTAAGGAGCTCCTTGTTCTCTTTTTTATATTTGGCCATCTGAATACAAAGCTCCAGTAACCGTGCAGGATGAACTCTGTTCAGTTCTGTTTTAATCTCTTTCAGGGAGGCTGTTTTCATCATTAAATACGGTTTATCTGATCAATTTGACCCTGCCAACTTCCCCTGTGGTCAATCTTACCTTTATCCCATGCGGGTGAAGCATGCTTTTTGTGAGGATATCCTGAACTATTCCATCGGTTATCCTGCCCGACCGCTGATCTTCTTTCAGGACAATCCCTACTTCCGCACCAACTTTTATCTCTTTCCTGTTCTGACCTTGCATCTCTAAATAGTTTTTTGCAAAATAGCGATTTAGGATGGAATTATTCATAGATTAAGGTGGAACTTCAACTTCAAATCCATATCGGTATGATGAATTTTTCACTATTTTACAGAAGATTTTTATTCACGAATGATTAAAGTCTCTGTAATTGCTCAACCAATTAACAAACCAATCGAAAAAATGAAGAAGTCATTATTAATCTTCTCAATTTCAATTATTTCAATAGTCTGCCTTGCTCAGGCACCTGCGCAAGGACCAATGTCCCATAAGCAATATACACCCAAAGAACTTGGATATTCTCTTATTTGGGAAGATAATTTTGACGGAAATCAGCTGGATACAACAAAATGGAAGGTCCGTGGCCTTGGCAAACGGAGGCTTGACTGGGTATCCAGGGAGGCTGTCAAAGTAGAGGATGGCTACCTTAAACTGTTTGCGATGAAAAGGGGAGATACTTTGCTAAGTAGCGCTGTCGGAACCCAGGATCTGTTTATGGCTAAATATGGATATTACGAATGTCGTGCACAACTCCAAAAATCTCCAGGCGTGTGGGGAGCCTTCTGGATCCAGTCAAAGCAGATATCGCAGGGAGAAGATCCTGCCATTTATGGTGCTGAAATTGATGTCATGGAGTTTTTCAAAAAGCTGGGAACAGACATTGTATCCCACAACGTTCACTGGGCTTATGGTCCTCACCAGCAGACGACCCACGGAATGCAAAGTTATTTAAAGGGCGTGAGTGAAGGATTCCACACGTTTGCACTGGAGTGGTTTCCTGATAAGTATATCTTCTATGTGGATGGATACAGGTTTTATGAGGTAAATAAAGGAATCTCAAATATCGGGGAATATATGATTCTTAGCATGGAATTTCCCGGTGACCCAAAGGAGATAGAAAAAACAGTTTTTCCGGATGTTTTTGTGGTGGATTATGTGAAAGTGTACAAGAAATGAGAATAGAGACATGAGATATGCACTGTCATAAGTAGTAATTGCACTCCCAAAATAATGCATTCCGGGATGATAAGATCCTTATAATTAATATAATAGAATAATTTTTATTGATAATTTCTCTTCGATGGAAAAAACAAATTTCGCTATTCGGTTTTTGGCTTTGAGCCTGCTTGCCTGCGCTTTAGTAAGTAACATCACAAACTCTTTTGCCCAAAGCAAAACCAAAGCTTATACTGCTGATATCGTTGTCTATGGTGGTAACTCGGCAGCTGTCATTGCTGCTGTTGAGGCTGTTCACTCAGGGAAAACGGTTCTTGTGGTTTCTCCGGATACCCATTTGGGAGGACTCTCATCGGGTGGACTTGGTTTTACCGATACCGGAAATAAGTCTGTGATCGGTGGATTGTCGCGCGAATTTTACCACAGGGTCTGGCTTCGTTACAACGATGCTGCTGCCTGGAAATGGGAAAAACATTCGGAATTTGGGAACAAAGGTCAGGGAACAGTAGCGATGGATGGCGAAAGCCGGACGATGTGGATCTTTGAACCGCACGTGGCTGAGTCGGTTTTTGAAGAGCTGGTAAAGGAGAACAACATCAGGGTACTGCGGGATGAGTGGCTTGACCGTGAGAAGGGAGTTGAGAAAGTTAACGGGAAGATTGTATCCATCAAAACTTTGTCAGGCATCACTGTTGCCGGAAAAATGTTTATTGATGCCACCTATGAAGGAGACCTGATGGCAACTGCCGGTGTCTCCTATTTTGTAGGTCGCGAAGCATGTTCTGTTTATAATGAGACATATAATGGAGTGCAAGCCGATATCAGGGAGAGGGGACATTTTTTCAAGGATCCGATTGATCCATACAAGGTATCCGGCAGAAAAGAGAGTGGCCTGCTCTTTGGAATATCCGCTGAGCCAGTTTCCCCAAACTGTTTGGGTGACAAAAAGGTACAGGCTTACTGCTTCCGGCTGTGTCTGAGTAACCATCCGGATAACCGGATTCCGTTTCCGAAGCCTGAAAGCTATGATCCGACGAATTACGAGCTGGTAGCCAGGGTCCTGGATACCGGATGGATGGACTGGTTTGCAAAATATGACATGATTCCAAACCGAAAGACGGATACCAACAACCATGGACCTTTTAGCAGCGATTTCATAGGTGGAAGCTATGATTATCCGGAAGCCTCCTATGCAAAAAGGAAAGAGATCATTGCTGCACACGAAAGATACCAGAAAGGATTATTCTACTTTCTGAGCAACGATACCCGGGTATCTGAAGAGGTGAGGAGCAAGATGAGTAAATGGGGCCTGGCAGGTGACGAATTCGCTGACAATGGGTACTGGCCCCGGCAACTCTATATCCGTGAAGCACGAAGGATGATAGGGGTGAATGTAACAACAGAAAATGAGGTGACCAACAAAAAAGCGGTACCTGATCCGGTAGGGATGGGGTCTTATGGGATGGATTCTCACAATGTGCAGCGCTATGTGACCAAAGAAGAAAAAGTTCAGAATGAGGGCGATGTTCAGGTACATCTGAAAGGTCCCTATTCGATTTCGTATGGATCGATTATTCCAAAGAAGGATGAATGTACCAATTTGCTGGTCCCTGTATGCATGTCTGCAAGTCATATCGCTTACGGTTCCATCCGGATGGAACCTGTATTTATGATCCTTGGACAATCGGCCGCCGTAGCTGCCTCGCTGGCAATCGATAGGGGGCAAGCAGTTCAGGCTGTATCTTACAACACGCTGAAGGATAAGTTGCTGGAACGCGGCCAGGTATTGCAGAATGACGTAATACTTCAAAAATAGGGTTATTATATGAACCAATTGAAGTTTTATTGGAATGTTGAAGCAGAATTCCACCAAGCGCAATGACGCTCACCATCTTATTGGTTTTCCAAAGTGGCGGTATTCCATTTTGGGATGGTCTATTGAGAGATTTTTGAAGTCCATATCCTTTTTTATTTGAAGCGCAAATTTATACCAACCATACGGCAAAACAAGGGGCAAGGTTATTGGAAGTGGGCAGGGTGCCTGGGGCATAGAGCAAGGGGCATAGGTAAATTGACGAGAATAATTATCTTTGGTAAGGATTCATTGTGAAAAAAAACTGTTAAACCTTGGAAAATAAACTAAAGCCAGCAAATTCCCTTCATTGGGTTTCTTTGTTTCTGATCGTCTCTTTAACGATTACAGTATTTTGCTCTTTTTTGAAATCTTTTCACCTGGTCGAATTTGGTAACCAACTGTTAACCGGTTGCAGGATCATTACCATCCTTGCTTTCGGAGTCTCAGCCTGGCGGAAAAAATCACTTACTATCTGGATCCTCTTTGGTTTGGTTGCCGGAGCGGAATTCGGATACGACTTTCCCCGTGTAGGCGGGTCTTTGCAGTTTCTAAGTGAGATTTTCCTGCGCATGATCAAAACTATTATTGCGCCCTTGTTATTTGCTACACTGGTAAATGGTATCGCCGGGCATACGGATCTGAAACAGGTAGGCAGAATGGGGTGGAAATCTTTGCTGTATTTTGAGGTAGCTTCGACTCTTGCGCTTTTCATCGGTTTAATTGCAATCAATATTTCAAAAGCAGGTGTGGGGATCAATCTCTCCGCAATGAATAGCAGTATGCCGGTTACAGTGCCTAAAATGCAGACCACCCAGGAGTTTATTCTGCATATTTTTCCCGAGAATATTGCCAAGGCAATTGCAGAAGGAAATATCCTTCAAATCGTAATCTTCAGCATCATTTTCGGCATAGCACTTTCCATGCTTGGGGAAAAATATAAAACGCCGATGTTGAAGTTTACCTCAAGCCTGACGGAGATCATGTTCAAATTCACAGGAATAGTCATGTATTTCGCGCCGGTGGCCGTATTTGCCTCCATCGCCTTCACAATTGGTCACCTGGGTACTGATGTGTTGTTTACCCTTCTTAAGCTGCTGGCAACTTTATATGTCGCGCTAATTGCTTTTCTGTTGCTTGTTTTGTTTCCGGTTGCCCTGCTTTTCAGGATTCCTGTTTTGAAATTTATGGCAGCGGTATCCAAACCTGCCTCTATTGCTTTTGCTACTGCCAACTCAGAATCCGCACTTCCGTCAGCCATGGAATCCATGGAGGCTTTCGGGGTACCCCGAAAAATTGTCTCTTTTGTGATCCCAACAGGATACAGTTTTAACCTCGATGGTTCTACACTCTATCTTTCCCTGGCAGCAGTTTTTGTCGCTCAGGCAGCAGGAATAGATCTCTCCATCGAAAAACAGTTGGCGATAGCACTCACCCTTATGCTTACCAGCAAAGGGGTAGCCGGCGTATCCAGGGCGTCGTTTGTGATCCTGTTGGGTACGGTATCCACTTTTGGACTGCCGGTAGAGCCGGTGATGATTATTCTGGGCATAGATGTGCTGCTGGATATGGCCAGAACAGGGGTTAATGTCATCGGGAATTGCCTTGCAACTACCGTGATAGCCAGATGGGAAGGAGAGTTCGACGATGCAAAGGCAATGGTTTAAATGGTATATGGAGCTCTCATCTCTCTGATATACAATTTGTTTGCTTCAGGGTCTCCGCTAACTTCTCCCTTCATTGGATCCCAGATGACTTTGCGGCCCGTCCGGATAGCTATATCTCCCATGTGGCTGATGGTATCCGAGATGATTGCTTCATCCAATGGACACAATTCAGGCTCTTTCCCTCTGACAACAGAAAGAAAGCGCTGTCCCATGGTGTTATTTTCGCCCTTTACCCTGCCATTGGCTTGTTTGGGGACGCTGTTCAGTTTTTGATTTAACTCCGGAATACTGGACTCCACGGAAGAGCGGCTAAGCGATATCCAGCCTTTTGTTCCGAAGAAAGTAGTTCCGTTTGACTCTTTTATAACCCTGTCTTTCAGAATGGTGTTGGAAGCAACATCTCCGCTCATAAAGTGAACCTCAAGTCCCCTTTGGTATTTGCAGGTAAGATCCCAGGAAAGTACGTTGTTGTACAAACCTCCCGGCTGCCAGAACTGACCTGTTCCTTCGCAACTGTAACTATCGCTGACTTGATCTTTTAATATCCACACCAGGATGTCCAGTGGGTGTGCCCCCCAACCTCCCAGGAATCCGATGCTGTAATCGTTGTTAAACCATGAGCTGTTATTGGTTACGCGGTCTGGACAATAGGGTCTCATTGGAGCCGGACCAGTCCAGCGGTCAAAGTCGAAACCAGCTGGAACCGGTACCTCGTTGCATACAGGTGAAGGCACATCATTTAATCCAGGGGCCCATACATCAACATGTTGGATTTCTCCGATAAGCCCTTCCCGGATCATGTCGTGTCCCATCTGCATGTGATCCAGCGAACGCTGCTGTGTGCCGTAATGAAATTTTACATGGTTGGTTTTCAATTCCTTCGCCAGGACCAGGCATTGTGGATAGCTTAGTCCAAGGGGTTTGGCAAGCATGATGTGCTTTCCTGCCCTGGCAGCTTTGATAGCTGCCAGTAAATGCCAGTGGTCGGGCGTGGTGATGTGTACTGCATCAATATCTTTTCTTGCAAGAAGCTCATCCATATCCAGATAGGTCTTGCAATTATCGGAGGTAAATTTATTCTCTTTGTAAAACTCGTTGATTCGTTGTGCTGCACTCTCCCGGCGGTCTTTAAAAGTATCGCAAATAGCGATATTCATAGCCTCCCGCAAGGGTACAAAATAATCCATTAATTCGCCTGTACCCCTTTGTCCTGCTCCGATATGTCCCACAACCAAACGGTCGTTGGCACCTTTCCAATGGGAACAAGAGGTCAATACGGTTGGGAGGATTACACCACCCAATGCAATTTTGCCTGAGGTATTCAGGAAGGAGCGGCGGGTTTGTTTGCCTTTACTGTTTTTTTCAATTTTTTCCATCGTTTTTAGTAATAGTAGTTTTTAATTAGTCACTTTAAGTACTTTTCTTTCCGGAGTTCTCCTGCAATCATCCTGATCTTATACTTCAACCTCATGGTTTCCCCTTTTTTTAGGATTACCTTGTGGTCGAAAAGTATGGCAGGACTGTAGTAGTAAAAAGGTATTAACGGATCGTTGATGGTATACCACCTGCATGATTCAGGGGTATATTGGGGATCCTGTTCGATCATGATCCCCACTTTTTTATCTGTCACACTGTGAAATCCATAGTAGAGCCAGTTGCATTTGGCACATTCGGCACTATCGGCTGAGGAGTGGAATTCCGGTGAAGTAAAATCCTGGTTAAATCTGACCGACATCCCTGCATATCCGCCGGATATTCTTCCACTGGCAATTTTTGCCGGTGGAGTTCGATCAAGTATTACGCTGTCAGCTATTGCTTGTAGCAAATGGTCTTCAGCTATCATGTAACTGCCATCTTGCTCCGGCAGGGTGATGTGGTAACGGCGTTCTTCAGTTAAAACGGTTGCTCCTGTTTTAAGTGGATGATAGTTGATTTTTAAGCTGATATCGGAAGTGAAATCCGGATTACGCATGAGTGTGATATCAACTATTTCAGTTGCACCCTCCGATTTATATCCAGTTTTGGCGGATCTGTTTTCGGTAAGATATTCCCAGTAGTTTAATTTGTTGATATATTTCCAGCAAAACCACAATCCCAGATGCCAGGGATGATCGGGAGGAGACACACAGGTAATCATCGTATTTTCGACTGTAAGCGGGTGGAAATAAGGTCTTTGGAATCTATCGTTATAATTGAATTGCCATACGGTCTCTTTGTTGTTCAGTAACGCGAAGGTTGTATCTGTTTCATTCCAGCTATAATGAGGTTTTGTTGATTTAATCTTCAGGTTAATTTCAGCAGGAGGTTGAATGGTCACTTCCCTGCCAGCGCACCACTGTGCTGCGCGCAAAAGAATGGTTCGGAGCCCGGAGTTGACGAGTGCCCGTTCATCATGGCCCAGCATGGTAAAGAAACTTCTTCCTTTACCGGTCTGATTTACAAAAAAAGCAGGCTCATCAATCGGATGACCATCTTTAGCATTGGTAGCTTTCAGTGAACCAATAGTTTGTGCTCCTTTGTAAAGTTCTGTTTTCTCCCAGATCTCATCCATGATCTGAAAACCCTTTAATCCTTTGGTAATCGGATGCTTCTTATCGAAATCGTAAATTTTGGCAACAATGGGAGCATTGTGAAAGGTCTCTTTTCCCCATCTGCCTATCCCGATACGGAAGTATTCATCCCAGCTGTAAAAAGAAGAGGCTCCCGCATGAAAAAATAGTGCCCCACCACCTTCTGTTACATATTTCAGGAAATCAGTCTCCCATTGCACGCTCATTCGTACCTGGTTATCAGGCCAGGTATTTGCATTACTGACAATCAGATCGAATTTTTTAAGTGTTGAATAGGTCAAAGTATCCGGTTTGTTGCAAATCTGTGTTGCAAAGAGTTTTGCTTCATCGAATATCCGGTCCAGTAATGGAGTTGTTTTTCTCCATTCATGATTGTTGGCCCCACTGAGAATGAGCACCCTGATAGGCTTTTCATTCTGTGTAAAGGATGAGGCATAACTATTAACGGAGAATAAATTCAATAATAAAATGAGAAACGGGACTGCAATGGTTCTATTCATTGGAATCGGTTTTATTTTCAATTTACAAAGGATTACAGGAGAGGGGAGAGGTGTTCAAAACTACGGATTGCCTGGTCGATGGTCCCGCACTCCACGCTGAATACTATTTCTTTGCCGGATGATTTCACAATATCGATGACCCGTTTCCAGTCTACAACACCGTCTCCGCAGGCACATCCTACCGGAGTCCCTGTTACTTTGCCCCTTTGGGCTTCACTCTGAGACAGACTGATATCTTTTGCGTGCAAATGTACCAACCGGCCTTTCACCCTTTCAAGCCATTCGTAAACATCCGAACCACCTGCGAGGTAACTATTTCCGGTATCAAAATTGATGCCGATTGCAGAAGAAGCGACCAGGGCATGGATACTGTCGAGTCCATCCGGAGTCTTGCTGTATTGCTGGTGAGGTTCCAATCCAATTTGGATGCCGTGACGTTCAGCTACCATGGAAGCTTCTGTCAAAGTATATTTCATTAACTGGTAATCCAGTTCCTTTGAAGTCCAGAATGGTTTAGGACCTTCATCTGTGTTCACAACGGGTGCCCCTGCCTGGGAAGCCCATCTGATTGCCATTTTCAAATATTCGACACTGATTTCGGGTTTGCATAGTGGCGTGTGTGATGATAAGCCGGAGAGTTTGACCCTATGTTGTACACATAGCTCTTTGACCCACAAAGGATCATCGAAAAGCGATACCGAGTGAAAATATCCTGCTTCGCTGAGCAGTTCCCTGCCAAGATGAACCATCGGTTCTATATACTCATAACCGATTTCTGCTGCTTTTGCAACCCCTTTGGCAAAAGACATATCGTGGTGGCGCACAAACTCCATGTTGATTCCAAGACGGACGACTCCTTGCATTTGCTCGATTTAAATTGTTGGGTAATTAGTAAAAGTTGAATAGTTATGTCAGTCAAATTTAGTAAATAAATAGAATAAACTTATCTTCATACCTGACAGGTTTTTAAAACCTGTCAGGTATGAAATGAAAAATTAATCGTAATTTTAGATGCAGGATAATCCGGGACAATATGATTAAGCCAAAGAATCTGTTTTACGATATACCAAAAGGATGGATGTTTCTTTCGCTCCTGATTTGTTTAATTTTCATTACAATATACATTTATAAAGGGAGTAACAGCAACATGTCATCTTCAAAGGAACAATATTACAATGTTTCCGATTTCGAAAAAATTCCCAAAATTGATGTTCATTTTCACTACAATACATCCGATATCCGGTTCCTGAAATTCGCAGACTCATTAAATTTCAGGTTAATATCTCCCAATGTTGATACAGAAATGTCTATTGACAGGCAATTTGAAATAACCGGGAAGATTAAGCAGGATTATCCTGATAAGTTTGCTTTTTGGGGTACCTTTTCGGTCGACAGCTTTGAAACAGCCCATTTTTGCAAGGAAACATTGTCGTTTATCAGGAAGAGTATGGAAGCAGGAGCCTCTGGTATTAAGATCTGGAAGAATATTGGGATGACCCTGCGTGACAAGACGGGAAAGTTCGTTATGGCCGACCATGCCGGTTTTGACACAATTTTTAATTACCTTGCAACAAACCGGATACCATTGATAGCCCATCTGGGGGAACCCAAAAACTGCTGGCTGCCGTTTGAGCAGATGACAACCCCCAATGATAAAAGGTATTACCTCAACCATTCTCAATATCATATGTTTCTTCATCCTGAATATCCCTCCTATGAAGATCAGATTGGTGCACGTAACCGTTTGATGCAGAAACATCCTGACCTTGAGTTTATTGGTGCACATCTTGCCAGTGAAGAATGGAGTGTGGATGCATTGTCAGAAAGTTTTGACAAATATCCGCAATTGAAGGCGGATCTGGCCGCAAGAATCAGTCATTTGCAGTACCAGTCGGCGGTTGACAGGGAGCGGGTAAGAACATTTCTTATCCATTACCAGGATCGGATAATCTATGGATCAGATATGTCTGTAAATGACATGTCTATTGATTATACTAAGGTGGGTGAGGGAATGCGGCGAACATGGTTGAACCAATGGCTTTATCTTGCCACCGATTCTACTGTTGTCATGAAAGATATGCCGGCCTCCAAGGTAAAGGGGTTACAACTTCCCAAAGAAGTAATCGATAAAATTTTCTGCAAAAATGCCGAACGGTATTTTAGCAAACGGGCACTTTAAATGTGCAGATTGTGTGGCATTTTTTCTTCATGCGACAATATGGGAGGTGCTTAAAAAGCTATATTTGAAGTAAAATAGAACGAGGAAATGACGAACAAGCAGTGGGAAGCACTTTTGGCTGTTGTTGAGGGAAGAAGTGCTGATAAAAAGGCGGTTGGATTTATTATTGATAGTCCATGGTTGCCTGGTTGGGCAGGTATTTCGACTTTGGATTACTATTCATCGGATGAAATCTGGCTGAGGACCAATCTGAAGGCAATGGAGGATTTTCCTGACGTAACTTTCTTGCCGGGATTCTGGTCTGAATATGGTATGTGCACAGAACCCTCTGCCTTTGGAGCGAGGTCGGTCTGGTACGAGTCCAATCTGCCTCATGCCGAGAAGGTGATTCGTTCGGATGAAGATATCGACGTGCTTCCGCAACCCAATGTGACCTGCGACGGTTTGCTGCCATTTATGATCAACAGGCTGAAATTGATGGAACCGGCAATCAGGAAGAAAGGACATCGAATCAAATTTGCTGTAACCCGCGGACCATTGAATATCGCCACTTTTTTAATGGGTACTACCGAATTTTTGCTTCTGCTGGCAATGGATCCGGATAAGGCACACGAATTACTGGGGAAAATCACAAAATTTATTGAGGAGTGGGTCCGCTACCAGAAAACCTGTTTCCCTTCCATCGAAGGTATGCTGTTGCTGGATGACATTGTAGGTTTTGTGGGGGAGGATGATTGCAGGGAATATGTTGTGCCCTATTTAAAGCGTAGTTTCAGTGCCATCGATTCGAAAATTTGTTTCTTTCACAACGATGCTTTTGGACTGACTTGTGCACCCTTTCTCAAGGAGATGGGAGTGAACCTGTTTAATTTTGCTTTCGATCATCCAATTAATCAGATAAGGGATCTGGCTGGTGCAGAAGTTGCCCTGATTGGCAATCTGCCACCGCGTGATGTGCTCGCGGCAGGTAAGCCTGATGAAGTATATTCTGCCACCCAAAAGATGATGAGAGAGGCGGCAGATCACCAGCGGATCATCTGGTCATGCGGTGGGGGGATTCCCCAAAATGTGCCGACAGATAACCTCAAGGCTTTCGTGAATGCAGTAAAAGATTTTCAGTAATTTTTTCACCAATTAATCAATTCAATAAACAGATGAACAACACTTTCGAACTCAAAAAAGGTAAAATTGTATTTGATCAGGACAAGATTTTAATTACGGACAATGCGAGGAATTTAAAGCGGTCCAGACTTTTATCCTCCTGTATATTGATTCTTTTTGGACTCTATAATCTGATGAATTTCTTTAAGCATAATGACATTCACGCACAATGGAGTGGAATAAGTATCGGAATATTAGGCTTGATTTTTCTTGTAATTGCAATTTTAATGAATGCGCAGAGTGAAATATATTTGAAAGATGTGAAATCAATGAAAGTGAGACGAATTTTCTTCAAAGATTATTTTATAATCAAACTAGCCAACAACAGGTCCAGACAAGTTGCCGGAATTTACAATGCTGAAAGGCTCGAAGAGTACATAAAAACAATATCATTTCCAAAATAAATTCCTAACTGAGAATCATTCAAAACATTAAAAATCAGGTTTATTAATCATTTTCAATCATCCAAACTAATGGAAAGAAGAAATTTTCTGAAAAGCTCCTCAGCCGTCATGGCTGGAGGATTGATTGTCCCTACAATTGTTCCCTCTTCAGTTTTTGGGGCAAATGCACCCAGTAACAAGATCAATGTAGCCCAGATAGGCTTTGGCAGGATTGCCATGGGGCATGACCTGGCTGAAACCCTCCCAATAGATATGGCAAGGGTTATCGCGGTAGCAGATCTGGATTCAAACAGAGTAGCAAAAGGCAAACAGTTTATCGAAGATTTTTACGCAAAAAAAAGCGGCAGCCAAACAGCTGTCGATGTGAAAACTTATGGCGATTATCGCGAGATGCTGCTAAACAAGGATATAGATGCCGTTATGATCTCCACCCCTGACCACTGGCATGCCCAACCTGCCATTGAGGCTACGCTTGCCGGAAAGCATGTTTATCTCCAGAAACCAACCTCCCTTACCATAGCAGAAGGACGCATGTTGGCGGATATTGTTAAGAAAAAAGGAAATATCTTTCAGCAGGGTACCCAGCAGCGGGCGATGCCACAGTTCAGAATCGCTGCCGAATTGGTGAGAAACGGCAGGATTGGCAAACTACATACGGTCAAAATCGGTTTACCCGGTGATCCCGCAGGTCCGGAAGCCCCTGAGATGCCTGTTCCGAAAAATCTCAATTACGATATGTGGCTGGGTTCAACCCCCGGGATCTATTATACCGAGATCCGCGTTCATCCCCAGAACAGCATGAGCGACCGTCCGGGTTGGTTGCGGTGCGAGCAGTTTGGAGCAGGGATGATCACAGGATGGGGACAACACCACTTCGATTCGGCTGCCTGGGGTATGGATACGGAATATACCGGACCTATCTCCATCAATGCGATGGCTACCTTCCCAAAATCCGGGTTGTGGGATGTGCACGGCGATTTTCTGGCGGTAGCCGAATATAAAAATGGCATCACGATGCTTACCAGCGGCGCCTATCCCAATGGCATCCGTTACGAAGGAAGTGAAGGATGGATATTTGTAACCAGAGGAAATTATACTGCATCGGCAAGTGATCCTGTTACAAAAGGCAGGAGCAGCAATGCTTTGAATGCCAGTGATCCAAAGATCCTGACCTCCGTGATCAAAGAGAATGAGGTTCATCTGTACAAAATTGACAACCAGCATCAAAACTGGCTCGACTGCATCAAATCAGGCAAAGAGCCAATTTCTCCCGTCGAAAAGGGTCACAGGGCCTGTTCTGTATGTCTTATAACACACATTTCCATGAAACTGGGACGGAAATTGGATTGGAATCCGGATACGGAAAAATTTATAAAGGACGATGAGGCCAATAAGTTGCTGTCCAGATCGCAGAGGTTTCCGTATGGTACCACGAATATCAAGTTATGAGTTATAAGAGATGATACATGAGATATAAGAGATGAGATTGTGCTTTGGTATGAAATCACATCTACTTTGTCACTTTTGTTCACTTAGATCACTTTTTTATGAAGCAGGTAAAAATTTTTATTGTTCTTGTACTTTTGTTAAGCTATGCATTCCAACTACAGGCGGCAAAGCTCACGGCAGTAAAGGTGGGATCCAAAATCAATGTTACCATTGATGGAAAGTATTTCACCAGTTATATTTTCTCGGCAGACGAGAAATATCCTTTTTTCTATCCGGTCAATGGACCGCTTTCGGGAGGATCTGTTACCTCGATGCGGAATGGCGAATATCCCCATCACAGCTCACTTTTCTTTGGTTGCGACCAGGTGAACGGTGGGAATTACTGGCAGGAGGGGCTGGAGCGTGGACGTATCATCTCAGTGAATGCTGAAATTCTGAAGGAAGGCGGCGACTCAGTTGTTGTAACGGATGAATGCATATGGAGCAGACCCGGTGCCGGCTCTCCCGTTAAAGACAGCCGCAAATTTGTCATTACTTCACCTTCTGCCGTGGTTCGGCTGATTGATGTGGAGATCACCATGGAGATGCTGTTGGATGTTTCAATCAAAAAAACCAACCATTCTCTTTTCAGCGCCCGGATGGCGGCAGATCTTTCTGTCAATAATGGCGGAACGCTTGTGAATGCTGAGGGTGAGAGCGGTGAAAAGGCAACCTTTGGTAAAACATCGCCCTGGATGGACTTTTCCGGCAAGCGGGGTGATTTTGTAGAGGGGATGGCGATTCTGCAGCATCCATCCAATCCATGGTATCCATCTCCCTGGTTTACACGTGATTATGGCTTTTTTTCTCCGACACCCATGTATTGGCCAAAAGATGACAAGGAGACGGTCATGAAGAAAGGCGAAAAGCTGGTGTTGCGCTACAGGGTAATCGTACACGGCGGAAATGTGAGTGAGGCTAAAATTGCCGATCAGTTTGATCTTTTCAAAAAATAGGCAGCAAAAAAAGGCTTCAGTTCCGAGAGCTGAAGCCTTTTTTTGCTGTCTATTTTCCCTATTTGGCAATTTTCATCTCATGAAGCAGATAACCAGCGCCGCCAAATTTATCCATGATAAAAAGGGTATAGCGTATATCAACATTGATACAGCGTTGCAGGGATGGTTCAAAGATTATGTCGCTGCTCATGGACTCCCAGTTGCCATCGAAGGCTGTTCCGATCAGTTCTCCTTTTTTATTCAATACAGGGCTACCTGAATTACCCCCGGTTATGTCGTTGTTGGTAAGGAATGCAACCGGCATTCTGCCATCTTTCATTGCATATTGACCGTAATCCTTTGCATTGTAGAGTTCTTTCAGTTTGGCAGGTACTTCAAATTCCCAATTTTTGGGATCCTCTTTCTGCATCACACCATCCAATGTAGTCACATAATCAAAAATCACGCCATCTTTGGGTGAGTAATTTAAAACTTTCCCATAGGTTAACCTCATGGTTGAATTTGCATCCGGGTAGATGGCCTGTCCGGCTTTCATCTCCAGAATACCTGCAATGTATTGTTTTTGTCCCTTTGTATACAAGGTGCGATACTGTTCCAGTTCTTTGCTGTATATTGATGAAGCTGTGGAAATATCGATCGCTGCAAGGTAGGCAGGATCTTTTTCCAGGGCTTTTTTATCGCCAGCCAGTGCCACTTTGAGTTTTTCTTCAGAAACAAAAACGGACTGATTAAAAAGTGCATCTACATAAGCATCAATATTTCCCTGGTAACTTTCATTGATTGTTTTGTAGAATGAAGGCAAATCCGATGTGGATACTTTCTCTTTGAAGAGTTTCATCAATGCTTTTGCAACCTTTTTGTCGGTTGCTGCGCAATAATCTTTATAAAAATCAGCCGGAGTGCTGCTTAATTCCGGTCTGCCACCCCTGTTGCCTCCATCTGCTCTTTCAATTTGCGGTCCAAAACGACGGGCAGCAGAAGTCAGTTCGATAGCACTGAGCGCCTCCGTGTAATATTTTGAGATCGTCAGGAGTTTAGCTCTTCCTTCAATGGCTGACTGAACATCCGACAACGCTTTGCCATATTTCTCAACCCTGGCCGGATCCGCAGATACCCATTCTGTAAATGCCTTCTCTTCTGCGGCCCTTCTTTCGCTTACCTTTAGTTTGGCAAAGGTCTCGTTCATGCCAATTGCTTTTTTCCAAAAATTGGAAGACCCTGCATATTTACTCGAATATTGCAGCCTGATTTTAGGATCAGCCACCATATCAGCCATCAGCACATCCTGGCGTACTCCCCGTACCAAAATTGTAACGGCATTGGTAATTTCACTAGTCTCCTTTACTTCGTATGAAGTCATGAACCGGTTTGTTCTTCCCGGATAACCAATAATCATTGCCGGATCGTTCTGGTTTACACCTTTAAGAGAAATGGTAAGGAATTTTTTAGGTTTGTAGGGCACATTGTCTTTGGAATAATCCGCTGGATTGTTGTCTTTATCGGCATAAATACGAAACATGCTGAAATCGCCGGTGTGACGGGGCCACATCCAGTTGTCGGTATCTGCTCCAAATTTCCCGATTGAGGAGGGAGGTGCACCAACAAAACGAATATCATTGTAGGTTTTTGTTATGACCATGTAATATTGGTTGTCGCCAAAAAATGAGACAACCCTGCCCCGAAGGTACTTGTTATCACCTATTGCCTTGTTTGTTAGTTGATCTGAAACGGTTTTTAATGCTTCATCTTTGGCTTTTGGGTCATTTACTGTTGCCATAGCATCATTCACTGCCTTTGATACATCTTCAAACCTGTCAAGGAAAATAACTGTCAAGCCTTTGGCTGGAAGCTCTTCATCGTGATTCATCGCCCAATAACCATTTTGCAGGTAATCATGTTCAACGGTGCTCAATTTCTGGATGGTCCCATAACCACAGTGGTGGTTGGTCAAAACCAAACCCTCACCGGAGATCACTTCTGCTGTACAACCGCCTCCGAAATGCATCACTGCATCTTTCAGACTGGAATTGTTGATATCATAAATGTCTTTTGCAGAAAGTTTAAATCCTATCTCTGACATTTTTTTACTGTTCAGCTTCTGAATAAGTGGAAGCATCCACATCCCTTCATCCGCTCTCAGAGAGCCGGCAGATAAAATGATGATTGAAAGAAATAATAATCCTGATTTTTTAAAATTCGCCATATTATAAATTGATTTTAAGGTGTTAGCAGATAATAAACCGACAATAGTAACAAAAATGCGCAGGGGAAAAAATGAGATTTACTGTTTAAGTAAATTGACCGCTACATTTATCAAACATGGACTGAAATGTTGAAATAAGGTTTAAATAGAAAATTTATTTTCGTGACTCGTCCCTGGTAGTCTTGAACTCTGAATCATGATTCCATTCGGGCCAGACTGTCGAGTTAGCAAGATTGGTACCAACATGATAAAGCAGTTTTGCATCCTCCAGGACACCGTTCAAATCGTCAGAAGCAGGATGGTATTCGTCAGAGGGAGTATGATAGGTTTCCTTCCAGTAACGATCTACCAGTTTAAGGGTCTCAACTTTTCCATACTTCGCGGCATCCACGTATCCTTTGGCATAGATGGCGGGAACTCCCTTTTTGACAAAAGGAAATTGATCGGAACGGAAAAACATTCCATTTTCCGGGTTAGGATCAGGAGCCAGGTATCTACCTTGCTTTTTAGCTTCAATTTCTACCCAACTGTCCAGTTCGGACTGACCGGAGCCCGTGAGCATCACATCCTTGAATTTTCCCATAAAGAGTAAAACATCTGTGTTGATGCAAGCCACGGTTTTGTTCATGGGGAAGAATGGATGTTCTGTATAGTAGGATGATCCAAGCAAGCCTGATTCTTCGCAGGTAACAGATAAAAAAAGTAAGGATCGGTCTACGGGTTTTGCAGATTTGAATCCACGGGCCATCTCCAGCATCCAGGCCACAGCGCTGGCATTATCGGTAGCCCCGTTGTAAATGCTGTCATTGTTCACTTTTGTACCTGTTCCAAGATGGTCCCAGTGCGCGGTAAACACAATCACCTCGTCGGGATGTTTACTGCCGGGAATCAGTCCGCAGACGTTGTTGGATGTTTTTGTTTCAAAGTGATTCATGATCTTGCCGGAAACGTTTACCGGCAGAATTTGTGGCTTAAAGTCTTTTTGCAAAGCCAATTGTTTGGCTTGATCAAAACTCATTCCACATGCAGAAAATAGTTGTTCGGCGGCTGCCTTAGAAATCCAGCCCTCAAATGCACAACGATCTTCGTATCCATTTTCAGGTTTAAGATATAGTTTTGTTGTTTCACCATTGTTACAAACGACCTGCCATGGATAACCTGCTTGTTTGGACTCATGGATGATCAGGCAACCTTTAGCTCCACGACGCGCTGCTTCTTCGAATTTATAGGTCCACCGGCCATAATAGGTCATTGTATTCCCTTTGAAATAGCTGTCACTGGTTCCGTATCCGGGATCGTTGACAAAAACCAAAACTGTTTTTCCCGACAGGTCAATGCCCTGGAAATCATCTTTGTTGTATTCAGGAGCGGTGATACCAAATCCGGCAAAAATAAGTTCAGATTTATCCAAAGAGAGCTCCTTTTCCATCCGTCTTGAAAATGAAATATAATCTTTGAATTTTTGGAACTTGAGTGTTCCCCGGGGTGTATTAAAATCTAGTGTATTCGATATCCTGGAGCTGACCGATAGTATAGGAACCTCCTGAAAATAGCTTCCCTTACTGGCAGGTTCAAGACCGAGCTCCCTCATCTGAGATGCGATGTAATCAATCGTGATTTTTTCACTTTCCGAAGCAGGCATCCTACCTATAAAGCTATCGGATGACAATACGGCTATATGTTTTTCAATATTTCTATAAAGAATGGCATCTTCACCTTCATTTTTTTTAACGGTAGAGCAGGATACAACCACGATAGCCAATATTGCGAAAATCATTGATCTCATCATAAATCCGTAAGCTTTAGTTTAGAAATCCTGTTTAAAGTTCATTGACGGGTTTGTTCAATAAAATATTATCACCCTCTTTCAATCCGCTTTTGATGACGACAAACTTATCGCTGTGATTACCACATTCCACTTTTCGTCTGCTTATACCACTGAATTCTTTCAGATAGACAAACTCTTCAGGACCATCCGAAAAAAGTGCCGGTTTGGGGATCACAAGAACATTGGGTTCTTTGGAGATGATTATCTCGTTGTTGGTAGTCATTGCTGGTTTGATGCGCTTATTGTCGCTGGATATGCGGATGATGACCTTAAACACCTTGGACTCAAATCCGGACATCTCCTGACCGACATTTGAAATATTGGAGATCACTCCGATTTTTTGTTGATTTTTCAATGCATCAATATATACCCTGGTACTGTCACCAATTTTTATTTTTGAGATGTAGATCTCTTCCACATAGGTTTCAGAAGCCAGGACAGATAAATCAGGCAAGGTAGCAATCACCGGATTTTGCATGCTCACGTAGGATCCGATCGTGAGTTTGCGGCTTCCACCCCTACCGAAAGTTCTCCCATAAATAAGCATGCCGTCCTGGGGTGCGGTAATTCTGGAACCATCAAATGCCAGCTGATATTTTCTGTCCTTGATTGTAAATTCTTCGACCAGTGCTTCTTCTCTTGCCACCTGAATTCTCAGTGTTTTCTGTGTCATCAGGTAGGCACGTCTTTTTGCATCCATTTGCCTCTCCGTTCTTTCATAAGCCATCCTGGCGCGGCGCTGAAAGGCTGGAGATTCATAGACAGACTGATCCAATTCGATTCTACTGTTGCTAAGATCATAATCAAATTGATCGATACTGTTTCTAAGAGCCACAAGATCAACTGCACTGTCAATCTTAGAATCGTTTAAATTAAATATCATTTTTTTCAGCCTCTCCTCATTATTTTCCTTTAGTTGTTTGATCCTGCCCTGGTCGAGAAGGGCAACATAGTCACCTTTTTTTACAATTGAACCTTCAGGAATCAGATCCTTTATCTGCGTATCCCAAAGCTCAAGTGTCCTGTCGCCAAAAATATCGGGAATATTTATCAGTACAGCTTTTTCACTCTGTATCTCTCCTTTGCAGGAAATAACAGCTTCAAAGTTGTCTTTTTTAACTTTATAAATTCCCTTGTCTGCTTTACTCCGTGAGATCCATACAACGATCACGAACAATAACACGAGAGAACCCGACAAAACAATTGTCTTTTTTGATTTTGATAGTCTCATTGGTTCAGTATTTTATCGAAATCGGCTGTTAAATCTACCTTATTTTGAAAATCATACAAGGCTAACTGCCTGATCTGGAAGTAAGAAGCCCAATATTTGCGCAATGATGCAATATAGGCTCTTCTTGCATTTTCCAGATCTGCCCTGGCCAGATTCAATTTGGTCACATCAAGTTTACCAATTTTAAAACGTCGCATAGTCACATCGTATCCCATACGTGCAATGGTATCTGCCTTGGCTGAATTCAATACCTGTTCAGATTGAAGGTTGAATTCCAACACATTCATCATCACCGTTTGCTTGAAGTCAATTCGCTGCTGTTTGACCGTATTAACAACAACTTCACGGTTTGATTTAGCCATCAAAAGCTGTCCTTTTCTTTTTCCCCAGTCAATAATTGGCACAGAAACTCCAACCAATCCAATATTTTGGAATTGATTCGGATATCTGTATGCCCCGGCCAGGCCAATGGATGTTTGATTAAAACCTGCAAGTGCACTGATATCGGCACTCAGACCATTTTGGGATTGTACGTATTTTACATTGCTGTCCTGTTCCAGTATCTGGCGGTCCTGAGCAAGGATGTCAGGATTATTCTGCATGGATTTATTGACGGCATCTTCAACGCTAATCTGAAATTCTGCGGAGAGCGCCTTGGGCAATACACATTCTATGGTTGCATTTTCTTCCAGACCCAAAAAAATATTCAGGTCGGATCGTGCCCGCAAGAGCCCCTGATTGGCGCGTGTCAGCGCAATGCGCGCATTCATCAGGTTCAACTCGAAATTAAGAAGCTCATCCTGGGTCACGGTGCCAACCTGGTATCTTCCTTTTCCTATCTGGTAAAGGGTGTCGGCATTGGCTAGGTTGGTTGTGCTGATATTTATTTCAATCTGGGCATCTACCAGCTCGAAAAATTTCGAAGTAGTTTTGACGGCTATATCCTCTCTGGACTGGATGAAATTCCTTTTAGCAGTCTCAAATTTGAGAGGTTCAATCTTTGATTTCCATTTCAGACTATTGTATCCATTGAGTTTTTGCTTGTAACCCAAACTAATCATGTTCGCAGAAAATTTGGTTGACTGATCTCCAATAAAATTCTTGACCATTCCAAGGTCTGTACTTGCAGAGAAGCTTCCTCCTGTTAACGGGACGTTCTGAGTCGCCCTCAGGGAAGCACTGGAGGTGATATTTTTTTGCTGTGTATATTGCCAGCCTTGAGTCAGCGGAACATAATCCTGTCTGATCGAATTGTTGTAAGATATTGGATTGGCCCCTATTGCTAACTGGGGAAGCCTGTCAGACCTGTAATAAATGTATTCCCAATAACTCGCCAGGTACATATTTTGTTGTCTGAAGGCATCCAGCGATTGGCTGGATGCCAGATCAATCGCCTCATATAGTGATAGTTTCATCGAATTCTCCTGGGACATGGAGAACTTAAGACTGAAAAGGAACAGAATGAAAACAAAAGTACGGATCATATGATAATTATTGTCTTAAAGATTCAACCGGATCTTTGTCAGCAGCTTGTTTTGCAGGGAGATACCCGAAGGTGATCCCGATAAAAACGGAAACGCCGAATGAAATAAAGATGGAAAACAGGGAGATGATTGTCTTAATATCAAATACTGTCTGGATTATTTTGGATAAAGCCACCCCAAGCACCACCCCGATCAGCCCTCCGGCCAAACTGATCAGGGTCGATTCAGATAAAAACTGAAATACAATGTCTTTTCTGGAAGCTCCAATGGCTTGACGGGTGCCTATCTCACGGATACGCTCCATGACAGATGCCAGCATGATGTTCATGATTCCTATTCCTCCGACTATCAAGGAAATACCTGCAATGGCTCCCAGTACAATATTGAAGATATTTTTGGTCTTTTGCTGCTGTTTCAATAATAATTCGGGAATACTCACTTCAAAATCATGGATGTCATTGTGTTTACGCATCAGCATATTCCCGACAATTTTGGCGGTTGCCGTGAGTTGTTGTGTCTCCTTTACCCGGATGATAATTTTATCCAGTTGATTGATATCTTCAATTTTGTTGCTGACATTGTCTCTTCCTGACCCTACCAGTTTAACCTGATCACCCCGGATTAACGCCCTGTTCCTGTATCTGAGAAGCATGGTTTTTACAGGGATGATGATGCTGTTGTCTGTACTGCTGATGGACATGGTTCCTCCGCCTGAGCCAACAAAATTTCGCTTTTCTATGACACCGATGACCTGAAGCCAGATCTGTCCGCATTTGATGTATTTGCCAATGGGCGATTCCTGGTTGAAAAAGATGTTCTTGATATTGTAACCGATAATGCATACCGGATAACCCTCTTTGGTGTGCTGATCGTGAAAAAGTGTGCCACTCTCAAGTTTTATATCAAAAAGATTAAAATAGGTGTTGTCGGTACCATCCAGTTTAACCGGACTGCTGATATCATGCAGAATCGCGGTATAATTGAATGTTATTATCGGACAGACATCCTCGACTGTCGGGATAATCTGCTTTACAGATGCCGCATCCAGCAAGGTGAGTCCTTTCGAAAATTTCTTTTTGCTTCCGGCAAGCTGATTGGCTTCTGTAGCGCTTCCTGCTTTGGCATCATTGTTACTGGCCTGATCCGACTGCAAGATGGGAGTCACGATGATGTTGTTCACACCGACCATTTTTATCTGTTCGAGAATCTCCTGCTCGGCACCGTTGCCAATAGCCAGCATACTGATAACAGCAGCTACACCAAAAATGATTCCCAAAGCAGTCAGCAGCGATTTAACCTTATTGGCTATGATCGCTTCAATGGCAATCTGAACATTGTAGGAATATCTGGTATAAAAGGCTCTTATCTTCATGGGAAGTTATTTTGCATGGTAATCAAAGATTCAATAGATCAGACTCGTAAATGTGTCAGTTTTTTTGTGCATTTAACTCATTTTTAGCTGCATCTGACTTTGATGTTGAATCCCCGGCAAGTTTGAGCACCTTCTGTCTGGCTAGTTGTTCCTGGTAAATGTCCCAACCTGTGATTTCGATATCTTCTGATTTTTCGGGTTCATTTAAAATTAAAATATCACCTTCGACAACCCCTTTGTTGATAATCCTGTAATCTTCGTTCTCATCTCCGGTATCTACCAATTGTTTAACAATTTTGTTCTTTTTCAGATATACAAAGCGGGTCGAATCAGTTTCGAAGACAGCTTCTGAAGGCACATATAACTTATCGGTGAATACCCCTGTCTGAATTAAATTGCCGGTTGTCATAGCCGGTTTTAAAACCGGATCACTGCCGTGTACCCTTATTACGACCAGGAATACTTTGGAATCACTTTTGGGCATAGGCTGGCCAATGTTGGCAACCGAAATTACTTCACCCTGCAACTCCTTGTCAGGAAATGCATCGATGCTCAGGGTTACTTTCTGTCCGACTTTAATTTTTGCGATATCGATCTCATTGATATAGGTTTCCGAGATCATCTTCGTCATATCCGGGAGGGTGGCAATGATCGGACTCCATGGCGTCAGCACGGATCCTACCTGAATTTTGATTCCAAAACGGTCTCTGGCATAGATGACCATGCCAGGCTTGGGGGCTTTGATTATCAGGGCATCATATAGCTTTAAGAGGTCATTGACCCTTTTTTCTTTCAATTTGAAATCGATAATCCGACGATCCATCTGTGAATTAAGCTGTCGATACCGCATGGCAAGACCCTTGATATCCTGCTCCAGTTTTCTTTCAGCCTTGTTGAGGTCCATTTCTGCTTTTTTGATTACAGAGGGCGATTCGTAGACAGATTCAGCCAGGACGATTTTTCGCTCTTCAACATCAGACCGGGAGTTGGTAATCAAATCGCGGTAATTACTCAGATTCAGGTTGGAATCCAATTTGGCATCTTCGATAACCACCATGGATGCTTCCAGCTCCAGGCGTGCGGCTGTCAATACCTCCTCGATAACTTTGTGGTCAAGTGTGGCTATATACTGGCCCGAATCCACGACTGAACCCTCTTCAATCAGGTCGGTGATTTTGATCTCATATACCCTCACATTCTGACCTGACAGGACTGATGGGAGTAAAATATTTTCTGATTTTTCGGACTCCAGCTGACCGGATGTATGAACTTTCACCTCGATGGATCCTCTTTTTACCTGACATGTGATCATTTCTTCACCGGATTTTCCGCTGAAACTATAGATTACAAGGATTAACAGAACGATTGAAACAGAAAGAATGATCAGTAATTTTTTTTTGTTCATAGCAAACAGGTTGATTCTTCGATTTGACTCCTTATTGATTTAAAAGTTTAAAACAAATATGATCAAAAGTGATTAGAATTTTATTCGTAGAAAATTGACGGTTCCAAAGATAAGAATAGTAATGGTATTAGCAGAGATTTTCGGGCTAGTTTCGCTTTAAAAGTCTATATTTGGAAACAGAAATTCGACTTTACCCGATCCCATGACTCAAATTCTTGACAGGCTGATAGATCTGCTGCAAAAACCATTTCATAGTTCGGTTTTGATCTTCGCAGTGATCTTATTCATTATCCTGCTTGCTCCAATTTTGCTTCGGAGCCTGAAAATACCCGGCATCATCGGATTGATTCTTTCGGGCCTGATCATTGGTCCTCACGGATTGGGCTGGATTGAAAAAAATGCAGCAGTCGACCTCTTTTCTACCATTGGGTTGCTTTATATCATGTTTTTAGCTGGTCTTGAGCTGGATTTGAAAGAGTTCAAGGCCAACAAAAACAAGAGCCTTGTTTTCGGTCTGTATACCTTTATTGTGCCTATGGCGCTAGGTTTTCCGGTATGCAGATACCTGATTGGACTCGATTTAAATGCCAGTTTGCTTGTTGGCAGCATGTTCTCAACCCATACACTCGTCACCTACCCAATTGTTAGCAGAATGGGCATTTCAAGGCATGAAGCAGTTGCTGTCACTGTTGGGGGAACCATGTTGACAGATACTGCTGTGCTTGTTCTTTTCGCAGTGATTGTCGGATCCGTGAAGGGATTGATCAATCTTCATTTCTGGATCAATTTTGCTATTTCGGTATTGCTGTTTCTGATGGTTGTTTTTCTCCTGATCCCTTTGTTAACCTCCTGGTTCCTGAAAAAATTGGAAGGAGAAAAAAGATCTCATTTCATCTTCGTCCTTTCAATGGTTTTCTTTGCAGCATTTTTGTCCGAAGTAGCAGGCTTGGAACCCATCATCGGCGCCTTTGCTGCAGGAATTGCACTGAACAGATTTGTCCCCAGAACCTCTTCGTTGATGAATCGTCTGGAATTTGTCGGCAACGCGATTTTTATTCCATTTTTTCTGATCAGTGTTGGCATGCTGATCAACCTGAAAGTGATCGGTAACGGTTCTGCCGCATGGATTATTGCTGGTACGCTGACAGTTGTGGCAATTATTGGAAAATATTTGGCGGCTGTTATGACATCCATCACATTTAAATTTCCATCAACCTGGCGCAGGTTGATTTTTGGAATGAGCAGTTCACATGCTGCTGCTACACTGGCTGTTATTATGGTTGGTTTTAAGATGGGAATAGTTGATGAAAATGTATTGAATGGCACCATTGTCCTGATACTGGTAACATGTCTGGTGGCCTCCTTCATCACGGAAAATGCTGCAAAGAAGATTCTTATCGAGGAAGATGAATCCAAAGAGCACTCGATCATGCCTCAGCATGAACAAAAAATATTGGTGCCGATCTCGAATCCCAATACCATGGAACGCCTGATCGATTTGGCCATCGCCATAAAATTTCCAAAAAACCGATTCCCAATCGTGAGCCTGTCTGTTGTGGATGACGATCATAAAGCTTCCACCAAATTGATCGAAGCCAAAAAAATGCTCGAAAAAGCGATTATACATGCTGCTGCCATTGACCAAAAAGTAGAGATTGTTACTACCATTGACCAAAAAGTAACAGCCGGAATTAAAAGAGTAGCCAAAGAGATATTTGCTTCAGAAATTATCCTGGGTTTTGCCCTTAGAAATCAATTCTCTGAGATGCTTTTTGGTAACAATGTCAAATATATTGTTGAGAATACCGAGCAGGCAATCTGGGTCGCAAGCATCCAATCAAACCTGAACCGGTATAAAAAAATTGTGGTCATCTGTCCGAAATTTGCTGACCACGAATTTGGTTTTCAAAACTGGCTGAGCAGGGTATTGAGAATGGGCAAGACATTGGATCTCTCCTGTCTATTTCTGTCTACATTGCAGACATACGAACAAATAATTGATTTCACCCGGCAACAGCGATCATCTGTCAGAATTAGTCATACGGAATTTACTGAGTGGGAGGAGTTTCAGAATCTGGGGCAACTTTTATCCCATTCGGATCTGATTATTATTCCACTTCCAAGAAGTGGTGGTGTCTCTTATAAATTGTCTCAGGAAAGTATTCCAAGGCTGATGTCCAAACATTTTGAATCCTTTAGTTTTATTCTGGTTTACACCTCAACAGCAGATGATACTTCGGAAATGATGTTTTCTCATGATTTTGACAATACCATCATTGAAAAGGGCATGACACTGATCAAAAAAAGGTCAAAATGGTTCTCGGGCCTGTTCAGACAGCATGCAGCACCTTCCCGGGACTGAATCGATCATGCATTTTGCCAAATCACATCAGACTTGAAAGCAACTTTACCGGATTGAAGATTTTTAGCCTGAATGTGAAAAGTATTTCCATCCTGCCCCAACATCAATACAACTTCGTCACCCCAAAGCATTTCGCCCAGAAATTCCAACGAAAAGCTTTTAAGCTGATGCTTCTTGTAAAAATCACTGTCGAAACAATCCATCACCCAATCCAAGTACCGGGTGTTGTTGACGTGCATGTTCACATCAATTTCGTTGTAAAGAATTTTCTTGCTGAATATGGCTTCTTCCGCAACACCGTTTAACCTGTCAGGGAATGTTTCCATTGCATATCTCTCCTCATTCAAAGGAAGATCAATTGATAGTCTTTCTACCCGTTGAGGACGCATGGTTTCAGCACTTAACAGCAGCCAGCCTGAAACACCCCGGCAGATAACCTCATTCTGCTGGTTGAAAAAAATAAAATCACGTCTGAAGAATGGTCCAACCGGACTGCTTGGCCAGGTTTCTATGTGAATTTCATCTCCCCATCCCGGCAACTGAATGATCTCCGCCTGGATACGTGATAAAGCCCAGAAAAGCTTCTCCATCAGCAATGCAGCATAACCTGCTCCGAGATGTTCGGCATGATTACCAGCTGCCTCCTGAAACAGTTGCATCAGGTTGGTTGGTTTGATATTTTTCTGAAAATCTACCTGGTATGAAGTGATTTTGAAATTTTCTTTCCAGACGGGGATCATTTGAAATGTTTGAAATGTTCGAAATGTTTGAAATGTTTGAAGAACAATTTTTAAACCCCTCAAACAACATTTCAAAGATAGTGAATCCATTGTTTGAACCAAAAAAATCGCTATCTTCGATCGTTTCCGATAGTCCCGGATTGTATGTACCTTTGAGGCAACCTATAAAAGGAGCAATGGCAGAAACAAATTTTGTGGATTATGTGAAAATCATGTGTCGTTCGGGCCATGGCGGTGCGGGATCAAAACATTTTCGCAGGGAGAAATTTGCTGCCAAAGGAGGGCCTGATGGTGGCGACGGGGGCAGGGGAGGACACATCATTCTCCGGGGTAACTCCCAAATGTGGACACTTCTGCACCTGAAGTACCGGAAACATATTTTTGCTGAATGGGGTGAGTCCGGGGGTGCCTCACGCAGTCATGGCAAGGATGGAGAGGACATCATACTGGATGTACCACTAGGAACCGTAGCCAAAGATGCAGAAACCGGTGTGGTGCTTTTTGAGATCACAGAGCACGACCAAACGAACATTCTTGTGAAAGGTGGCAGGGGCGGGCTAGGCAATGTAAATTTCAAAAGTGCTACCCATCAAACACCGAGATACGCCCAGCCCGGTGAGGATGAAGAGGAAGGATGGAAAATTCTTGAACTGAAGATACTTGCTGATGTCGGACTGGTAGGATTTCCCAATGCGGGAAAATCAACCTTGCTGTCGGTTGTTTCTGCAGCAAAACCTGAGATTGCTGATTATCCGTTCACTACGCTGGTACCCAATCTGGGAATCGTAGGCTACCGGGATAACCAGTCTTTTGTAATGGCCGATATTCCGGGCATTATTGAAGGAGCACATGAAGGTCGCGGACTTGGATTGCGCTTCCTGCGTCATATTGAACGTAACTCAATCCTGCTTTTCATGATTCCGGCTGACAGTAAAAACCACAGAAAAGAGTTGGATATTTTGCTTAATGAGCTGGATATGTTTAATCCGGAATTATTGGACAAACAAAGATTTGTAGCGATTACAAAATCCGATATGCTTGACAAAGAGCTTATACAGGAAATCAGCCATGAATTTAAAGATATACCGCATACTTTTATCTCATCGGTTTCGGGTTACGGTATTGTCACTTTGAAAGATGAAATTTGGAAACTTTTAAATTCATAAAAGAACTATGGGTGTGATACAGACTATTTCCGATTGGGACAAATCTGCATTTTTTTACCTGAACGGTCATCACAACATGCTGATGGATTATGTGATGACGCTTTTTACACTTACCCCTGTTTGGCTGCTGTTTTATGGGGTATCACTCTACGTTATCATCCGCAAGTATGGCAGGAAATCAATACCCATTATCTTGTCTCTGGCACTGATCATCCTTTTTTCCGATCAGATATCCGGATTATTGAAACACTCCGTCATGCGGCTTCGTCCATCCAATGATCCGGCTGTGGCACCTCTGGCCCATGTATTTTTTAAGTCAGGCGGCCTTTATGGTTTCGTTTCGGCCCATGCAGCCAATGCATTCTCATTTGCCACCTTTACATCGCTCCTTTTCCGAAGCAGGGGTTACGCGATTTTTATTTACCCTTGGGCATGCTTGATTGCATATACCCGCATATATCTTGGCGTACACTATCCGGGCGATATTCTTGGCGGTGCAATTTTGGGTGCCCTGGTGGGAGTAGGGGTCTTTAAATTATTGATTTTTGCGGAGACAAAGGCATTTCCGGTTCATCCATATCAACGCAGTAAACTCAATATCAGTGAATTGATTAATGTTGTTGGCGCTGCCACTCTGGTCGTGTTTTTCACTTTTTCAACAATAATTCTGATGCTGAATAACGACCTCCTGTAAGATTAGATTTTGGATTGATTCTCAGGACTAAATATAGGTAGGAAGCAGATTGCAATTTATTAATATGGGCCGCAGGGACGCAATATGGATTTTACCGGACACCAATGAATTAAATATTTTCCAATTTTTACATGAATTGTTATGGAATACGAAGCAAGAATCAAACAACTAAATCTGCAGCTCCCTCCTGTTTCCGTACCGAAAGGTTTGTACCGCCCTTTGGTAATTGCCGGTAATTTGGCCTGGCTCTCCGGCCACGTTTCTAGTCGACCGGATGGTACACTGATTCAGGGAAAAGTAGGGGATGTGTGTGATTTGGAGGAGGGCAAAGCAGCTGCCCGCGCCGTCGGTATGGCCATGCTGGCGACGCTCCGGCATGAACTTGGATCTCTGAATAAGATCAAAAGGGTGGTCAAACTGTTGGGCATGGTGAATGCTACCCCCGATTTTGAAAAGCATCCCTACGTAATCAATGGTTGCAGCGAAGTGATGGAAGAGGTATTCGGCTCTGAAAATGGCGTTGGAGCCAGAAGTGCATTTGGCGTATCCGGATTACCCGGAAATTGTACGGTAGAGATCGAAGCAGTTTTTGAATTGAACGAATAGCTGATGTGCTGATGTGGTGATTAGCAGATGTGCTGATTATAGAAAGCAGTATTCGTTATCTCTTGTCTCCTATCTCATAGTCTTTTTCAGAAGGACCCGCTTAGGACAAACTCATCGGTATTGCAAAAGACCTGACTATAAATAAAAATTCCCTCACGGTTGGTTTCAATTTTGCGGTTGAGCTGTACAACCGGGTGGCCAGGCTGTACCGCGAAAAATTTCTGCAGCCTTTCGTCGGCTGTGATGGCGAGAATCCGCTGTTCCCCTCCTTTTACCTCGAGCCTGTAATTTTTTCTCAGGATATCAAACAATGACTTGTTTTCCATGTTTCTTCCGGTGAAGCGCGGAAAATTGATATTGGGAATCATGGTAATATCGAAAAATACGGGTTTGTTGTTCACCAGTCTGAGCCGTTCCATGTAAATGCAACCCGATTCCTGCTCTACACGCGAAAGAGAGAAAGAAAAAGCCTCGTTCCAATTTCTAATTTCGGGTTTTACCACAATCCTTGTAAGCAGATTTTCTTTGCCGACGGCTGATGTCGTTCCTTTCATAGCCAGAATCCCGACTCCCTTGGGAGCTCCCTTCACGATACTTCCTTTCCCCTGATGCCTGACAATAAAACCTTCGCCCGACAACCGGTCCAACGCTTTTCTGATCGTTGGCCTGGTTACCTTATGTAGCGCACATAACTCGTTTTCGGAAGGAAGAAGGTCTCCTTCCAGGTACACACCGTCGCTGATGTGCTGGCGCAACATTTCATATACCGCGCTGTGGCGGGGCAATGCTGGTTTGTACTCTGCAAAGGGTTCTGTCATAACATAATTCATCCGGTATGCAAAGTTAGAATAATTTTGTTGTTATAATTTGTAAATACATGACTTTTTTGATATAAAAATTTAATATACTATATATCAGATAAATATATTATATACTTTATGAATTAATAAATATTTAACATGAATACTTGTATTTACAAGTTGTATTATTTAGCTTTGTCAAAAAAATGTTGATATGGCGACCATTGTGATCATGCCCAAGCAGGGGCAATCTGTTGAAAGTTGTATTCTGACCGAGATTCCAAAGAAAGCAGGTGAAAAAGTAACCAAAGGAGAGCTCCTTTTTGCTTATGAAACAGACAAAGCCACTTTTGAAGAGTTTGCTCCCACAGATGGAACGATTCTTTCTTTTTACTATGAATCGGGGGATGAGGTACCTGTTCTCAAAGAAGTGTGCGTGATCGGTGAAGCCGGTGAAGCAGTTGGTTCAGTCCCCCCTCTATTATCTGCACCCGCGAAAACTGCCCTTGCAGCCGTCCCTGTTACGGAAGAAAAAATGGTGGTCACAGCAGCCGTTATCGAAAAGGAACCTGCCGGTGAAACCTCGTTCATCTCACCTCGCGCCAGAATGCTGGCAGAAAAGGAGGGTGTCGAAATTTCCGGTATCCGCGGCAGCGGACCAAAAGGAAGGATTATCGAACAGGACGTTGTTGCATATCTTGCCATTAAACCAAAGATCACGCCATTGGCAAAAAAGAAAGCAGAAGAGGAACAGCTTTGCTCTGATTGTACAGGCAGCGGACTGGGAGGCACCGTCACATCCAAAGACCTGAAAAAGCCTGTCGTTGCCACATTTGATTCTGATGATTTTGAAATCAAAAAATTGTCCAATATCCGTAAGCTGATTGCCAGGGCAATGCTCAGCTCCCTGCAGAATTCTGCCCAGCTGACACACCATTTATCTGCCGATGCGCGGCAAATTTCACAACTTCGAAAGATGGTCAAAAAAGCAGTGGATGAAGGTTATCCAACCAATATCACACTGAACGATATGATCTGTTTTGCTGTAATTAAAGCCTTGAAAAAATATCCGCAGGTCAATACCCATTTTGTGGACGACTCAATGAAATATTTCAGGAAAATCCATCTGGGAATCGCTGTGGATACCGACCGCGGATTGATGGTTCCAGTTGTCCGGAATGCGGATGACCTTTCTATACAGGGATTGTCCGGTCAAATGAAGGAAATTGCCGCAGCCTGCAAAAATGGCAGCATCAATCCGGATCTTCTGGCTTCAGAGGCAGCCACATTCACCGTATCCAACCTTGGCAATTACGGGGTTGAAATGTTTACCCCGGTCATCAATCTGCCTCAAACAGCCATCCTGGGCGTCAATACGATTATCCCCAGGCCAAAAGATCTGGGTGACGGCGTTTACGGCTTCGTTCCTCATCTTGGTTTGAGCCTCACGTACAACCATCAGGCCCTTGATGGAGGAGAAGCTACACGATTTTTGAAACAAATCGCGACAGAAATCGAAAACTTAACCATTGAACTTTAACAATTAAGAAAATTCTACATGAGCAAAAATTACGATCTGGCAATTATCGGTGGTGGTCCTGCAGGTTATGTTGCAGCTGAACGCGCCGGACACAAAGGACTCAAGGTGGTTCTGATCGAAAAAGGTGAATTGGGCGGCGTATGTCTGAACGAAGGTTGTATCCCCACAAAAACGCTGCTTTACAGCGCTAAATTGTATGATAATGCCATTGGAGCAGAAAAATATGGTGTCCAGGCAAGGGAGGTTACTTTCGATTTTGGAAAGATGATGGCCAGAAAAGAGAAAGTGGTCAAGAAACTGGTGGGTGGCGTCGGGCTTAAAATGAAAGAACACCACGTCGAAGTACGCAGGAAAGAGGCCTACATCAAAGGTCGTTCTGCTGCAGGAATCTCCATTACTGCCGGTGAGGAAGAGATACTGGCTGCTAATCTGCTGATCTGTACCGGCTCAGAGGCTTTTGTTCCGCCTATCCCGGGATTGGGCTCACCCAATGAGACCATCCTGACAAACAGGGAAATACTTCAGCTGAAAGAGTTGCCTTCCTCGCTTGTTGTGATTGGCGGCGGTGTCATTGGTATGGAGTTTGCCAGTTTCTTCAATTCATTGGGAACAAAGGTGACCATCGTTGAAATGCTGGATGAAATTCTGACCGGTATGGACAGTGAAATGAGCGTCATGATGCGCCAGATGTATGCCAAAAAAGGGATCACTTTCCATCTTTCCGCCAAAGTAGTGGAGGTAAATGGTACCGAAGTGATCTTTGAAAAAGAGGGTAAAAAGGAGTCTGTTACCGGAGATAAAATATTGGTAAGCGTTGGTCGTAAACCTGTTACCAAAGGATTTGGCCTTGAGAACCTGGGTGTCGAACTCGACAGGGGTGGTATCAAAGTCGATGAAAGGATGAAGACCAATGTCCCGAATGTGTTCGCTGCAGGCGACGTTACAGGATTTTCACTTTTGGCACATACTGCCAGTCGCGAGGGTGAGGTAGTTGTCAATAACCTGACTGGCAGGAACGACAGAATGCGTTACAATGCCATTCCCGGAGTTGTTTACACCAATCCCGAATTTTCAGGCGTTGGTCTGACCGAAGAGAAAGCAAAAGAACAGAATATTGCCTACAAATGTGTGAAGCTTCCCATGGCATACGTCGGTCGGTTCATAGCAGAAAATGAAGGTGGAAGTGGTGTGTGCAAGGTGCTGGTAGGAGAAAAATATGGAGAAGTTCTTGGTGTTCACATGCTGGGAAACCCTTCAAGCGAGATGATATACGGAGCCTGTATGGCCATTGAGATGGAAATGACGCTCAAAGAGATGGAAGAGGTGGTGTTCCCTCATCCTACTGTTTCTGAGATATTTAAAGAAACTATTTTTGGTTTCTAATCTATAATTAATAATTTTTGGATTTGGATTTTTGATTTTTGACAGATGATTGTCAACTTTCAACTTTCAACTCTCAACTTTCAACTGTAAAAATATGCCTAAAGTTCAGTTTATTGACCCTGGTGTAGCCAGGAAATCCGGTGAGATCAAATTTAAGCCGATCCCTGTAAACCAGTATAGTAAGTCCATTCAGGAGGAGAAGAATAATTTCTCAAATGATGATCTGATCCGTATCTACCACGATATGGTGGTGATCCGTGAATTTGAAACCATGCTGAATCTCATCAAGACCACCGGTGAGTACAGTGGAGTTCCTTACGATCACCCCGGTCCGGCGCATCTCTCTATTGGTCAGGAGGCCTCTGCTGTCGGGATGGCCTATACCCTTACTGTGGAGGATTTTATCTTTGGCTCACACCGCAGCCACGGAGAAATTCTCGCCAAAGGGCTAAGCTCCATACAGAAACTGGATGATGTTGACCTGATGAAAATCATGGAAACATTCTTTGACGGAACAATTTTGAAGATCGTTCAGAAAGATTTCAAAGGATCTGTCAAAGATTTGGGTCGTAGATTTTTGATATATGGTACCCTGGCTGAAATTTTTGCCCGGGAAACAGGTTTCAACAAAGGACTTGGCGGAAGTATGCATGCCTTTTTTACCCCGTTTGGTGTTTATCCAAACAACGCGATTGTTGGCGGAAGCGGTGATATCGCCGTAGGAGCGGCCTTGTATAAAAAAGTAAACCGCAAAAAGGGAGTGGTAGTTGCCAATATCGGTGATGCCTCCATGGCTTGTGGTCCCGTTTGGGAAGGTATCTCTTTCGCGACCATGGACCAGTTTACGCAACTGTGGGATGATGGCATGAAAGGAGGTCTTCCTGTGATCTTCAATGTCATGAACAACCAGTATGGTATGGGCGGGCAGACTGCCGGTGAAACGATGGGTTACGGAATGGCCGCACGCATCGGGGCAGGAGTTAATCCCGACCAGATGCATGCCGAACGTGTGGATGGTTATAATCCATTGGCAGTAATCGATGCATACAAAAGGAAATTAAAGATCATAGCAGATAAAAAAGGACCGGTTCTACTCGAAGTCCTGACCTACCGTTTCAGTGGCCACTCACCCTCTGATGCTTCATCCTACCGTTCGAAAGAAGAGGTTGAAGCCTGGCAAAATCAGGATTGCATCCACACGTATGCCAAAAATCTGGTGGAGGCAGGCGTCACTGACCAATTGAAGCTGGATGGGATTTGGCAAGAGATAAAAGCCCTGATGGTTGATCTCCTGAAAGTCTCCATCGACGACGTTGTTTCTCCCCGCATGGATATTCGCAAACGTCCCGAACAGATCGGGGAGATGATCTTCTCCAATACTCCGACTGAAACCATGGAGGAACGTCCCGTGGAAGTCAATCATGCCATGGCAGAAAATGCCAGAGTCATTCAATTAGCTAAAAAAGAGCGTTTTGCATATGATGCAGAGGGAAAACCCTTCTCTAAAATGAAACAATACCAGCTTCGCGACGGGATTTTCGAGGCCATCATCGATCGTTTCTACAAGGATCCGACGCTGATTGCCTATGGCGAAGAGAACCGCGACTGGGGTGGGGCTTTTGCTGTTTACCGCGGATTAACCGAGGCGCTGCCCTACCATCGTTTGTTCAACTCACCTATCTCCGAAGCATCCATTGTTGGAACTTCCATTGGCTATGCCATGTGCGGAGGTCGGGTGATCCCTGAAATCATGTATTGCGACTTCCTGGGAAGATGTGGGGATGAGGTGTTCAACCAATTGCCGAAATGGCAGGCCATGAGCGGTAATGTATTAAAAATGCCTGTGGTTTTAAGGGTATCCGTAGGCTCCAAATATGGTGCCCAGCACTCCCAGGACTGGACCTCCCTGGTGGCACATATTCCAGGATTGAAGGTTGTTTTTCCTGTCACACCATACGATGCCAAAGGATTGATGAACAGTGCCCTCCAGGGTACAGATCCGGTCGTTTTCTTTGAAAGTCAGCGGGTATACGACATCGGCGAACAGTTTCATGCAGGAGGGGTTCCCGAAGGATACTATGAGATTCCAATCGGCGAGCCGGATGTGAAAAGAGCAGGGAAAGATGTCACGATCCTCACCATTGGAGCCACGCTTTACCGTGCGCTGGATGCTGCTAAAATCCTGGAAGAGAAATATGGCCTTTCGGCTGAAGTTATCGATGCGCGTTCACTCGTTCCATTCAACTATGAACTGGTGATTGAGTCTGTGAAAAAAACCGGCAGGATACTGATCTCAGGTGATGCCACCAGCCGTGGATCATTTCTGAATGATCTGGCCAGAAATATTACAGAACTTGCATTCGACTATCTCGATGCCCCACCGGTTGTTGTCGGATCACGCAACTGGATCACACCTGCCTACGAACTTGAAGAGGCATTTTTCCCGCAGGCAGGCTGGTTCCTGGATGCCATACACGAAAAAATTGTTCCCCTGGCAGGATACGTGGCCGGAGAAAATTTTACCGATATGGAACAGATCCGGAGAGCGAAATTGGGTATCTAATTAACAATTTTCGAAAATTATGATAGACTTCTGGAATATATTTCCCGCAAGGGAGGAATTGCTGAAATGGCATAAAATGAACGGCAAAGGCACCATCTTTTCTGTCAATGCCCATTTGCACACCCCTTATTCTTTCAGTGCCTTCCTGGACATTCCCCAGGCAATGGATATGGCTGTTGCTGAGAACGTGAAGGTGATGGGAGTGAACGACTTCTATTCTACAGACGGATATTCAGAATGGGCTTCAGAAACCTCTTCAAGAGGAATTTTTCCCCTTTTCAACATCGAATACATCAGTCTGAACAAGGAAGACCAAATGGCCGGATTGAAGGTCAACGATCCGGGCAATCCCGGCAGAACCTATTTGAGTGGCAAAGGTCTTGCTTACCCTGCCAGAATGGATGAGCCTTATTCTTCGGCACTGGAATCCGTTCGCACCGAATCCAACAAGCATGTTGCAGGGATGTGCGCCAAGGTGAATGACCTTCTCTTATCCATTGAAGCAGGATTTGTGCTTGATTTCGGGCAGATCATGGCAGATATGACCAAAGGAATGGTGCGTGAACGCCATTTGGCCAAAGCAATTCGTGAACATGCAGAAGTTTGCTTCCCTTCGGTTCAGGAAAAGCATGCGTTTTACCAGAAGCTTTTTTTTGGAAAACACTTGATATCCAGCCTTGATGCTCCGGCTGCTATGGAAAATGAACTTCGCAATAATTTGCTGAAGTCAGGAGGACCGGCTTTTATTCCTGAACCCGCTGAAGCATTTCTGGAATCCGATATGGTATGTAGAATGATTCTAAACCAGGGAGGGATTCCAACCTATCCTTTTCTGGCTGATGATGCCAGCGGAAATTTTACTCCTTTTGAAGAATCCAAAGAAATAGCAGCCAAAATACTGAAAGAGCGGAATATCTGGTCGGTTGAATTGATTACTACCAGAAACAGTCCGGAAGTTTTAGAAGATTATGTGCAATACTTTTACAATGAAGGATTTGTGGTCACTCTTGGTAGCGAGCATAATACGCCTGCCATGGAGCCCATAGCACTTTTTGCCCGCAAGAGAACAGAACTGTCGGCTATTATCAAAGAGATCAACTACCATGGCGCCTGCATCGTGGCAGCTCACCAGTATCTGACTGCCATGGAGGGCCAAGGGTATCTTGATGCAGAAGGAAGGCCATTTATTGAAAAACGGGACCATTTTATTACCCTTGGAGCGGCACTCATTGCATACGTAATTCAAAACCATCATGCTTAATACAGTAGTAAAACAACTCCTTCCTGCACTGAGAATGCTTGCATCCCGCGAAAATGTTCTGGTTGCCAGGTTGGACGAAAGGGAAAGCTTACAGAAAGCCCAGCTGGAGGAGGAGCTCAGAATCCATCCGTTTATTGAGGGAGAAGCAACCATCCTGGTGGTGGATGAAACGGTAGATCCCGATGAAATTGTTGCCGATCTTGAGGTAAAGTTGTCCATGTGGAAAGAAGAACGCTCCTATTATCCTGATTATGTTTGGATTAAAGATATAGGTTTGGTGGCTTTGGCTCCAAATGCTGCCCAATTGGATGAAATGCTCGGTAAAGAAGCAAGCGATTATTCCATTTCCCTCGGCCGGCTAGCCAACAAGATTGCCATTGTAACCGGTGCGGCCATGGGCTTTGGCGCCGGTATCGCTGAAATGCTGTTTCACGAGGGAGCCAACGTTGTAATCGCCGACTGGAATGAAACGGAAGGTGGCAAAATGGCAGATCTTCTCAATGCAAATGTTACGGGTAACCGTGCGCTGTTTGTTAAAGTGGATGTTTCTGATGCGGTTTCCGTTGAGGATATGGTATCTGTAACCTCAAGGCATTTTGGCGGGTTGGATTTGATCATCAGCAACGCCGGCGTATTGCGTGCCGGATCACTGGAAGAAATGACACCGGAGAACTTTGATTTCATGACGAATGTCAACTACAAAGGCTATTTCCTTTGTGCAAAATACGCTTCAGCAGTTATGAAGGTCCAGTCGAAGTACAGAAAAGAATTTTTCTCTGATATCATTCAAATCAATTCAAAATCGGGATTGAAGGGCAGCAATAAAAACTTTGCCTACGCCGGAGGTAAGTTTGGTGGCATAGGTTTGACGCAATCCTTTGCCATGGAACTCATGCCATACAAAATTAAGGTGAATTCTATTTGTCCCGGAAATTTCTTCGAAGGTCCGCTCTGGAGCGACCCGGAAAAGGGACTTTTCGTTCAATATCTAAAGGCAGGGAAAGTAGCCGGAGCTAAAACGATAGAAGATGTAAAAGCCTTTTACGAAGCCCAGGTGCCTGCCGGACGTGGTTGCAGGGTAACAGATGTCTTCAGGGCAATTCTATACATTATTGAACAGGAATACGAGACCGGACAAGCAGTTCCGGTTACCGGGGGACAGAATATGTTGAATTAGTTTGATTACCATATTTCACGGAGGTTCACAGAGAAGCACAGAGTAACTCCGTGCTTATTCTGGTGTTCCTTTGTGTAAGTTCTTAAAAAACAGTAAAAAATGAAAACAAAAGCAGTCCGATTATATGGGAAGAAGGACCTCCGGCTGGAGGAGTTCGAGCTTCCACCTATCCAGGAGAATGAAATATTGGCAAAAGTTGTGTCAGACTCGTTGTGCATGTCATCTTACAAGGCTGCATCACAGGGTACTGACCACAAGCGGATACCTGACGATGTGGCTGAAAATCCCATTATCATCGGACACGAATTTGCCGGCGAACTGGTTGAAGTTGGTTCAAAATGGAGCCACCAATTCAAACCGGGCGATAAATTTTCGATTCAGCCGGCTTTGAATTATGCCGGGGGTCCGGTTGGTGTGCTGAGTGCTCCCGGCTATTCGTACCAATATATTGGTGGGGATGCGACCTATGTGATTATCCCGAACGAAGTGATGGAACTGGGTGCCCTTTTGCCATTTGTGGGCGAAGGCTTTTATCCTGCTTCACTGGCAGAACCTCTTTCCTGCGTGATCGGTGCCATGCACGCGAATTACCACATCACACCAGGTTCATATATCCACAACATGGAGATTGTTGCCGATGGAAAAATGGCAATCCTCGCGGGAGTTGGTCCAATGGGACTGGCAGCCATCAATTATGTGCTGAATCGCGAAGATCGTAAACCAGGCCTTCTGGTGGTTACGGATATAGAACAATCCCGTCTCGACAGGGCTGCCTCTCTTTATACTTTTGAATATGCTGCTTCGCGAGGAATAGATCTTCATTACGTTAACACAACATCGTTCCCTGATCCCATTGCTGCTCTCAAAGTCCTAACGGGAGATACCGGATATGATGATGTGTTCGTTTTTGCTCCTGTCACGCCGGTTGTGGAACAGGCAGATGCCTTGCTTGCTTTTGATGGATGTCTGAATTTTTTTGCGGGTCCTTCAAATCCGGAATTCAGTGCAAAAATTAATTTTTACAATGTACATTATGCCTATACCCATCTGGTCGGTACCAGTGGCGGCAATACGGATGACATGAAAGAGGCAATCCGGCTGATGTCGGAAGGTCTGGATCCCGCAGGACTGGTGACTCACATAGGAGGATTGGATGCCGTTATTGATGCCACGCTCCATCTTCCTGAAATTCCAGGGGGTAAGAAGTTGATTTACAATCATATTGAAATGCCTCTCACACCCATTTCCGATTTCGCCGAAAAAGGAAAAACAGATCCGCTTTTCGCCGAACTCGCCCGAATTTGTAATGCACACAATGGCATTTGGAATTTAGATGCAGAAGCTTTTCTTCTTAATAATCAGTAAATAGAATACCTAAGCTTCAGGATTAAATGTTGGGCCAATACCTTCATCACTTTCTAACCATATTTTTCCTCCCGGCATTTCGACGTACGATTTTGATATGGTTAAACCCAATCCTGCTCGCTGGTTAGCATGTTTGCCGGTAATACCGGCCTGGATAAAACGTTCGAAAATAGCCTCCTGCCGGTATGTTTTTCTTATACATCGAAAAATCGTGACCCGATTGTTCGCGGAGCAGGAGGATGATTTTATCGGGGGGCTAATTGAACTTTTTTTGGATTCCATGGCTATATTTGGACTATTAAAATCGGTGATGTAATGAATAGACCTGCCGGAGCTGCTCAATCTACAGTTCTACATTTTCACATTTTCACATTTTCACATTAAAATGATACCTTTCAGGGTCAATTAAAGTCCTATGGAAAAAGAGAAGCTGGATCAGATTTCGATATCCTCCCTGTTTAAAAGGAGGAAAACCGACCGTGATATTTTTCAGGAGCTGATGCCCAATAAGGTCAAGGAAGTATTGCTTTTTGCCACGCTATATGATGCTTATTCCATTGAAAGGGAAGGGCAATTTTCTGATAAAATATTTGGAGAGTATTTGCAGTTAAACCTTTATGCAGCCCCCCGCTTTACCAGTGTGAATACTCCGGAAGATGTTGTTCCCACGATCAACCTGCGCCATTTTGATCTGATCATTATCATGGCTGGGGTAGATAAGGAGATGCCAATCAGGGTTGCCGAGCTGATCCATGGCATCAAACCCCGCATTCCAATTCTGATACTTGTAAACAACAACAACGATGTAGGATATTTTAAGCGTTCTGCAGCCCGGGTTTCAGCCATAGACAGGGTTTTTGTCTGGAACGGCAACTCCAATGTATTTCTTGCGATGATCAAATACATCGAAGACAAAAGAAACGTAGCCCTGGACACCGTGCTGGGTGGTGTTCGGATTGTCTTGCTCGTTGAAGACTCTGTTAAGTATTATTCTCGTTACCTTCCCCTGCTTTTTTCAAGCGTTCTCACCCAAACACAGTCGTTGGTATCCGATGATTCGACCGACGAGCTGCACAAAATATTTAAGTACCGTGCACGGCCCAAGGTGCTGCTGGTCAGTACATACGAAGAAGCAGTACAGATAATTAACGATTACAAAGACTACTTGCTCTGCGTTATTTCAGATGTAAAATTTGCCAGGAATGGAATTGCAGATGAAGATGCGGGCATTGAGCTTCTAAAATATGCGCACAAGAGTCTGAAATATACCATCCCTTTGCTTTTGCAATCTCATGATATTGAGAATGCCAGGAGGGCAGAAGCTGTTGGAGCGGGGTTTATCACCAAAAATTCGGATACCCTGGCACATGATATCCATGAATTTATCAATACAAAACTTGGATTTGGAGATTTTATCTTCAAGGATAAAAAAGGGAACAAGATTGCCTGTGCCAGAAACCTGCATGAGTTCGAAGAGCTGGTTTCAAAAGTTCCGATGGAATCCCTTTTGTACCATGCAAGGGCAAATGGGTTCTCTACCTGGCTGATGGCCAGGGGCGAAATTAACATGGCAGAACGACTTATTCCCTATAAAGTGGAGGATTTTGAAAACACAGAGAAGCTTCGGGACTTTTGCCTCAATGTTTTCGCTGATGTACGTGAAAAGAAAAACAGGGGAAGGATCATTAATTTTGATTCAACGCTGATCACAGGTAACCGCTACATCGTCCGCCTTGGACTGGGATCCCTTGGTGGAAAGGGCAGGGGTTTGGCTTTCATGAGTAACTTGTTGGAAAACATTGACATGAAGGCCATTCTCAAGGGAATCAATATCCGGATGCCGGCAACATCCATCATTGGAGCCATTGAGTTTGACAAATTTCTCGAGTCGAATAATTTGTTTGATTTGGCATGTCATTCTACCGATCAGGAGAAGATTAAAACTGCATTCTTAGCAGGCGATTTGAGTATCTCGCTCAAAGATAAACTGATGCAATATATTCTAAGCATGAAACAGCCCCTGGCCATCCGGTCGTCCGGTTTATTCGAGGATTCTCTGCTTCAGCCCTTCTCCGGGGTATACGATACATACCTTATCCCAAATAATCATCACGATCCGGAAGTCAGGTTCACCCAGTTGATGAATGCCATCAAACTTATTTATACCTCTGTTTTCAGCAACGATGCAAGGTCATATTTTCAGGCTATCAATTATAAGATCGAAGAGGAGAAGATGGCCATCATCATCCAGCCGGTTGTTGGAAAAGAACACAATGGAAAATTTTATGTGGATATCAGTGGTGTCGCACAATCCTATAACTACTATCCTCATTCGTATATGCAGCCTGAAGATGGCTTCGCTGTTGCTGCCATGGGGCTGGGTCAGGCAGTTTCAGGAGGGGAAAAAGCTTACCGGTTCTGTCCAAAATATCCCGCTTTGAATATTGGTGCCATCGCAGACCAGGTACGGGATACACAAAGAGAGTTCTATGCCATAGATTTGACTCACAGCGAATTTGATATGTCTAATGAAGGTGAGCTGGCTGCCATCCGGAAATATCCGGTATCAGCGGCCGAAAAAGATGGAGTCATCGAACAATGTGTTTCTACCTACGATGTGGAAAACGAGGTAGTAATACCCGGAATCGGCATCAGGGGATCACGTGTGGTTGATTTTGCCAACATGCTGAAATACAATCAGGTACCGATGGCCGATTCCCTGTTGGTACTCATGAAGCTCTTCCAGCAGGCCATGGGCTCCCCGGTAGAGATGGAGTTTGCCATCGATCTCAACAAAGGAGACAATGGTTGGCCTACATTCTACCTCCTTCAATTGAAACCACTGATCAGAAGAGAAGATGACATCGAGATTGATCTTGATGAACTGGATAGAAATAACCTTTTGCTACTCTCCCACAAGGGAATGGGAAATGGAAAGATAAAAGGAGTTCAGGATGTATTGTATGTTGATATTGATCGTTTTGACAGGACCAGAACCAAGGAAATCGCAGCTGAAATTCTTGAATTTAACAAACTTCTGTGTGATGAAGACCGGAAATATGTTTTGATCGGTCCGGGCAGGTGGGGAACCCGCGATGAATTTACAGGCATCCCCGTGAGGTGGGCAAACATCAGCAATGCAAAGGTGATAGTTGAAATTGGGTTACCGGATTTTCCGCTCGATGCTTCACTTGGATCACATTTCTTCCACAATGTGACCTCCATGAATGTCGGCTATTTTTCAGTGCCGCTTGTGGATGGTAACGAATTCGTTAATATGAATTTACTGGCATCGCAGGAATTGGTCATGGAGGGAAAATTCATCCGATGGGTGCGTTTTGAACATGCACTGGAAGTATTGATGGATGGCAGAAAAAGGACAGCGCTGATCCGGGAAGTCAAAAACCCCTAAATTCCTGAAAGGGGACTTTTACGAATTCATTGATTTTAACGAATTCCCATTTAGTGGTGAGGGGTAAAAAAGTTGAAAATCAATGAATTCTGGCTTTTCAAAGCGGACTCAAAATTTAAACATCCTACTCTTCAATCATTTTTCGTAATACTTTATAATCAACTTTGCCGGTTCCCAATACCGGAATTTCGTCCAGTTCAATGATGCGTTTAATTTTTGCTAAGGGTGCTGCACCATTCGCCAACAGGTACTTGTTGGCATCGTCCAGGTTGATTGACAGTGTAGAAAAGAGCACAATTTGCGGTGGAGTTGTCTTGTCGGAGCCCTCCACTGCCAGAACTTGTTGCTCCTGGTCGTCATACATTTGCAGTAATATCTTCTCAATAAAAGGAAGGCTGATCATTTCTCCGGCAATTTTTATAAACCGTTTGAGCCGGCCGGTAATAAAAAGGAAGCCATCTTCATCCAGATACCCGAGGTCTCCTGTTTTATAGTATGTTTTACCATTGATTTCTTCAAATGGATTGATTGTTCCTTCTCCCAGATAGCCATGAAAGACATTGCTGCCACGCACATAAATCATTCCGGCCTGCCCGGTTGTAACCTGCTCTCCTGAATTCAGGTCCAAAATGATGTTTTCAACTCCAGGTATGAATTTGCCCACGCTGTTCATCTTTTGTTTATCCAACAGATTGGCCGTCAGAATAGGGGCACATTCTGTGATTCCATAACCTTCCAGCAGTCTGGCATCTGTAGTAAGGCTGTCAAAGAGCTCCTTCAATGCCTGGGGCATCGCCTCCGCTCCCGATATAACATAGCGGATGGATTTGAAATAATATGCAGACCCGGCTGCCATCATCAGTTTCAAAAAACCAGGGGTTCCAATCAGCATATTGGCCTTGGTATGCTTTAAAATTTTCAGGACTTCCCTGGCATCGGTAGGATTTGGTGTATAAGCGATCTTTACGCCGGTAACAAGGGGAAGAACAGCCAGCCCGGTAAAGCCAAAACTATGGAATGGAGGAAGAAATCCGAGCAATATATTGTTCTTTTCAATCTTGAGCATATCGAATGTAGCATGCAAATCGCTTACGATATTCCGATGGGTAAGCGGTACAGCTTTGGGCATGGCTTCACTTCCCGATGTGAAGAGGATCACGGCCATTTTGTTAATATGCTTGTATTCGATGAATAACTTTGGAAACTTAGAAATAACCAACCCTTTTATCTTGGTAGTAATTTTGATATGAGGGATTTCTTTCTCCAATAATACCAGTTTGTTTTTGATGCTTTCCGAAAGTTGATCTTCAATTTTCCTGGTGAAGTTTTCGGCAGAAAGAATCACATCGATTTCAGCAGTTTCAGCGCAATGTTCAAGTACTTTTTTTCCTGCGGTCCAGTTGAGCATCACGGGTATTTTCCCTGCCATATACGAGGCAATGATGAGCAAGGTTGTGCTTTGCAATGCCGGTAGCATGATTCCCACATTCGCTCCTTTAACTTTCTTTTTAATGATTTCAGCGACAACAATGGCTTTCAAAAGGAAAGTTTTCCGGTTCGTGCAACCAACAATAGCATCGTATGCAAAGTAGTCTTTTGAGTCGGTCGTGAAGGTATCCAGAAACTGCCAGAGAATGTTTTTCTCAGGATCTACATGGAAATACCCCAGCTTACTTAAAGGCTGTTCAAGATAAGATGGTTTCAAGTCGGAGGAGGTGTTGAATTGTCCTGAGGCCACCAGGCATAAGTCTCCAACGGTCTTTATTTCATTGATTTGAGGGGAAGAGAACCCCTTAAACTGGTTTTCAATTTCGGAAACAATTTCTACTATGCTAAGCGAGTCGGCACCCAAATCCATAGTCAGGTTTGAATTAACTGAGAGTTGATTCGGATCGATATTTAAAATAGAGGCAACAATATTATTTACCTTGTCGGATATTTCCTGGGTTATTGTTTCAGAATCTGTAGGTAAAACTTCATCTTGTGCATCATTGGCAGAACCGGATATCTTTTCAGGAAGTTTCCTTTTCAACGCCGGTGAATAAAAATAGTGTTTAAGGAATAGCGGAGGTTCCTCTCCGTGCAGGTTATAAAAATCTTCCAGGAATAAATTAAACAGCTTAGGTCCCAAAAGCGCCTTACTTTTGGTTATTGCTGTCAGATCTTCAAACTCCATGGTAACTGTTCGTTTTGGCACGAAGAAAATAAGATTTGCCAGGGTGAAAAAAATCCCCTTCAATAATTGAATAAAAAAATCAGGTGAATTACCTGAATAGGCTTTTGACCAAATGCTTCCCCATAACCCGGATATGCGAACACCAACAACCTGAACATCTTCAGGTAAGTTTAGCACGATTTGATAGGCCGATTTTTTATTAAAGATTTTCTCATAACCCTGACCGGCAATTTGTCCGCTGGGATAGAGAACAATATTCTTTTTGCGTCTGAACCCTTTATTGACTGAGCGGGTAATCCCTTTTAAAACCTGGATGTCGCGGTTGCCTTTTTCCAGATCGCTGACTCGAATTGCACCCAATCGTCTGAAAAATGATTTTAGCACCGGTATGTCAAAGAATCTTTCGGTAATGACCGGTGTTGCATCGGAAAACCGGTAGATCTGGCTAAGCAGGATAACCGGATCGATTAAGGCCTGATGGTTTGGTAAAAAAAGTACGGGTGAGTTTTTTGGAAAATCTTCAGATCCTTTAATCAAAATTTTGTAACGGGTGCGTAGCAGTAACCTGATTTTGAAAGCAAAGATCCTGGAAAACAGGAGGAAGATTGAGTTTTGTCTTTTCATAATACCAACAGCTCAGCTTCAATCTCGGCAACAGCACCCAAACATTGGTTTTCGAAATTTCTGATGTGCTCGGGATAACTTCCGACCTCCCTCTGTTCAGCTGTTTTTTTTATCAGGATCTTCATGTCATTTTCCAAATCGGTCATACCGATGATTTGAAGGGAGGATTTAGCTTTATGAGCTTCCCTGCCAAGGGAATGATAGTCCCCGGCCTGATAGAAACTATTCATATTTTGAACAAATTCAGGTACTTGGCCAATAAACATCTCTAAAATCATACGGATAATAGGTTTTTCGCCGTCCGTAATTGCGTGCAGATATTCCAGGTTGATATAGGTCATTGTATATTGGTATTTAACCTTTTTAAGATGGATATTTGATTGAAAAAACCGGTAGATTTATTCCTTCCTGCATGAGTTTTGTTAGGTGCATCTCTCTTAATTTTTCTTAATTTTGACATCTGAAAAAAGTTAAAAGAACCCTATTGCATAATTTAGAATTTATTGTCGTGCTTATCAGAATCTGTTTAAATTTTGAAAACAATATGCCAGCTGGCAGACCTCCCGGAATGAGAGAAATAAAATTTAAGCAGTCTCTCAATATCCACAACAATAAAATTTTCAACTCATAAAACTAGCATTTTTTAATGTTTAATTTAATAATCATACCAATTCTTTTTTTAAATGTTTAAAACCTATTTTCACGCAATACATCTGAGTTACGGTGCGAAGATGGCCGAATTTGCCGGTTTTGATATGCCGATTGAATATTCTGGTATCAAGGATGAGCATCTTACTGTTCGTCACGGAGTCGGTGTTTTTGATGTGTCGCACATGGGCGAAATTTGGGTAAAGGGACCCTCAGCACTGGCTTTCCTGCAAAAAATTACCACCAACGATGTGGCAGTTCTTCAACCCGGACAAGCCCAGTACTCCTGCTTTCCCAACGGGAAAGGGGGTATAGTGGATGATTTGCTGGTTTATTTCTTCTCATCCGAAAAGTACCTTCTGGTAGTTAATGCAGCCAATGTAGATAAGGACTGGAACTGGCTGGTAGCATGCAACGATCTGGGAGCAGATCTTGAAAATGCTTCAGGCAGGATATCCCAGCTGGCGGTTCAAGGTCCGAAAGCGCTGGAAGTACTTCAAAAACTTACCAATTTAGATTTGGCCGGTATAAAATACTACACCTTCGAAGTGGGTGAAATGGCTGGCGTGAAAGATGTAATTGTTTCAGCTACCGGGTATACTGGTGCCGGTGGGTTTGAGTTGTATTTTTACAACGAACACGCTGAAGGCATCTGGAAAGCAATCTTCGAAGCGGGGAAGGACTTAGGCATTAAGCCCATCGGATTGGCAGCCCGCGACACCCTTCGCCTGGAAATGGGCTTTTGCTTGTATGGCAATGATATCGATGGCACCACCTCTCCTATCGAAGCCGGTTTGGGCTGGATTACCAAATTTAATGACGGCAAACAATTTATTGACAAGGAGTTGCTATGGCAACAGAAAAAACAGGGTACCCCAAACCGGCTGTGCGGGTTTGAAATGATTGACAGGGGGATTCCGAGACACGATTATGAAATTGCGGATGAAACAGGGAATGTGATCGGACGTGTTACCTCAGGTACACAATCACCAATACTGGAAAAGGGAATCGGTATGGGCTATGTGCCGGCAGACCTTGCCAAACCAGGAAGTGAGATCTACCTGGTGGTCAGAAACAAATTACTCAAAGCAAAAGTGGTTAAAATGCCTTTTATTTAGATTGTTTCTATATCTCAGCTTTTCTGAATACTTAACTTTAAATTAACTGATTTTTGTCATGCTTTAAAGATTAATGTGTTAATTTCGCTCAAATAAAACATATTGTAAGTACATTAAATCTAAGTAGTTAAATATTTGTTTGAATATATATTTTAACCCCTTCCGGTAATATCCGGCAAGTCTGTCAAATCAATAAAAACTGATCCGAATGAAGAAGCATAATTTTTACGCAGGACCCTCAATTCTTCCCGAGTTTACGATTCAAAAAACAGCTGAAGCTGTTATCAACTTCGCAGGAACTACTTTGTCGGTTATGGAAGTATCACACCGAAGCAAAGAGTTTGTTGCTGTGATGGACCAGGCCATCGCTCTGGTTAAAGAATTGCTGGAGGTCCCTGAAGGATATGAGGTTCTCTTCCTGCAGGGTGGTGCCAGCACCCAGTTCTACATGGCTCCTTACAACCTGATGAAAACCAAGGCGGGTTACATGAATACCGGAGTCTGGGCGACTGCTGCTATCAAGGAGGGTAAGTTTTTTGGGGAGGTAGTTGAAGTAGCCTCTTCCAAAGACAAAAACTACAATTACATTCCAAAAGGATTTGACATTCCATCGGATCTGGATTATCTCCACATCACTACCAACAATACCATTTTTGGAACCGAGATGCTTTATGATCTGGATTCTCCGGTTCCACTGGTAGCGGATATGTCATCTGATATTTTCAGTCGTCCGCTGGATATCTCCAAATATGCCGTGATCTATGCCGGTGCTCAGAAAAATCTTGCACCTGCAGGTGTGACACTTGTTATCGTGCGCAAGGATGTTTTGGGAAAAAATGGCCGTGCCATTCCTACTATGATCAACTACCAGACTCACATTGAGAAAGAATCGATGTTCAACACGCCTCCTTGTCTGCCGGTTTTTGCTGCTCTGCAAACGTTAATCTGGCTGAAAGAAAATGGTGGAATCCGCGCAATGGAAGCAAAAAATATTGCCAAAGCGAAATTATTATACGACGAAATTGATCGCAATGCGCTCTTTCAGTGTACTGTGCCAGATCCGGCCGATCGCTCACGCATGAATGTAACTTTTGTGATGACTCCTGGCAACGAGCATCTTGAGAAAGATTTTCAAACCCTGGCCAAAGAAAACAACCTTGTTGGTATTGAAGGTCATCGCAGTGTTGGCGGTTTCAGGGCATCAATTTACAATGCCATGCCGATTGAAAGCGTTGTTGTATTGGTGCAAACCATGAAGGATTTCGAGGCAAAACAATAGTATGGCTATCTTAAAACCTTTCAAGGGACTTCGTCCTCCTGCAGAACTGGCGGCTCAGGTGGCATCGAGACCCTATGACGTACTCAATTCTGAGGAGGCTCGCCTCGAGGCTGCAGGGAATCCCTTTTCGCTCTTGCATATCATCAAGCCTGAGATTGACCTTCCCGCGGAGATTGATGAACATAGCCCGGAAGTGTATCAAAAAGCAATCGATAACCTGGAGCTTTTCAAATCGAAGGGTTGGCTGTTGCAAGATGAGCAGGAATACCTGTACATCTACGCCCAGACGATGGAAGGCCGCACCCAGTATGGACTTGTAGGATGTGCTTCTGTAGCGGATTATCTTACCGGTGTGATTAAGAAACATGAACTTACCCGCAGCGACAAGGAGGAAGACAGGATGAAACACGTCCGCATCACAGATGCCAACATGGAACCGGTCTTTTTTGCCTATCCTGCTGTTGCAGAAATAGATCAGGTTGTTACTGACATCGTTTCCTCACGTCAGCCCGAATACGACTTCGTTGCCAATGACGGGTTTGGCCACCATTTCTGGCTGATCGACGATCGCAAAACCATTGACAACCTGGTCGGACTATTTTCGGCTATTCCTTCTACTTATGTGGCTGACGGACATCACAGAACCGCAGCGGCTGCTTTGGTAGGCCAGGAGAAAAGAGCCAGGAATCCCCATCACGACGGTACAGAAGAATATAACTACTTTCTGGCTGTTCATTTTCCGGATAATCAGCTCCAAATTATTGATTACAACCGGGTTGTCAGGGATTTAAATGGATTATCTTCAGCGGAGCTGCTCCAGCAGCTGCATGAGGACTTTGATATTGTAAAGAAAGGTCCTGAAATATACAAACCGGAGGCACTTCACATCTTTTCGATGTATCTCGACGGATTTTGGTACAAGCTGTCTGCAAAGCCCGGCAGGTACAACGACCATGATCCGATCGGAGTGCTGGACGTAACCATCCTCTCCGCGTTGGTGTTGGATAAGATTCTGGGTATTAAGGATCTCAGGACAGATAATAGAATCGACTTCGTTGGCGGAATCAGGGGATTGGGCGAACTAACCAGAAGAGTGGATTCAGGTGAAATGAAAGTTGCATTTGCCCTTTATGCAGTATCCATGAAACAACTGATCAATATCGCCGACTCAGGAAATATTATGCCTCCGAAAACAACCTGGTTCGAGCCCAAGTTACGTTCAGGCCTGGTTGTTCATGAACTCCACTGATGAGAAACTAACACTTTTGCAGACCAAAGAAATTGTGATTCTAAATTTCCTGAGAATCCGGTTCCTCAGGGATTGACACTCTTCCGGTCCTGTCCGGCAGTCTTATTTTTTCCGGAATTCAGTCTGAAGAGATAGGACAGTGTCACTTGAGCACCTGTTGTACGTGATGGATCGTAACCGTAATTTTTAGAATCATACAGATTGGTCAGAGAATAGAAAAGACGGGCATCGAGCGCTACTGCTCCTGCCTTCTTAAAATGGTACTCCGTGCCCATGCCGCCAACGAAAAGAAAGTCGACGTTCGAATCAATGGGCTTGCCCCAATATTGGATCGGTGGAGGAGCAGGAATGCCGGGTGATGCAGGATTCATACCCTGGCTGTCTGAAAGCAAAAATGCAATGGCAGGACCCAGATTGAGGGTGACCTTGAAAGCTTTATTTCCAAAGCTGGCATGGGTCATTATCGGTATGTCAAAGTAATTTAGCTTGTGAGAATAATTTTGGGTCTGACCCTCAAGCGGTTTCTCTTCCCAGCCTTTGGAAAGGTAGTTTAGTTCTATCTGGATACCGACATGAGGTTCTGAGATCATCCTCAGGATGAAACCTGCAGAGTTTCCGATATATGAATTTTGTTCAACATTGGGTTTAAACTTTACCCGGCTGAATACCATCCCGCCTTTAACCCCTAAAAAAAACTCTTTTCTAAATGCTTCATTCTGTGCATGAGCAAGCAGAGGAATCTGAAACAACATCAGCAATCCAAAACCAATCCTTAGTAACAGGCGTTTAGCGTGAAGTGGCATCTGGAAATGTTTGCTGTTGTTCATCATTTTTTTATATTATACTACTATAGCTAACCGCTAATAGCTTTTAGCCTTTTACTAACAGCTAAGAGCTAACCGCTAATAGCTTTTATCCTTTTACTAACAGCTAATAGCTAACCGCTAATAGCTTTTAGCCTTTTACTAACAGCTAAGAGCTAACCGCTAATAGCTTTTATCCTTTTACTAACAGCTAAGAGCTAACCGCTAATAGCTTTTATCCTTTTACTAACAGCTAAGAGCTAACCGCTAATAGCCTTTAGCCTTTTACTAACAGCTAATAGCTAACCGCTAATAGCTTTTAGCCTTTTACTAACAGCTAAGAGCTAACCGCTAATAGCTAATAGCTTTTAGCTTTTAGCCTTTCGCCTTTCGCCTTAATCTTTGCGCTTGTAAAAGTAGGAAAATGAATCTCTTTTCTTAAATTTGGGTGCAATTTATTTTCAATGACGATCAGAGGTAATCTTCAATCCATACGCCGGCAACTTCCTGAAAGGATAAAACTGGTGGCTGTTTCAAAAACAAAAAGTATCGATCAGATAAAGGAGGCCTACCAGACCGGCCAGAGAATGTTTGGCGAGAACAGGGTGCAGGAACTTTTAAAAAAATGGCAGGAGCTCCCCAAAGACATTGAGTGGCATTATATTGGTCATCTGCAAATAAATAAGGTAAAACAGGTAGTTTCTGTTGTTTCCCTGATTCATGGCGTTGATAGTTTCAGGTTACTCTCGGCAATCAATAAGGAGGCAGAAAAATGCCACCGGATCATACCTGTATTGCTGGAATTTCACATCGCGGCAGAAGAAAGTAAATTCGGTCTGACGATTGAATCGGCTGAAGAGATATTATCGATGCCTGAAACTGCCGCCATGAAGAATGTCTCTATCAACGGAGTGATGGGAATGGCAACATATACCATTGATAATGAGGTTATCAGGACTGAATTTGAGCATCTCTCAGAAATTTTTCATTTGCTCAAAAAAAAATATTTTCCAAATGCCGGCCATTTTTGTGAAATATCCATGGGAATGTCGGATGATTATCCGGTTGCCGTCCTGGCAGGGAGCACCATCGTCAGGGTAGGCAGCAAAATTTTTGGTGCAAGATAAATGGTGCGTATTTAAGTAATTGTAAATGAGAATAATATATAATAATACATGTGTGTGCCATACGAAGTAATAAATATGAGGTTAAATAATACACACAATTTAAAGTTGAGATTGAAATTTTGAAAATCAGGAATATCCTATTTTTTTTCTTGCTGCTTTTTCCCGGATTTGTCCGGGCTGATATAAATCCCAATCAACCCGGGGGTACTACCTATTGCAACCAGCCGGTGCTTATTGCGCCTAACTATACCATGGATGCCACCTATTCCATAACAGGAATGAAAATTTCAATCAGTCAGGGTTATATTCCGGGAGAAGACGAACTTCGTTTACCTGCAGATGTCGGGACTGTTTATGGTATGTGGTCAGCCTCCCAGGGTTTTTTAACCCTGGCGGGAAGCACAAAAATCAATGATTACATTCAAGCAATCAGACAGGTTGTTTACATGAATAATAGAACCATCCATACCAACGGAAAACGTATTGTGACCTTTTCTATGGATGATATTGACTATCTTCCTGAAACACAACATTTTTACAAGTTTATCAGCCATCTGGGTATCAATTGGACCACCGCCCGAGCTGAAGCTGATGCATCCAAATATTATGGTTTACAGGGATATCTGGCCACCATCACTTCAGCAGGGGAGAACACATTTATACAGTCAAAAACGGCAGGAACAGGTTGGATTGGTGCCTCTGATCATGCGGTAGAAGGTGAATGGAGATGGGTAACTGGTCCTGAGGGAACTGAAGATGGCGGAAAAGGCCGGCTTTTTTTTAAAGGGTCGGGAGGACAAGCCAAAGCAGATCCAATTAACTTTGGTCCGGTAAAGGATGCCTTTGGGGTTCCTTATTATCAGAATTGGAACAGATGGGATACATCCAATCCAACAGGAAATGCAATGCACTATGAGCCAAATGATAATGGAAGTGTTAATATCGATCACCAGGAGGATTATGCTCATATCACATTTTTTCCAACAAATCCCAGCGAATCAAAGAGATGGAATGATTATCCAGATAGTGGGGGCACTAGTGATGCTTACAGGTCTGCAGGTTACCTCATTGAATATGGAGGTACCAGCGGAGATCCCATCGTTAACCTTACAGCCAGCATTGTATTGGAAGTGAATGCAGTCAGTTTTGGTGTTAATACTCCGGTTACGAAATGTCAGGGTGATACGGTTCATTTGAATAGAGAGGATAAAGTGGCTGCATATGTTTGGCGTCCGGTCACGGGTCTTTCAAATCCGAATATTTCCAACCCGGTTGCAAAACCTGATCTGACTACTGAGTATACCGTTGTTGCGACCAACGGATCATGCCGGGATTCTGCGAAATTTATGGTGAACATCAACCCATCGCCCGTTTCTTTGCTCAAAGAGGTTGAAGATATTTGCTCTGGGAGTAAAGTGTTGCTGGATCCGGGCATTCATGCAGTTTACTTGTGGGGCTCCGGAGAAACTACCCGGACGATTACCAGGTCTGTGAATGGTCTGAACAAGGTTACCTTAACTGCTGTCAACGGATGTAAAACCAAAGATTCGGTGCAGGTCGTTGTACACCAGTATCCTAAAATGGATCTTTCAAAAATGAATCCACTTACTTGCGGTTCACTCTCAACTACGGTCAATATATCAAGCGACAAAGGTACCTACATATTGACGAATCTTACAAATAGCCGGCAATTTAACGGAACTGCGGTTACAGTTCCTGCATATGGCAGCTACCCGTTTTCTGCTTTGGTAACAGATCCGTTTGGATGCACTTCAGACACCTCGATGATCCTTCATTTTTACAAAGTCCCGGTAGTTAATTTAACCATTGATGAGACAGAATGTTATGGATACAACCTGCAGGCCACCTACATCGGTGATGCCAATCCGCCGGTATCCCGCTTTACCTGGATTTTTGGCGGGGATACCATCAGCAATAAGTTGGGTCAGCATACTGAGCAAATTCCATTGGGTGTGAATCAGACCAAAAGAGACCTGGTGCTGAAGGTTACGGAGGACGGCTGTATGGGAGAAAATTCTTTGAAAGATATCCATGTAATTCCTGATCTGAAGATTTCGGTTAAAGATCCGCTTCAATGCCAGCCTGAAACTTTTGAGTTTACAGCAACAAATACGGAGACAGTTGTTACATATGATTGGGACTGGGGAGATGGCCAGACAGGTTCCGGAAAAAATGCCGCCCATCAGTATGCCAAAGAAGGTTATTACGATGTTAATCTGGAGGTTACAACAGACAAGGGATGTATGAATTCGGCCACCATGGAGAAAATGGTTTATGTAGCTCCCATTCCGACCATCGGATTTTCAATTTCTCCCGAAATGTGTCTGAATCCGGGTAAGGATACATTATATTATACCGGATCAGCCAATAACATGGATACCTGGTACTGGGACCTAAAAGGTTTCGATCCGGTTGAAATAATTAAGTCACCCGGTACTACCGCCGGTCCATTTGTTTTTGAACTGATCAACAAGCCTGCAACGAAATTGTCGCTCTATGTAATTTCTCAATATAATTGCAGAAGTACAACAGCTTCTCTGGAAGTAAAAAGAAAGCCAATCTTTTCCTTTACAGCCCCAATAAGAGAAGGATGTGCTCCTCTATCCCTGAATTTTTCAGGAAAGCCGGATGATCCTGTTGATCAGCTGAGTTATAAGTGGAATTTTGGAGATGGAGGTTTCGCAACCGGAGCGGCAGTGGATCATCTGTATGAAATTCCCGGTCGCAAACATGATGTGACATTGAGTGCCCTTTCTTCAATAACCGGCTGTTCCGATACTTCTCTGAACAGCTCGTACATCACAGTACATCCCAATCCAAAAGCAGGCTTCGCAATGGATCATGAAATTGTTTATAACGACGCTCCCCAGGTATCATTTACGGATCAAAGTTTGGATGCGATCAATTACTTCTGGGATTTTGGCGACAAACTGCATTCACGTGAGAAAGATCCTGTGCATAGCTATGCCGTGGTAGGAAAAAGAAAGGTGATTCAAACGGTTTACAATGAATTTGACTGTCAGGATACAACCTCAAAAGTTGTCCTTGTTGCTTTCAGCAGGATTTTTGCTCCGAATGCATTTTCTCCAAAAGCTCCAAATGAAATAGACAGAGTCTTCCTGCTTTCATCAGAAGGTATCAAAAAAGAGGGGTATCATCTCACCATCTTCAGCCGATGGAATGATATTGTTTTCGAATGCAGGGATGAGGTAAAAGCCTGGGATGGCAGAATGTCAAATGGAAACTATGCCCCTGTTGGAAGTTATATCTGGATGCTGGAATGTTTCGATTTTCTGGGTCGACCACACCGGCAAAGTGGTTCATTAACCCTATTATTTTAATTTTTATTATTCCTATCTTTTGACTTTGATTATTTGATATTTACTTCATGATCAAATTCCGGCTGACGATATTATTTCTATTCCTGCTCAAGGTTGCCCTTCATGCACAAGGTCTGACAGATACTTGCATCAAATCGACGGAAGGGAAGGACTTTTGGTTTGGTTTTATGGAAAGCCGTCACCATCAGTCTGGTCACTATCTCGAACTTACTTTAACCTCAACATTTGCTTGTAAATTCAGTATCTATTTTGGTAAATCAACTACCCCGTATTTAACTGCAAGCCTGCAGCCCAACACCCCGTTCAGATGGCAGCCTCCCTGGTCTTTGGTTGAACCGATTGGCTCCGAAACGATAGAAGAGAAAGCAATTCATATAGTTTCCGATCTGCCGATGAACATTTTTGCCATGAACTGGAGTCCAAGCTCAGCGGATGCTGCGGTTATTTTTCCTGTTGATGCTTTAGGCAACGAATATTATGCCATGTGTTATGATCCGCATATCAATGAAAATGCCAATGGATCACCAGGTAACGGGAAAAACAGCGAGTTTCTGGTAGTTGCTTCTGTTGATAATACCAAAATTACAATAACCCCTGCAAAAGTTACAGATCAGCTTCGCCAGCCCAATATACCCTATACCATCACTTTAAACAAAGGTGAACTGTACCAGGTTCAGTCGATGAATCATGCAAATCTGGCAGGACAAGGCGACCTGACAGGAAGTTATATCAAAAGTGACAAGCCTGTTGCATTCTATTCCGGTTCCTGGTCAACGACGATACCCGCATTAGCGACATCTGCTTATGATCATCTTTATGAGCAGATTCCTCCTGTTCGCACTTGGGGCAGGAAATTTGTGACGGTACCTCTGAAAGGGAGGTCGGAAGACCGGTTTAGAATTATCGCTTCAGAGGATAAAACAACTATCCGTATTCGGAATAACAATCCGTTTGTGCTGAACAAAGGGGAATTCTCTGAATTTGTTCTAAAACAGGATGAGCCCGCACTGATTGAAAGTGATCATCCGATTCTTCTTGCTCAGTTCATGGTCTCAAATAGCGTTGACAAACCCGTTCCTTACGCCGGAACCTGGGATGGAGATCCGCTCATGTTGATTATTAGTCCGGTCGATCAAGTCAGGGAAGCAGTCACATTCGTAGCCTACGATTCACCAAACATTAGCAGTAAATATTTTGTCAATGTAGTTACAAAAATAGCGTCGTCAGCTTATATCCTGCTGGATAGTTCACCCATCAGTTTTCAGGCACTCCCCAATTCGGAATATGCCTATGCTCAGATAGCCATCACAAAGGGAAATCACAATCTCAACAGTTCAATGCCTGGTCATGGATTCATCGCTTATGTATATGGTTACGGAGGAGTTGAATCATATGGATATGGGGTGGGATTTAATCTCAGTATTAAACTGGATCTTGGAGGAGATATTCATTTTTCCAGAGATACTATTTTGCTGTGTCAGGGACAGGCAAAAATCCTGGATGCGGGATCTCATTTTTCGAAATTTTTGTGGAGCACCGGAGATACCACCCAGGCAATTTTTGTTACCAAAGCCGGATATTCAAAAGTAACTGTTTCTACATCAGATGGATGTGTCATGCGTGATAGTATTTATACCTATTTGAGCAATCCGGTAGTCAAACTGGGAAATGACACAACGATATGTAGTCCAAAAATGTTTCAATTGGATGCAGGTTCAGGTTTTAGCTCCTTTGCATGGACTACAAAAGACTCCATCCAAAAAATAACAGTGAAAACATCCGGCGTATACGGAGTTTTGACCAAAAATAAATACGATTGTCCGGCCCAAGATGAGATCCTGGTTAATTTTGTCGACAAGCCGAAATTAAATCTCAGCAGTTTGGATTCGCTGGTTTGTGGCTCAAAAGCGACAATTGTCAATATTTCTGCCGACAAGGGAACCTACTTCCTGAGCAGTAGCAATACACAGGTAGCAGTTAATGGTATGGAGGCAAAAGTTCCTGCATTCGGAACCTTCCCATTTGCATTTAGAGTCGTAGATCCTTACACCTGTTTTTCCGATACCAGTTTCAGGATAGCTTTTCATAAAATACCTACCGTGGTAATCTCTGTGGATGATACCACATGCTATGGGTATAGCTTGGATGCCAGATATTTAGGTGACGCTGAAGTTAGCAGGGCCCGCTTCACCTGGATTTTTGCCAGAGACACCCTGGCTGATGAGGTTGGCCGGATTCAAATGCATGTTAAACTCGGACTGGATCGTTCCAGGCGGGATCTTCTTTTGCAGGTAGCGGACGAAGGGTGCAAAAATAGCTACGTCATCAAAGAGATCAGTGTGATTCCAGATCTTGATTTTACGGTTTCAGATACCCTGCTTTGCCAACCCAGCAAATTCAACTTCACGGCAACCAATACGGAGAATGTTGTCGATTATCTTTGGGACTGGGGTGACGGAAAAATGGAACATGGTGGCAAGAATAACTTTCACACTTATGCACAAGATGGATTCTATGATGTTCAGGTGACTGCAACGACCGATAAAAAATGTATCAATACGGTTAAAAAGGAGAACTTGCTCTATGTCGCACCCATCCCGACAGTTGATTTTTCTATAAAAGCCGGCAAATGTCTGGAACCTGGGCCTCAATCTTTGTTATATACAGGCTCTGCAGATGATTGGGATCATTACAAGTGGGATGTCTCTTCATTGCTGCCGGGTGAACTCATTGAAAATCCTGGTGATTCCAAAGGACCCCTGATCTTTGAACTGATTGAAAAACCAAAAGCCGAAATTAAGTTGCAGGTTACTTCAAAATATGGTTGCATCAGTCAAAACAAATCTTTGGTTTTGCAGCGAATTCCGAAGTTTTTTCTGCAGGCAAAAGACAGTACCGGATGCATTCCGTTTGAAACCAGTTTTAATGCTTTAACAGAAGATAAAGTGGATCAGGTAAATTACACTTGGAACTTTGGAGATGGTAAATTAGGGAGCGGATCAAAAATTTCCCATATATATTCTCTTCCGGATAAAATTTATGATATCACGCTTTTTGCCGATTCAAAAACGACCGGTTGCAAGGATACATTGTTTAAACCGGGGTTTATCAAAATTTATCCTGAACCAAAGGCCTCTTTTACGCTAAACCAGAAAATGCTGAGCAACGAAAAGCCGGTGGCTACCTTCATCAACCAGTCACAGGGTGCCGATTATTTTACCTGGTACTTCGATGACGATAGAATGTCACATGTAAAAGATCCGATCCACAGGTTTGAAGTGGTTGGAATAAGGAGGGTATTGCTGGAGGCCGCGAATAAATTCGGATGTACAGACACGGTATCGGGGGAAGTAATGATCGCGTTAAAAGATATTTTTGCTCCAAACGCATTTACCCCCAAAGCAGCGAATCCGATTGACAGGGAGTTTTTCCCCTGGTGCAACGGTGTAATCGAAAAAGGATATCATCTCAAGATTCTTAGCAGATGGAACGAAGTCGTTTTTGAATGCAAGGATGTGCTGAAAGGATGGAATGGGCAGTTATCGGATGGGACAATGGCTCCTCCCGGAAATTATGTATGGATCCTCTATTTTCTGGATTTTCAGGGCAAATTCCATCATCAAAGTGGTACCGTTGCCTTGATTTTTTAATAGCATTGATTTAATTATTCACCTGTTTAAACCGATCTTTGTGCAATGGTCAAATATGGAGCAATCCTGATATTTACTTTTCTGTGCCTGATAAGGCTTTCTGTTCAAGGCCAACCTTCAAATTGCGTCAAATCGACGGAAGGTAAGGAATTCTGGTTTGGTTTTATGGAAAACAGAATATCAAGCAATCCATTATATCCGCCAAATTATCTGGAAGTGACCATTACTTCACGGTTTACATGCCAGTACAGTATCATGGTGGGAAAGTCTGTTGTTGCTGTGGCATCAGGAACTTTACAACCAAATATACCTGTAAAAATCCAGGTAAACAGGCTGTTGGCAGAGCCTTATGGCTCAGAAAATATTGAAGAAAAGGCCATACATCTTGTTTCCGATAAACCTTTGAACCTGTATGCCATGAACTGGGGTTACAATTCATCGGATGCTGCAGTAATTTTCCCGGTAGATGCACTTGGTAATGAGTATTTTGCAATGTGCTATGAGCCACATGTCTATGAGCAGCCAAACGGTCAGCCATGGAATGGGAAAAACAGCGAATTTGTCGTTGTAGCCTCAAGTGATCAGACACAGGTTACAATTACTCCCTCCGTGGTCACGGATAAACTGAAACCAGCAAAAGTTCCCTTCACCATTATTTTGAATAAAGGAGAACTTTACCAGGTACAATCCATGAACCATCCCAACTTGCCGGGTCAGGGAGATTTAACAGGAAGTTTTATCAAAAGTGATAAACCGGTAGCCTTGTATTCCGGTTCCTGGGCAACAACCATTCCAAAGAGCTCCTCCTATGCCTGGGATCATCTCTATGAACAGATTCCTCCACTTCGTACCTGGGGAAGGAAATTTGTATCGGTGCCCTTATTATCCAGGGCAAAAGATACCTATCGGATTTTAGCCTCGGTTGATAATACTACCATACGGATAGGAGATAAGCCTACAGTGATTTTAAACAAAGGGGAGTTTCATGAATTCATGCTCAATGCCAATGAGCCGGCATTGATCGAAAGTGACTATCCTGTTTTGCTGGCCCAATACAGTAATTCCAATGATGTAGACCGTCCTGCCTCTATCCCCCAGGGCGGACCCTGGGATGGTGATCCTTCTATGTTGATAATCAGTCCGGTAGATCAAACCAGAGAACAAGTGACCTTCGTTGCTTACAACACACCTGAGATTACACAGAATTTTTATGTGAATATCGTTACCGGGGATAATTCGGTTGACCAGATTCTGCTGGATGGTCAGCCTATCGCTTTTCAGGTTCTGCCAAATTCAGGTTATTCCTATGCCCAGGTTAAAATTGCACAGGGAAACCATAACCTGAAAAGCACAGAAGCCGGTAAGGGGTTTATTGCCTACGTATATGGATTTGGGGGCGTAGAATCATATGGTTACAGTGTAGGTTTTAATTTGAGTACCCAGCTTGATCTGGGAGGTGATATTCATTTTGTGAAAGATACCATGGTGTTATGTTCCGGACAGAGCAAGATACTGGATGCCGGGTCCCACTTTTCCTCCTTCCTGTGGAATACAGGTGAAACTACCCAAAAAATCTCCGTCAGTACGAAGGGTTATTATGAAGTCACAGCGACTACTTCGGACGGGTGCGTCCTGACAGACGGGATACATGCGCTGGAGAGCAATCCAATCGTCCGGCTGGGAAACGACACAACCCTGTGTAATCCCGGATCTCTGCTGCTGGATGCCGGCAATTTTTCCTCCTTTCTATGGTCAACGCAGGATACCACAAAAACAATTCAAGCTAATTCTCCCGGATTGTATCGTGTTTTAATCCGGAATATATACAATTGTTCAGCCAGGGATACCATTGAAGTCAGTTTTACAGACATTCCTGTATTGACAGTAAACAAAATTGATTCAGTAGTTTGCGGGAGCAAAACCACGACGGTTGATATTGTTGCCAACAAAGGAAATTATACTTTATCGAGTAGCGATCCGACAGTTAAAATTCAGGGTCTGACAGCTATCGTTCCGGATTATGGAATCTATCCATTTACCTTTGTTGCAAAAGACCAGTATTCTTGCCAGGCAGACACAAGCTTCACGGTGAGATTCCGTAAGAACAGCGTTGTTGCTATTCAGATTGATTCAACATGTGCAGGTTACAGTCTTGATGCGAGGTATCAGGGTACTGCCGTCCTTGATAAAACACAGTTCACCTGGATTTTTGCTGGTGATACTATTGCAGAGGGTATAGCCAAAGATCAGATTAGTATTCAATTGGGATCGAATGGCATGAAAGATGAGCTAAGTCTGCAAATAGCTGAAGAGGGATGTCAAAGCCAGAAAGTGGTGATGCAGATCGATGAGATGCCTGACCTGAATTTTACACCCTCAGATACGGTGGTGTGCCTGTCAGGAGAAATTAAATTCAAGGCAACAAATTCAAAAAATGTAATCGATTATGCATGGAGCTGGGGTGACGGTGTGGTTGAGCATCTTTCAGCAAATGCCGTTCATACCTATACCAAAGAGGGACATTATGACGTTCAGCTGACAGCCAGGACAGATAAAAATTGCACGAATACCATCAAAAAGGAACATCTTTTGTATGTTGCCACTATCCCTTCAGTGGGTTTCTCAATCAATGAAAACCAGTGTCTTGAGCAGGGTATTCATCCATTGTCGTACGTTGGTTCAGCAAATGCGAAGGACCACTTTCATTGGGATTTATCTTCTTTTTTGCCGGGTGAAGTGATCCAGGATCCGGGAGATTCGATGGGACCCTTACGGTTCGATCTTAAATCCCAACCAAGCGCTAATGTCTCCTTGCAGGTCATATCAAAATTCGGTTGTGAGAGTGAAAAAAAATCAGTTCTTCTGAAGAGAAAACCTTTATTCAGCTTGTTGACCGGCGAAAGTAAGGGCTGTACCCCTCTTCAGGTTGAAATGGTTGCAAAATCAGGAGATGCCGTTGATCAAATTGATTACAGGTGGAGTTTTGGGGATGGTATTACAGAAGATGGGAATAACCTCCTGCATACTTATATCAAACCGGATCAACAGTACAACCTGGTTTTATTGGCTTCTTCAGCAACAACAGGATGCAGCGATTCACTTTCAAAATTAAATTTCGTAACTGTTTATCCTACACCTGAAGCTGCCTTTTCGATGGATCAGGATATGTTATTCATAGAAAATCCTACGGTCACTTTTCAAAATGAATCGCAGGGGGCAGATCATTTTATGTGGAATTTCGGCGATGGAACCACTTCCGTTGAAAAGGATCCTGTTCATCAGTTTAAAGTAGTCGGATATCTGACTGTTCTGCTTGAAGCACTTAACAGCATTGGATGTTCTGATACTGTATCAGGGAAAGTATCCATTGCACTCCAAAAGCTCTATACTCCCAATGCTTTTTCTCCCAATGCAGTAAATGAGATAGACCGGGAATTCAAACTTTTTTCCAGCGGAGTCATGGAGAAAGGTTACCATTTGAAAATTATGAGCCGATGGAATGATGTTATTTTCGAATGCAAAAATGAAATCCGCGGATGGAATGGAGAATTGTCAAACGGGATGATGGCGCCACCCGGCAATTACATTTGGATTCTGGAGTTTACGGATATTCTTGGGAAAGCCCATAGACAAATGGGGACTGTGATGGTGGTCTATTAAGAGGTTGGAGGAATTTCTAAATGGTTGGTATTCGCAGGGTATGGTAAAAATCCCTCTTCCGAATGTTGGTCCCAATATAAAAAATCAAGGATATTTCATGTGATCCCATACTGTACAAAGCAAGGTCAGACAGCACATAATCAAAGCTGTATCCCAATTGCAGAAAGGGTGTTGAATAACCGATCATCCCAATTGCAGCATCAGGCCTGGCAGAAAGATTGTTCCGGTACCATGCGCCCAGGGTGAGCGCCTTGTGCGTGAAGTACATGCCAAAATTCATCTGTTTGAAAACGCCTTGCTGCTGGTAAATTGCATTGGGTGAGAGTGAAAATTCTTTTGAAAAGAGAGATCTGATAAAATCAGTAGTTTTTGCACCAATATGCGCTGTAAATTTCATGGGCAGATTACCCATGTTGTCGCCGTCTACAATAGATTGGTTTGGCTCAGTTAGGTGGCTGAGGGCAAATCCAAAATATACAAATTGCTGCTGTCCAACCATTCCAAAAGTGAAATCGGGGAAAATTTTTTGTCCGCTTTCAACAGGCAATGCATAACTTCCATTGATAGTGCCATTTTCCTGGTTGATCATACCAGGAAAGATAAGATTACCGGTATTGAATTGCTTATAAATGAAACCTGCCTGAAGTGCTGTAGTAAAGAAAAACTTATCAGTGACCTTCACATGGTAACAGTACACAAATGAGCTTTGAACCGTATTGATATTTCCACTTACCTCTCTGTCGTAAAGAGTCTGAAATCCAATCGCACCTTTCATGCCAAGCACATATTTGTCGTACGAGAAGTTGTAGGTGACAAAGGTATTACCGGAGCTGGGCCATTGATTGCGGTAGTTGGATACAATTCTAGGGTAGGTACCGGTACCCGCAAAGGCAGGATTCAGATAGAGCGGATTCGAGAAAAACTGTGAAAATTGGGGATCCTGTGCCTTGGATTCAATTGCCGGAAATAGGGAAAGGCTTAATACCACGCATAAAACAAACCATCCCATTTTTAATTCTTTGGGATGGAAAACCAGGCGATGAAAAAGTGAGTCTAATCGTTCCATGTAATTAAATTCCGGTTAAAAATCTACCGGGTCCTGATCCAACGGAATATTTGGGATAATTTCAAGTAATCCTTTCAGTAAATATTGCTTTCTGTCTTCTGCCATTGGAAGACTTTTTTCAATCTCTGCGAGAAGTGTCGCTTCGACATCATAATCGATCTTTCCATACATATTTTCGATGACGGTAAAAGCCTCAAATGCTATCTGAAACTCCTGATCCATGATAAGCTGAACAAAATAGGGGAGATGTTTGCTGTAATTCAGTCCATTTTGCCAGCAAGTGGCTACCAGTCGTACCAGGATGTCCAGGTCAGTCTCATTTTCCATTTCATTGATGAGCTGATCCACGGAATTTTCATGTTTTAATTCGATGAAAAGCTGGTAGATATTTTCTTTTGCCTCCTTGGAAATTGGCTGATGCAGGAAGGCTATCAACGGTGCTATGTAAGTATCATCACCCTTTGTTTTTATCTCTTCCAGCGCATGATCCGTTAATTCCGGACTTCCCGACTTAATGGCAGATTTTAAACGACTTAATTTGTCAATTTTTTCCATTGGGTGCAATTTTCCATTTTATGTCCGACAAAGATAAAATTATTTTATCTGCTAATAATTTGTTTTTTAATGGTCGGATGGAGTAGCCATCCGCCAGCTGGCGGATTATCCTGCCGGTTGGTCCGCCAGCTTGTGGATGCCGGTTTCATCACCGGAAAGGCTGGTAAAGGGGATGTCGTATTAAACAAGAATATTGTGGCTTTTGAGAAAGTCCCCTGTGAATGAAACAGAACATTTAATCAGCCCTTCCGGGGTACCCTCGTACAGTTTATAGCCGCCCAAATCTCCCCCCTCCGGTCCAAGATCAATCACCCAGTCTGCCACTTTAATTACTTCAGGATTGTGCTCAATGACCAGGATTGAATGGCCTCTGGATATTAAAGCATTCATTGAATCGAGCAATTTGTGGATATCGTGAAAGTGAAGACCGGTTGTTGGTTCGTCAAAAATAAACAGGGTAGCTCCCTCTTTCTCCTTTGCCAGAAAAGAGGCCAGTTTAACCCGTTGACTTTCTCCCCCCGACAAGGTATTTGAGGATTGTCCAAGATGAATATACCCAAGACCTACATCTTGTAACGGATGAAGTTTTCTTGCAATTTTCTTGCCGGATGCTTTATCATTGAAGAAATCGATCGCTTCATCAACAGTCAGCTCAAGCAGCTCATAAATGCTTTTTGATTGATAGGTTACATCCAGGACATCTGATTTGAATCGTTTACCCCCGCAGCTCTCGCAAACCAGGAGGATATCAGCCATAAACTGCATTTCAACCTTAATCTCTCCTTCCCCCTGACATGTTTCACATCTGCCTCCATCAATGTTGAATGAGAAATGAGAAGGGGTAAAACCATTAATTCTTGCAGCCGGTTGTTCTGCGTATAATTTTCGGATTTCATCATAGATCTTAAGGTAGGTGACCGGATTCGACCGCGAAGATTTCCCGATAGGATTCTGATCCACAAACTCAATGGCGGATATTCTGCTCAGATCGCCGGAAAGATTGGTGTGATCCCCGGTTTTTTCACCATACCCGCCATAATACTTAGTCAGGGCAGGATACAGAATCCGTTTGATCAGAGAAGACTTACCAGATCCGCTAACTCCTGTCACCACAGTGAGCGTATTCAGTGGAAATTTGACATCAAAACCTTTCAGGTTATTTTCTCTGGCACCGGTAATTTCAATATAATTGTTCCATTTTCGTCGACTGAGAGGAATTGGTATTTTCTCTGCTCCCGTAAGATATTTTGCCGTCTTGCTGACAGGATTCAGTATTAGTTCATCCTGTGTGCCTTCAAAAACGATTTCTCCGCCATGTTGCCCGGCCAGTGGTCCAATGTCAATAAGATAATCGGCAGATCGCATGATCTCTTCATCATGCTCTACCACAATAACACTATTCCCGAGTTGCTGTAACTTTCTCAGTACTTTGATCAGTCTCCCGGTATCTCTGGGATGCAATCCAATGGATGGTTCATCCAGAATATACATGGATCCCACCAAACTGCTTCCCAGCGATGTAGCCAGGTTGATGCGCTGAGATTCACCACCTGATAATGTTGAAGAGAGTCGGTTCAGGGTCAGATAACCAAGTCCGACATCACACAAAAATTCGATTCTGTTGTTTATTTCAATAAGTAACCTTTCCGCTACTATCTGATCAACAGCTGATAAAGTTATCTGTTTGAAAAATAACTGCAGTTCAATGATAGAAAGGTTAACCAGTTCAGTGATAGATTTTCCTCCGACCTTCACATAGGAGGCCTCCCTTTTGAGACGTGTGCCTTCACATGCCGGACAGGTTGTTTTTCCGCGATAACGTGAAAGCATCACACGATATTGAATTTTGTAGGTCTGTTCTTCCAGTTGTTTAAAAAAGTCATTCAGGCCTTCAAAATAACTGTTGCCAGTCCAGAGCAACCTTTTTTGGTCAGCGGAAAGTTCGTAATAGGGTTTGTGAATCGGAAAATCAAAATTGGATGCATGTTTGACCAACAGGTCTTTCCATTCCCCCATTTTTTCGCCTTTCCAGCAAACAATTGCATCACTGAATACTGAAAGTGATTTGTTGGGAATGACCAGGTCTTCATCAATCCCGATGGTTTTTCCGTACCCTTCGCAGAGGGGACAGGCACCAACCGGATTATTGAAACTAAACAAATGCAGGGTAGGCTCCTCGAAAATTATTCCATCCGCTTCAAACCGGTTCGAAAATCTTCTGGTTTCCCTGAAATTACCTTGTTCAACACGGGTAATACACTCTCCCTTCCCTTCAAAGAATGCCGTTTGCACTGAATCAGCTATCCTGGATGCAAAATCTTCATCCTCAGATACAGGAATCCTGTCGATAAGCACATTGATTTCTTTGGGACTCCCTGCAAATTGATTTAGCTCACTAATTTTAATAATCTCCCCGTCAAGTTCAAGACGGGTAAATCCTTGTTGCAAAAGCAATTCAGCCTCTTTTTCCAGTGTTCGGTCATGGTTTACCTGCATGGGAGATACAATCGTGATTCTGGAGCCTACCGGAAAGGATATCAGATAATTGACTACATCCACTACCTCATGTCTCAATACCTCATTCCCTGAAACAGGCGAAAATGTTCTGCCAACCCTGGCATAAAGCAACTTCATGTAGTCGTAAATCTCCGTAGAGGTGCCTACAGTTGATCGGGGATTTCGTGTATTGACCTTTTGCTCGATGGCAATAGCCGGGGGTATCCCCTTGATATAATCAACTTCAGGTTTGTCCATTCTGCCTAAAAACTGCCGTGCGTAGGAAGAGAGTGATTCCACATATCGTCTCTGCCCTTCGGCATACAACGTATCAAAAGCCAGAGATGATTTTCCGGAACCTGAAAGACCAGTTATCACAACCAGTTTGTTCCTCGGGATTTTGATATCAATATTTTTAAGGTTGTGCACTTTCGCGCCTTTTATATCAATGTACTGATTATGAAGACTTTCAGACATAGAAGAAAATTAATTTAATAGATTTTCCAAACCGGTGAATTTACAAATACTTTCTACGTAAATAATATTTTTCTGTAAAGAGTTGTAAGTATGAAATTAAAATGATATCATTGTGATACTAATTTAAATTTCAGTAAAATGGAAAAGGAAATTCAACTCAGAAACAATGGTTTTTTTCAGTTGCTGGTAGCAGTCATACTTTTGGCAGCTCCCGTTTGTAATGTATTTTACAGGGAGATTTGGGTAATACCTGTATCTGTGCTAATATCAATTACCGGTGTTATCTGGATGACCGGATTATTTATTGTTCAGCCAAATCAAACGAAAGTCCTGGTCTTTTTTGGAAAATACTGTGGAACGGTGAAAGGAAACGGTTTTTTCTGGCTAAATCCTTTTTTTGTTAAAAAACGGGTATCTCTTCGCATTCGCAACCTCGAGTCTGATGTTATAAAAGTAAACGATCAACAAGGCAATCCTATTCTGATCAGTGCTATTGTTGTTTGGAAGGTGGTCGATACCTACAAGGCAGTATTCGATATTGAGACAATTGAAGAGGTAGATCCCAAGTCTGGAATCAAAAAAACCAAGTATGAAGAATCGTACCAAAAATTCATCAAAATCCAGACCGAATCGGCCCTTCGCAAACTTGCACATACTTACCCGTACGACAACATTGAGCAGGATGGCGGTCCCGAAATTATCTGCCTTCGTTCAGGTATCGACGAAATTAATACAGCACTCGCAGAAGAAGTAAAGGAGCGGCTTTCATTGGTAGGCATCGAAGTAATTGAAGCCAGGATTTCAAATCTCTCATATGCTCCGGAAATTGCCGGTGCAATGCTTCGCCGGCAACAGGCAACAGCCATCATCGCAGCCCGCCAGCGAATTGTTGAAGGTGCTGTAGGGATGGTTAAGCTGGCATTGGATGAATTAAAGGATAAACAGGTAATTGAACTGGATGATGAGAAGAAGGCATCCATGGTTAGTAATCTTCTGGTTGTTCTCTGTGCTGACGAATCTGCACGTCCGGTAATTAACGCCGGGACTATTTACTAGTTTCCCGTTATGAGTAAGAAAAAATCATTCGTATTGAGGGTTCAGCCCGAGATGTATGATGCCATGGAACGCTGGGCTGCCGACGAATTCAGGAGTGTCAATGGACAATTAGAATATTTACTGCAGCAAGCACTCAGGTCGGCAGGGCGAATCCAATCCAAAAAGGGTGAAGAAAAGGTGATGGAAAAATGAATTTTGTATAAAAGGTAATATTAAAAGATTGTCAAATTTAACGTTTTGAGGGTTTGGATAGTATTATATTTTAGTAATGTAGCGCTATTTTTGTACCAATAGTATCAAATCGACATTTTTAGAATATGACCAAAAGTGCCTTACAAATTGAAAGGGCAAAGTATGCGCCAAAGATGCCAAAAGCTTTGCATGGAAATGTGAAAATAGTTTCCGGTAAAAATACCGAATCTATTGCTGACCAGGAGGAGATAAAAAATTTATTTCCAAATACATATGGGATGCCAATTGTTACATTTCAGGAGAGCGATGTGGTAAAGCAACTTCCTGTTATGAATGTTGGGGTAATTTTGTCGGGAGGACAGGCACCAGGTGGGCACAATGTTATCTCAGGTCTTTTTGACGGACTGAATAAACTCAATCCAAAAAATAAACTATACGGTTTTCTGGGAGGCCCCGGTGGATTAGTCTCTCACAAATACCTGGAACTTAGCGCGGAAATTGTTGAGGAATACAGAAATACCGGAGGTTTTGATATTATTGGATCTGGTCGTACAAAACTGGAAGAGGAAGATCAGTATGACAAGGGACTGGAAATATGCAAAGAATTAAACATCAAAGCAATAATTATCATTGGCGGTGATGATTCCAATACCAATGCATGTGTATTGGCAGAATATTATCTGCAAAAAAATGCTGGTATTCAGGTTATTGGATGTCCCAAAACTATTGACGGGGATTTAAAAAACGAGATGATTGAAACCTCTTTCGGATTCGATACAGCATGCAAAGTCTATTCTGAGCTGATCGGAAATATCATGAGAGATGCTAACTCGGCAAAAAAATACTGGCACTTTATCAAATTAATGGGACGTTCAGCTTCGCACATTGGTTTGGAATGTGCACTCCAGACTCAGCCCAATGTATGCCTGATTTCTGAAGAGGTTGCTGCAAAGGAGCAAACCCTGCAGCAAATTGTAGATGAACTGGTTAAGATTATTTCTGACAGGGCTGCCAACAAAGAAAACTTCGGGGTTGCCCTGATTCCTGAAGGTCTCATTGAATTTATTCCGGAGATGAAGACGCTAATCGCTGAATTGAATGAGTTGCTTGCGGAAGGCCACGCAACCGCTGAGGCTTTTAACACACAGGTAACAGATGACGAAAAAAGAGATTATGTGATCAGTCGCCTGGCAATCGAGACATCAAAAGTGTTTAAATCCTTGCCAAAAGGAATTGCCAAGCAGCTGACCCTCGACCGTGATCCCCATGGAAACGTTCAGGTATCACGGATAGAAACTGAACGATTGCTCATCGAAATGGTGGAAAAAAGGCTGTCTGTTTTAAAAAAGCAAGGAGAAACTAAAGTGAAATTTTCAGCATTGAACCACTTTTTTGGTTATGAGGGTCGTTGCGCAGCTCCTTCGAATTTTGACGCTGATTACTGTTACTCCCTTGGACAAACCGCAGCCTTACTCGTGGCAGAAGGCAAATCAGGATATATGGCATCTGTGCAAAATACAACAGAACCTTCTGATCAGTGGATCGCAACAGGTGTACCCATAACCATGATGATGAATATGGAACGCCGTCATGGCCTTTGGAAGCCTGTCATTCAGAAGGCACTCGTTCGTTTGGATGACGCCCCTTTTAAGGTATTTGCTGCTAAACGTGGCGAGTGGGCAGTTCATACTTCCTACGTTTATCCGGGTCCAATCCAATACTGGGGGCCAAAAACGGTTTGTGATGCTTCTACAAAAACACTACAGTTGGAAAAGGGGAAATTGTAAATCGCAACTTTTTACTTATATTTCATTGACAAGATATACCGTCTGACAAGCTACGATACCTGCAGTTTCCGTGCGGAGTCTTGAATCGCCCATGGTTACCGGAATAAAACCATTTTCAAGGGCAAATTTTATCTCTGAAGGATCAAAATCACCCTCAGGGCCTATCAGTAGCAATATTTTTTTTCCTGCTGTAATTGAATTTTTCAGTGTCGTTTTCTCCCCGAACGCACAATGAGCTATCAATTTAACACCATCAAAAGGCTGTGCTATAAGCTCTTTAAAAGACATTTGACTCGTTAGCTCAGGCAAGTATTTTTGTCCGGATTGTTTCATGGCCGAAACCAGTATTTTTTCGAGTCGGTCAGTTTTTATCTCCTTGCGCTCTGAATGCCTACAAATTATCGGGACAATTCTATCAATTCCGATTTCAGTTGCCTTCTCTGTGAACCACTCGAACCGATCCATGTTTTTAGTCGGAGCGATCGCAATTGTCAGATGGTAAGAACGGTAATTGGAAAATTTGACCTCTTTTTCAATCTCCAGTATGCATGATTTTGCATCAGCAATCTGAATGACGGCTTCGAAAGAAGATCCTTTGCCATTCAGTAATTGAACATGATCTCCTTTCCTAAGCCTCAGTACTTTGATGCAATGTTTTGACTCTTCTGACGAAAGTTGAACAGAATTTCCGCTGTATATTGAAAAGTAGAAAGAATTCATAATATTGTCGCTTCTTATTAATTGTTGCTAAATTCAGGGAGATTCTAATCATTTATTAACCTTATATGATCAGGATGTCAAGCAAGCAATATATCGGGTAATAGGATAACTGATCCCAATAAAAACGATGCTTCCATAACTTTTGACCAGATAGTCAGCTTTTTATTAATTTGAAATCCAGATCTTTTATGACTCAGATATAAAACTGTTTACGTAAGTTTTGGATCAATTCATCTTTTATTGCACTATTTGTTAAAATATTGTAAAATAAGTAAAAAAATAGTTGTATTTCTTTTTAAACTTTTGTTAATTTGTAAAATCTAAATAGAAAATAATAATACCTAATATTGTCTATCAATCTTAAATTATCAATTATGAAAAAACTTAGCTTAGTTGTCGTCATGTTTTTAGCGGGCTATGCACTTTCTTTTGCACAGGATACTCAGGTTAAAGAGGAAGCGCCACCTGTTGACAAAAGGTGGGAAATCGGTATAAATGCCGGGGTTACAAATTTTACCGGGAATACAAATATTTCCAAGCAATCTCTTTGGAACCATTTCAACCATTTCAATAGTGACCTGAATTTTGGCTATGGTTTGTTTGTAAGGAAGAACTTCACCAGTGTTTTTGCCCTGGAAGGTGCCTACAATGGTACAACCCTGACGGGAACCCCTAAAACTACAGGTAATAAAGCTTTTAAAAGCGGTGTCAATGAATTTGCACTGAACTCAGTTTGGAATATGAACAATTTGTTTTCTAAAAATAAATTTGACCGCAAAATATATTGGTATACCAAATTGGGAGCAGGTATGACCCACGTAAATCAAAAAGAATTTTCACTTCCTGAAACTGTTCAGGGACCTTGGAGATTCTGGACTGTCCCTGTTGGAACAGGTCTTGTTTTCCGTCTGACAGACAATTTAAAATTGGATGTTGGTACCCAATATAGCTTTGTTAATACCAATAATTTGGACGGTGTTATGCAGTATGCTGTTCCTAAAGGTGATTATCCAGGTTACCTGATTGGTCAGATTCGCGAGAGCTATCTTTACACACATGCCGGTTTGACTTTCTCACTTGGTAAAAAACCTGCCAAACCAGTACCAGTCGTTGAGCCACCAAAACCACAGCCAAAACCAGAGCCAAAACCAGAGCCAAAACCAGTACCACCTCCGCCTCCGCCTCCGGCACACGTTACTCCGGCATGCGTAGGTCAAATATTCAAAGTTTACTTTGCCTATGACAAATGGGATCTGAATGCAACTTCAAAAACAGAACTCGATCGTTTGGCCAAAGAAATGAAAGAGAATCCAACGGTTAATCTGGAGATGAAATCTCATACAGATAGCAGAGGTCCTGCAAGTTACAATATGAAACTTTCAGAGAAACGCGGTAAATCAGTTCTGGATTACCTGACTGCAAAAGGAATCAGCGCATCAAGAATCAATGCACAGGCTTTTGGTGAGACACAACTTGTAAACAAATGCAAAGACGGTGTGAAATGTACAGAAGCTGAGCACCAACTCAACCGTAGAACAGAAACATTGGTAATCGAATAATCATTCTGATCAGATATAGGATGAAGCCGTCTCTGCAATCAGGGGCGGTTTCTTTTTTGTACGCCTCCCAATAGCTAATATTTCAAATAATGGTCTACGTAATTACAGGAGGCCCCGGATTTGGCAAGACTACCTTGATAAATTGCTTGTCAGCACTAAATTATTCTGTTGGCAGGGAAGCAGCCAGGGAGTTACTATTTGCAAGTGGGCGTGAAAACGAACCTGACAAGGCTTTTCATATTCCCGAAGACTTTGAGAGAAAGATTGCCATGGACAGATTACACTTTTTACTGGCAACAGCACCTGATTCCACTGCTTTTGCAGACAGAGGTTTGCCCGATCAAATAGCTTATTCCTGGTTTAAGAAAAAAAATCCTTCTTCTTTTATCGTGGAGATGGTGAAAAACAACAAGTATGCTCCTTTTGTTTTTATAACGCCACCCTGGCAGGAGATCTATAGGATGGATCAGATCAGGAAAGAAAATTTTGAGGAAGCTCTTGCAATTCATGACCAAATTGTTCGGGCATATTTGAAATATGGATATAAAATTGTTAACTTACCACTGGTTAACCCCGGGTCAAGGGTTCAATTTATTTTGAACTTCCTGGGTATTTGAAGTTAACGTTAAACTTGCACTGCATTGTTTCACTTTGCCCCAATTTTAGTGATATTTGTTCCAATTAATCATCTTATCTAAAACAACAATCAAGATGCTAAAAATTCAAACGCTGAATAAGATTGACCATGAAGGTCTCCAGGTTTTTCCATTGTCAAAATACGAAATTGCCAATGAAATTTCCAATCCTGATGCGATTCTTTTAAGGAGTTTTTCCATGCACGAGATGGAACTTCCTGCCTCTCTCAAGGCAATTGCCAGGGCAGGTGCCGGCGTGAACAATATTCCAATCGATCGGTGTACCGATAAAGGTGTGGTAGTATTCAATACTCCCGGGGCAAATGCCAATGGAGTAAAGGAATTGGTTATAGCCGGTATGTTGCTGTCATCCAGAGATATAGTAGGTGGAATTGCGTGGGCGCAAACGTTGGCAGCAGAAGGAGACAAAGTCCCTGCACTTGTTGAGAAAGGAAAAGCAGCTTTTAGTGGAACTGAGCTAAAAGGAAAAACCCTCGCGATCATCGGACTGGGAGATATTGGTGTATTGGTCGCAAATGTAGCCAAATCATTGGGAATGAGAGTGATAGGTTTCGATCCATTTATAACAGTCGACCATGCATGGAAACTTGATCAGAGTATTGTCCGCTCAGAAAGCATTGAAAGTTGCCTTTCTCAGGCCGATTTTATCACATTGCATGTACCATTGATGGATGCAACCCGCTCTTTGATTAATTCAGAAAAAATAGCCGTCATGAAGGACGGTGTAAAAATATTGAATTTCGCCAGAGGCGAACTTGTTTCCAACCAGGACATCATTGCAGGGATTGAACGCAAAAAAATCGGCTGTTATGTTACCGATTTTCCGGATGCATCCTTACTGAATGTACCAGGTGTGATTCCAATTCCCCACCTGGGAGCCTCCACCAACGAATCGGAAGTAAATTGTGCAATCATGGGAGCCAATCAACTGATTGATTTTCTTGAAAATGGGAATATCCGGAATTCTGTAAATTTTCCCAAAGCTGTGATGGATCGCACCTGCTGCGCAAGGATGATAATTGCCAATCGTAATATTCCAACAATGGTTAGCCAGATAACTGCAATTCTAGCCAGGGACGGTATAAATATTGCCAACATGCTTAACCGCAATAAGAACGAAGTTGCCTATAATATTATTGATACTGATCAGAAAGAGATACCTGATCAGGTAAAACAAAAGATTGAGGCAATAGATGGCGTTTTAATGGTTCGTATTCTGCTTCCCAATTAATTTTTTCAATTATTAATAGATGATGAACAATACAACTGTCAACAAATCAGCGGATAATATTCGTATATTATCTGCTGCTATGGTTGAAAAATCCGGCTCCGGTCATCCGGGAGGTGCCATGGGTGGAGCCGATTTTATCAATATTCTTTACGCGGAATTTTTGAAATATGATCCTGCCGACATGAACTGGCCCTTCCGGGATCGGTTTTTTCTGGATCCCGGGCACATGTCTCCAATGTTGTACTCTGTGCTTGCTCTTGCGGGTACCTTTTCGATGGAGGACCTTAAAAATTTCCGTCAATGGGGATCCGTTACGCCTGGTCATCCCGAGGTTGATCCGGAACGAGGGGTAGAGAACACCTCCGGGCCGCTTGGCCAGGGGCATTCAATGGCTGTTGGTGCCGCCATTGCTGAACGTTTTCTTGTTGCCAGGTTTGGTGAGTGGATGTCTCATAAAACATATACCTTTATTTCGGACGGAGGGGTCCAGGAGGAGATATCTCAGGGTGCAGGTCGTTTGGCCGGCCATCTTGGACTGAGCAACCTCATCATGTTTTATGATTCAAACGATATTCAGCTCTCAACAGAAACAAGTTCTGTGACCTCCGAAGATACAGCAGCCAAATATAAGGCCTGGGGTTGGAATGTTTCTACGATTGATGGCAATGATTCTGCTGCGATTCGTTCAGCGCTGCACGCTGCCCAGAATGAGAAAAAACGTCCTACCCTTATTATTGGCAAGACCATCATGGGTAAAGGAGCAGTCAAAGAGGATGGATCAAGTTTTGAACGTCAATGTTCGACACATGGCCAGCCTCTGTCGCATGCCGGAGCCTCCTTTAAAAAGACGATTGCAAACCTGGGAGGAGATCCCGAAAGTCCTTTTGTGATATTTCCTGAAGTGGCAGATTTATACAGCAAAAGAAGGGAGTATTTGCTTCAATGGGCAGATGAAAAAAATAGTGAAGAGGATAAATGGGCAGCAGCTCATCCCGATTTGGAGGCGAAGCTTGAAATTTATCTTTCCGGCGAAGCACCTGATTTCGATTTTTCCAAAATTGTGCAGAAATCTGGAGCAGCTACCAGAAATGCTTCTGCTACCGTATTGTCCGCTTTTGCAAAAGGTGTTGGAAATATGATCGTTGCCTCTGCCGACCTGTCTAATTCAGACAAAACTGATGGATTTCTCAATAACTCCCAAGCATTTACCAATGGCGATTTTTCAGGTGCATTCCTTCAGGCTGGAGTTTGCGAACTTACCATGGCATGTGTGATGAACGGTATGGCCCTGCATGGAGGCATTATTCCTGTTTGTGGCACATTCTTCGTCTTTTCTGATTACATGAAACCTGCCTTGCGGATGTCTGCCCTGATGCAACTTCCGGTAAAATTTGTCTGGACCCATGATGCTTTCCGTGTCGGTGAAGACGGACCAACGCACCAGCCTGTAGAACATGAAGCCCAATTGCGCCTGATGGAACAGCTCAAAAATCATCATGGCGACAATTCTGTATTGGTTCTTCGTCCTGCAGATGCCAGTGAAACTACTGTAGCCTGGCAAATAGCCCTGGAGAACACTGCAACACCTACTGCACTCATTCTTTCACGTCAGAATATCAAAGACCTTCCAGCTTCCTCAAACAGGGCTGAGGAGGCCAAACAGTTGGCAAAAGGTGCTTATGTAGTTGAAGCATGCGAAAATCCTGATGTTATTTTGGTCGCTTCCGGTTCAGAAGTTGCAACCCTGGTGGAAGGTGCACTTTTGCTCAGAGAACGTGACGGCAAAAAAGTCAGGATTGTATCCGCTCCCTCTGAAGGATTATTCAGAGAGCAGGATAAATCATACCAGCATGGTGTTCTTACGCCTGGTATTCCCAAATTTGGTCTGACAGCGGGCTTACCGGTTACATTAAGAGGTCTGGTTGGTGATGACGGGGCAATATGGGGATTGAACTCCTTTGGATTTTCTGCTCCATACCAGGTATTGGATGAACAGCTTGGATTTACTGCCGAGAATGTTTACAACCAGGTGAACATCCTTCTGAATTAATCAATTCCGGATTCACAACATAAGAACGGGCGGCCATTTCTGGTCGCCCGTTCTTATGTTGTGAAGTAATCAGTGAATTGATTACAAAGTGATAACTGTAATTTTGTCTCCTATTTTCATGGTAGCCTTGCTGTCGCAGGTGCCATCTCCAAAATCAATTGTTTTAACATCGCCTTTTCCAGGAGTGATCTCCAGTGTTCCGCTGTTGTACCATTTGCAGTCACCTTTCTTGATCATTACTTTGGTTGTTTTGGCAGTCCATGTTGTACCATCTTTATTGACACCCCTTGCACTGCTAATCTCAGTCCTCCAAATATCATCAGCAATAGATGCTGTGCCGGAACCTTCTGCCTGAAGACGGACACTTTCAGAACGATAAGTGACAACGCTCTTGTCTGCAAACTCAATTTTGCCTTCTGAAAGAACCCCGTATCTGGGCCAGTTGTTACCTGCATTAGGACCCAGATAAGTGATTTTAGTTACCCCTGTGATTTTCTTCCCGTCAGAAACGAAGTTTTCAATTTTCATCGTGGCAACACTATTTTTCTCATTCATCATCCCAGACAGGCTGAGATTAATCTTTCCACTTCTTGTGACACCATCACTGTTTTTACATCCTGTTCCCCAATCCAGGCTAATTGAAAATGGGGGAGTCATAAAGTTGACCATGATAGACGGGCAACTTCCAAAAGTCAGGTTGAGTGCTTTTAAGTTGTTGGAATCAAAACCTGATTGAGCAAAATCGTTTAATTCATCAAACGTTGAATTTGCTACAACTGCATTTTTTTCTACTGAATTAACATTGAAAAGCGTATTATCAGAGGCTGTTGTACTACTTTCTTTTTGACAGGCATAAATAAATAGCACGGCAAGCAATGACAGTAAACTGGCACAAATCATCAATTTTCTTCTCATGATCATCAATTTTATGTTAGGATTTAATATTCAACAATTAAAAGTTGTGAATTGTTCTCATAATCTATTGTAAATTTAATTAAAATTAAATTTATAATCCTAAAATCTGTGGATGTTATGCAGCATTCAATCTATTTACCTTTTTATAAATTACAGAGAGACCGGCTATTTACCGGTCTCTCTGTATGATTTTCACTTTTGATTCTGAAAAAAAACCGCTTATTTTGGAAGAAGATCTCTGGTCTCGTATTTGGATGGTCTGAAGATTCCAATCACGCCATTCAGACCCACCGTCATGACAATATTATAGAAGAATGCCAGAAAACCCAATAACAGGAATGTGCCGCACACTCCTGCAAGTATCATGTATAGATTGAACTCTCCATTCACATACAAAGAGCGCCTTAACATTCCTTGAAGTCCAGCCATTCCCATAAAAGCACCCATACCAACACCACCTAACAATTGTGCCCAAAAGTGAAAGTTGGCGAGTTTCTGACTATAAATTTTAGCTCCATTGGTCAGAATCGGGAGAAGAAAATAGATTGCAGAGTATAGGGTCATTGCCAAACCTACCAGTACCGCAACGTGCACATGCGGACCAATTACCCATTGTGTATTATGCAATATTCTGTTAAGACCAATGTCGGCTTGCATGATACCCGCCGGAACTGCCAACGCAAATCCAAGTAAGCCACCAAGTAGAAATTTCAGTGGATTAGTCATTTTCAATGGTCGCGCGCTCCACAGTGTGGTTAAGGTAATAAAAAATGCGAGACCTTGTGTTATCAGCTCGAAGGCTGTAACCAACTCTCCTGATACTACCTTTAGATAACCCGGTTGTGCCTGATCTGAAAGAAGGTGATGAGACCAGACAGTCCACGAAACAACAAGCTCAACCAACAAAGCTATCCGGGCCACTTTTTCCATGTACAGTTTCTTGCCGGTAATCAGGGTGGCCAGCAGATACCAGGTTCCGGCAACAAAAATTAGCACCAAACCGTCTGCAACAAGATCTAATCCCCACCAAAACCAGTTTTTATATAGTAATGCATCAATAGCAGTAGACTTAAGGTCAACTCCAAACAGCGCTGCAACCATGAAAATCAAAATAAGAACCCCGGTAAAAAGAATGATGGCAGCATTGAAAGCCACGTCAACAGTTCCCTGGGCTATGGCAGCAACAGGCAGAGAAACCAGTTGTTCTTTCTTTTTACTCCTGAAGAGATTGGTTACAGCGGTTATCCCCAACGCGGATTTAAGTAAAGCCCCTTTGGGTTGTTTTTCCCATCCTTCCGGTGTATAAGTTATTGTTTTGTAAATATTTATGACAAAAAAGATGGTACCCAGCATAACAAGTGCAATCCCGGTAATGAAAAAGGTGCCTCCAATAACACTGAATTGGGTGAAATCTGCCGGTAAAGGCCAGTACAGGGTGTAAAGCGGAGCATAGTGTGTAATAAAACCCGAAAGCCAAAAAATCATGGTTCCACCTGCAATTAACCAAAGAGTCCAGTTCCCTAACTTAATGCTCCAAAGTGGTTTACTCATTAAAAATGGTACAAGAAACAGAAAAGCTCCAAAGACGATGGAATAGGTTGAACCAAAAATTCCGACCAGTGGATGGGCTGTCATGATGGCAAAAAATTGCTTGGTACTGATATCGGGGATAGGTTGGATTTCATAGATACGCATGATCATCCCTTCGATTACCGCAAAACCATAGTAAAACAATCCCACTACAACAAACCGCAACGTCATTTTTTGCATTCGGGTTAAAGTATCAGGCTTAAATACACCCTCTTCTCCTTTAATAAGCGTCTCGAAAAATTTCATATTGTGCTATTTATTTAATTTATTATTGACATTTTTATTCAGTGCATTTAACTTCTACGGCATCCCGGACAACCATATTATAACCCTCCGGACCTGAATATTCAGTTGATCGGATAGAATATACCCCGGGCTTATCGAACTGCCAGAGCAGGTCATTTTTGTGACCCGGCACTACCTGCATCTGAAAAAGCATGGAGTTGTCCTTTCTGAAAAGGCCAAAGCCATAAGTGAGATCTTTGGATGTAACATTGAAAAGCACTTTTTCGTTGCATTTGACAATCAATTTTTCCGAAGGCAAGAAAAACTGATGCTTTTCTACCGTAATTTCAAATACTTTGTCTGCCTTTATCCCAGCCCGGTTCAAATCCATCTCAGCCCATGGGATGGTGTTGTAGGTGACGATATGCAGAGAAACGCCCAAAATCACCAACATGGTTACAAAGGCATAAAATAAACCATCTTTTGATTTTTTCTCTTTCCCTTGACGGGTTATCTTGAATCCAAACCATCCCATTAACAAAAGAATTGCCAGGGAGTAAAGTGTGTAAGCCAAAGTCTGGCCTTGAAGTACAGCGGAGGAATCGACCATAGTAATGAATTTAAAAGTAAAACATGTGATATTGGAAAAATTATGTACTTAATCAGATTTTGCTTTTTTCCTCTCTCTCAGATCGTGCAAGGTTGTGTTTGACAGGGCCTCCAGCATTTTTGTCTTGGCCTCCAGCCAGGTTTCATGCATCACACATGGTTGTTCTTCCTTGCAACTCTGATGTCCAAGTATACAGCTTTCCATCAGTTCGGAACCTTCAACGGTTTTGATAATGGCCGCAAGATTGATCTCCCCAAGCGGTCTGGCAAAGGCAAATCCTCCATTTCGGCCTTTCGTACTGAGGATAAAACCAAGTTTTGACAGGTCCGTTAATAGCTTCCGCAGATATCTGCGTGGGATTTTCAGCTCATGATGAAGAAATTCTGCAGAAAAGATATCATCCTGGCTTACTGCCATATAACCTAAGACGGCGAGTGAGTATTCGGTAGTTTTATTTAAAATCATTTATATGCTACAAAAAGGTGGTATTTTATTTTGTAACAAAGTTAAAAAATAATTTCTTTGTAAGTGTCAACATGTGCTATATTTTAATTGGTTTTTTATGTCACCGGAACTCGCAAAATGGGTCAGGAAATTTAAGAAGTATCACAAATGGCCCGGTATAATTGTCTCTTTATTTGCTCTCCTATTTGCCATGTCAGGAATTATCCTGAATCATCGGAATATGATCTCGTCCGTTGACTTTTCACGCAATTGGATGCCTCCTGGTTACCAATATAAAAACTGGAACCTTTCAGGCGTCAGATCCTCTTTGATCGTTGGTGATGACTCATTGCTTATTTATGGAAACATCGGAGTATGGATGGCTACCAGAGATTTATCCGACTTCCGGGACTTCAACAAAGGCTTTCCGGATGGAATCGATCAGAGAAAGATCTACACAATCGTAAAATTTAGAAATCTGTTGGTTGCCGGTACTCATTTCGGACTCTATTTCAATACATTAAATTCCAATAATTGGCTGAAATTTCATATGCCGGAAGGGGAGGAGCGCATCTGTGATTTGGTTGTCAAGGGTGATTCATTGTTAATTCTTACCCGCGATTTTCTGTATTGTACCACTGATATGGTTCATCTCGAACAAGCCGATCTGCCTCCTCCCGTGGGTTATGATCGTAAAATCGGCCTTTTTCTCACATTGTGGGAGCTTCACAGTGGTGAACTTTTTGGTTTTGCCGGCAAGCTTTTTGTTGATTTACTTGGACTTGTTTTAATATTTCTTACCCTGACCGGACTGCTTCACTTTCTCTTCCCGAAATGGATCAAACGTTTAAAGCAGCGAAAGAGATCATTTTCCGGTCCCCTTTCCATGAAAAAATGGAATTTGAAGTGGCACAATCTGATCGGTTACATTTTTGCGGCATTCCTGGTAATAAATACAACTGCCGGAATGTTTTT
>JANYKW010000055.1 GCA_025358025.1 Bacteroidia bacterium | reverse complement strand
GGTGAACGTTTGGTTAATCAGGACGGTTTCCTGGTTCTTGCCCATCAATTCAAATCCTTTGATGGTTGCATTCTGACCCATGGTAATTCGGAAACACAGCATGAGTATCAGAATGACTGTAAATCTGATATAATTTTTCATGAATACTACTTTTAGTGTTTTACCTCATAACAAAACTAGGCCAGATGGAGTCCGGGATAGGTAAGGGAACATGAGTAAAACACATTCTGGATACTGATATCCAAGTAATAATAAATGTGTACTGAAGTAGGAAGAATAAAATTTGGTTGTAAGTGTTTAGATTACATTTTAAATTTTGGACGACAAAGATTATATGTTATGCTCACATAATTAGTATTTTACATATGCAGACGAAAGCAAGTGGAAATAGTTAGGTAAGTGTAAGAAAAGTGTAATGGAATTTACTTTGATGCTACGATCATGAAGTCTTGATATTTTTCCATTGCTAACTTATTGCGATGAATCCCAAATAGCGGGCAAAGGTTAGCACTTGCTTTTCATTTTCAGAGTGAAAAAATATTATGTGGGTACTGCGCCTGGCGGTGCTATGTCAGGAGAAAATAGGCAGGAATCCGGAATCCTGCCTACAATTTTCTGCTCATATAAAGTTCGCAGCCAAAATGTCCGCTATTGCCCATCGGTGCAGTAAGGTATTTGAATCCGAATTTTTCGTATACTTTCAAGGCCAGTCTCAACTCGGGCATGCTCTCCAGATAAATTTCACTGAAACCTGAAAAACGGGCTGTGGACAGGCACTTTTCCATGATACTTCTGCCAAGACCAATGCCCCGGGCCTCAGGTAATAAATACATTTTTACCAGTTCGCATGTTCCTTCCGGCAAGCCTTTGGTGGGGAAAATTCCACCACCACCTACAATTTTTCCATCCGATTCGGCAACAAAATAGGCAGATAATTTTTGTTGAAACAGCTCGTACAAATGGTCTGTCTCTTTATCAAAATATACAGTGCCGGGATGGTTGGCCCCAAATTCGGCCAATGTATTCCGAATGATATTTGCCAAACTTCCGTTGTCAGATTCTTTTATGTTGCGGATGGTGATCATTGATGTGTCGAAGGATGAATAGTTATCCCAAAATTAGCAAAAAGTTACCATTTATGCCTCGTTGTAGATATGCTGAATCACCAAACCTGCAAGGGTGAATCCATAGATGGCAGTGATATGGGCCACTGTACCATTGATGACGGCTTTCTGACTGCACCATTCATGATCTTCAAGTTCAGGATCACCGGTGCCAACTAAATTTTTAGGGCACAAACATTTATCGGTGCCGCATGAAGAGCCGCTTCCACTGTTTTCGAGGAGTTCTTCGCTGTAAACACACATGAATTGTTTGGCAGGTAAATCCCCCTTGCGTATCATTTTTCTTATTTTGGCTGCCAACGGACATCTGATAACCTGCCAGAATTCAGTGACACGAATTTTTGTAGGATCAATTTTCAGAGAGGCACCCATGGAAGAAAGAAACACGGCTTTTGTCCTGGTTGCCTGCCTGATCAGGTGGGTTTTATTGCTCAGGCTGTCAATGGCATCAATGATAAAATCGTATTTTTCAAGCTCAAAAAGATGGTGGTTGTCCCGGTTATAGATCTTTTGTATTGCAATAATCTCTGCATCAGGATTGATTTCAAGCAAGCGATTTTTCAAGGCTTCAGTTTTTACCTCGCCTACGGTTCGTGAGGTGGCATGTAACTGTCTGTTTATGTTGGTGATACAGATCCGATCAGAATCAACGAGTGTTAAATATTGAATTCCACTTCTGATGAGACTTTCAGCACACCAACTCCCGACACCGCCAATTCCAAAAATAATTACTTTTTTGGACTGGACTCGTTCCATCCGCTCTTTTCCAAGCAGCAGTTCCGTCCGTTGAAATATCCCTTTGCTGTTAGCCATTCTGGTAGTGTAATATCCTGCCTGCAAAGATTGTAATAATATCTTTCCAAATATAAGATTGTAAAAAAAGTCAAAAAAAAAGAGAACCATCAGCCCTCTTTTTATCATATATCATTAATAATCAGATTAGCAGAAATTTTTCTTTACCCGTTTGACAAAATGCACATTTTTCGTCCAGTTTAGCGTTATCGTAGGTATTTCCACAAACAGGACAAACAGCATATTGTGTTGGCAAAGCGTTTTCGGCAGAGGCCTTTAAAGCATCAAGGGCTTTCATATAGAAATCATGGTGTTTCTTTTCTGTATCAATTGCCCAGTTGTAGGATTTCTCAGCTTTCCCAACTTTTTCGGTTTTGGCGTCAGCAATAAACTGCGGATACATGGTACTTACTTCGTATCCTTCCCCGTCAATTGAAGCCTGAAGGTTTTCAGCTGTTGTTTTAACTTCAAATTCAGGTTTAAAATCATCCATTTTAACTCCCAGTCCTTCGAGTACTTTCCTGTGATTTCCGGCGTGTATAGCTTCGGCCTTAGATGCTGCAGCAAATAGTGTGGCAATGGCTTCATGGCCTTCTTCTTTGGCTTTTACAGAAAAAGCAGCATACCTGGCACTGGCTGTAGTTTCACCTTTGATCCCGGCTTTTAGGTTGTCGATTGTTTTTGTTGGTTTTGCCTCATTGCAACTTGATAATGCGAATGATGCAATCATTGCAAATAAATAAATTGTTCTCATGTTTCTTTTTTTAGGGTTTTTATGTTTCAGATTAAAGTGGCATCATGTAACTGTAAACCAATGTGCCACCCAGATATCCCGTGATCGAAACGGCGATTGTCACCAACGAATACAAGGCAAATACCGACCATTTGTATTTGTTGCAATCACCTTTGTAGCAATAATAGGATCTGATAGCAGAAGTAACAATCAGTAATCCCAGGGTAATTCCGGCAAAAGTTTCATGCCATTCTCTAATATTTTCTGCAGCACCTGACATATCTGCTGTAAATAATTGACCTGTTAAATAGGCCGTTATGGCAGACAAGGTACCAAAAATCAATAGGTAGAAACTGATCTTTGACAGATATAGTTCCTTTTTAACAAAGATGGATCCCAACTCTGCAATATACCCAAATGTCACCAGGGCTATTGGGAAGTGAACCATCATGGGATGAAAATGACTCGTTTCGATCATATAAATGAGAATTTTAAATTCCTTTGAACGACCAAGTTAGTCAATATATTATTCAAAACAAAAGAGAAGTTTTATTTTTAGATCCGGAATGTTTTTTGCCCTTTTTTAAATAAATTCAAAGTATGAATCATCCTACTTTGAATTATTTGAACAAATTGTTTATATCGTTGAATTCCAGCTGGTTCTATACTTTTTAATGAGATCTTTTTTTAAAGCAGAAGCTTTTTATGCAAAAAGAAAAGTTAAATGTTGCCTTCTTATCAGTACTTGCAGCTTTTTTCCTGACAGGCTTTAAGTTTGTTATTGGTATTCTGACCGGTAGCTTAGGTATCCTGTCAGAAGCTTTGCATTCCGGACTGGATCTTGTTGCAGCAATAATCACCTATTTTTCTGTGAGGGTATCGGACAAGCCTGCCGATCAGCAACATAATTACGGTCATGGGAAAATTGAAAACTTCTCTGCCTTGATTGAGACCTTTTTATTACTGATCACCTGCGTATGGATAGTATATGAAGCATTGGGACGTCTGATATCAGGTGGTACACATATCGAGGTAAATATCTGGAGTTTTCTGGTAGTAATAAGTTCCATCATCATCGATTATTCCCGTTCCCGTGCGTTGAAAAGGGTTGCCAAAAAGTATAACAGTCATGCACTGGAAGCAGACGCCCTTCATTTTTCGACAGATATATGGAGCTCAGTGGTAGTTTTTTTCGGATTAATCTGTGCCAATTTCGGATATTACTTTGCTGACTCTTTGGCCGCACTTGGTGTTGCATTTGTAGTTCTTTACGTTTCCTGGCAACTGGGAAAAAAATCAATTGATGTATTGCTCGACACTGCGCCCAAGGAGACTATTAATATAGTCAGAAGTACACTTGCGGAATTTTCCGAAGTGAAGCATTTTCACAGTTTGAAGATACGTACAGCCGGCGCAGATACTTTTGTAAAGGTTAATGTTCATCTGGATCCGGAATTGAATCTCATGAAGGTGCACGAGATATGTGACAAGATTGAAAATGAGCTGGGGCGTCGTATTGAACGCAGCGAAATTAATATACATGCAGAACCTCAGGATATAGGGCATATTCAAACCGAAATAATGGATGGGTTGTAATAGTACCTTACGCAGTCATATCGTAAAGTTTTCTATGTAATTGGTGCTTTATCTTTATTAATTCGTAAGATCAGTGATCCCTGGAGTATTATTTGTGTTAATTTGCAAATTCTGTGTTCAGGGTAAATCCTTCCTATGAAGATATTGATTATTGAAGATGAGAAAACTTTGTCTGACTCCATTGTCGATTACCTCGACGGGGAAGGTCATCTGTGCGAAGTGGTATACACCTTCGAAGAAGCAGTAGAGAAGATTGAACTCTACCAATACGATTGTATCGTGGTGGATATCAATTTACCGGATGGAAGCGGACTCGATCTGATCAGACTCATTAAGAAACGATCTATCACGGTAGGAATAATTATTGTATCGGCAAGAAACTCCCTTGACAACAGAATTGAGGGATTAGAGATCGGTGCGGATCATTATCTTACCAAACCTTTTCACCTGTCAGAGCTGAATGCACACCTGAAATCGATTCATAGAAGGATAAGCTTCAATGGAAGCAATGAATTGGTATTGAATGAAATCAGACTAATTCCGGATGAACACCGGGCTTTCGTGCTGGAAAACGAACTTGTGCTAACCAAAAAAGAATACGAACTGCTTCTCTTCTTCATCTCTAACAAGAATAAGATTATTACCAAAGCAGGTTTAGCAGAACATTTATGGGGTGACCACATGGATGCAGCTGACTCTTATGACTTTATCTACACCCACATCAAGAATCTCCGCAGGGAGTTATTGAAAAAGGGGTGCAAAGATTACATCAAAACAATTTATGGACTTGGTTATAAATTCGACCTCACTTGAGACTTTTAACTAAAACCTCCCTGAATTTATTGTCTATCTCCCTGTTTATCTATCTATTCGGGGTAATAGCTTTTTATTATTCCCTGCGCGTTCAGGTTGACAGCAACGTCAACAAGGAGATGGAAAAAAGAAAATTCAGCATCATCCGGCAAATGGCAGAGGCCCACGACTCTGTGAGCCAGCCTCCGAACCGGAATGAGATCATGCTTGTCACTCCTGTTGAAAAAGGAGGATCACCCGATCGTTATGCGGATACCCTGATCTTTAACCGGGAAGAGCAACGATACCAGCTATTCAGACAACTTGGATTTAGTGAGACCATCAACAATCAATCTTATGACATCCGTATTTTTAAATCCCTGGAAGAGACAGATTCCTTGATTGTCAGTATTATTATGACAATGACCATACTGGTGATTCTGTTGATCGTTACGCTGCTTGTTGTGAACCGATACTCTTCCAGGCTGGTCTGGAGCGTTTTTTACGATACAGTGGAAAAAATCAATAAATATGACCTGAATACCCATGAAGATTTTGCCTTGAAGGACTCGGATGTGAAGGAGTTTGCAGACCTCAACAGGGTTTTGATAACCATGACGGAAAGGATCAAAAATGATTACCTGAATCTGAAGGAGTACACTGAGAATGCATCACACGAGATACAGACCCCATTGGCCATAATCAATGCGAAACTGGAGTTGTTACTTCAGGCTGGCGAGATGAATGAGAAGCAATATAAAGCGCTGTCTGATGCTTACGAAGCTACTATTCGTCTGTCAAAATACAACAGCACCCTGATATTGCTGGCAAAAATTGAAAACAAGCAATTTCCGGAGTCAAAAAATGTCAGTCCGGAGAATATTATCAAACGGTTGCTTGAGAATCTGGAAGATCTGATCCGTTCCAAAAAGATTGAAATGGTGTATAAAATAGCACCGGATATCACTTTGCAGATGAATCCTTATCTGGCCGAAATGCTGATAGTCAATCTGATCAAGAATGCTGTCAGGCACAATATAAAGGGAGGCAAACTGGTCGTCGAACTTGAGAAGTCATACTTGCGGATTTCGAATACAGGTCCGGATCATCCTGTGGACGAAAGCATACTTTTCAAGCGTTTTTACAAATCTTCTTCCTCCCCCGAATCTTTGGGTCTGGGCCTGGCAATTGTTCAGAAAATTTGTGCCCTATATGGATTCGGGGTGAAGTATCATTTTGAGCAGCACATGCATTGTTTAACAGTTTTGTTTAATGGCAATGATAGAATAGGTTTAAATAACGGTTTAATATAATTTTGAATTAATCCAGATAGTTACATTTGTAGGATTCTCCGGATGAGCCGGACGGCATGGAAGGCGCTGCATGTTAAGGTTTAAAATCAAGTATAAGTTACACATATACTGAATTTTGCATAGCATTTTTAGAAAGGGGAATGCGCATTTTCTTTGCTGGCAAACCGGTTGGTCGTTCAAATATAACGAACCTTACAAATCGGTTTCTTCATCTGCCTTCAAATGATGATACCCAACTTCAGATTTACTACAGATTCTGTTTCTAATATCGCTTTCGAAAAAATATTAGAGGCGACAACACATGATCGGACTACTTGGATTAAACCATAAATCAGCACCCATTGAAGTGAGAGAACGTTTTGTTTTCTGCGAAGAAGATATCAAGCGTTTTATTCCACTGCTTAAGCTGAATGGAGTTTCTGGTGCAATTGTTTTATCCACTTGCAACAGAACGGAGATCTATTACGAGATGAATGAGTTTTTGGTTCCTCTCTGTGCTTCTGACATTGAGAACTTGTTATTTACCTTCAGAAAAGTGGATAAAGAGGTCAGAAAATATTTTTACCACAAAGAAAATAAGGCTGTTGCAACTCACTTGTTTCACGTTGGATCCGGATTGGATTCCATGGCACTGGGTGAGTATCAGATTGTAGGTCAAATTAAGACCGCCATTCAGATCAGCAAAATAAACAAACTGATCAGCTGTGGACTCAGCAAGCTTTTTGATGATGCATTGAAAGCCGGCAAACAGGTGCGCACCGGGACAGCGCTTAACAAGGGTGCCGTTTCCATTAGTTACGCGGGTGTTGAGCTTGCTTCCAGGAGATTGCATCATCTGAACACACATCCGGTATTGCTTGTAGGTGCAGGACAAACCAGCGAGCTAACAATACAAAATCTAATCAAAAAGTCATGTTCGCTGTTTACTATCGTCAACAGAACCAGGGAAAAGGCAGGGGAACTTGCCGAAAAATATCATGCCAAGGTTGGAGAGATGGATCAGTTGTCTGAGCTGTTATACCTGAACGATATCGTGATTACATCCACAGCCTCCAAGAAACCTTTGTTTGATGTTGAAATGGTGAAGGAAGCTATGATCAAAAGAGCAGGGAAACCATTGTTTTTCCTGGATCTTTCAGTACCAAGAAACGTTGCTGTGGAGGTTGGAAATATTGAACATGTTCATGTTTATGATGTAGATGCCCTGAATCAGGTCATTGAAAATAATCTGGAAAAAAGAAAAGGTGAGATTCTTATGGCACAGGAGATGATTGAGGCTTCTGTTGCTGAATTCATGATATGGTTCAATATCAGAGCACTCGCACCTACTTTTAAGACAATTTCGACCAGCTTTCAGGAAGCCAGTAAAAATGTGCTGGATGGCATCATCAAAAATAAAGAAGTTGAAGAGTACGAAAAGGCGCTTGAATATGGTGAATTGATCGCCAAAAAACTGATTGGCATGATGATAGAAAATATCAAATCGGTTACTGATAACGGCAGTAACCGGGAGTACACCACAGTTGTAAACCAATTATTTGCACAGAATTAAGCATGCAGAATACCATTCGGATCGGTACCAGAGGAAGCCAGCTGGCAATTTACCAGGCCAATATTGTCAAAGAAGAACTTTCAAAAAAATTTCCCGGATTAGATTTTCAGATCGTGGTTATTAAAACCAAAGGAGATAAAATTCTGGATGTACCGCTTTCAAAAATTGGAGACAAAGGATTGTTTACCAAAGAATTGGAAGTTGCCATGTTCGAAAATGAGATTGACATGGCTGTTCATAGCCTGAAAGATTTACCCACACTTTTTCCTGAAGGAGTTTTATTGGGAGCAGTTTTGAAGCGTGGTGAAGTAAGAGATGCATTGATCAGTTCTTCAAAAAGGACCCTGCATGACCTTTCTTCAACCGATATCATTGCTACCTCCAGCTTGAGACGCAAAGCACAGCTTCTGCGTATCAACAAGGATTTTAATATCGTGGAGATTCGTGGCAATGTCAATACCCGCATCCGGAAAATGGAAGATGGCTTTTGCACCGTGATGGTTATGGCCGGTGCCGGATTGCAAAGATTGGGTATGGATCAATATATATCAGAACTGATAGACCCTGATTTGATGATTCCTGCCTGCAGCCAGGGCGCTATTGCCATCGAAATCCGCGAGAATGATCCCGGGATTGCCTCCCTTGTAGCGGCCATCAACGACAAGAAGACCTTATTGGCCACCGAGGCAGAGCGCGCCTTTTTACGCACACTGGAGGGTGGTTGCCAAATCCCGGTGGGAAGTTTTACCAGGATTAATGGAAATAATTTTGAGATAAACGGTTTCATTTCCAGTATCAACGGAGAAAAATTTTTGAAGGGTAAGATTGAAGGATCTATCAATCACGCAGTTGATCTTGCAGTCGAACTTGCGCAAAATTTACTGGCGAAAGGTGGAAGGGAGATTCTTAAGGCAATACGGTTGGATGATCCATTTGCTCCAAAAAAGGAACTACCCTTGTCGGGCAAAATATTTGTCTCCACCCGCGCTCCTGAGACAGGTGATACTTTGCCTGATCTGCTGATTACCCAGGGAGCAACCGTGCTCTCATTGCCAATGATTGAGATTAAACCTGCTAAATTGCAATCTGAAGATAGGATGAAAATTCAGCAGCTAAGCAGCTACGACTGGCTTTTTTTTACCAGCAGAAATGGTGTTGCGCATTTCTTCAGGCAGTTAATAGACCTGACAGGAGGCTCAGAATTACCCCTTTCCCTGAGGGTAGCGGTCGTTGGCTCTAAAACGGCCTCCGAACTTGAATATTACGGCTACTCTCCGACCTTTCGTGGAACTGCGCATGGTTCTGCGGGATTTGCAGCAGAATTTTGCCGGGTACATCAGCCAAACAACATGAAGATACTTTTGTCATTGGGAAATCTCGCAGATGATACCTTGAAGAACACGCTTGAATCAGGTAATCAGGTTGAACGGATGGATGTTTATGAGACTTGCCAGCCACGTTTTGCAGACCCCATGGTCATCAAACAGATTACCGACGGTCGGTATGACCTGATATTATTTACCAGTCCGTCCACCTTTAACCATTTTGCCTCCTTTGTTGACCTCAGCCTGCTAGGTGAGCTAAAGATCGGCAGTATCGGTTCAACAACTTCCAGGGCGATACTTGAAGCCGGATACGAACCATTGATGACGGCAAAAATGTCTAATTCTGAAGGCCTGACAGAGGCCATCATTCAATATTACAAACAATAATAAAAAATGCCATGAGATTTCCTGTTACGAGATTAAGAAGATTGAGATACAACGGTGTTCTAAGAGAGATGGTTACAGAGACTAAATTATCTGTCGACGATTTTGTGATGCCCTTGTTTGTCTGCTCCGGTACCAAAGTTAATAATCCCATCAGTTCAATGCCGGGCAATTCGCAGCTCTCGGTCGACTTGCTTGTAGAGGAGTGTAAAAACATTGTTGCCGCAGGTGTAAAATCAGTATTGCTTTTTGGAATTCCGCCTCACAAAGATGAGGATGGAAGTGTGGCCTGTGAGCACAACGGTATTGTACAGCAAGCTATTCGTGCCATTAAACAGGATTCCGTCACAAAAGGATTGTTTGTGATAGCCGATGTATGCAACTGTGAGTACACAGTTCACGGTCATTGTGGTACCATTGTTGATGGGGATGTTGAAAACGATCTCACCCTGGTGACGCTGGCCAGGCAATCAGTCTCTCTGGCAGAGGCTGGTGCCGATATGATTGCACCCAGCGACATGATGGACGGTCGTGTGGGTGTTATCCGTGAACAACTTGATGCCAACGGATTTTATAAAATCCCGATCATGGCTTATTCAGCCAAATATGCTTCGGGATTTTATGGACCTTTCAGGGAAGCAGCAGAGAGTGCACCTAAATTTGGTAACAGGGCTACCTACCAGATGAATCCTGCAAATACCGATGAAGCGATGAGAGAAGTTGAACTGGATATCGCCGAAGGTGCTGATGTTGTGATGGTTAAACCAGCTTTGAGTTACCTGGATGTGATACACCGCGTGAAAAACGAGTTCAAAATGCCAGTTGCAGCTTACAATGTAAGTGGCGAATTCTCCATGGTGAAGGCTGCAGCTGCCAATGGATGGATTGACGGACCCAGGGTGATGATGGAAATCCTGACCTCTATCAAACGAGCGGGTGCTGATATCATTATTACCTATCACGCTGTTGAAGCTGCAAAAATTTTAAAGCAAAGCTATTAGCTATTAGCCATTAGCTTTTGGTTTTACTGCTCAATTGTTAGAGCATAATTTTACCATCATGATTTGCCATTACCAATCAGATCAGTGATAATACCAATTAATAGTCAGATCCAATTTTCTATCAGCTAATAGCCAACAGCTAACAGCTAACAGCTTTCAAAAGAGACATCATATGAACTTTAATCAAAGTATTGCAGCCTTCGGGAGGGCACAGAAATGCATTCCAGGAGGAGTTAATTCACCTGTACGAGCCTTTAAAAGTGTCGGGTTAAATCCGGTATTTATCAAAAAGGCCAAAGGGACCACGATTACCGATTTGGATGGAAATGAATACATTGACTGTCTTGCCTCCTGGGGCCCAATGCTTTTTGGACATGCGCATGAACGAATTCTTGGGGCTATCGGACAGGCAGCCATCAACGGTACCAGTTTTGGAGCTCCCTCCCAATACGAGACAGAGATGGCCGAACGAATTATCCGGATGGTGCCTTCCATTGAGATGGTACGGATGGTAAGTTCCGGCACAGAAGCAACCATGAGCGCCATTCGGCTTGCCCGCGGATATACAGGAAGAGAGGCATTTGTAAAATTTGCCGGAAACTATCACGGGCATGGAGACAGCTTCCTGATTAAGGCCGGATCAGGTGCCATGACATTGGGTATTCCCAATAGTCCGGGTATTACAAAAGGTACTGCGAAAGATACACTGATGGCAGAATATAACAACCTGGCTTCGGTGGAGGAGCTCTTCAGGCAAAAAGGGAATGACATTGCAGCAGTGATCCTCGAACCTGTTGCAGGCAACATGGGAGTGGTCGTTCCAACGCAGGAATTTTTACAGGGACTGAGAGACCTAACAACCAAATATGGAGCATTGCTGATCTTTGACGAAGTGATTACCGGTTTCAGGCTTGCCAAAGGAGGTGCGCAGGAGTATTTTGGTATTATACCGGATCTCACGACACTTGGTAAAATCATCGGTGGGGGTTTGCCTGTCGGTGCCTATGGTGGTCGTAAAGAGATTATGGAGATGATGGCCCCTGTCGGACCTGTATACCAGGCCGGTACGTTATCTGGAAATCCCCTGGCGATGGCTGCAGGTATTGCCATGTTGACGATGATTGAAGAGTCGCAGGATCTCTATCCGGAATTGGAGCGGAAATCTGCCAGGCTTGAAAAAGGAATCCTTCATAATTTGCAGGAAACCGGTGTTAAAGGCGTGATCAACAGGGTTGGTTCCATGATGACACTTTTCTTTACAGATTCAGAGCAGGTTACCAACCTGGAGGAGGCCATGACTGCGGATACAGAGCGATATGCCAGCTATTTTAAGCTGGCACTCGAAAGTGGTATTTATCTGGCTCCGTCTCAGTTTGAATGCCTTTTTGTTTCATATGCTCATTCTAATGAAGAAATTGATCAGATGATTGCAGCCAATCTGCAGGCGTTGAAAGCTATTAGCTGTTAACTATAGATTTTGTTCAGTATAATTAGATAGGAAGTCATAGCTAAAAGCCAATGGCTAAAAGCTTCTTCCAACAAAAATATAAATATGACAAATTCAATATTCTTAGATACAATAAACGGACAAAAGACCAGTCGGCCGCCCGTATGGTTTATGCGTCAGGCTGGACGGGTATTGCCCAACTACCTCAAACTACGTGAGAAGCACACTTTTTCCGAGTTGATGAATACTCCAAAACTGGCAGCAGAGGTGACCCTTATGCCTGTGTATGACCTTGGTGTGGATGCAGCGATTCTTTTTTCAGATATTCTGGTCATTCCTGCTGCACTGGGGATGAATCTGAATTTTACAGATTCAGGACCCAAGTTTGATGTTGCCTTGAAAGAGCTTTCAGATCCTGTGGTACATCTGAAACCTGATGCATCCAGATTGAATTATATCTACCATGCCATCGACGAGATTATCCGCACCAAGCCTGAAGAAATTCCATTGATCGGTTTTTGCGGTGCACCTTTTACCACGCTTTGCTACATGGTGCAGGGACTGAGTTCCAACCATACCTTTCCGGAGGCTGTGGCTTTGTTGTATAAAGACAGAAAGATGACGCACAAGCTTTTGGCTGCAATTACTGAACTATCGGTTGAATATGCAAAAAATCAGGTAAGACACGGGATTTCCGTTTTCCAAATTTTCGAGACACACGCGGGCTTAATCCCTTCAGATATTTATCATGAGGTGATGATGCCTTATGTCAGGCAAATAACCCGGGCTGTACGTGAAGAAGGCTGCAAGGTCATCTTCTTACCCAAGGGGTTGGGTTACGGGATGAAATATATTAAGCCGGAAGATGCTGATATTCTGAGTATTGACTGGCAGGTATCTCTTGAAGAGGCAAGATCGCTGGTTCATCCGGAGATTGGTCTCCAGGGGAATCTGGATCCTAGATTGCTTTTTGCCGACCAGAATACCATTCTGGAAAAATTAGAGAAATATGTGAAATTTGGCTCTGAAGAACAAAATTGGATTTTCAACCTGGGACATGGTTTTGTACCGGGAATTCCGTTCGAAAATGCCAGACTTGTGGTTGACTGGGTCAAAAGGACAAACTGGAAAAGAGGATAAGAAATGGAAATAAGCGCAGATTTTCTTCACAAATACAATATTTCCGGACCCAGGTATACTAGTTATCCACCGGCCAATTTTTTTAACAAGGGATTTACCACATCTGACTATATCAGTGCGTTGCGTGCTTCCAATCAGCAAAAGCCGGCAAATATTTCGTTATATATTCATATCCCGTTTTGTCCGCAACGTTGCCATTTTTGTGGTTGCTCTACCGTAATTGCCCAACGCAAGTTGGTGGTTGAAAGGTATATACAGGCACTAAAGACGGAGATGAAGCTGGTCTCCTCATTATTGGATGATTCCAGAAGAGTTACGCAGATACACTGGGGTGGAGGGACTCCCAATTCTATTTCCATGATATACATCCGGGAAATCATGGATTGGGTACGGACCCATTTTACGATCAATGAAAATGCAGAGATCGCCATGGAATGCAGTCCTGCATATCTGGATTACAGACATATAGACCAACTTTCGGAAATGGGATTCAACAGGATTAGCCTGGGTATTCAGGATTTCAGGGAAGATGTTTTGAAAGTGGTGAACCGGGAAGTTCCCCGTCATCCGGTTAAAGATGTAGTCAATTATCTGAGAGACAAAGGTTTTAAGGGTATCAACCTCGATTTTATTTATGGACTTCCTTTGCAGACCCCCGAAAGCTTCCGGCATACCATCGAACAGGCTATTGATATCCGGCCCGACCGCATCGTAACCTTTTCCTATGCGCATGTTCCCTGGGTCAAAGAGGCCCAAAAACAATTGGAAACGATCGGACTTCCCGATGCAAATGATAAAATGAACCTGTTCCTGCAGGCAACTGCCCAATTGAAGGAGGCCGGTTATTGTGCGATTGGGATTGATCACTTTACACTTCCGGATGATGACCTGACCAAAGCATACACAAACAAACAGCTTCACCGTAATTTTCAGGGATATTGCACACTGGAAACCACTGGGCAGGTTTATGCTTTCGGTTCCTCTTCAATCAGTCAGTTGTGGGGTGCTTATGCCCAGAACTACAAAGAGATTGCAAAGTATATGGAATCCGTTGAAGCATGTGGAACTGCCATTGAGCGAGGTTATAAGCTTAGCAAAAGTGAACAGATCGTACGTGCGGTGATCAACTGCATCATGTGCAACGGGTTGCTGAACCTGGTTGAGATAGCCTCCGAATTTGGGCTTTCCATCCATGAATTAAAGGAGCTGCTCTCATTCGATCCTTCCAGGTTTGATGATTTTATCGAAGATGGCCTCATGAATTTGGACAATAATGAGATCCATCTGACAGAAAAAGGCTTTTTGTGCGCCCGTAACATCGCCATGGCCCTGGATCCCGCACTTAAAACAGGCGAGGGAATTTATTCCAGAACGGTTTAGAATTTGAAAATTTGAAAATGTGGAAATGGAGAAAATTGCAAACATTTCAATTACTTATTCTCTTCTTAATCTTGTGATCTGTAGTGAGAGGGATTTATTCGCGTGAATTTGTGTAATTTGTGGAAAGAGTTGGGATTATTTGTGTCAATTTGTGTAATCTGTGGTAAGAGATGCGTTATTTGCGGTTTGGAAGGTCAGGAATATTTAAAGTGGCGCAATCCAAAATCGAAATTCCAAAATTGAAAATTCATAATATGAGAGGTGTATTGCTTGTTAACATGGGAGGGCCTGTTTCTCCGGAAGAGCTGAAAAAATTTCTCTCCCGGATGTTTAAGGATCCGGCTATTCTTCCCTTCCAGAAACCAATAAGAAACATCCTTTCCTTCATTATCAGCAGGACACGATATAAAAAATCCTGGGAAAAATATCAACTTATCGGAGGAACGCCTTTGGTTAGTTCGACTGCAAAAACGGCCCTGGAGCTCCAACATCTGTTGGGAAATACTTTTCTCGTAAAGTATGCATTCTCCTATTCTTCTCCGGATATAAAGCGATCACTGGAGGATTTTAAAATACTTAATATCAGTGATATAGTAGTTATACCGCTCTATCCGCAGTCAAGTCATACCACAACGTCAAGTGTTAAGGCTGATCTGAATCATGTCACTGACTCAGACTCATTTTTCCATCTGACTGTCGTGGAGGAATTTTATTCCCATCCCGGATTTATTGCTTTCTGGATTCATCTTATTTCAAAACACCTCAGGGATCATGGTATCAAGGATCCTACCCTGGTATTCAGTGCCCATTCCATTCCGGAATACCATGTGCTGCATGGTGATACCTATCCCACCGGAATCATCAACAGCGCAGCTCTGATCGCTTCGAAGCTTGGATATCACTATGAAGCGGCGTTTCAGTCGGGTATGAAACGTGGAAAGTGGATTGGTCCGGATGTCAGGGAACACATGAAAACCATGGTGGAGGAAGGTATCGATAATCTGGTACTGATACCAATCAGTTTCGTTCACGAAAATCTGGAAACCAAGTATGATCTTGATTATGAATTGATTCCTTATGCCAAAGATGTACTCGGTTTGACCAATGTAACCAGAGTTCAATTACCTGAAGCTGACCCGTTGCTTGTTGGCATGTTGGCTGATTTAGTTAGGAAATCATGAGAGATGTAATAATACTGGGAGCAGGTCTGACAGGCCTTACCACTGCTTATCATTTAAAGAAGAGGGCATTGGACTTTGTTGTACTCGATCAGGCTCCCCGGACAGGTGGTGTAATCCAAAGTGTCAGGGAGGATGGGTTCCTATATGAAGAGGGACCTAACTCGGGCGTCATGGGCAACATCGAAGTCATTAAACTCTTTGAAGAACTGGGGACTGATTGCGAACTTGAAGTTGCCAATAATCTGGTGAAGAAAAGATATGTACTGAAAGCAGGAAAATGGGAAGCACTGCCTTCAGGATTAAAAGCATCTGTTATGACACCCCTTTTCAGTCTGAAGGATAAGTTCCGAATCCTGTTTGAGCCCTTCAGGCCAGCAGGGAAGGATCCTCATGAAACGCTGGCAGGTCTTGTTAAAAGGCGCCTTGGAAAGAGTTTCCTGGATTATGCCATCGATCCTTTTATCATTGGGGTCTATGCCGGAGATCCCAGCCGTCTGGTTCCAAAATATGCCTTGCCAAAACTGTATAATCTGGAGCAAAAATATGGCAGTTTCATCGGTGGAACCATTAAAAAGCAACTTCAGACTAAAACGGAAGAGGAGAAAAAAGTAAACCGGGGCGTTTTTTCGGTCAAGGGAGGACTCTCAGCCCTGATTTATGCCATGGAAGGTTGCATTGGGAAAGAGAACATCCTTTTAAATACCAGCGCGGTAAGGGTTATCCCTGTTGAAGATCATTTTGAAGTTTCTTTTCTTGATATAAGTGGAGAGCGAATTTTTCTGCCAACAAAAAAAGTAATATCAACCATTGGGGCATATCAACTTGATAAAGTAATGCCATTCATCGATCCGGTTGCAATGTCTAAAATTACAGCACTGCATTACACCAGGGTACTGGAAGTAATTCTCGGTTTCAAGGAGTGGAAAGGAATAAAACTCGACGCTTTTGGCGGTTTGATACCTTTTGCAGAGAAGCGGGATCTTCTGGGTGTACTGTTTATGTCAGCTTTATTCAAAGATCGGGCACCTGAAGGAGGAGCTCTCTTTTCCATTTTTATGGGAGGTGTGAGAAGAACGGATATCTATCAATTAACTGACGAAACTGTAAAAGAAATTGTGCAGCGGGAAATTTGTGATCTGATGCTGTTGCAGGATTTTAATCCCGAATTGTTCAAAATCTTGCGTCATCCCTGGGCTATCCCTCAGTACGAAGCCGACAGCGGGGAGAGATTCCATGCAATTGAGAAGATAGAGAAACAATATCCCGGGTTGGTGTTAGGGGGAAATCTTCGGGATGGTATTGGAATGGCTGACCGGATTTTACAAGCTAAGAAACTCGCTGAAGCAGTCTGAAAAAAAGATCCTTTTTCAGATTTTTTTTAACAGGAGACTCATTAATTCTCTTAATTTTGTTTCATAATCAGTTCACAATGACCCTAACTACCGTACTTATCAAGGATCATCAAATCATAAAATTGGTACACACAATGATAAGTGTAACTTTTTTATGTACAGCTATATGGTTGTTTTATAGATCCTTGCGTGGATATTATAAGAATTTGGGTTATTTCCGTCTGGACAAATCTCTATCGTACATTTTCATTGTTAATCTCTATCTGCAGCTCATTTTTGGGCTGTTGTTGATGGCAAACCCAGCTACTTTGTCGGGTCAGGAGGCAGCAAATCAGGATATTACGATAAAGATGGTTTCCAACAGGTTCTGGCCTGTTGAACATATCGTATTGATGTTGTTCGCCCTTTTTATTGCCAACCTGGGATTGATCTTTTCAAACAGTACTGAGGTTGACAGGGAGAAGCACCGCAAAGTACTTGTTTATTATACGATTGCTTTGATAATGATCGGTTTGTCACTCAGTTCTTCTTACCTGATCTGAAAAGTAATTTATTTTTTTTAAATCTATCCAACGCTGTTTATTCATGGCAAATCTGTACCTGATTCCGACACCCCTGGGAGATACCATCGTTGAAAAGGTACTTCCTGCTGAAATCATGCAGGTAGTCAGGGATTTACGGTACTTTGTGGTCGAGAATACCCGCACGGCGCGTCGTCATCTTAAGCGGATGGTACCGGAAATCGTCATTGATGATCTTGATTTTAAGGAATTAAATGAACATACCCAGCCAAAAGAGCTGGAACTTTTGCTTGAACCTTTGCTACAGGGCTTTGACCTTGGGATACTTTCTGAAGCAGGATGTCCGGGAGTTGCTGATCCCGGGGCCGATCTGGTCAAACTTGCCCATGAGAAGGGGATCAGGGTTGTTCCGCTGGTTGGCCCCTCTTCCATACTGCTTTCCTTGATGGCATCCGGATTGAATGGTCAGAATTTTGCTTTTATTGGATATCTTCCTGTCAAACCTGCGGAGAGAATTCCAGCTATCCGCGAGGTTGAGCGAAATTCCGGCCGTGACAGGCAGACACAGATATTCATCGAGGCTCCTTACCGTAATGCAAGGCTTTTAGAGGATTTGCTTAGTGTTTGCAACAGTCAGACCAAACTTTGCATAGCGGTAGATCTTACCATGGATAGCGAATTTGTTGTAACAAAGACCATTGCAGACTGGAAGAGAGCAATTCCGGAAATCAGCAAAAGACCGGCGATATTCTTACTTCAAAGCACATGAGAATAACAGTATTGGGAACCGGAACTTCCCAGGGTGTTCCGGTTATAGCATGCGATTGCGTGGTTTGCCGATCTGAAGATCAAAAAGATAAACGACTGAGGTGTTCCATCCTTGTTGAAGAGGGAGATACCTGTTTGGTCGTTGATGCTGGTCCTGATTTCAGGCAGCAGATGCTTAAACAAAAGGTAATCAATCTGGATGCTGTATTGCTGACACATGAGCATGCCGACCATATCTTCGGACTGGATGATATCCGCAGCTTTAACTGGATTCGAAAAGCCCCGATGGATATCTATTGTGAGAGAAGGGTTGAGGAAGATCTTAAAATAATTTTCAGCTATGCTTTTGCAGATAATAAATATCCCGGAACGCCTCAAATGGAGTTGCTTACGATCGATGGAAAATCCTTTCAAATAAAAGGAATCGAAGTGATTCCAATACGACTTTACCACCACAAACTTCCTGTTTATGGGTTCAGGTTTGGGAAATTTGCATACCTTACCGATTTCAACAGAATCGAACCCGATGAATTAGTGAAGTTAAAGGGTTTAGAAGTGCTCATAATCTGTGCACTGAGAAAAAAATCCCATATATCGCATTTGAACCTTGATGAGGCTTTAAGAATGGCGGAACAGATAGCCCCCAAGTTCACCTATCTGACCCATATGAGTCACGAAATGGGGTTGCATGCCGAATTGTTAAAAGGGTTGCCCAAGGATGTGGAACCGGCTTTCGACGGACTTGTTGTTGAAATTTGAAAAGGATAAACCATGTATTAGAAACAATGCTGGCAGAGACGTTGCTTGCAACCTCTTCACCTGTGTTCCAAATAAAATTTATGAAAAAGACCGGAATATTGATGGGTGTTATTATGCTGTTTGCAATTTCTGTAAAATCGCAGGAAGTAATCAAACTTGACAGGAATCAGGCTGGCAGATTGTCCCGGTTGGCTTTTCAATGCATTCACACAGAATATGCCAACCATCTTCAGCATTCCATGCAATCAGACAAGGATATGGGAACACCATCTCAATTGCATCCGGTGTTTTACGGCTGTTACGACTGGCACTCCTCAGTTCACGGGCACTGGCTGCTGGTTAAGTTACTGAAAGAATTTCCCGATCTTCCTGGTAAGGATTCAATTGAAAATGCCATAGATATGACCCTCACCCCGGAAAATATTGCCGCCGAAGTTGCATATTTTAATGCTCCCGGACGAATCAGCTATGAAAGACCATATGGATGGAGCTGGCTGCTGAAATTGACGGCTGAATTGGCTACCTGGGATCATCCGATGGGAGAGAAGTGGTTTGCAGGCTTTCTGCCTGTAATCCCGGCTTCACTGCAACATCCTGCTGTCGTGGCGGATCGCGCTGACCCTACCGGCGTGCATCTTGACGGATTGAATCTCAGCAGGGCGTGGTGCATGTCCGAAATTGCCAAAGCCCTTCCTCCCGGGAGCCCTATGGCCAAGGAATTGCAAGTTATCGGAACGGAACATGCACGGGATGCACTCCCTCATGTCATCACAGAAAATTATTTGGGTACACACTGGCTGGCAACTTTTGCTGTTTACATGTATTATTCCAAATAGAACAACTATTGTAGTAATTCCGGCAAGCACGAAGTACATGTTGAATTACAATATTTAACTAATTAAATGTGATTAGTTTCAATCAGTAGTTTTTTTAATCTTCTGAAGTTCGTATTATTGCAAAATTATACGTAATTTAAAAATGATCCATGAAACTTTATTTTCCCGAAACTTATAAGGCCAAGCTTGATTTGAAACAAACCGAAAAGGCCATCAAACTAATCAAAGACTTTTGTCAGGAGAATCTGTCGTCTGAGCTTCGGCTTCGCAGGGTAACAGCGCCGTTATTCGTGTTGAAGGGCACGGGAGTAAACGACGATCTGAACGGAGTGGAGCGTCCTGTTTCCTTTGCCGTCAAGGAGATGAATGATGCCAGGGCCGAAGTTGTCCAATCATTGGCGAAATGGAAAAGACTCATGTTGGCACAATATGGAATCCCAACAGGGTATGGAATTTATACAGACATGAATGCCATCAGACCTGATGAAGAATTGACGAACATTCACTCTTTATACGTTGATCAGTGGGACTGGGAAAAGGTGATTACTGCCAGGCAACGAGATATCGATTTCCTGAAAAAGACTGTCAAACAGATATATGCAGTGTTGTTGCGAACAGAATTTATTGTTTATGAAAATTACCCGTCGATCAAACCGATACTTCCTGAAGAGATCACTTTCATTTATTCGGAAGAGTTGGCACAGCGTTATCCCAAACTGACTCCCAAGGAAAGAGAATACGAGATTACCAAGGCGCATGGAGCAGTTTTCATCATCGGAATCGGTGGAAAGCTGAGTAACGGAGAGGTGCACGATGGCAGGGCACCCGATTATGACGACTGGACTACTCCTAATTCAGGAGGTCATACAGGTTTAAACGGTGATATTTTGATATGGAATCCTGTGTTGCAGCAGTCTTTGGAGATATCATCCATGGGTATCCGTGTCGACAGGGCAGCATTGCTGAAACAACTGGATATTGCCGGTTTGAACGGCCGCAAAGAGTTGATGTTCCACAAGAAATTGCTGAAGGATGAACTGCCGCTTTCAATCGGCGGGGGAATTGGTCAGTCGAGACTCTGCATGTATTTTTTGCGCAAGGCACATATCGGTGAGGTACAGGCAAGCCTGTGGCCTGATGATATGGTGCGGCAATGTGCAGAGCATAACATTTACATGGTATAAGCCTTCTTGTCCAAACAAAAAATCCCTGAAGCATGACTGATTCAGGGATTTTTTTGTACTTTTGCGCCCAATTAATAATGGCCCGGTAGCTCAATGGATAGAGCAACAGCCTTCTAAGCTGTAGGTTCTTGGTTCGATCCCAAGCCGGGTCACATTAAATCAGTTAGTTACAAATTTCGTAATTGGCTGATTTTTTTGTTTTAGGCGGTTTTTGGGGTTTCATGTAAACCAGGATGTAAACCAGAAATTACACATGAATGCATCAGTTTCAGTAGTTTGCTACAAATCCAAGACACTTTCCAATGGTGAAAATCAATTAATGCTTACATAACAAATTCCAAACTGCCAGCTTTAGACAATCAAGTCGTGACATTTCAGATAAGATACCAGAATGGACATAAAAAACTCAATCTCAAAATCACAATTTGAACTCAAACCATTTGAAAAAAACTGATCAACTTATCTGTTGTCAAGACAGACAGTACCGATAGGCTGAATCCAGCATGGATAAAACCAAAGGAATTCATTGGAGATGAAGGAATGTTAAATCAAAGAATTTTGAGATATTTCAATATATTTACCGTTCATTTGAGACAGATTAAACTACGTTATCAAATCTTTCTGGCTCAAGAGAATCCACCAACAAGTGGAAAGTGCGCTTTATCCGGCATATGAAAAACGAAATTATGAAACCAAAATTAATCACTTTCATCATACAATTACTTGTTTGGACAGTGTTATTAATTTTGCCAATGTTGGTTACACCGCCTCCACCACCAGATTTCCTGCCAAGTTCAATGTTATTTAATCGGATAATGTTAATAATGGCATCAGTCTTTCCAATAGGATTTTATTACCTGAACTATTACAAACTTATTCCTCTTTTCTATCTGCAAAAAAAACCGATAACCTATTTATTGTCAATATTACTTAGTTTGACAATATTAATTATTATAGCAAATATTTTTACATATCTATCTGATAATCGCAGACTATACGAGAGTAGACCCCCCTTCCCTTTCCTTATTCACTCATTGTTACTCTTTGTTGTTGTGCTATTTGTTTCACTCGGATTAAGAATGAATTCCGAATGGAAAAAAGCAGAAGAAGAAATAATTAAAATTGAAAAGGAAAAGCTGAATTCTGAACTTTCCTACCTTAAAGCACAAATCAATCCACATTTTCTCTTCAATTCACTAAATAGTATTTACTCCCTTGCCATAATTAAGTCAGATCAAACGGCCGAAGCTGTAATGAAATTGTCAAATTTGATGAGGTATGTGATTCTTGATGTTCATATTCCGTTTGTTCCTCTTGAGAAAGAGTTGGGTTATATTATTAACTTTATAGAACTTCATCGGCTGAGACTGGCAGATAACAATCAAATTAATTTCCGTTTTTCAGGTAATCCAGAAGGATTGCTTATCTCTCCTTTTATTCTTGTGCCTTTTGTGGAAAATGCATTCAAACATGGGACAAGCGCCATCGATTCAATAAATATTAATATAGATATCTCTCTTGTAAAAAACAGGCTCGATTTTAAAGTAGACAATAACAAACCATCAAAATATTTTGAAAACCAGCCTTCAACAGGTGTTGGAATTGAAAATACCAGAAAACGGCTGGAAATGATTTATAAGAAAAATTACACTTTAAAAATCTCAGATACAGACAATAAATTTGAAGTAGATTTAACTCTGTTGCTCACATGATAAATTGTATTGCTGTTGATGACGAACCACTTTCATTACAAATTATATCTGGATATGCATCTCAGATTCAAGGGATGGTCTTGTTAAAAACTTTCACTAATCCTCTGAAAGCTCAAAATTACCTGAAGAAATTTCCGGTTGACCTGCTTCTTTTGGATATCCAGATGCCTGATGTATCCTGAAGAAATTTCTACAAATCAATCGGACAGCATAAAATGGTCATTTTTACGACTGCACATAGTGAGTATGCGGTTGAAGGATTTAATCTTAATGCCATCGATTACCTGCTGAAACCATTTGAATTTGAACGCTTTAAATTAGCCATTCATAAGGCAATCGAACATCAGGAGTATCTGGCAAAGCATCACCACATCGAAAAAAGTATTCTGGTCAGGTCAGAATACAAATTGGTGAAGGTTCTACTGAAAGATATTGAATACATTGAAAGTTATGATGATTTTATTAAAATTCACATTCTGGGGAATAAGCCGGTCTTAACCCTTTTAAGCCTTAAAGTTGTTATTGAAATGTTACCTGCCGGCCAATTCATCCGAATTCACCGATCATATATTATTTCTTTAAGTCAGATTACTTCCATTCGCAATAACCGGGTTCAGCTAAAAACTACAGAGCTGCCTGTTGGCATCAGATACAAAGAAGATTGCATATTCCGGAGCATACCCACCCACTTTAGGATAGAAAATTTTCAGTTTCAATCTGAAAGTTGACCATTCAAAACCACGTTTTTCATGTCCGTTTGCCCTAAAAACAGGCTTCAGACAGGATGGAAAGACAAAAAACT
>JANYKW010000037.1 GCA_025358025.1 Bacteroidia bacterium | reverse complement strand
ATTCTTTCTTCTGGGTACCATAACCTACGATAACTACCTCTTCCACCCCGATGGAGGATTCGGCCAGAGCAACCCTGAAACTGGTTGCATCACCAAGGGTTATCTCTTTCGAAACCATCCCGACAAAGCTCACCAAAAGCGTTTTGGTGTTTGTAGGAATGCTTAAGGTAAAATTTCCGTCAATATCTGTAGTAGTACCTATGGTTGTCCCACTTGCTACAATGGTGGCTCCCGGAATAGGAACTCCCGCAATATCACTGACTTTTCCTGTAATCTTCTTCTGCTGTTCGGCAGGATATGTTGACTGTTCTGGTTTATTTGCCAGCAAATTTTCATTTGCTGCCATGGATGCAAGTGCTGTCAGCAGTATTACAGACAGCAATTTGATCTTCAACAGCCTATGAGTACAACATCCCAACGTTAAGCAGTCAAACCTTCGATTTTTTTTCATAGTCTTTCTGTTTGAAATTTATTATTTAGTTTGATTAAGTTGCTTAAAAATGAATCAATACTTAAAAGTGCAACCGAAAAATTCAATCGATTGCACAATTTTTTATTAAACGTAATCATCTCATATATAGGAGTATATAATAATAAATATGGTTTATAAAAGGTCGGATTGTTTACCGTTCTCAGTCATTTTTTTCCGCCATGAATGTAATCATAAATTTATAAGAGCATTAAAAAAATATAAATATTAACCTAATTTTTAACAGTTCTTAACAAGAAGGGAAGGGATGGAAGCCGGAATTTTGCAATAGAAATGCCAAATCCCGGCATGTTTCTGTGAGCTGATTGTAGCTGGAATTCACTGGACCCGCCCGCCCGGCGGCTCGCACGGGATTTGCTTTCAATTTTGCAAGACGCCCGCCAGGCGGCTCTACAAGCTCTCTTAAAAATTGCAAAAAATCCAATAATTAGAACTAACTTGCAAAGATTTTGAAAATCTTTGTTTTACGGGACTATTTCTTTCAAAACCATTGAAATTCAATTACTTTGCCTTTGAAAAGAAATTTTTAGTTTTGATATTTAACAATTAATACTTCATACAATGGCATCTCACAACATGTACGACAAGAAACCTGTAGCTTTTGTTTCTCCGGATCTTTCCAAATTGCAGGCGGTGGTGATAGATATCAAGACAATTCTTTATATCGCCCTTGATGCAGATCCCAAATTAGCCAAGGAAAGCTACTTATCAAGGGTTGGAATGAAGAAATTGTAAAATGACCCGCTGCTTTGAGTCAGTAATTTATATTATGTTGTATTTTCAATTGCCTTGTTAACTTCTGCGCCCAGCTTAATTTTCGGCTCCAATTCTACACTTACTAAGCTTTTTTTGTTATTTTAGTCCAAACTAACAACGGATTGACATGATGAATAAATTACTTAAATTGATGTTGGCAGCATTGTTCCTGTTTGCTTATACCCAGGGATATACACAGTCAGCAAAAAAATCCAAAGAGATGCTCTGTAAGGGAGATTATTTTACTGAGGCCGAAGGAAAAGCCTTTCTTGAATCTCAGAAAAATGAATATTCAACTCAAAAAGAGTGGATGAAAAGAGCGGAACTAATTAAGGAACATATATTAAAAGGTAGTGGTTTGTCAATATTTCCCGAGAAATGCCCGCTTCATCCGATTATTGGCAAAACAAGAACCTATGATGGGTATCAGGTGCAGAATGTTGCGTTTGAAAGCCTGCCCGGTGTTTATGTAACCGGAAGCCTATACAAACCAACTGTTTCATCAGGAAAATTGCCCGGTATCATTAGCCCGCATGGTCACTGGTCTAAGCCGGGAGATGTCGGGCGATATCGTCCGGATGCACAGAAACGCTTTGCTGCTTTTGCGCGAATGGGTGCCATGGTTTTTGCCTATGACATGGTCGGATATGGCCAGATGGGTGAGTTGGGTTGGAAACATGATCATCCTGAGGTTTTGAAATTGCAACTCTGGAATAGTATCCGTTGCCTCGATTTCATTCTTGGGATGGGTGCAGACCCCGAAAAGATTGCCTGTACGGGAGCTTCCGGCGGAGGCACGCAGACTTTTCTCCTGACTGCAGTTGATCAAAGAGTGAAGGTATCTGTACCTGTGGTGATGGTTTCAGCTCATTTCTTTGGTGGATGTGTTTGTGAAAGTGGAATGCCAATTCACAAAGATGTTGGTTTCCAAACCAATAATGTCGAAATAGCCGCTTGTGCGGCTCCACGGCCCATGTTGCTTGTCTCTGACGGAGGTGACTGGACAAAAAATAATCCGGAGGTTGAAATGCCTCATCTGAAATATATTTACAAGTTATTTGGGAAAGATGATTTGGTACAAAATATTCACCTGCCCAACGACAAGCACGGATATGACATAAATAAAAGAGCAGCAGTCTATCCTTTTTTAGCCAAATATCTCGGATTGGATCTTTCAAAAGCCATGAACCCGGATGGTACAGTCCGGGAAGATATGATTGTCATCGAAGACCAAAGAGCCCTCTACCCGTTTGATGATCAGCATCCATTCCCAACCAATGGAATCAGATCGAACGATCTTGTCAAGTGGAATTAATAAGCAGACCCTGATTAATTTATAAAATGATTAACAAGCATCGTATTTTACAGCGACTCACTGCCTTTTTGTTTTTTTTTACGATGGCTAATTGCTCGTTGTTTGCACAAAAAACGGCTGACGGGAATCATGCAGATTTGAAAGGAGCTTCCTGGATTGCAGCTAAAGGCAATAGCTTTTTGCTTGATTCACTCAGGTTTGGCGATCAACCGGCATCGCTTTTCAGGAAGGAATTCATGGTAACCGGAAAACTTAAAAATGCTACGCTAACAATCACTGCAGCAGGATATTATATAGTATCAGTAAATGCAAAAAAGATAGAAAACAACCTGCTCGATCCTGCCTGGACCAATTTCAGTAAGAGAATCTATTATTCAACCTATGATATCACCTCCTTGCTGGAAAATGGCAATAATGCCCTGGGGATCCATCTGGGAAACGGCTTTTACAATTTGCTGCCATTAAGAATGTTTGGAAGGAATCTAAGAAACTTTCTGCCTACCGGTGAACCTGAGCTTATAGTCAAACTTCAGCTTAACTATGCTGACGGAAGTTCCAAAACCATTGTTTCTGATCGTAACTGGAAAACATCAGCAGGACCTGTTATTCGAAACAATGTATATCTGGGCGAGCTGTACGATGCGCGCAAAGAGATTGCAAGCTGGAATCTTCCCGGTTATAACGACAGCTCATGGAAGAGCGCGGTGATTGGTAAAGGTCCCGGTGGTGAGCTTCAGCCCATATTTTTCCCCCCGGTAAAAGCGACCGAAAGAATCAAGCCTTTGGATATCAGACCTTCCGGAAACAAAATAATTGTTGATTTGGGTGTAAACCTGACTGGGCTATATAAAATTAAAATGAAAGGTGAGTCTGGCGACACCATTACTTTCAGGTTTGGTGAACGGTTGTATGAAGACGGATCACTCAATGTGATGACCACTGTTGCTGGTCAAATCAAACGCAAGGGGAGCGGGGGTCCGGGAGCTCCAAATATTGCCTGGCAGTCTGATCGTTACATATTTGGCAAAGAGGAGATAGCCTTTTATCAGCCTCATTTTACTTTTCACACTTTTCGCTATATAGAAATCACAGGTTTAAAATATGTGCCTCAAAAGGCGGATGTTGAAGCGATACTCTTTCATACGGATGTGGAAAATCAGAATCAGTTAACAACCTCCTCCAGGCTCTTGAACGAAATACAAGAGGCGTGCCGTCTAACTTTTTTGAACAACCTGCTCTCTGTTCAGTCCGATTGTCCGGCACGCGAGAAATTTGGCTATGGGGGCGACCTCAATGCTACCAGCGAAACCTATATTTACAATTTTGACATGCAGTCGTTCTACCGGAAAACAATTTATGACTGGGTGGATGCCATGCAAGATTCCATTTTTATCGATACTGCCCCCTATGTAGGAATAAAATATTGTGGTATCAGTTGGGAATCAGCATTTTTGACAACTCAGTTCAAACTGTTACAATATTACGGAGACACAGCCATTGTAAATGAATTGTATGAGAAGGATCTTGATTGGATGAATAAGGTGGACAGGATTCATCCCGATGGGATCATTGACAAAGGTTTGAGTGATCATGAATCGCTCATCAGGGTCCCTGTTCAGTTGATAGGAACCACCCATTACCTGGATTGTGCAAGAATCATGCAACGGTTTGCTGAAATTAAAAATGATCAGTTAAATGTTAAACGATTCAACGATCTGGAACAATCCCTTACCAGGAAGTTGCTTGAGCAATTTTGGTATAAGCCTGTGCCTGATCCTGTTAACAGGCAGACACTCTTTGCTTCATTAATTTACTATCAGATTATTCCGGCAAAGGAGCTACCTGCTGCGGCTGATTCCTTGTTAAAGGCTGTCAGGAGTGAACCGGCCGGACATTTTAATACCGGTATTTTTGGTACCAAGTATATCCTTGAAGCACTCTCGCTAACCGGACATGCAGCCGAGGTTTTTAACATTGTAAACAGCACTGCCTATCCCGGCTGGGGTCACATGATCGACCGAGGAGCAACCACCTTGTGGGAAACCTGGAAAGAGAGTGACAATACCTATTCCAATTGCCATCCGATGTTTGGATCTGTTTCGGAATGGTATTACAGATGGCTGGCCGGAATCCGGCCACTTGCAGCTTATCCCGGCTTTAAAAAATTTCTCATTGCACCCTTTTTTCCCGAAGTGTTGAACATGGTTGATGCTGTTTATCATACTCCTACCGGTGATATCAAAGTTGCATGGAACAGAAAGGAGGGGGGTAAAATTGAATTGAGACTGACCATTCCCCAATGTACTTCTGCACTGTTTTCGCCTGACTGGAAAACCCGGAAAATTTGGAAAGTGATGAATGTAAACAAAGGATTAGCTCTTGATATTCTTCCTGGTGACGGTGGCATCGAGTTACAAGAGGGAGTTTACCTGATCAATTGAGACTTTATTCCGCTGGTTTTGAGTCTATATAATTGCATGTTCATCATTCCATTTAATTAACACATCACCTAATCAGCACATTAGGGAATCAACCCATCTCCACAATGGTAATCCCCGATCCCCCAAACTGGACATGTTCATCCCTGAATTTTTTAACTGCCGGTTCCGACTTCAGGAATGCGCGGATCAGCTCCCGCAAAATCCCATTTCCTTTACCATGCAGAATATGCAATTCTCTGGCTTCTACCATGATTGCCTCATCGATAAACTCCTGAATTTTTTGAAGTCCCTCTTCTGCCCGCAATCCCCGAACATCTACCCGGGGCTTGAAGTTTAGTTTTCTGTCGTTGATTTCACTGTGAATTCGAGCTGTAGTGAAGTTTTCCTTTGTTTTTTTAACATCGTTGTGGGAGACGATTTCGACCCTGTCCCGTTTTACCACAGAGCGCAGTTGTCCAAAAGCAACAACCAGATTGCTGCCGTGGACTTCCAAAACCATTCCCGGAGTTTCCTGATCTTTCAATTTAATCCAGCTTCCAACTTCCGGTTCCTCCTTTTTTTTGGCGTGCTCAGGTACAGGTATTTTGTGTTCTTCTTTGTGAGGCCTGGTTTTCTTTAAAATTTCGCGTTGTCTGATCTTTTCCATCTTTTTAACAATCTGCTCATCTTCAGAGTCTTTTGTAGTCAAAACAACCTCCTTAAAGTCCTCCAGTCTTTTTCTGGCATCTTTTGTCTTCACTTTTTCCGCAGATGCCTCCTTGATTTCACGGATGGTCTGCTCCACAATTTTATTGGAAGAAGCCAATAGTTCGGCAGCCTCTTTTTTGGCTTTATCGAGGATCTCTTTTCTCAGTTTTTTTACCTCCGACAGGTTATCTTCGTAGGTAGCGGTCAGATCTTCCAGTTTTTTCTCAGATTGCCGGATGGTCTGACGTTTGGCCTCCCAATATCGCTTGTCGCGAACGATGTCCCTGAGATGTTTATCAAAATCGATGTGGTCTTTGCCTATTTTGACTGTCGCTTCCTGCAGGATATCTTCCGGTAAACCAATTTTACGTGCAATTTCAAAAGCAAATGAACTCCCCGGTTTACCTATCTGAAGCTGAAAAAGCGGCTCCATGATGTTGGAATCATACATCATCGCACCGTTGACAATTCCTGGTACTGAAGATGCAAAGTGCTTGAGATTGGTGTAATGTGTGGTAATTACGCCGTAACTTTTCAGTTGATTGATACGGCTCAGAATGGATTCTGCAATGGCGCCACCGAGCATTGGCTCGGTTCCCGTGCCAAACTCATCTATTAAAACCAGTGATTCCGGATTGCAGTTTTTAACGAAAAATTTCATATCCCTCAAGTGGGAACTATAAGTACTCAGGTCATTATCAAGAGATTGGTTGTCACCGATATCGATGAAAATTTTATCAAATATTCCGGCAATGCTATCCACGTGTACCGGAATGGGTATCCCGCATTGAATGCTGTACTGCAGCAGTGCTACCGTTTTAAGACAGACTGATTTGCCACCGGCATTGGGTCCCGAGATCAGGAGAATCCGGTCTTCTTTTGTTAACCTGATGTTCAGTGGAACAATTTTCCTTTTTTCCCTGGCGAGGTTTCTTTCCAGCAAGGGATGTCTTGCATCCAACCAGTTAAGTTCCTGAAAGGACGAGAGGAGGGGTTTAACTGATTTGCTTTCGTTTGACCATAGTCCCTTGGCCCTGATGAAGTCAAGCACACCAAGTATTTCATACGACAATTCGAGTTCCCCGGCATAGGGGCGCAGTTCGTCCGTAAATTTGGTCAGAATTCTGACAATTTCACGTCTTTCGGCTGATTCAAGTTCACGTATACGGTTATTCGTTTCTACAATCTCCTCCGGCTCGATATAGGAAGTCCTTCCGGTAGCAGATTCATCGTGTACAATTCCCCTAATCTTTCTTTTATTACTTGATAACACAGGAATAACTGCCCTTCCATCTCTGATGGATACTGACACATCTTTTTCAACAAGTCCTTCAGCCTGGGCATGTTTTAGGATTTTAGCCATCATTTTCGACACCCCGGATTGCAATGAGAGTATTTCCCGTCTGATTTTAACCAGCTCGGGTGACGCATTGTCTTTGATCGTCCCGTTTTTGCTGAGGATCTGGTCTATCTTGTCATACAGAAAAGGAAAAATATGAATTTCACGGACAACAAGATACAGGCGGGGAAAAAGCGTTTGTTCTTTCTCTTTGAAAAAATGAGCAATTGCCCTGAGCGTTTCAAGGGATCTTTTCAGATCAAAAAGTTCAAATACCTCCAAAAAGGTTCCCTGAATTTTAGATTTCCTCAATACTGGCCGCATGTCAATAAAATAGCCGGTTGGAAAATTCAGTTCATCCCTGATGATTTTTTGAAATTCAACAGTCTCGTCCAATTGACTTTCTATAAGTTCAGGATCAAAAGAAAATTGACAAGCCTCAGCATGCTCTTTGCCCATTTCGCTCAGACATCTGCTGCTTAAAAGTTCTCTGATCTTGTCAAAGCCTATTTTATTTTCGAAATTTTCAGGATAAATATTCATGAGATCTATGGATGGTGCTGCAAAAATAGCAAGAAAACGGTAGGACAACCACTCGGGAAATGGAAATCGTGCGGTACTGGAGGATATCAAGTTGTTGTATCCGAAGAATGCGATTGGAACCACCCCGATTCGAAAAACCAATTTTTGATTCACTTGATTTTTATAACGTGCGTGTGTAAATAATTTTTTATGTAGGTTTGTTTTAAATAAGAGAACCATGGTAAGAATTATTTGCAAATTCCTTTTACGCATCTTCGGATGGGAGACCGTTGGCGGACCAATTCCGGAACCCAAAGTTATCGTGCTGGGGATACCCCATACCTCAAACTGGGATTTTATCCTCTCTTTTGTCTATTACCGGGCAGTAGGAGGCAGATCCAACACCATGGTGAAAAAAGAGTTTTTCTTTTGGCCATTGGGATATTTTGTTCGCTGGATGGGCGGGATTCCTGTCGATCGTTCCAAAGGGGCAAGTCTGGTTAAGCAGATTTTGGCTGAATTTGAGAAACGCGGGGTCATGCACCTTGCCATTGCTCCGGAAGGAACCCGAAAACCTGTCGCGAAATGGAAAGGCGGATTTCATACGATTGCACGTACTGCCAATATTCCTGTTTACATGGCATTCTTTGACTGGGGTCGCAAGCGGATAGGATATACGGATAAAATTGAGCTCACAGACGATTTGCAGGCGGATCTTAAACGAATCAGGCAATGGTACAAGGATCATGGCATCGTTGGCAGGCATCCTGAAAGCATGAATTATGGGAATGATCTTGATTAAATGTATTTAAATATTTTTCATCCATGGATGTTCTCAGGATCACACTTGCCCAGTATGATGTTGTATGGGAGAACGCTTCTGCAAACCGGTTGAAGCTGGATCAATTGCTTGAGCCTCTTAAAGGACAGACCGATTTGATTCTCCTGCCGGAGATGTTTACGACAGGCTTTTCAATGAATGCAAGGAAATTGGCTGAGACCATGGAGGGAGACTCTGTGATCTGGATGAAAAAGCAAGCACATGAGATCGGCTCAGCTATTGCCGGAAGCCTGATTATCAAAGAAAACGAACAGTATTTTAACAGGTTTCTGTTTGTGGAACCATCAGGACAGATTAATTTCTACGACAAAAAGCACCTGTTTTCCATGGGAGGTGAAAATCAGTATTTTCATTGTGGCAACAAAAGGGTCATGGTAAATTATGCGGGTTGGAGAATTGCCCTCTTTGTCTGCTACGATCTCCGTTTTCCTGTCTGGTGCAGATCAATAAATGATGCCGATTTGATATTGTTTACTGCAAATTGGCCCGAAAAACGGAGGTATGTCTGGCAAACCCTGACCAAAGCACGCGCCATTGAAAACCAGCTCTATGTAGCTGGAGTGAACAGAACAGGTACAGACGGCAACGGCGTTATTTATGCAGGGGAAAGTACGGTGATTGGTCCAAAGGGTGAAGTCCTGTGCGATTTAAAGAATCATGCTGTATTGGTTGACACCTGCGCTGTTACACTTCAGGAGCTAACCCGGTTACGGAGCAAATTCCCTGTTGCCAAAGATGAGGATCATTTTGAAATTTATGGCTGACTTACTCTGCAAAGCGATTCCATTGAACAGCCTGTTCGATAGATTGTCTGTTCTTTTCAGGAGTTATCCCGGAGAGGGGATATCCGATAGGTATCAGGGCAATTGGTTCAAAATTGGATGAAAGATTAAAAAGTGCGGCACATTTTTCAGCATTGAAGTGACAGATCCAGCATGTTCCCAAACCAATTTCGGTAGCAGCCAGCATCAGATGATCGACCGCAATGGCCACATCTATGTCGGTGTAATCCTTGCCGTCTGAAGGGCGATGCCACCCCTTGTCATGATCACCAATCGCCACAATACATGCAGGTGCCGACTTAAACCAATCACGGTGGTAGCATGCATGCAGACTGTTCAGCAAGGCAGGCTCTGTGACAATTACAAATTTCCAGGGCTGAAAGTTTACAGCAGAAGGTGCAAGTAAAGCTGCTTCAACAACTTGAATGAGTTTCTCTTTTTCAATTTGTGTTGACTGATAACTCCTGACAGAGTATCTTCTTTGGGCAAGTTCTTTAAAATTCATACACTAAATCTGTTATTGCAGAAGCAAATTTACTAAAGTTTATGAAAAGATAAGTTCAAATTGTTGAAACAAATAAATATTCATTGTCACAAGTCAGGTAAATATCAGTTGAAAATGTTTAATTTTGCAGTCCGCAATTTTACTGTTTTTCAGGATATTTAATATATATATAATGATCACTGTTTCAAATCTTTCCATCCAATTTGGCAAGAAACCTTTATTTCAGGATGTTAGTTTAAAATTTGTTCCGGGTAACTGTTATGGCGTAATTGGAGCCAATGGTGCCGGGAAATCAACCCTGCTGAAAATTATTTCAGGCGAACTTTTTTCAACAAAGGGAGAAGTTTTACTTGGATCGGGTGAGCGTCTTTCTGTTTTGAAGCAAGATCACTATGGATATGAGGAGTCGACAGTCCTGAATGCCGTAATGATGGGATTTGATGAGCTGTGGAGGATACTCAACGAAAAAAATATTCTTTATTCAAAAACGGATTTCACGGAGGCCGACGGTTTAAGGGCAGCTGAGCTGGAAGAAAGATTTGCCGAAATTGATGGTTGGAATGCTGAAAGTGATGCCGCATCACTTTTGAGCGGATTAGGCATCAAAGAGGAGTTTCATCACCGGCTGATGAAAGATTTAAGCGGGAAAGAGAAAGTCCGTGTTCTTCTGGCACAGGCGCTTTTTGGAAAACCCGACAATCTGCTACTGGATGAACCCACCAATGATCTGGATTTAGATACAGTCATGTGGCTGGAAAATTATCTTGCCAATTACGACAATACGGTCCTGATTGTATCTCACGACCGGCATTTCCTCGATTCTGTCTGTACACATACCGTGGACATTGATTTTGGAAAAGTGCAGCTTTTTGCCGGGAACTACAGTTTCTGGTATCAATCCAGCCAATTGGCACTTCGTCAGCAACAGGCACAAAACAAAAAGGCAGATGAAAAGCGGAAGGAGCTAATGGAATTCATCGCCCGGTTCAGTGCCAACGTAGCAAAATCAAAACAAACTACCAGCCGGAAAAAGATGCTGGAAAAACTCAATGTAGATGAAATTCTGCCATCTACCAGAAAATATCCGGGGATTATTTTCCTCCCTGACCGTGAAACAGGAAATAGAATACTGGAAATTAAGGGATTGTCAAAGAGTATCAATGGTGAGGTCTTGTTCCGTGATCTTGATTTTAATGTGGAGAAAGATGATAAGATTGTCTTCCTATCGAAAGATCCAAGGGCTATGACTGCCTTTTTTGAGATTATTAATGGTTTTGATCAACCCGATGCCGGTACTTTTCACTGGGGACAAACCATTACCCATTCCTATCTGCCACTTGACCATACCAATTTTTTTACAGGCGAATTGAGTTTAATTGATTGGCTCATGCAATTTTCGGATGATTCAAGTGAGATCTATCTGCGTGGCTATCTCGGGAAGATGCTGTTTTCGGGTGAGGAGGTATATAAAAAGACCCATGTTCTTTCAGGGGGTGAGAAAATGCGGTGCATGATCTCCCGGATGATGTTGAAAAATGCAAATGTCCTAATTTTTGACAATCCTACCAATCATCTTGATCTTGAGTCAATTCAGGCATTCAACAACAATCTGATCACTTTTAAAGGCAATGTTCTGATGGCTTCCCATGACCATGAATTCATCCAGACTGTTGCCAACAGGGTGATCGAACTAACTCCCAACGGTATTATAGATAAGATTACAGAATACGATGATTATATATCAAATGACGAGCTAAAAGAAAGAAGAAAAGTTATGTATAAATAGTCTGAAATAATGGGATGTAAAGCAAATTCTCCGGTTAGAAAATCATAAAGAGCCACTTTTGTACCGCTTTTGTATTCGGCAGATTAAAAGATTTTGGAATCTTTACATTTTTTTTTCAATTATTTGGTTCTATGCCGATTATTTCTCATCTTTGTTTTCTAACCTCTTAGGGTCTTCCGGTTAATAAACACGTTTGTAACTTGATCCTGGCATATTATGCTGACTGTCGTTGTAATAGAAGATGAATTATTGGCCTTGAATTTATTGGCTTATTTGCTTGATAACTTCACCTCAATCCATTTGAAAGTTGTTGGAAAAGCCATGAATTTGAAAGACGGCATTGAACTTATCAAACATACCAATCCTGATATTGTTTTCCTTGACGTCGAAATGCCTGATGGAAACGGAATGGAGATTCTTAATCAGCATTTCAGCCAAAAAACTAAAATAGTCCTGGTTACTGGTCATGATAATTATGCCATAGATGCCATAAATAAATCAGTTGTCGGCTATTTGTTGAAACCGGTAAATTTCCCTGATCTTCAGGAGGTTATAAAGAAGGTAGATAAAATGATCCTCCAGGAACAGCAGCATATGGAGCTTGAGGACAAGATCAGCATGTTGTGCACAGCAGAAATTCCCGGTAAGAATTTAATTTTTGATGTAGAGAGTGGGTTTATCATGGAAAATACCCGAAATATTGAGTATTGTACTGCAGATCAATCCTATGCCACAATATATACACATACGAAACGGGAGTTTGTGGTATCAAAGTCCTTGAAGGAGCTGGAAGCATACCTTCCCAAAAATCAATTTTACAGATCCCACAAATCGTTTCTGGTTAATATTTACTACATCCGCAAATTTGTTCGTTCAACAGAAAGCTATGTTCTATTGAAAAGTGGTGCCAAGATTCCTGTCTCCACCAGAAAAACAGCAGTTATTTTCAACGAAATTAAAGAAATTCTTGCACGTGATCAAACGGTGGATTAAATTTTTGTAGTTATTTAATTTCAGATATTGATTTTCAGTATTTAGTGGTTTATAGTTTTTTCCCCTTGGTTGATAGAATGTTTTAATTCGTTTAATAAATGATTAAATATTGCATTTAATTTCGTAAATTTGCACCCAAGCTTTTATTCAGTAAGTTTGTTGCTTCTGAAGAGAAAGGAATATTAAATTAATAATGAAAAACATGAAAAAAGTTATTTATCTGTTGCTAATTGCCGTTGTTATATCTACAACCGGTTGCAATCGCAAGGAGATTGCCAGACTGAAAGCTAAGAATGACAGCTTAATGATGGCAGGAAGTTCAAAAGATGCTAACCTTGTGGAATTTGTGGATGCATTCAACGCGATCCAATCGAATCTTGATTCGATCAAACAGAAAGAGATGATCATCGATAAAACAGCCCAGGGAGGATTTGAAGTTAAAGGCGATCGCAAGGAACAGATTCAAAGTGATATCAATTACATTTATTCTCTCTTGCAAAAAAACAGATTATTGGTTGCTGATCTTTCAGCTAAGCTCAAGAAGTCCAATAAAAATGTTGCTGCACTTGAACAAATGATCGCAAATCTTAATAAGCAAATTAATGAAAAAGATGGTGAAATTGCCTCTTTGAAGCAAGAGCTCGATAAGATTAACGTCAAAGTTGAAAAGCTAAATACAGATGTGACCAATCTTACTACAAATGTCAATAAACTCAGCAACGAAAATAAGGAAAAACAAAAAGTTATTGAGGATAAAACGGCTGAATTGAATACTGCCTACTACATCATAGGTACGATAAAGGAACTAAAAGATAAAAATGTCATCAAGAAAGAAGGTTTTCTTGGAACAGCTAAAGATGTAAACAGTAATATAGACAAGGCATTGATGACCAAAGTTGATATCACAACTGTCCAATCCATTCCGATCAAGAAGAAAAAAGCAACAATAATCAGTACTCATCCCGTCAGTTCCTATAAAATTGAAGGAGTTAAAACGGCTGAAAGCCTTGTTATTCTAAATCAGGCTGAATTCTGGAGTTTGTCAAAAGTGTTGGTTATAAGTGTAAAATAGGTATTTTGTTTGAACCATAATAAGAAAAGCCGGCCCACCCGCCGGCTTTTCTTATTATGGTTCAAACGCTGCTTTGCAGTAGTTAATACCTATTTTACACTTATAACCAACACTTTTGACAAACTCCAGAATTCAGCCTGATTTAG
>JANYKW010000014.1 GCA_025358025.1 Bacteroidia bacterium | reverse complement strand
TTATGTCGTAGCATGGTAGCTTTGTTTTTGTTTGACAACTTAATATTACTGATTTTCAGTAATATAAACAAATTTCCATGCTACTTTTTTTATCTTAGGCCTATCTTTTTTTGTATCTAATTTCTAATGCGAAACTTCAGTCATATATATATTTCTTTTCAAGAAAGTCCATATATTGAAAAGAATAAACGCCATCATTCGCATAAAAAATCGGTTCAATAAACATGTGATCGTCACCATAAATTGGCTTCATTTTTGCGTTTAAATCGATGCCTTTCTGCTCCTTAAGTATATTTATTGCTTTTTCGTTGATGGGAATTTGTAATGATTCGTGCAATTCCTGCATTAGTTCATAGGTAATCTCTTTTAATTTTAAAATATCAAAAAGATTATCAGGGAATGAAAAATTAATTTCTTTTTGTATTAAGAACCCTATTAATAGGGACGCCTCATTTTTACTTAAACGAGAGCTGAAGTCTGCCTTATGAATATCTTTCAATATAAAATGAAAGTCCTCAAATAAAATCATGCAAAGGGCATATATATAACCTTTGGAATAAATTAGAGATTTAATATCATTAAGAACATCTTCTGTCTTTCTTAAATTCATATTTCAAAAATGATTTTTTAATATTTTCTAGGTCGATAAATCCAGAAGCATCATTCAACTTAATTTATGTTTGACTGAACCAGAAGTTATGGGTTGGGTGAAGATGTTTATACCCACTCAATGGGTGACATAACCCTGATGCCATTTTACCTGAATTTATTTATTCTTCACTGTCCAAATCGAATGCTTTGCATTTATTGGGTATTTGTAATTCGTACTTACTGGGTTATTGTCTTTAATACTCTTGCTGATCTGTTGTCCTTCTAGAGGGAACTCTTTCTTGTAAACTTCAAAAATCTTATCAGAGTTGTTCAAGATACCATTGTCTTCATGTAAGCAGAAATTACAAATGCACAGAAAATGGAAAATTAGAGTGCACAGAAAATGGAAACAACAGTGCGCAATTTTTGTCTTTTCAAATATAGCTTAATTTTGTTCATTCTGATTAAATATTGTCTTTTGGTTTTTGATTCTGAAGCTTTTTCCGGACAGGCTAATAACCTCACAATGGAACAAAAGTCTGTCCAAAAGGGCGGTTGCCAGGACTTCATCATCTAGCATTTGAGCCCATTGCGACGGTGATTTATTTGTCGTGATGATAAAAGCCGTTTTTTCATAGATCTGATTAATCATGTTAAACAGCGCAATTGCCTGCTGTTTTTCGATTGGGAACAACATGATATCGTCAATAACAATCAGATTAGCATTCATCAGCCTTTTGTATTCGGCTTTGGAGGATCTTGTGAAGTCTTTCAATTTTAGCATGTTAATGATGTCATCCATTGTTCTGAAGTAGGCTTTATAACCCTTCTGAACCGCATCGTTGCACAAACCGGAGGCGATCAGCGTTTTGCCGGTGCCAGAGGGACCCATCAGGATGATGTTATAGAGCTGATCTAGCCAGTCGAGCTCCCGGAGCTGGATTAAACGTGATTTGGCAAGGCCATTTTCCACGGTGTAATCGTAATTGTTCAGGTCACAAGTCTTAGGTAAACGAGCAGTTACAAGCCTTCTTTGGGCTTCTTTCTGCTGGCGGTGTGTTGCCTCAGCCTGTAGCAGCTGGATGGTATAATCCAGGAAGCTGATTGTTCCTTTCTCGGCTTCTCTGAGCGTTTGGTCTAATCCGGCACTCATACCACTGAGCCTAAACTGATGGCAATAGGATCGTATGATTTGTTTCTTTTCCATAATCAGTTGGTCCCCTGCATTAAGTGATCATAATCAGAAATGGAACTCTTTCTGGGTTGATAATGTGCTATACCCAGCATCGACCCACTCAGTGGATTAGCTGATATTGGATTGATATGGCAAGTTTCCTTGAGTGCCTGCTTTTTAAAATAGCTATCTGCTACCGATTTAAAATCATTAGCACTGTAAATCTGCATATCGACACAGTGATGCAATGTTTTACTGATCAGATGCTTGTCCGTATCATTTAAGGTCTTTCTCAGTATGATAAGCTGATCCCGGATATAACGGGGTTTCTCCTTGAGGATGCACTCCAGGTATTGTTTTGATAGAGCAGCATCCTCAAACTGCAAAGAGAGATCACAGATCATTTGTTGAATCTTGCCTGATTTGTCCCTTCGGTGATCGGTATTGGCGATAGTCTTACCTTTCCCTGAGGATATTGCGGGAGAACAGAGAACAGCACCCGACAGGGAACTTATTTGAAGCAAATCCTCAATCCGGGATACACTCACCTGCGTTCCTCTGCCTTTGTAAGTTCCTGATGGAAGAGTATAAAAGTTTCCTTTCCAGGATATGATATTGTCTTTGCGTACTGCATACAAGATGGACGGAGGAGCTATAGTTACGGCAGTAAAAGGAGTTAAGCAGGGTTGCTCAATGCGCCATTCACTGAATGGAACCTTTTGAGTTCCAGCATGCGATTTTGCATTTGCGGTGCGTCCCAACCATGCCAGAGCCTCAGTATTAAGCAAGTTAACATCGGAAAATGGTCTGTTGAACAAGAAATTTTGCTTGACATATTTAACCACATTTTCAATTTTTCCCTTGCTCTCAGGATCAGCTTTCCGGCAAAAATGCAAGTGAAACTTACGCTCTCTGCAATAATCCTTAAATGCGCTTGTCAACAAGAGATCTCCACCGTTCTCATCTGTAATAAACAATTTATCCTGATCATAAACGATCTGATCAGGTATACCATGGAAGAACGAAAATGCCTTCTCGTGGGCTTCAATAGCGGTATGGCTGGTGAAAGGAATATCTGAAAAGAAAATAAATTTGTATCGGGAACGGGAAAGCGACATGGCAAAGAACCACACTTTCACCCGCTTATCCAGCCCATCACGCATGTTGTACTGTCCGAAGTCTACTTGTGCCTGTAATCCGTACGGAAGTTCTTCTACAGCATTATACTCCCGAAGTGGCCTTGTATGTGGCAGATGATGCTTTTGGCGAACCCACATGACAAAGTTGTAAACTGTCCTGGCTGTCACGCCGGGGAAATGCGGAAAATGTTCCAGCAACCAGTCGTGCATTTGGGCTGCGGAGGTCTCCTGATGTAGTTCCAGTTTCGTTCTTATCCAATCCTCGTATGGGGAAAGTTCTCGGACTCTGTGGGTTTGCAATTCGATGAAGTCTTCATACTCTTGCTCGCTCATCGAAAGGTACCGATGGACCGTCCTTCGGTTGATTACCAGCTTTTCGCTGATCTTAGTGTTTGAGAACCCGTTTCGGTTCATTTCTTGAATCTCATGGTACATGATCAACTTGTTAAAAATTTGGTTCATAAAAGCCGGTTTTTAGTACCCCGGCAAAGTTGACTTTCTTTTGATTTGGGCATGCCCAAATCAAAAGAAATCTGTGCACCATTGTTTCCAATTTCTGTGTATTCCTATTTTCCGAAAACTGTGTATTGTTATTTTCCGATTACACGCGCTGTTCCGTAATCACGCTCGTGCGTGAAAAGAGCTTTCTCCCGGTAGTAAACCTTTAACTGATTTGCATAAATTTTAATATCAACCTTCTCTCCAACCAGGTAATCTGGAACCGAGTAATGATTTGTCCACAGGGTA
>JANYKW010000005.1 GCA_025358025.1 Bacteroidia bacterium | reverse complement strand
CCAACAAGCAGGCTACATCTTCTTTTCGGATTATTACCGGAACGTCTATAGCGTAAATTAAGGAACCGCCGTGTACCGAGCGGTACGCACGGTGGTGTGGAAGGACGAAACGGGAAGTAATCCCGTTTCTCCTATCCGATTAGTTGGATTTTTCAGTTTTATTTAAGTGATGCTAAGCCGATTCTACTTGTTGGGGGATTATTCTTCAAAGAATGGCCAGATAGTAGGGAGATGATTAGATTTAAGAGGCAAAAGAAGCAAAAAAGGGTCTTATTTTGCCCTTTTTGCCAGATTATGGGCTAAAGCCAGTAGTCCTGTTTCAATTTCAGTCTTGTCGATCCCTGTTAGTAAAAATCGCTTGAAACCTTTGTTGTATTTTATGTTTCCAAAAACAGGTTCGACATCCACTCCTCGTTTTTTTCGGTAATATAATCCTTTCTCACTTTTAAGTAACTCAGTGGCTTTTGATTTACACTTTGCTAAATTTTGGTTTACAGCCAATATTCTGTTCTCCTTTTGTTTATTACAGCTACCGCGCAAAGGACATCCATCGCATCTAATTGCCTGATAATTTTTGTATTGCACTAAAAAGCCGTTATCCGTTTTCCTTATTTGTGTCCCGATGTACTGCATTTTCTGTCCCATTTGACAATAGTAACAGTCTTGTTCTGCGTTGTAGTATAAATCAACAAGTATTTTGCTCTTATCCTTGTGCTGATCTTTGTCAAAGTAACTGTACTTGACGTAGGCATCAATACCTAACTTTTCCAGCAAAGTATAATTTTCTTCAGAGCCATATCCTGCATCTGCTACCACAGCCTTAGGAAGCCCATTGTACAGCTTGATGAACTGATCCATGTGTGATGGAAGAGTATTGTAATCAGTAGGGTTAGGATGGTGGCTATAGTTTACGATGTATTGATTATTAGTGCTTATTTGAACATTGTATCCGGGTTTGAGTTGCCCGTTTTTCATGTAGTCCTCCTTCATCCGCATAAAAGTGGCACCCGGATCAGTCTTGCTAAAGGAGTTACGTTCACCCAGTATTTTCTCATGCTCCTGATACCTTTTCAGGTTATCAGGCCAGTTTTTACGGGCATAATTTAGTTTTTTTTTACATCAGGATCGATATCCTTGCCTTTAAGTGCCTGATCTATTGAATCAATTGTCTGCCTGACTTTCTCCTCACCAATCTCAGTAAAATCAATTGCCCCAGTATCCTTAAGCTCCTCTTTGGCCACTGCCTGAGTATAATCCCATAAGGTTTTGAGCTGCTGGGCCATTCTTATTTTACTGGTTTTAATGGCATTGCCCCAAACAAAAGTGTAACGATTGGCTTTTGATTCTATTTTAGTACCATCAACATAAATTTCATGAAGGCTTACATGTCCTGATTCAACCAGGAGTACAAACCTGTGCGAAAATCTCTTTAAGCACATCTTTCAGCCTGTCACTCCTAAAACGGTTAAGGGTATTATGATCCGGATAGCTCATGCCACTTAGCCACATGAAATGAATATTCTCCTTTAAAGCACTTTCCATCTTGCGGCTACTGAATATATTGCATAAATAGCTGTATACTAATACCTTCAATAACATCCTGGGGTGATAACTTGAGGTGCCACCCCCTTTATACTGACGAAGCAAGGTGTCAACGTCTATTTGATCAATTACTCGATTGACCACTCGAATGGGATGGTTCAGTGCTATGAGCTCTTCCAGTGAAGGGGGAAGCAGCATTAATTGGCCGGGATTGTAATCCTTGAATACTACCCTGTTTCTTCTGCTTTTCATGCTTCAATATACTAATAATGAAGCATATAAACAAATATTTTACTTAAAATAAAACAAAAAATAGCAAAAAAGTGAGAACAAAAAAAGAGGCTGCTCAACCTTTTGAGACAGCCTCTTTCTTTTTTTGCATCAGATTGAATTTTATATTATTTTTTAATTTCAGGTTTCAGCAGGTGAATATTGTCAATAGATCCATTACCGGTTTATTTGTCAGGGACTTTAAAGTTAGTTTTTTTTTAATCGTGTGTATTAATAATTGAATTAACAAACAGTTTAACAATTTTTTTTAAAGAAAATTAGGCAACGTCAAAAAAGTACGTAATTTTGTACGGATTTAATTTTATTCTAACATGAGAGCTGTCAATTATTCAGAGCTGAGGCAAAATTTAAAATCCAGCCTCGATGCCGTTTCCAATGATGAAGAGTTGTTGGTTGTACACCGGCCTAAAGGGAAAAGTATTGTCATGATGCCGTTGGATGAATTCAATTCCCTGCAGGAAACTTACCACTTGAACAAGAGCAAGGCTAACCGGCAGCGCCTTGAGGTATCTATCGATAACATCAATGAGAAGCGCAATTTGTTAAAGCACTCCATTATTGAATGATAGCCATGGATATTCTTTGGGACAAATCGGCCTGGGAAGATTATCAATTTTGGATTGACAATGATCGCAAGGTATTCCAAAAAATAAATTCATTGATTAAGGAGTGCCAGCGTACACCTTTCACAGGATCAGGAAAGCCGGAAGCTTTGAAGCAAAACTTATCCGGGTTCTGGTCCCGCCGGATCACCGGAGAGCATAGGTTAGTTTATCGGGTCGATGATGATATCTTATACATTGCCCAATGCAGATACCATTATTAATAACCTGCCATACACCTTATAATTTCGGGATCTAAAAACGTCTAAAAGTGGAAATATTAACCTCCTGTGTACCTTATTTGTACCTTAAAATTGTAAATAATTGATTTAATGATATTATTACTTTCTGCATCGGAAAATAAAGTCCTTGGATTACTGATGAACACCAGATAATGATTAATCGTTCGGCTATTGGCAGTTGAAATTTGTTTCAAATTGTATCTATGGCTTACATGGCTGATTGCGGTAGAGTTTATATGGTCTTAAAAAGTAGGGATTGGATGGCTATTATCGGATTTTTCGTTGGATCGCACCTCGCAAGGGGTGCGTGGACGGACACCTAAATTCTTTGTGAGAATATTATTAGAAAATCATATTTTTGGAACCACCCTAAAAAACAAACTATTATCAAATGAAAAGAACTTTTCTGCGTTTTGCATTCACAGTTTTACTGGTAAACATGGTACTTACAGCGTTAAATGCACAGGTTGGTTATGAAAGTCAGTGGCCAGGGTTTCGGGGCCCGTGGGGCTGCGGTACCATTGCTGGTGCTAAAACTGCAGTGAGCTGGAATACAGATAGTACGAGAAACATCAAATGGAAAACGACCATCCCCGGATTGGCCCATTCATCCCCGGTAGTATGGGATAACCTGTTGTTCGTTACCACTGCCAGCAGTGCAACAAAAGATGAATCACTTAAAGTAGGACTCTATGGCGATATCGGAGAGGCGAGCGATAGCGTGGTGCACGAATTTAGAGTCTACTGTCTCGACAAACAAACAGGAGAGATACTATGGGAAAAGGTGGCACACAAAGGGATTCCGAAATCGAAACGCCATACCAAGGCTTCACAGGCCAACTGCACACCCGCCACCAACGGGAAAATGTTGGTAGTCAATTTTGGTTCCGAGGGACTTTATTGTTATGATTTCAAGGGTAATCTGGTATGGGAAAAGGATCTGGGCCTGCTAAATCCCGGATTTTATGCTGTACCAGGAATCGAATGGGGGTATTCCAGTTCGCCGGTAATATACAAGGACCGTATCATCCTGCAGTGCGACATCCCCAAAACTCCCTACCTGACCACCCTCGATCTGGCGACAGGTAACGAGATCTGGAAAACCTCGCGTGGGGATGAAGTGGAAACCTACAGTACACCTGCCATTTACGCGGGAAAGGGGCAAACACAAATCGTGGTTAATGGCTTCAAGCATATGGGTGGCTATGCGTTTGAAACCGGGAAGGAGATCTGGAGACTTGGCAACGGCGGAGATATTCCCACACCAACCCCGGTCGTGGCAGACAACATGATTTACCTCAACAGTGCACACGGAAAATTCTCGCCTATTATTGCGGTCACGCCGGATGCAAAAGGCGATATCACCCTGGCAGCCGACAGTACCAGCAATCAGTACATTCCATGGAGTGTGAAGCGCGGGGGAGCATACATGCAGACACCGCTGGTTTACAACGGTTACCTTTACAACCTCCAGGTGAATGGTCAGCTGACCTGTTACGATGCCAAAACCGGAAAATTAGAATACAAACAGAGCCTCAATGACGCGTTTTCCGCCTCGGGCATCGCCGCCGACAGTAAAATCTATTTTTCATCGGAAACGGGGATTATTTACGTGATTAAGGCTGGTCCGACCTACGAACTGTTGGCAAAAAACGAGATAGGCGGGGTTTGCATGGCTACGCCGGCGATTTCTGGCAATACCTTGTTTTTTAGGACGCAACACGCGGTGGTGGCAGTTGAGGAAAAGAAAAAATGAGAGAAGACGAAACAGGGATGAATATTGCGGGAAGTTTTCGATTTTCACTTTTGCCGGATCGAATTCGACTCCTCCCTTCATGTCACGCAATTGTCTGATATAAAAATGAATGCCGTCCAGTTCGCCCCACCCGAGAAAAATATCTGGTGTTCCCCGTATGAAGCGCTGTCCGGCAACCACACGTCTCCGCTGGTTTTTGTATAGGGATTAATTGTATAAGGCTCCAAAACAGAGTGTTGTGCTTCCTTTACCTGCAAAAACAAAGGATCCTTATCATGATTGCCTTCTAAGCAAATCACCCAGCAACGGGTGCCAACGCTACCGACTCTTACTACTTTACAAACAATGTCAACTATTCTGTAATGTTTTGCCAGGAAGTCCAAATATTTATCTGTTCTTTATAAACTTCCCATTAAAAATTTGATCTCCATTTTTTATGGTTACCATATAAGTACCTGATGGCAAATTGCTTATATCAACCTGTGTGACGTTGGTATCCAGAGGCTTCCTGTAAATTGCTGCACCCTGCATGCTGTAGATACTGTAAGCATCGCAATCCTTCAACTCATTTATCCTCAGGTTAATGACATCCTGGGCGGGATTCGGGAAAATGGTGAAGCCTGCCGTTGGAGCAATATCCTGTTGTGTTATCGTGGCACTTTTATACAATGTGCCAGCAGCCAAAGGGGCAGAAATATTTACCGTATAGTCTTTTACTTCGCCGTTGCTGAAAATCTCACAGGCAGCAGGCATCATATTTCGTTTCATGCTTACCCGCATCCTTGTCGGACCTGTGCCTGCCGTTAAAGGAATATTTATCGTTTTGGTAACCGAAGTTTTAGTTTTGCTTGCGGTAAGAACCTGTTCTCCTGCATCATCAAAATCAGCATCATGGTTCAGATCGATCCAGACACTCCAGCACCATGTACTCACCCTGCCCGAATAGCCCGGAGTCAGGGTGATGGAGTAGCCCTTGCCGGCACCCACATTGAAGACATTGGCAGTGAGGTCGGCATAACCTGTGCTTCCGGTTGAAACAGTGGCAAAGGTAGATCCATTCAATGCAACCTGCTTGATCCATTCCGTAACGGCGGTGCCTTTGGAGGTGCAGTAAACGGGAATATTTGGATTTACGGTAATGTAGCTGGTCTTGATTTTCGAATTGTTTCCGTTGGCATTGGTCACTACCAGGGTCACATTGTACTTGCCGGCAGTTTTATAAGTGACGACCGGATTTGCAGCTGCTGAAGTAGCGGGAGTCCCGCCATCGAAAGTCCAGGCCCAGGAAACCGGTGTATTAGTAGAAAGATCGGTGAAATTGGCACTTGCATTTTCGATCAGCGCAGTCACGTTGGCTGCAAATTCTGCCACAGGTGCAGCCAGGGGTACGTTCACCGTTATATAGCCGGTTTTAATTATTGTATTGTTCCCGGTTGCATTGGTAACTGTCAGGCTCACATTATATTGGCCGGCAGTTTTATAAGTGACGACCGGATTTGCAGCTGCTGAAGTAGCGGGAGTCCCGCCGTCGAAAGTCCAGGCCCAGGAAACCGGTGCATTGGCAGAAAGATCGGTGAATGCGACATTAATATTTTCGAATGCAGTAGTCTTATCTGCTGCAAAATCGGCAACAGGTGCCAAAGGAGTCGCGTTTATCGGGGTGCAGTAACCAAAGCTGTCGAGAGGGCCCAGCGTGGCATCGGCATCATTGCCGTCAGGCAGGTCAGGACAAGCAGGACAGTTGGCAGGCTTGGCCCCGATACCCCACCAGTAATAACCATCGTGATCGTTGTCGACACACTGTACGGTGTAATTTTGCTTCAGACTGGTCAGCGGGGCAACCAGTGCATGGGTCCACGCAAAGTTGGAAATTCCGGTCTCCACATACACATAACCGGTATCGCCCCAAACACCCCAGCTATTTTTGAAGATCCATACAGTTTTTCCTATCAGCGCACTTCCGGCCGGCACGGTATACCAGTAAGTACTCTTGGTCAGATCGCGGTAATAAAAACGGTCACCTTCCTTAACCACCTGCCAGCCTACCAGGGTCATGGCATGGCTCCAATCCACCAGTCCACCGCTAAGCGGGCCATATTTTATCATCATTTTCTTCAGATTGTCTTCTGTGACCGGATACTCAGCAGATCCAAAATTTACCCTTCCGGTTATTGTAATCTGGTCGGTTGGGTTGGAAGATTTGTTGGCACACAATTGATCGGTTCCCGAATAGGGAAATGCAGCTTCATCAATGATCCCGGTATTTTTGACGTAATCGAGGGCAATGCTCGGATATCCGCCTGAACAACTACCTGCTCCACTGCAAGATAGGAGATTTTGTTCCGACAGATCCTTGTTGAGTGGCTGATTGTAGAACAGGTTGACCAGGGCTTCGGTGGCACCGGTGGCAGCAAAAGCCCAGCAGGAGCCGCAACTTCCCTGATTTTTGACGGAAGTAATCCAGTTTTGACCATGACGGTTTCTCCAGTCCCAGTTTTCAACCATCGTGGCTATTGATCCGGATTTTAAGGTGGATACTTCGCCTGCTGAGATCACACCCCCCACATAATATTCAATGCCAGCAGGAAAAGTACTTTGTCCGAAAAGTTTCTTCTTTTCGGAATAGGATAAAGCAGATACCTCTGTTTCTCCGGCTATCCAGGCAATGCCTTTGGCTTTAATAGTTTTGTTTATCTGGTTGATCTTCAGGTTATTCTGAAGCTCTTTTTTTTCTTTTTTCGTTTTATTTACATCAACTCCCTGTTCAGCTGATGCTGACCAGGTGAGGCTGTTGAGTAAAATGCCGGCATTCTTCACCTCAATGATCAGCGCCTCCGGTTTCACTCCTTCCAGGATGCCTGTTTCTTCGCAAAGGTTATCGATGGAAAATGACGAGGTTTCTTCCATCAGGGGATAAGTCTCGTAAACCAGGTACTCTTCGCCTGATTTGTCAAGCACTACAACCCGTACCAGGCCTTTTTCATCGTTAAAACTGATGTCGGCTTTTATGGCCAAACCAAAGATCGAAGAAACTTTTCCTTCGAAAGGAAAGATTTGCGTGTTTTTGGTGAACGTTTGGTTAATCAGGACGGTTTCCTGGTTCTTGCCCATCAATTCAAATCCTTTGATGGTTGCATTCTGACCCATGGTAATTCGGAAACACAGCATGAGTATCAGAATGACTGTAAATCTGATATAATTTTTCAT
>JANYKW010000178.1 GCA_025358025.1 Bacteroidia bacterium | reverse complement strand
ATGTCGTAGCATGGTAGCTTTGTTTTTGTTTGACAACTTAATATTACTGATTTTCAGTAATATAAACAAATTTCCATGCTACTTTTTTTATCTTAGGCCTATCTTTTTTTGTATCTAATTTCTAATGCGAAACTTCAGTTATTAGACAATTAGTTACTAAATAGAAAATAACAAAATGGCAGATTCAAAAATTGATTTTTCATTCGAGAACCTGCATTTTTCCTGTGAAGGTGAAAATGCATGGGTTGAGAGACAGTTGAACAATGTTCTCAGCCGTATTCCTGTGCTTCTTTCTGTGCACCGCAAAGGGGAGAATATTGTTGAAGAGGTTATTGATGTTGAGGAAGAAGATGTGAAAGAGGTGAGGACGAAAGCACCACGTTCCTCTAAAAAGATTGCTAAAGGTTCAAGAGGAAAAACAGTAAAAAAAGTCAAAGAGAAGATTGGTAAGTTAAAAAATACCAAAGAGGCAAAAGTAAAAGTTGCCAAGAATTCTGCGGATGCAGAAATACTTAAGGAAAAAGCTGACCAATTGGTTAATGAAGCGTTTGCAGGTGAGACTATCAAACGTGGCAGGAAACCGAAAATTGTCGAAAAGTCTGCTGTCAAAGCAAAAATTGAAAAAAAAAAAATAACGAAGATTAATCCTGCTGCAGAGCAGATTGATTCACCGCTATATCAATATCTCAAAAGCAAGAAGGTTGGCAATAATCAGGTTCGAAAATTTTTGGCAACAGCCATCTTTCTGGCAAGAAACAACAACCTGTCAAGGCTCACTACTCCAATGATTTCCAGAGCACTTAAATCTTATGGCATTGATAAACTTCAGAATGCAAGCGACTGTCTCAACAAAAATGAGAAAAAAGGATATTGCATCAAGGATGGGAAAGAGTTTATTATCACTGAAAATGGATATCTGTCAATTGAATAGCCAGATTCCATCCTTATTAATTTGTTGGTAGAAATTACCCCGGATACCTGGGAATCATCCGGATTGATTCTTCTCATCCTGCGTCATCCGAAATTTATTCCACTAAAATTCGATCGACATACCAAGTATCAGGCTAACTCCTGCCTGAGGAAAATAGCCGTCTAATTTCTGCCTGGAATCCTCCGAATAGTAAGAGTATACCCATCCATTCGACTCATATTTTTCATTAAACAGGTTATTGACACAGGCAAAGAAACTCCACTTCTTGACCAACTGCTGTGTAAGGGTATAATCAACCTTCAAATTGTGGGCAAAATAGGCATGAAGAGAACGGTCGGCACAGGCAGTATTGTCCAGGTATTGACGGCTGACATAAGTTGACTGAAAATATAGTTTTGCTGCTTTTGTTGCCGACCAGGAAAGGTTGCTTCCAGCTACCAGCGATGGTGAAAAGGCAATGTCTGTTGTTCCAAGATCATTAATTATCTGTACCCCCCAATGATCCCAGTCATCCACATATTCTGCAAAACCGTTAATTTTATTGGTGCTCAAGGTGGCATGGTGTTCCCACTCCAGATTCTTAAACAAGTGTAGTTGCCCGGTATATTCAACACCCATCCGGTAGCTCTTTGGTACATTGGTCATGATTGCAGCCCCTACATCGTTTATTTTGCCTGTCAGGATCAGCTGGTCCCTGTATATCATACTGTACAGGTTGATTCCGTAGCTATAGATACTGTTTACACCTTTATAGCCCAATTCAAAATCGTGCAGTTTCTCTTGTTGGGGGGCAGGCCTTGTCGGGTCCGCATCTGTATAGTTGCTGCGATTGGGTTCTCTGTGTGCATTGCCGTAAGAGAAGTAAATGCTTTGATGATCACGGAAGGTATAATAAGCACCCGCCTTTGGATTAAGAAAGTCAAACAAATGCGTCTGGGTAAGATCTCTTAAATTGTCATCTATGCCAATAATATGATAATCAATATGACGGTACTGAACATCAAAATATATTGAAAGCCCTGAAGTTAACTGATAATTAAGCTTGGCGAAAATATTGAAATCCTTTTTTTCCCCTTTCGATCTGTACCATTCATGGTTGATTGGCATATTCCCGTAATACTGAGCCCAGATCACATTGCCGTAGTTATCGCCCGAATAGTTGTTCCAGGCTGAACCAACAATTAATTCAGTTTTGTTTTCCCTGTAGCTTACAGAGCCGATTGCACCGTAAAAGTCGTTATTTAGCCACTTTCTGCGCACCAGATCGGTTTTATTTATGGTGGATCCAGCTTCGACGATCGGATCCATTTGGTAATCAGAGAGGGATTGATCCTGTCGGTACTCTTCATAGTAACCTCTGCCATAAGTGTAATGGAGTGATAGATTGGTGCTGAATTTATTGTTGAACTGGTGTGTGTAATGCAGCTGGTAATGATCCTGCTGGTAGTTATCGGTCTCATTGTCATAAAATGAAACTTCGCCGTCTTTGCCGTAAATAATGCCTGCGGGGTTATAGGTCCGGTCGGTTTCAAGCATGGCAGAGGGAACTCCGTACCATGCCTGGTATGTTTTTTCCTTTCCCGAGAAGAGTACCGCCTTAAGCATGGAGTTTTCGGTAAAGTATCCTCCCGACAAATAAAAGGAGTGAAGATCACTGACAGCCCTGTCTACATATCCGTCAGAACTTATCTTCGAGAGTCTGGCCTCAACCTTAAATTTTCCGTCTATCAGGCCTGAACCTACCATCAATGTATTTTTAATTGTTCCGAAACTACCGGCCGCCGTATTCCAACCCGCATAGCTCTTTTGGTTCAGGTTGCTCGTTTGCACATTGATAGTTCCGCCAAAGGCTCCAGCACCGTTTGTAGAGCTTCCCACTCCCCTTTGTACCTGTATGTTCCCCGTTGAAGAAGCAAAATCAGGCATGTCAACAAAATAGACAGCATGTGATTCTGCATCATTAAGGGGGATTCCGTTTACAGTCATGTTGATGCGATTGGCATCACTGCCACGAATTCTGAAATTGGTGTACCCAATGCCTGTTCCTGCATCAGAAGAGGCTACCAGAGATGGAGTTAAACTCAGGAGAAAGGGGAGGTCCTGGCCAGTTTGCTTGTCGGTGAGATTGCTGACATCGAGATTGGTATATGCCATTGGAGTCCGGCTTCCTGCCCTGGTCGCAGAAACGATGACATCTTCGGTAAGCACTTCAGATTCTTCCAGAGTAATGGTAAGATTGTTGATGCCCTGTTTCAATTCAAGGTTCGTTACCTCGGTTTGATAACCCACATAGGATACGACCAATTTGCACTTGCTGACTTTCAAATCCTCCATTTTAAAAATGCCTTTGGCATCAGCAACCAGGACGATATTAAGATAATCCAGCCTGACAGTTGCCCCGGGAAGGGTCTCCCCTCCGGTATTCGATACGCTCCCGACCAGACTGTATTGTGCAAATATTTTTCCGGAGGAAAGCAGCAACAGGATGAAGAAAATAAGTCTGCCGATTCTGTTTCCAAGTGGTATGATGCTCGTTGGCTGAATTGAACAAAAAATTTTCATTGCCTTCAATTTAATTGATTTTCAAAACCTGAGGGGCAACGAATCACTTTAAGACGGAGATACTTTTGAAACGGAGTTTCAACTTCCCTTTCCGGCATTACCCGGACAGGTTCGATGGGTTTGATCTCAGCCTGTATGTTTAAGGCACCCCTTTATTGCCACAAATATACAGAATAAAATTGATTTGCGATTTTGGATTTGCGATTTTGGATTTCTCTCATTTAGACTTGGTTGACTGAGCTCACAATAAGTCGGTGTATTGGTTTTGTCATCTGGTCGTGTTAAAAATGCAAATAGCTGCCCGCAATTAGTTTTTGGCTAACTGTTAACAGCTAATTCCCAACGGCTTTTACTCCGACAATCCAGAATCCCGAACAAATCAGATGATTAGTTGGTCCACTTCTTCAACCCATCCATATTCACTGCATTCATAATGTTCTTTGCCTCAGGGGTGTAAAGAAATTCTATTTCCTTGCTGTAATGTTCCGTAATTTTACCCCTTACCATTTTCATGGTACTGTTGAGCATGTGATTTTGTTCAGTGAACGCTTCAGGTAAAATAAGTATGCACGCCGGCAACCACCTTTCGGAAAACATATTCTCGAATTTGCCACCTTTCTTGTACTGATCAATTTCGTGCTTGATCATTTCCAGGGCTTTTGCGTAACCCGTTTCACTTTTGAGTACTATCCCGTGTTTCTCTAACTGGCGGCTGATCGCGGGGAAGTTGGGAACAATCATGCCCACCGTATATGAATTTTGGTTGTTGTACAACATCGCCTGCTCAATGATGGGCGATTGGTCTACGATGGCTTCTTCAATGCCCTCCGGACTGTACTTCTCTCCGTCATTCCCAATCAGCAGGCTCTTGAATCTTCCCATCACATAGAGGTACCCGTCTTTGGCTATATATCCCATGTCACCGGTATGCAGCCACCCATCCACAATGGTTTCGCCGGTAGATTTGGGATTGTTCCAGTATCCCTTCATCACGTTTCCACCCTTCACAACGATCTCCCCTTTTTGACCTGTTGGGAGTTCATTGTTGTCGCCATCAACGATTTTTGCTTCCAAAAATTCAACGACTTTTCCGGATGAACCAAATTTAACATATTCCGGACAGTTCGCTGAGATAATAGGGGATGCTTCTGTCAGTCCGTAGCCCTGGTAAACTGGCACGCCGATGGCGCTGAAGAATCTTTGCAACTCAATATCAAGCAGGGCTCCCCCGCCGATGAAAAACTGAAGGTTGCCTCCGAAATTGGCGCGGATTTTGGAAAAGACTATTTTATCGAACAGCAGCACCTCCGGTTTTAGCAAAGCTCTCCATCCTTTTCCTTTGTTCCAGCCATCGCCGTTGTAGATATAACTTACTTTGAGTGCATGTTTGAATAGTTTCTCCGTAAATGCTCCTTTACTCTGAATCCCCTTTTCAATATTCTTGCGGAAGTTTTTGGAGAGGGCAGGGACGCTCATCATGATGTAAGGCTTGATCTCCTGGATGTTCAATGGAACGTTCCGAAGGGTTTCCAGTGGAGTCTTACCGGTTTGAATGGAGGCTACAGAGGCGCCTTTCAACATAAAAGTGTAAAGGCAGGCGGTATGCGCAAAAGAGTGATCCCAGGGTAAAGTAGCCAGTGTGATAAAATGAGACTCTATTTCCAAAACTTTGTTTGCCTGGATAACATTGAGCGTGTAGTTGTAATGAGTCAGCATAATACCTTTCGGATCGGCAGTTGTTCCCGAAGTGTATGAGATGTTCGCCACATCATCGGGCTGGATATTCTGCCATACTTCTTCAAAGGCTTTTTTGTTTTCTTCTACCGACAGGAATGCAGTTCCCCTGGAAACCACATCTTTAAACGCTATCTCCTTCGAGCCGGGACTTGGAATGCCATCCATGATGATTACAGTTTCCAGCGACGGTAGTTGATCGATAATCTCGGCAAGTTTGGGAGCCTGGCCGGCTGAGATGATCAGCATCTTTGCCCCGGAGTGTTCGATTCTGAATTTTAGTTCTGATGCCTCCAGTTTAACAGAAAGCGGTACATTGATAGCCCCACAGTATAAAATCGAAAGCTCACTGATCAGCCAGTAATTTCTACCTTCCGAGAGCAATCCTGCACGTTCCCCCTTTTTTAATCCAAGTGACATCAATCCGGCTCCAAACTGATAAACGGACTGCTGAATCTCCTTGTAGGTAGAAGGCACATATTTATCTGTCAGTTTTTCCCAGAGCTGCGGATTGTTTGGAAATTTCTGAACACTTGTCTCAAATAGCTCGGTTAGTGTTTTCATGAGGTAATAATTTTGTTTTTAAGGGATGCCCGGAACTTATTTGGTTGTCTCGAACAGATAGGTAGTTTTAGATTTATATACATCACCCGGTTTAAGTTCTGTCGAAGGAAATTCCGGATGGTTGGGCGAATCGGGATAATGCTGGGTCTCCAGAGCAAATCCGCTGTAACGGCCAAAACGTTCTCCCAAAGATGGAATATAATATCCGGTGTAAATTTGCAGGCCCGGTTCGTTCGTGAAAACAGAAACAGATCTGCCCGTTTCTTCTTCGGAGAGTTTTCCAGCAAAAACCATCTTTTTATCTGCATTGCCGAGCGGATAATTAAGATCATACCCATCCGGCAGGAGGCCGATATCTGCTCCAACAGATTTGGTGGTGGAAAAATCAAAAGGAGTATTGGTCACGTCTGCAATTTCACCGGTAGGGATCAAATTGGAATCTGTGACTGTTCGCTTTTTGCTGTTGATCAGAAGTTGGTGATTTAAAATATTCTCTTCGCCTCCATTCAGGTTAAAATAGGTATGATTTGTCAGGTTTACGACCGTGGTTCTGTCCGTAACAGCTTTATATTCAATATGTAATTCGTTCTTGTGAGTCAATTTGTAAAGGATGGTGACATCCAGGTTTCCCGGATAATTCTCTTCGAGGTGAACACTGCGGTATTTTAATTCTAACCCAACGAAGTCCGGCATATCGATAGTTTTGGGCGTCCATATCATTTTGTCGAATCCAGCCTGGCCTCCGTGAAGATGGTTAGGCCCATTGTTGATGAAAAGTCGGTAGTCTACCCCGTCAATATTTAGTTTTCCACCTGCAATACGATTGCAATATCTTCCGCAAACGGCACCAAAATAAGGATAATTGGCCAGATAGTCGGCCGAAAGATACTCTTCAAGTGTACGGAAACCCAATGCGATATTCTCTTTTTTCCCCTTTTTGTCTGCCATTTCAATAGCGGTGATGATGGCTCCGTAATTGGTAATTTTAACGGTAATTCCGTTCGGATTAACAAGTGTGAAGAGGAAAGCTTTTTCTCCCCTGGGGCATTGACCGAAAATTTCTTTTTTAATGTTCATAAGTGACAGATTATATGTTAGATGTAAAATAATATTTGAGTAATTCAGAATGTCATGATGTAAACTTAACCAAATGAGCGATTTTTTGAAAGGACTTCAAGTAAATTTCGTCATTTTTTCACTATATTTTTCTTCTTCAAAATAATTTTTGGTAAATCGGGCGATAAATCTAATTTTACATGGGGCATTTAATTACCAGAAAGAATCATGCCTGCTAGCCGCGAGAAAAAGAATGGACGGATATGACATCATAGGAGATATTCATGGATATGCTTCCCTGTTGAAGCAGTTGCTGACAGAGATGGGCTACAAGCGTATGGATGGTGTCTGGCGTCATCCGAAAAGAAAAGTCATCTTCATTGGTGATTTTATCAACCGTGGTCCGGAAATCAGGGAAACAATATTGACGGTGAGGGCAATGGTTGAGTCAGGGAGCGCCCTGGCAATCATGGGAAACCATGAATACAGTTCGATCCTTTACCACGTCAAAGACGACAATGGCACCTTCATGTCACGCCACATCGCCGGAAACAGAAGCCAGATCCAAAAAACGCTCACAGTATTTAAAAATCTGGACGATGAATGGCAGGATCACCTGAAATGGATGCGGACACTTCCTTTTTTTCTCGATCTGGGAGAGATCAGGGTAGCTCATGCATATTGGAATGACAGCGAAATTGCAAAACTGAAAGAGTATTTGCCCAAAGGCAGATTGAAAAAGAAATTTCTGAGAGAGATGCACGAGAATCGTCCCGATATGTCCGGAATTGTGTACAAATTATTGAAAGGACTTGAATATAAAACGCCAAAAGATCTGATCCTCAAATGCAACAAAGGTTTGAGCCGGAAGGTTTTCACACTTAAATGGTGGGAAAATACGGATAATCAGACATTCAGAAAGCTCTATTTCGGTAATAAATTTATCCTTCCCGATTATCACTTTCCCATTGAACTGGCTCCCGCTTACGAACCCTATTTACCAAACCAGCCCATCGTATTTTTTGGTCACTATTGTTTGCCGGAAGGAGCCGAAATTGTGCAGCAAAATATTTGCTGTATCGACAGTTGTGTCGATACTACCGGGAAGTTATCGGCTTACCGGTGGAGCGGGGAGAAGGTACTTAGCAAAGAGAATATCGTGGTAGCCGGATAGCTGCACGTGAGCAGCGTTTTTCACATCAGCTGTTTATTATTCCCATTCGATCGTTGCCGGAGGTTTGGAGCTGATGTCGTAGACGACCCGGTTGATTCCCCTCACTTTGTTGATGATATCGTTCGATACTTTGGCCAAAAATTCGTAGGGCAGGTGAACCCAGTCGGCTGTCATGCCGTCGGTGGATGCAACGGCACGCAGTGCTACAACATTTTCGTAAGTGCGTTCATCGCCCATCACACCGACAGACTGCACCGGAAGCAGCATGACGCCTGCCTGCCAGACTTTATCGTACAGACCCCAATCTCTTAAACCCTGCGTAAATATGGCATCAGCCTCCTGCAGGATCCGTACCTTTTCTGGAGTTACATCGGAGAGAATTCTGATGCCTAATCCCGGACCGGGAAATGGGTGGCGACCAAGCAGCTCTTCTTTGATACCCAATGCTTTACCAACTCTTCTTACCTCATCTTTAAAAAGAAGATTCAATGGTTCCACCACTTTTAATTTCATCTTTGCAGGCAATCCTCCAACATTGTGGTGGGATTTGATGGTAGCAGAAGGTCCATTCACAGATACCGATTCGATGACATCGGGATAGATCGTTCCCTGAGCCAGCCATTTGACATCCTGTATCTTGTGTGCTTCCACATCAAAAACTTCGATGAAATTTCTGCCTATCGTTTTTCTTTTCTTTTCCGGTTCAGTGATCCCCTTCAGGTCATTCCAGAATTTTTCGCGGGCATCGATACCGATGACATTGAGTCCCATTCCTTTGTAAGAATCCAGTACATCATTGAACTCATTTTTGCGTAAAAGGCCGTTGTCAACAAAAATGCAGGTCAGGTTGCTTCCGATGGCCTTGTGCAGCAAAACCCCTGCCACACTTGAATCAACACCACCCGAAAGTCCCAATACAACTTTATCGTTGCCCAGCTTAATGCGTAATTGAGCGATTGTAGACTCTGCAAATGAATCAGGGGTCCAGTTTTGACAGCATCCGCAAATGTTGACGAGGAAATTCTCAAGTAACCGGGTCCCTTCTGTCGTGTGATATACCTCAGGATGAAACTGTATTGCATAAGTCATTTCATCCCTAATCTTGAAAGCCGCAAATTCAACATCCTCGGTAGAGGCTAGCACATCGTAGTTATCAGGCAGGCGGACAATGGTATCCCCGTGTGACATCCATACCTGTGAATTTTCACTGATTTGATTGAACAACAAGCTGTTATTATCACTCACTTTCAAATGAGCCCTGCCATATTCTCTTGAATCAGAGGCAGCTACTTCTCCTCCATAGAAATGGGCAAGATACTGGGCCCCATAACAAACTCCCAGTAAGGGTAATTTTCCCCTGATTTCGGAGAGGTCTATTCTGGGGCCTTTTTCATCTCTGACTGAATAAGGACTTCCCGAAAGGATAATTCCCTTCACCGAGTCATCTATCACAGGGTAGCGGTTATATGGATGTATTTCGCAGAATACATTCAACTCGCGAACCCTGCGGCCAATCAACTGGGTATACTGGGAACCGAAATCGAGAATAAGGATTTTTTCCATTTTTAAAGTTTTCGAACCCAGATGTTCCCGTAGCTTACAGGGTTGCCATGATCCTGTAGTTCAAGCGAAGCAGCACCATGAGCAGCATATTTCGGAATGCCTATGTATTCAGTATGGCCGAACAGCGAAATATTGTTTTGCACCAGAACGCCATTCTGCAAAACAGTAACTCTTGCAGGAGAGAAAACAGTTCCATCCTCCTTGAACCTTGGCGCAGTATATATCACATCGTAAACCTGCCATTCTCCCGGCTTTTTACAGGCATTGACCAGTGGAGCATACTGTTTGTAAATCGATCCGGCCTGACCGTTGCGGTAGGTTCTGTTTTCGTAGTTGTCCAAAACCTGCAATTCATATCTTCCCTGGAGAAATATTCCGGAATTTCCGCGACCCTGACTTTCCCCTTTCACCTCAGCCGGTGTACGCCATTCAATATGGAGCTGAAAATCCATCATCTCCATTTTACTCTTGATACCTCCGGTACCTTTTGCGACTGTGACACAGCGGTCTGCAACTGTCCATCCTGATGGTTCACCTTTGGAATTGGTCCAGTTGGCATTGAAGCTTTCCTGGGTTCCGTCGAACAAAATAATTGCATCGGACGGAGGGTCTGAGGGCCGTTGCCCCGGGGTGATCACTGCTACTTCAGGATCCCAGAATTCCGTCATCTCTGGTTTCATTTTGGCAAGATCTTCTTTGGATGTTTCAGCTTTCGGGGCTGCTGGTTTTGGGGATTCAACCGTTTGGGCAAAGGAAGCAAAAGAGAATAGCATGGTCGCTACCAACAATAAATTTTTCATAATTCTATTTTTTAAATTTCTAAATCATTCATTACCAAATCTATCTTCTGTGAAGTCAACAACTCAACCTGATCAAATTCCTCGCGCGATCCAAGATGAGCTTTCACTTCGATGTAGAACTTGATTTTTGGTTCTGTCCCGGAAGGACGAACTGAAACTTTTGTCCCGTCTGCAGTAAAGAACTGAAGGACATTGGAGGTGCTTTTCTGCTTGACAGGCTTCTCTTCTCGGGTAAGAAGGTTTTTTTCTACAAGTGTTTCGTAGTCTTTCACCCATTCCAATGGTGATCCGGCCAGTTGCTTTGGCGGATGGTTTCTGAATTTAACCATCAGCTGTTCAATCTCTTCAGCTCCGGCTTTCCCCTTTCGAACAATATATTTCATCTTCTCTTTCGAATATCCGTATTTCAGGTAGATGTCCTGGAGCATCTCAAAAAGGGAGAGCTTGTTCTCTTTGGCCCAGGCAGCAATCTCAGCCATCAGGGCGCAGGAACTCACTGCATCCTTGTCGCGGACAAAATCTGCCGGTAAGAAGCCAAAACTCTCTTCTCCACCACCAATATAAGTTTTCTTTCCTTCGTTCTCACGGATGACATCCGCTATGTATTTGAATCCTGTATAACAGTCATAACATTCAACACCGTTTTTAGCCGCAATTTCAGCAACCAGCTCTGATGTAACGATGGTTTTAACGACATATTCTTTCCCGGTGAGCAAGCCAAGCTCTTTTCGTTTGGTAATGATGTAATATAAAAAGATCAGAACTGTTTGATTGCCATTTACAAGGATAAATTCTCCCTTGTCATTTTTGACAGCGATTCCCAGTCGGTCGGCATCCGGATCTGTGGCCATTACAAGATCGGCATCCACCTCTTTTGCTTTCTTCAACGCAAGAGCCAATGCCGCGGGTTCCTCAGGATTTGGTGAGATCACTGTCGGAAATTCGCCACTCACAACATCTTGTTCCGGAATATGAATGACATTGGTAAATCCCATTTTGGCCAGTGCCATGGGCACCAGCTTTACACCTGTTCCGTGAATCGGGGTATAAACGATCTTCAAATCATGCTGCCTCCTGATCGATTCGGGTGAGAGTGAAATTGTAACAACTTTACTCAAATAGAGCTCGTCCATTTCAGCACCCAACGGGAAAATCAAATCGGGATCACCGGCGAAAAGGATATCTTCTACCTTGACTTTCTCCACTTCGGCAATGATATTTAAATCGTGTGGCTCAACAATCTGTGAACCATCATCCCAGTATGCTTTGTAGCCATTGTATTCTTTGGGATTGTGTGATGCAGTCAGGATAATTCCGCTTTGTAAACCAAGTTCACGGATAGCGAAAGAAAGTTCCGGTGTCGGACGTAAGGATTCAAAAAGATAAACTTTTATTCCATTGGCAGAGAATATGGCTGCTGCAGTTTCAGAAAATAACCTGCTGTTGTTTCTACAGTCATGTCCGATTGCTACCTTTATCTCAGATAAATGGGCAAATGCTTTTTTTAAATAGTTGCTGAGACCCTGCGTGGCGGCTCCGACAGTATAGATATTCATCCGGTTGCAGCCAACACCCATGATGCCACGCAGTCCGCCGGTACCAAATTCGAGATCACGGTAAAAAGCATCAATGAGTTCACCGGAATCCTCTTTTCCCATCATCTTCCTAACCTCGGACTTCGTAGTCTCATCGTAGTCTCCATTCAGCCATTCCTGTGCTTTGAGAAGCACATTTTCGGGAATTTCATTTGTTTTCATTTTCGTTCAATTTGATAAGACATTCTTTCAGGCTATCTCTCCAGTAGGGAATCCTGACGCCAAAAGTAGTTTTGATTTTTGTTTTATTCAAAACCGAATAAGCCGGTCGGGTGGCCGGTGTCGGGTAGGCACTGGTATCAATCGGACTAACCTGACAGGTAATTTCCGGAGTATATTCAAATATTGCTTTTGTAAAGTCAAACCAGCTTGCCACTCCTTCATTGGAATAATGGTAGATTCCGGTTACGAAGCGTTTATTATCTGCAGCTGTCATTTGAAGAATGTCCAGCACAACCTTGGCCAGATCACCAGCAAAAGTAGGGGTGCCGATCTGATCTGACACAACTACAAGCTGCTCTTTTTCCTTGCCCAGCCTCAGCATAGTCTTCACAAAGTTATTCCCGTAAGCTGAATAAAGCCATGAGGTGCGAATAATAATTGATTTTATTTCGGAACGCAAAATGGCTGTTTCTCCTTCCAGTTTCGTGATGCCATAAACTGACCGGGGTCTTACAATGTCTTTCTCATGATACGGAGAAGATTTATTTCCGTCAAAAAGGTAATCAGTAGAGATGTGAATGAGCTTTGTGCCGGTCTTCCTGCAGACATTGGCGAGATTGGCAACCGCGCGATGATTGATTTTTTCTGCCAGGATTTCTTCCTTTTCAGCCTTGTCCACTGCCGTATATGCCGCGCAGTTGACAACAACCGAAGGTTTTTCATCCTCAAAAAATTGTTCGATCCGGGTAGGATCGCATATGTCGAGTTCTTCAATATCGGTGAAGATACAATTAAGTTTAGGATACCCGGATGACAGTTCCTGAATTGAACAACCCAGCTGACCTTTTGATCCAGTGACGATTATCTTCATATTTTTTGCCAAATTACAGATTAAATTGGGAAAAGTAAAGGTAATGGAAAAGCTGAATTCCAAAAGTTAAATAGAAGTTTCTCTATACCGTAATTGTTCGGGACCCAAACATTGCAATACGACTCCTTGTGGCAACTCTCCCTTTTCATAGATTCTTCGGCCTGATGCATTACCTCAAATTTTTAAAGCCGTTTTCAATTTCCACGGCCATTCTTTCAAATACAATCTCGAATGGAGCCTCTCCGCTCACAATGGCAACATCATGGATCTCTTTGTACTTATCCAGAACCGGAATAGTTTTTTCTTCATGATCTTTAAGCCTTCTTACAATTTTTTCTGTACTGGTATCATATGGTTTGCAATGTGTGGTTTTGCTTCGGTTGCTGAGCCTTGAGATCAATTCAAGCATACTGACTTGAATATCAATAATTTTACAAATCGTAGAATTGTGTTTCTTCAATATCCCGTCTAAAATGTAGGATTGAACCAATGTTCTTGGAAATCCCTTGAAAATGAACCCCTTAACGGTTCTTGAGTTTCGTATTTTCTCCAATATCAATGGTACCACTATTTCGTCCGGAACCAATTCTCCGCTCTCGTAAATCTGTGTAATCCTTTTGCCCAATTCCGTCCCTCCATCTATTTCTTCTTCCAGCATTCTTCCTGTCGAAATGTATTCGAGTCCGTATTTTTTTGAAAGGGCCATCCCCTGAGATCCCCTGCCACAACCTGGATAGCCAAAAATTACCACATTCATTAGCTTCTTACTCAACTCTTTGTTGATTATTTCTTCGATTTGAGTAGTAACTTCTTCTACTGCTTTGTTTCCGTCAATGGCTATGTAATTGCCCTTTTCCTTGTAAAAATTTAGAACAGGAAGTGTCTTATCCTCATATTCTTTCAACCTGTTTCTTATAACAAGTTCATTGTCATCCATTCTGCCGGAAGTTAATCCTCTGTTTAATAATCGCGTAACAGACACATCCTCAGGAACCTCTATGCTAATCAAACAATTAAGAGAGGTATTTAATTGAATCATCAACCCTTCCAAAATGTAGGCTTGTATATTGGTTCTGGGGAATCCGTCGAACAAAAAACCATTCGCCTGCGAATTTTCCTTGATCGTTTTTTCCAGAATCTGAACGATAATTTCATCGGATACAAGCTTGCCTGACGCTATGATGCTCTTGGCTTCAAGTCCCAGTTTCGTCTCTTCTGCAAGTTCTTTTCGCAATATATCACCTGTAGAAATGTAAAACAAGTCATATTTCTCAATTAAAAAGGCTGACTGAGTGCCTTTCCCAGCTCCCGGAGGACCGAATAGTGCAATATTTATCACTTGGCAGGTATTAATTTAAAGGAAAGATAGATAAACATAAGCAAATTTATGACCATTTTGTATAGGGAGTTTTCTTTAACATGGAGTTGTAATATTTTGCATCTCCGGTTACCTCTTCTCCTAACCATTCAAGTTTGACAAATTTTTCATCTTCGCTGGATAGCTCAACTTCAGCAACAACCAGCCCCAGGTTTTCTCCGTAGAACTCATCTACTTCGAAAGTGTGAGATCCTGATTTTACCTCATAACGCGTCTTTTCAATCACTCCTGGTTCGCAGATTTTTAAAAGCTCATCGACTTCTCCTACCGGGATCTCTTTTTCCCACTCGAAACGGGAGGCGCCTGAAGCACTTCCAATCCCTTTAATGGTGATGTAGCCTTTGCTTCCTTTGATCCTGACCCGGACTGTACGACCTGGATCAGAAGAGAGATAACCCTGGATGATTCTGGTAGATTTGTCGGCGACCTTTTTGTAATCATCTCCAAGGACCAAAAATTTGCGTTCTATTTCTTGTGCCATGATAATTAATGTCTAAAATGTAACTTAAACGGGTCCCATTCAACCTAAAAAAAATAGAGAGGTTGCTTGCAATATTATAAAATAAACGAACAGAAAATCAAAAGGCAATAATATACATGCACTTTAATTTTCACAAAATCCGACGGGAAAAGTTGGTCTTTCAGATCGTATTTCCTGGTTTGAAAACACCTTGAGAAACCATTTTTTTTGAGCTTTAATAAGCATATTAATCAATAAGTTAAAGATCATCTGTTTTTTTCCAAAGCAGTTTGTTTTCTTGAGAATAAAACGTACCTTTGCGCCCATTCAAAATAATGTCTAATTTATTAATTTCAAGAGAATTTTAAAATGAGTAAAATCCACGAAAAACCGGAAGTTAACGAATCAGCAGAGATTTCTGCAGAGGAGTCAGCAGTACCGGAAGTAAAAGATGAAGTTCAGGTAGTTGAACTGGAGGAAGCTGTTGCTGAAGAACCGGCGGCTGCTGAGGAAGTTGTTGTGGCAGCAGAAGAAGAGGTTGCTGTTGAAGCAATTGAGGAAGTTGTTGTGGCAGCGGAAGAAGAAGTAGCTGTAGAAGAAGTAGCTGTAGAAGCTGTAGAAGAAGAATTAGCAGTAGAGGCTGTAGAAGAATTAGCAGTAGAGGCTGTAGAAGAAGTTGTAGTTGCAGCAGAAGAAGAGGTTGCTGCGACAAATGAAGTAGAGATTGCAAAAACCGGCCGGAAACATGGTAAGCCTGCTGTAATCGCAACTGCATTTGCTTCAGCTAAAGAAGAGGAGTTTGACTGGGATGCTTTTGAAGGCAAAAAGCCATCAGCAGGATCAACTTCCAAACAATCTATGACAGAGATGTACGACAACACCCTTTCTATTCTTCAGGAGAAAGAGTGTGTGGATGGTATCGTAATCTCCATGAACAAACGTGAGGTTGTTGTCAACATTGGCTACAAATCTGACGGTATTGTGTCGGTTAACGAATTTAGATACAACCCAAACCTAAGCGTTGGAGACAAAGTAGAAGTTTATGTTGAAACGCTTGAAGATAAAAAAGGTCAGTTAACGCTTTCCCACAAAAAGGCCCGCGCAATGCGCAGTTGGGATCGTGTCAATGCCGCTCTTGAAAACGATGAAATCATTACCGGATTTATTAAATGCCGTACCAAAGGCGGTATGATCGTCGATGTATTCGGGATCGAGGCATTCTTGCCAGGCTCTCAGATTGACGTTAAACCAATTCGTGATTACGACATCTACGTTGGAAAAACAATGGAATTCAAAGTTGTCAAAATCAACCATGAATTCAGGAACGTTGTGGTTTCTCACAAAGCACTTATCGAAGCTGAATTGGAACAACAGAAAAAAGACATCATCTCAAAACTTGAAAAAGGCCAGGTTCTGGAAGGAACGGTTAAAAACATTACTTCCTACGGAGTATTTATTGATCTTGGCGGCGTAGATGGTTTAATACATATTACAGACCTCAGTTGGGGACGCGTGGCTCATCCAAACGAAATCGTTCAGCTGGATGAAAAAATCAACGTGGTAATTCTTGATTTTGATGATGAGAAAAAGAGAATTGCTCTTGGCTTGAAACAACTTGCTTCCCACCCATGGGACAACGTGAGCGCTGATCTTAAGGTAGGAGATGTAGTAAAAGGTAAAGTTGTAGTTATTGCCGACTATGGTGCATTCATCGAAATTGCTCCTGGTGTGGAAGGTCTGATCCACGTCTCAGAAATGAGCTGGTCTCAGCACCTTCGTTCTGCTCAGGACTTCCTGAAAGTTGCAGATGAGGTTGAAGCTACCATTCTTACGCTTGACCGTGACGAACATAAAATGTCATTGGGTATCAAGCAAATGAAAAATGATCCGTGGTCTCAAATCGAAACAAAATATGCCATCGGTACTTCTCATACTGCCAAAGTTCGCAACTTTACCAATTTTGGTGTTTTTGTTGAAATCGAAGAAGGTGTAGACGGATTGATTCACATCAGTGATCTTAGCTGGACCAAAAAGATCAAACATCCTTCAGAGTTTACCTCTATCGGTTCAGAGATCGAAGTACAGGTACTCGACATCGACAAGGAAAATCGTCGGTTGAGCCTTGGCCACAAACAACTGGAAGAAAATCCATGGGATGTATTCGAAACGATCTTCACCGTTGATTCTATTCACGAAGGAACCGTTATCGATCTTTTCGACAAAGGTGCTGTAATCTCTCTCCCTTATGGAGTCGAAGGTTTTGCTACCCCACGTCATCTGGTTAAAGAAGATGGATCCCATGTAAAAATGGATGAGAAACTGGAATTCAAAGTAATTGAATTCTCAAAATCAGCCAAGAGAATCATCCTTTCACATTCGCGAGTTTATGAAGATGTGAAGAAAACAGAAGATACAGCCAAGAAAAAAGCTGCTACCAGGCAAACTGCTCCCAAAAGTGTTAAAACGGTGAAAGACAACATCGAAAAGACAACTTTGGGCGACATCAGTGAATTGGCCGCTTTGCGTACTCAGATGGAAGAAAACGAAAAGAAGTAATTTATCTGCTGAATCTAAATAATCAAAAACCCGGTAATTTTACCGGGTTTTTTTATCTTTGAATCCTGAGCTAATCCCCTCTTTTATAACAGGTAAAATGAACTCTTTTTCAGTTACCATTCTTGGCAGCAGTTCCGCATTGCCAACATCCCGGAGGTTTCCGACTTCTCAGGTCGTCAGGCTCGATGAACAGCTTTTTATGATAGATTGTGGTGAAGGAGCCCAGATGCAGTTGCGGAAAATGAAGTTTAAAATTGGGAGAATTAATCACATCTTCATCTCACACCTGCACGGAGATCATATTTATGGTCTGCCCGGTCTGATTTCCTCCATGGCTCTTTATGGCAAAAAGGGGGAGTTGCATATACATGCCCATTCCGATCTGCAACAAATGATGGAAGGAATGATGAAATTTATGAATGACCTGTCTGAATTGAAAGTGAAATATCACCCTTTGAACTTTCGAAGGAATTCTGTCATTTATGAGGACAAAAAAATCAAAGTCACCTCATTCCCTCTAAAACACAGGATATCCTGCTGTGGATTTCATTTTCAGGAATTGCCTTCTGATCTTCATCTCGACAAACAAGCTTTGGTACGCTACGAAATTCCTGTGTCTCAAAGATTGAACATTAAAAGTGGCGCCGATCTGGTGCTGTCTGACGGAACCGTTATACCTAACAGCGAAATCACAATCCCGGCAAGACCACCAAGAAGCTATGCATTTTGTACCGATACAATTTTTATCGATGAAATAATCCCAATTATTGAAGGGGTCGACCTTCTGTATCATGAGGCAACTTTTGCTGCCGACCTGAAAGATCTGGCGAAAAAAACATTTCACGCTACTTCAGTTCAGGCTGCAGAAATCGCCAGACTTGCCCATGTGAAAAAGCTTTTGATCGGCCATTTTTCATCCAGATACAAGGATGTAACACCTTTGGTTATCGAAGCCCGTACAATTTTTCCAGAAACATATGCAGCAAACGATGGAGATTGTATTGAATTATAACGCTTTGCGTTTTAAAGAGGGTGGAAGATTGACATCCCTTAAGCAATTCAAGCAATTCAAACTTTTACTTCATCTGAATTCTCAAAAAATTTTTTGTGAAAATTGACAAGATATAATCGCTCCCCTGCCCTGGTAAAAGCCGTATAAAGCCATCGAAGAAACTCCCTGTCTATCATCTCTTCCGTCAGATAACCATGGTCAAGAAAAACGGCTTTCCATTGTCCTCCCTGTGCTTTGTGACAGGTTACTGCATAGGAGTATTTTACCTGCAGTGCGTTAAAGTAGGGATCCTCTCTTATTTTCTTCCACCGCTCCCTTTTATTACGGATCTCTTCATAATCTTCTGAAATAGCTTCAAACAGACGTTTGTTTTCGTCAGAAGTTAATGCTGGTGCTTCGACAGTCAGCGTCTCAAGCAGGATCTTGCATTCGATTTCTAAATTTTGATAATCAATCAGTCGTAATAAGACATTTGCAAAATGGAAACCGTATCGTTCTTCGTATTTTTTGATTCGAATAATTTCAGCAATATCTCCATTTGCTATAAAATCCAACTCCTCCAATTGCTTCGACCAATGGTAATTGTTCTTGACGATCATCAACAGATCTCCCCGCATAATCTGATCTTCCTGAAATAAAATACTTTTGCGGATTCCCTCGTTAAATAAATTAGCCCTTTTGTTGGATCGGGTGACGACAATTGTCTCTTCCATCCCAAGCTGATCGTAGCAATTTCCAATCTCTTCAATGAGCTGATCACCTCCTATCCGCACGACATCCTTAAATGCGCTCATCCGAAATGGCCAGAATCCTGCAGGTGATTCCTCCAGTATCCTGTTTCGTATTTCAGTTGCATTTGCCAGAATCCCGGAGTCAGCTGATTGCCTGACAACTTCTTTCAGTTCAGTGGAGATAACTTCCAATCCGAAAAGCTTCAGTTCCTCCGGCTCCAAAGCCGGACTTACCGAGAGCCCGACCGGAGGAAGCTGGGCAGTATCTCCCGAAACAATAAGTTTGCAATTGAATCCGGCAGTAACATATTCTATTAAATCAGAAAGAAGATAACCCGAACCAAAAATACTGTGATCCTGCGGCAAATTGGAGATCATTGAGGCCTCGTCAACAACGAAAATTGTATTTCGACCCAGGTTTCTGTCCAGAGAGAATTTGCTTGATCCGTCTGCAACAGATTGCTGGCGATAAATTTTTTTGTGGATGGTAGAAGCCGGTTTCCCGCTTTGTTTTGAAAGAACTTTGGCTGCCCGGCCTGTCGGAGCCAACAGTACAAATTTGAGTTTCAATTCATCCAATACCTTTACCAATGCACTGATGGCTGATGTTTTTCCTGTTCCCGCATAACCCTTTAAAAGGAAAAGAGAATCAGATTCCGGCGCAGAGACAAAGGCTGCCAGTTTGCTTATTATCTCCTTCTGGCCATCTGTAGGATCGTGACCAAGTCTTTGCAGGATCAAGGAGGAGATAAAATCTTTCATACGGATATAATTTGTTTTGAAATGGTCAGATGGAATAGCCATGATTTAATAATCACCATTCTATATGCATATTATCCTTGTAGCTATTCAAAATGAATTAAATATACATATGGCAAACTCATGAATTAATTTTCTAAATTTGTAGATTGTAAACCAATTTATTGCGAAGAAAAAAAATAATTTGATTTTCATCCGCCAGCTGGCGGATGGCGATTTCTTAAATTTGTTTATTACAATCTGGATTACAAATTTAATTTTTATCTCAGCTCTGATATGCTTTAATCGCAAAAAAAGAAAATTGTCAGGGCAAAGAAACAACAATTAGAGCCGATGCACGATATCTGTTTTATCGACAAATCTTTCGATCACGAACAGAGTAATTTATACCATTTGTCCATCCAGATAAGCCTGGATGGATTTTCTTATGCCATTCTGGATATACCTAGAGGAAAGTACAACATATTAAAATCAACCAATTTTTTTCTTAAGCGACCCAGATTACTTTTAATGAAAGTCAGGGATCTAATGGCTGAAGATGAGCACCTTAATCTGAAATTCAAGAGCGTTGAAATCATTTATTCTTCCGAAAATTTTACACTGGTACCTCAGGCTTTTTTTCAAAATGGATCTTCAGATAAGTTTTTTGGATTTAATCAGGAGATCGAAAAAGGCTATGTGATCGATAAGACATTGTTATCCAAGGCGGAAGCCTGGTGTATTTTTAATATTCCTGAAAATCTGAAGGAATTTTTGGTGCTAAAGTTCCCTAAAGCCACAGTCAAACACAACCTTTTCCCTTTGGTTGAAAGAGCCTTGAAAGAAAACAAGAATTTACCGGAAAGAAAGCAGGTTCATTTAAATTTCTTCCGAACCTATTTCGAGCTGGTCGTTTTGTCAGGTACAAAATTGCTTTTGTGTAACCAATTTAATTATTCCGGCGAAAATGATGTTTTATACTATGTCCTTTACGTATTTGATCAGTTAAAACTCTCCCCTGAAACAACTGAACTTCTGTTGCACGGTCAGCTGCAACCGGCAGCTGCCATGTATCAGACCTTCAGGAAATACGTTAGGAAAACGGCTTTTGCTCACCCGTCATCTCAATTCAGCTACAGCTACACATTTAATCAGCTGCCTGATCACTATTTTACAACACTTCTGGATCTTTACAAATGCGAATAGTAGGAGGAGAAATGAAGGGGAGGCTTTTTAAACCCGGTAAAAACTTTAAAGCCAGGCCCACTACAGATTTTGCAAAAGAAAATCTCTTTAATATCCTTTCCAATAGAATCGATTTTGAAGAGACTAAAGTGCTTGATCTCTTCTCCGGAACAGGAAGTATATCTTTTGAATTTGCTTCCAGAGGATGCAGGTCGGTCACCTCCGTTGAAATTGATCATGTTCACTATGCATTTATCTCTTCTGTGTCTCAACAACTTCATTTAGAAAATGTTGTCCATCTTTTAAGGTATGATGTACTGAAATTCATTCCCAGATGTACCGAAAAATATGATCTTATTTTCGCAGATCCTCCATATCAGTTAAAGGGACTCAAAGATATCCCCGATCTTATTCTAAAGTATGAACTTTTAAATCCTGGAGGATTGTTAATCCTGGAGCACGGCAAGACAGACAATTTTGCTGCTCATCCATTCCTTTTCGAGGAGAGGGAATATGGGAGCATCCACTTCTCGTTCTTTCGGCAAGCGACGTATTGATAATCGCAATGTGATAATAATCAGAATAATATACATATTTATTCTGAAATGGGTTTATGGCAGTCAACGACTCAGTTGCCTTTTCCTATTTTTATTGAAAGTTCATTGCAGATAAACAAAACAAGTCGTATATTTGCAAAGCTTTTGGGAATGCTGATTTAGATAAGAATTCAGCATTCCTTCGGCTTTTTGGTTTGGTAGTTCAGTTGGTTAGAATACCTGCCTGTCACGCAGGGGGTCGCGGGTTCGAGTCCCGTCCAGACCGCAAAGCCCTGGGGTTACCTCCGGGGCTTTTGCATTTTTCGTTCCGACATAACGATCTTTTCA
>JANYKW010000177.1 GCA_025358025.1 Bacteroidia bacterium | reverse complement strand
TTTGACGGTAGTGCTTTGCCTAAAGGGTGAGGCTATCGTTGTTTAAGCGTGGTTTCAGGCTTGAATACGCTGTTTTATTGATATCTTATGACCTCCGGTCTTCTTCCCAGAAAATCATCGAAACGTGATTTGGTAAGTCCCTGAAGATTTGCTCCGAACGGACTTGTGCCTTCAGGTGGTCTGATAGGGAACCATGTAAGCCTGATATCAATGATTTTAAATAACAGGGATTCATTGTATATTCTAAGTCCGGCACCAATGCCAGCATAAAAATCTCGGGTAAGGATTGACTCGAGCTTGTCGGATAAGAAAGCGAAATCAGTAAATAAATAGTTGGTAAATTTGAAACCGTAAAAATTCCATTTCAGATACCTGACCAGTTCCAGGCTGCATTTTAACCGGTTGTTTCCTTTTAAATCACTGGTGTAGAAGTCTCTGATTCCTGCCCTCCCGTCAATGGTCAGATATTCTTCTTCGAATCGGTTAATACCGCCGAGAAATTCAATTTTGCCGAACCAACGGAAAGGATCACCAAATGCGGATATTTTCTTTGAGAAAAAATCGACACTTGCAAGCATCGTTCCTTGTTTGATCACTCCATTATCAATGAATCCATCCAGGCCAATCTTGCTGCAGAAGTAATTACTTGCCTTGTCAATAAAGGCTTTACTCAAGGATAATTTAAAATATGGCCAGGTTCCAAATTGCGACTTGTCTAAACCGGCAGCCACTTCATAGAAATAACCATATGGGATATCCTCTGTTACTCCATAACCATAAACAAGGTTGTTCCTATAAAGATTTCTACTTGAACAACTCAGGCTTCCAAGAATAAAATCATGATTCCGTAAAAATTCGCTATCCCCAAAAGAGTCATCTTCTGTTCTGTCAAAAACTTGATGATAATATCTGAAAGCCGCCAAAGTTTTATTCGTTAAGACTTTCTTGTTAGAGAAAGCATGTATAAACCACGTGTCACCGGTAATATAAGCAACAGTTGTATCCAGTTCAATCGGGTGATCTTCAGCTATATAGTTGTATTTGGAGACGTGTTCAAACGATATACCTCCGGCATTGACTTCATTGGATGTCAGAAATCTTTTATCGATAGATACATACCACCCTTTTTTAAGGTAAGTATCCGATATTCCCACTGCAGAATTGATTAAATGACCAAACATATTGTTAATATGATAGGAAGAATAGAATCCCATATCCGGCAGATATTCATTTTTCTGAGCCAAACCTACAATGAGACGATGACCAAGTCCAAACATATTAACATTGGCTACTTCCACATCGCTGTTATCCGCATTTACGCTCATGTTGATGGAATATTCAAATTTATCTTTACTGATAATGATAACTTTTATTTCATCCGGACTGTTCTCAACAGGTTCCAGACGAAAACTGACATCTTCGATATAGCTCAGATCACGCATAAGCTTTTCGTTTTCTGCCAATAGCAATGGATTCACCAGTTCTCCTTCTTTAAATAATAATTGCATACGGAGTTTGCTTCTGGTCGTATTCATGTGCAGGTGATTACCTGTTTTTTCAATCCACCTTTTAGCCGTCAATGCAGTATCCTGCAGAGAGGATCCAAATGGATGAAGTCTGATAAACCTGATTGAAGTAATTTTTTTTCCGCTGAATTGATTGAAATAGGAGATACTCTTTATCCCGGACTCATAAAGAGTAGATTGGGGTGAAGTAATAAAGTGTCCAAGCAGGTTTTTAGTGAAATTATTTTTTTTTGCCAGCTCATTTAAACTCTTGGGCGGAGGGATCACACTGACTGGAACAAGTTTTGTCGTATCACTTCTAGTAGGATACAGATTAGCAGTTCTGTGGATGAGAATGTTGGGTGAGTAGGAGGCTTTTAATGCCAGGGTGTCTTTATTCCAGCTGTTTATCTTAGTTTCTGAATTTAGTTTAACGGTTCCCTGACCAGGCAACAAATCGTCATAAGCCAATGATCTCTCTGTCCTTTCTTCTGAAAGAAAGGAATCATGATCTTTTGCATGCAAAGAGCTCACATAAAAAAGCGAAAAAACAGCAAGAATAAAAAAATTCAATTTCCTGAAATTAAAAATCAATGGTCAAAGTTGTAAGTTTAACTTTAATTTTGCAACTAATCTGCTGAAATGCCCATGTGTTTTTTGATCTGAATGACCAGTCTAAGTCTTTGTTAATCAGATTTACAACTGAGAAATTTGATCAAAAAATCAAATTTTCATTGCAATTACCGTTACCTCTTTTTAATAAGAAGGATATTTGATACAGGTCTTTCCCCCTCCTTGTCGCTGGGTTTATTTATAATTTGCTTTTCAACACCATTATTGATCCAAAGTGTTGTTGAGCCACCGCCATCCAGATTGATGGCATCCCGGCAATTTAAATGAAGCAATACCTGTTGAAGCTCTTTCAGGTTCATTCCATAGGCAATCTGACTTCTTCCATCAATGGCGATGAAAAGAATATTATTTTTACTTGTTACGCAAAGGCAGCTTCTTGGATGTCTATTATTCACAAATGGTGAATTTTCGAGGGGTAATATTTTACCATCAGCCAATAAAATAGGTCCTGATACCAGCACTGACTTTTCATCCCGGGATTTTTTATAATAAGATACTGGTTTTGCAATCTCAACCTTCAACCTTCCTGAATTTTCAAGAATGATTGCCCCATTCAACAATGAATCAGTTTTAGCCCATTTCTCTTTTGCATTCCTATTTTCGGCAATAACTATTCCTTTTGATTCAAGATATGCCACAGACCCGCCTTTGTTAACATCAAAAAAACCTCCGTTCAAAGCTACAATTGCGTTGTTTTCCTCACCAAATTGACTGGTTTTTTTTAGAAGCGAATCTGAATAGGCAATTGCAAAATTGTATCCGGAGTGTGCTCTATTTTTAATTTCAGCAACGAAAACATTCTGCTTCCCGGCAAACAAGGTATCTGAGCTTATTTGGTATATCTTTATGTGTTCTCTACTGAGGGTTGACTTATATTTGGTGAGATCAATTGTCTGGCTATTGCCTGGCAAAGAAAGAACCAGAGAGAGAATGAGTGAAATGATTGAGAGATAGTATCTCATATTGGCTATAAATTGTTTTTAAATATGGATTAGAATTCGACCAGTCTTCTCCCATGATATTCTCCGGAAGGTATTTTTTTCTGTATCTCTTCCAAATTTTCATAGGTAACTTTTCCAGCCACAATGACAGAGAGTTGTGGTGATGCAATTTCAATCATCTGAATCAGTGTTTTCTGACCTTCCAATGCTTTATCTTTTCCACCGGATGAAAGAATCCTGTCTACCCCAATCTTTTTTAAAAAAGCTACACCATCCAGAATATTCACTGCCTGATCTATGGCTTTGTGAAAAGTAATTTCCAAGGGTTTTGAAAGTTGAACGAGTTTAAGGGTTTGCTCTTGATTAATATTCCCATTCTCATCAAGGATTCCAAAAACGACACCAGCAACTCCCAACTCTTTGCATATAATTATGTCATCCTGCATGATTGCAAGCTCATCCTGAGAGTAGATGAAATTTCCGCTTCTTGGCCGGATCATTACCATGATTGGAACCGACAATCTCTCCGTGCATTTTTTGATGGTTCCATAAGAAGGTGTTGTACCGCCGAATGCAAGATTGTCGCACAATTCGATACGGGTTGCACCGGCTTTAACTGCTCTTATTGCTTCTTCAAAAGATTCTACACAAACTTCTATGACAGGATTCATCTGGACATTGGATTGATTTAAGCAAAACAATGTGCTAAAATAATAGTTTTTTGATGGATCAACTCAAGTCGTTACATTTGTCAAAATTTTTAAGGTATGATTAGTAGAATTTTTTCGTTTCTTTTCCTGTTTATGTTTCCGCTATTTCTTTTTGCACAGGGGCATACTGCAGTATCCGCGGCAGCACCCCGGCTTATTGTTGGTTTAGTTGTAGAAAACATGCATCCTGATTATATCGAACGTTACTGGGATAAATTTGGAGAAGATGGGTTCAGGCGGCTGTATTCCGGGGGTTATATTTGTGCCAATCATCATGTAACCAATCTTGTTCAGCGCCCAGCTATCGGAATGGCTACACTTTATACAGGTACAACTCCGTCTCACCATGGGATCGTTAATGACAGTTGGATAGATCGGTTAAGGAACAAAGAGACCGATTGTATTTTTGATAATAGTTGCTCCACAATAGGATCAGATTCAAAACTTGGGGCTCGGTCGGCAGCTAAATTGATGACTCCAACTTTGGGAGACAGGTTAAAACTGGTTACCAAAGGAAGATCCCGGATATTTAGCATTGCCATGAATGATTATGCTGCAATTTTTGCAGCAGGCCATTCAGCTGATGGAGCGTACTGGCTGGACGATATTTCGGGGAACATGATATCCAGTAGCTGTTATATGGATAATTACCCGTTATGGGCTCTTGATTTTAATAAATTCAAGCTTGCGGACAAATATCTGGCCAACACCTGGACTACGATGAAAGATCAGATCAGTTATGCGGAGAGTTTGGAAAGTCCATCATTGCCTGAGGCTGGATTTCTAGGTAAATACAATAATTTTCCATATGATCTAAACAAATTGAAGAAAGAGTCCGGGGGAACATACGCCATACTTAAAAGCACTCCCTTTGCAAATACTTACCTGAAAGACTTCGCGCTTCAGTTAATTCCCAAAGAGCAGCTTGGATATGATTTTGTCCCGGATCTTCTGACTATTGTTCTTTCATCTATGGATAAAGAGGGTGGAAATTTCGGCGCTTTTTCTGTCGAAATGGAAGATACGTATCTTCGTCTGGACAAGGAGATTGCTGAACTATTGAAATACATCGAAACAGGTTACGGAACCGAAAATGTATTATTCTTCCTCACTTCCACTTCTAGTGCTTCCTATCCTGCTGATTATCTAAAGGAGAAACTCAAAATGAATACGGGAATTTTCAATCCGGAAAGTTCTATTTCACTATTAAAGTCTTTTTTAAATATCAAATATGGAGAGGGGGAGTGGATCGAAAAATTCAGCAACCAGCAGCTTTATCTTAACCACGAACTGGCAGCCAAAAAGAAGATTAGTCTTCATGATATGGAGACAGAAACAGCCCGGTTTTTAAATCAATTTGAAGGGATAGCCTATGCAAAGGCAGCATTTGAAATTGAATCCGATAATTTCCTGGGTGGTCCGCTAGCCCCATTCCAGAACAATTTTTATATTAAACGCTCAGGGGATGTTATGATACGGTACGAGGAGGGTTGGCTTCCAAAGGACAAGTATAAGGCAGTGGATTACACAGACAACGACCAGGTCCCATTGGTTTGGTATGGCGCAGGAATTAAGAGGGGCACTACGTTAAAAAAGACCGATGCGACGGATGTGGTTCCAACCATTTGCGCACTTTTAGGCATCGTTCCTCCTGGAAGTTCTACAGGAAATGTAATCGAGGAGATCCTGCCTAAAACAGGCTTAAAATAATTTTTTTTTGGTTCGACAGGCTGATCGAGATTGTTCCGATCCCTTTGGCACAGCAGGGAAAGGGCGCGAAAGTCCATAACCAAAGTTTAATGAATGAAAAACACGAACATCCCACCAACGGCAAGAAAGGCTCCTATTACCTCTTTCCAGTTTAACTTCTCCCCTAGAAATAGGACTGAAGGCAGGAGTATAAAAACCGGAACTGTTGCTATAAGCGTTGAAGCAACTCCTACTTTGGTGTGTTGAAAGGCCAGCAGGCTTAATGAGACTCCCAGAAAGGGGCCGAAAAATGATCCAACGAATAGAGGTTTGAGTGCTTTTTGATGTAAAATGGAGGTCTTAACGTTCTTCCAGTTTCTGGAAAGGCTGATTATCAGCATAAAACCGATGATGCCTGTGATGGTTCTTATTTGCGAAGAGGCAAATGGGTCATAAATGCCCATACCCAATTTGGAGAACACTGCACCGATGCCCTGTCCGGCGGCACCACCAAATGCAAGTAATAATCCTTTGACGGGATAATTCAACCCATGCGTCATTTTATCATCTACCTCCTCCCTTTTAAGAATTACGATTGCAATCCCTGACAGCACCAGGATCATCCCCAATAAATTTAGCCAGGTAAAACTTTCGTGCAAAACAATGACCCCGAATAGGGTAGCAATAGGTGGAGCAAGAGACATGATCAACATGGAAACTTTGGCTGACTGGTAGGAATAGGAGGTAAAGAGGAAGTAATCGCCAAGAACAAAACCGATCAGGCCTGAGATCGAAAGCCACTTCCAGGATTCTGGGGAGGCATCGGATGGGAGCCAAAGTCCTCTCATCACTTTCGACCATACCATGTACATAATCATTGCGAACAGAAGCCTGAAAAGATTTACAGTTAGTGATCCTGCGCGCCTGGTAGCAATAGAAAAGGTAAGAGCTGAAACAGTCCAGCATATTGCTGTCAGAATGGCAGCAATTTCTCCGATATGGGTTATTTGCATCAATACATTTTTGATGGCGCAAATGTAGCTAAAGTGAATAGAAAAAGGGGATTTTGTGACTACTTTTTGGCCGGATCCAATTTTAAAGGATAAGTTGCATAGATACTACCATGCCAAATCTGGAGCTGCTATCATCCAGTGCATTGGACCTCCAGACACCAATAATTTTAAAAACCTTGAATATATTTTCCAATCCCACAGAAAATTCGGTATAGGGTTTATATTGCAGATTTTTCATTCCTTCCGGGAAAAGCATGCCTGTATGTTGTGAAGGATCATAATTGCCAATCAAAGTGCGAACTCCTGCCAATTCCCTCCATTTAAGCTTTCTGAACAGGGGGATCTTGTTAAGGAAATAGCCTTGAAAATGGTGCTCCAGAAAGAGTGACATGTACGTGTCGCTAACAAATTCCTGCATTCTCATCATGTTAAAGGCATAGAAATCATAAGCATATGTGTCATTCCCCTCATGAATTTTCATCAGGGGAAATGGAACATCACCCCATATTTTGCCAGCTTGGACCGTATAGTAGCTAAAGCCGAAGGGCTGAAGCATTAGTTTCTGGTTTACCTGGGCCTCCAATTTGCAGTAGTCGTATTCTCCGCCCATGAGCCCTTTAATTCCAACAGATAAGCCAACATTGAAAATAGGACTTGAGTTCTCAAATCTTGATCTTTCAAACCCATCCTGGATGTAATATTCATTGGGTGCATACCTGGTATTGATGCCTAGTTCAGTAGAATTTATAAAAGGAATAAGCTCTCCGGAAGGTGATTCAAATTTCACGAAGGGACCACTATAAAATCTGGTTTTGTTGTAGGAGAATTTGTTGGTCAAGCCGGATACCCACTCTTTTTCATAATTGATCTCCAGTCGGTTGGTCATGTTCAGCTTATTGAACGGGACTTTGTTTAGCAGGGTATTCAAAAAATTGTCGATCATGAAGGAATTCTTGCTTTTGCCAAAAATCTCATAATCATGTTTGTACTGAACTGAAAGAAAGTCTTTCGGTTTTTTCGAGAAATAGTATTCAAAGCCTCCGCTGTATTTGAACTCTTCGTCTTTTGAGCCATACGCAATATAGCTGTTGAGACGAAGTTTCTTGTTAAACTTCATCGTAGTGCGGGCGCCGACTTTGAATCTGTTATCCTCTACCGGATTGTTTGAATAGAAAGAGTAGTACTGACCAATTTCGACCTTCCCAAAATCACGGTATCCATAGTAAAACATGTAAACATATTCAGAGGCTGTTTTGTACAGTGGGACATGCTTGATAGAATCAACCATGGTATATATCCCAAGCTCCCTTTTCTGCAGCTCTATGGGCCTGTTATCTTCCCAGTATTTGGCATCCTTGTTCATCGCATCTTCCCGGACGGTGATTCGTTCGTTGGCCTCGAGTTTTGCATCTACAGCTTCTTCGAATGTAAAATCCTGATAAAAATTGGACTTTCTGCCAATGACACCAATGCGTTTTGACTTTGAATCTTTTTGAATATCAACATCCAGCACAATTGATTCGTTTTTTGGAGTCCATCGGTCATTTACCCAGTCATATTCGACTGCATATTTAAAATTGTTGACAAAGTTTATATTGGCTTTTTCCGAAAGCTGTATGTCAATTTTTGTAATGGCAAAATTTTCTGCATCAACCCAGAATTGCCCTTTGAAAGTCGGGCTCTGCAATGTTCTTGGTTTAAACGAAAGTTCGTAGAATTTTTTGCCATCAGTAATGGTGCTGTCAATCAGGTAATATTTATAAAACTGCAATCCCATGCCATTTAGTGGTGAAACTAAACTTACATCCCTAATAACCAAATAATTATCATATGGATTCAATCCTTCATATACTTTACCTGTGAATTTGGTAATCATGTTGGAGGTCATACCCGAAGCCTTGTTGGCGATTATTTCCTCGCGGTCTTTGGGTTTTCCTTCTTCATGATAATAATTGGAGAAGGTTTCTGAAAAGAAAACTGGTAAAAATGCTTTTCCTTCTGTCTTGAGAGAATCGATGTAGTCGAAAACAAAATCGAATGATTTCAACAATCTTTTTGTTCGGAGTGTTGTATCGATATTCTTAAGATCAACCTCTGTTTTGGAATATAACTTGCTGTGCCACGAAGGGAAATTGGCAGGATTATTCTCCTTTTTTCTCACGAGGATCTTTTTGAATAAGGGGATAGCAGGGTTCTCTCCTGGTTTGACAACAACTTCTCCTGTCATAATCATATCCTCCTCCAGGGTAATATCGAGGTTTACCGACTGTTTGAGTTTAACCGGCAGGACTATCTTTTTGTATCCAATTGAAGAAATCTCGATAAAATTGGTTGGTGTAAGCGTACTAAGGTTGAAGTTCCCGTTCAGGTCCGACATGGTTCCAATGAAAGTGCCTTTGAACACAATGGTGGCATAAGGAATTGGAATCCCTGTCTTAGCTTCCGAGATCTTTCCGGAAAGAATGGTTTTTTGGGCCTGTGCAAGTTGGAAGGAAAGAAGAAAGATATAGAAAATCAGGCAGATTGATTTACTCATTTTCTTTTCATCCATTTCATTATTACTACCATAGCACCGATTAATTGGGGTGGACCAATGGTCCCTGTTTTGCATCATACTTGCAGAAAATAGAATCATTTCTACAACGGGTATTGCCGATACTCCTTATTGACTATCAAGTTTAACAATGGTTTAACAAAAAGAACCGACAGTTTTCCGTTTGGCAAAAGAAAAACAAATTATTATCAAATGAAATTAATATGTTCTTTTTTGAATTTTTTGGTTGATTGTTCTCTAAATTTTGTCAATTTTGATAAAATTTTAAGCTATTCAAAATATACAAGATCAATGAGACTAATCATCCAACCTGAGGCTAACTGTGTATCAAAATGGTCTGCAAATTATATTGCACACAAAATCAAGAATGCAAATCCTACTCCGGAAAATCCATTTGTGCTGGGACTTCCAACAGGCAGTACACCTCTGGGAACTTATGTTGAATTAATAGAACTTTATAAAGAGGGCAAAGTATCATTTCAGAATGTGATTACATTCAATATGGATGAATATGTAGGGATAGATAAAAATCATCCGCAGAGTTACCACACTTTTATGTGGGATAACTTCTTCAATTTCATCGATATCAGGCCAGAAAACGTTAATTTGCTTGATGGAAATGCCTCTGATCTTAGAATGGAGTGCAGCCGTTATGAGGCGAAAATAAAATCGGTGGGTGGAATTGATCTTTTTCTGGGCGGTGTAGGAGCAGATGGCCATATTGCCTTTAATGAACCAGGTTCCAGCCTTACTTCCAGAACCCGGGACAAAGCATTGAATCTGGATACCAAGATTGTCAACAGCCGATTTTTTGACAATGATGTGGAAAAGGTGCCTAATATTGCGTTGACTGTAGGAGTTGGCACCATCATGGATGCATTAGAGGTACTGATTCTTGTAACAGGTCACAACAAAGCACGCGCGCTGCATCAGGCAGTCGAAGGAGGTATTAACCACATGTGGACCATTTCTGCGCTACAGCTCCATTCCCATGGAATGATTGTTTGTGATGAAAATGCCACCCTTGAGTTAAAAGTCGGAACTTACAAATATTTTAAGGAGATCGAAAAGAACAACCTGGATCCGGAAACTGTTTGGTTCAACAACAAAAATACTTGCTGGTAGTTCTAAAGAAGGGAATAGAATAAAGGACAAAGGATAAAGCCACGTTCATTATTATGGCTTACATTTATACTTTACCGGACGCTTATTGGCGTTGGCCCAGGGTGGCTACTAATACTGCTTTTATGGTATGCATTCTGTTTTCTGCCTGATCAAAGACAATTGAAGCATTACTCTCAAATACCTCATCGGTTACCTCCATGGATTCAATTCCGAATTTTTGGAAAATCTCTTCTCCCGTTTTTGTTTCACGGTTGTGATACGCTGGAAGGCAATGCAGGAATTTCACATGGGTATTTCCTGTTAGTTTCAATGTTTGAGAATTGACCTGATATGGCATGAGCAATGCGATTCTTTCATGCCAAACTTCAGCTGATTCACCCATCGAAACCCAAACGTCTGTGTAAAGAAAATCACAATCTCTTACTGCTTCTTCCAAATTCTCCGTGATGGTTATTTTGGCTCCTGTCTGCTCTGCTATTTCTTTACAAGTCTTTTGTAACTCAACGGAAGGCTGAAATTTTTGCGGGGCAGCAGCCCGGAAATCCATCCCCATTTTTGCTGCACCTACCATCAGAGAGTTGCCCATGTTGTTTCGTGCATCACCCAGGTAAGCAAATTTAATCTCAGACAATGGTTTGTCGGAATGTTCACGCATGGTAAGAAAATCTGCCAGAATCTGGGTTGGATGGAATTCATCGGTCAATCCATTCCAAACCGGGACACCGGCATATTTTGCCAGGGTCTCAACCAATTCCTGTGCATATCCGCGATACTGGATTCCATCGTACATCCGTCCTAGGACTCTGGCCGTATCTTTCATCGACTCTTTGGTACCTATCTGAGAACCTGCTGGGCCAAGATAGGTTACATGGGCACCCTGATCATATGCTGCAACCTCAAAGGCACAGCGTGTACGGGTAGAGGTCTTCTCGAAAATCAGGGCAATATTTTTCCCCGTTAATACAGGTTCTTCCGTTCCGGACTTTTTGGCCCATTTCAGCTCGGAAGCCAGATCCAGCAAAAATTCAATTTCTGCTGGCTGGAAATCCAGCAGTTTCAAAAAATTCTTATGGTAAAGCAGGTTCTGCATGGTTAGCGTTTATTAGGATGGGTATTTCATGGTAATTTTTGATCCGTATGATTTATCTTCCAATTTGGAAGCCTCGGTAATGATGCTTTTAACTCCGCCATTTTCGACAAATCTCATGGCTGCAATAATTTTTGGAGCCATGCTCCCCTCACCAAATGTACCCATTTCGAGGTATTTTTTTGTGTCGTTGTAATCCAGAAATTCCAGCTTCTCCTGGGTTGGAAGGCCAAAGTCCTTGTAGATAAAAGAGACATCAGTCAGAATATAAAATTCATCGGCCCCAACGCCTGACGCCAGCAAGGAAGATGCCAGATCTTTGTCAATTACTGCATCTGCCGTTCTGATATTGTTCTCTTTATCGAAAAACATGGGAATACCGCCTCCTCCGCATGTAATCACGATGTTTCCCTTCCTGGCCAGTTCCCCTATCAGTTCAAGATTAAGTATCCTTTTGGGAATGGGAGAGGGTACGACCCTTCGCCAGCCGCTGTCTGCTTTTTTGCTCTCCTTGAAATGCCATCCTTTTTGCTTTTCAAGTGATTTTGCCTGATCGATTTTGTAGGTTGCACCGATACGTTTGGTTGGATTTTCGAATGCGGGGTCGTCCGGATCTACCTCTACCATTCCAACAAGGGTCACGACATTCCGCTTTATGTGATATTTGTTGAGGACATTTCTAAAGATACGCTCGATCATGTATCCAATTCCCCCCTGTGAGTCTGCTACACATATATCAAGTGGCATCTGGGTGATACCGTAAAGCTGTTCGCCTGCATCATTACGCATCAGAATGTTCCCTACCTGAGGTCCATTCCCATGTGTAACAATCAAATCGTACCCTTCTTTAATCAGAAACAAGAGGTTTTCGATGGTGTCATTTGTATGCGATTCCTGTTGTTCGATGGTGCCTTTTTCATTGTCCCTTAACAATGCATTTCCGCCAAGGGCAACGACAGCCAGTTTTTTCATTTTTAATTAAGTCCTTAGAATATTTTGGACGAAGGTATGGACTGTTTTTGGAGCAAGACATGACAAATATCCATCAATGGCTCTGGTCGTAATTTCTGATTTTTTGAAGAATAGATTCTTCAGCCTGATCATACATTTCCCTTATAAATTCATCGTTAAAACACATGGTTCGTTCTTCAAACTTCATGTCGGTCAACCTGTCAATCAGTCTTTCCCTCGCTACTTTCAGGTCTTTTCCGTAGATATGGAATGAATCAGCATGCCAGTTCAGGCGTCCAAGCTTTACTGTTTTCCCAGTTTTTTCTGCAACTCCTGCAGCAATTACCTCTTTATTGAATTGAATAAATCCAAACATATTCATGAAGTTGGCACCCCAGGCGTCGTTACTTCTGAAGCGTACGTTACAATTTAACCAGTAAATGCCTTCTTCATCTTCCAAGATCCGGTACCACAGTGATTGAAGGCAAGGCGGGTCAAAACAATCGTTGTCGATATCGGGCATCCATGTAATCATTTGTGCCTGACGGGTAAAGGGTTGTTTTGATAACTTATCTATAACAGCACTGATCTGATTAACTTTGATCTTTCCAGCTTCCTGGGATTTGCCATTAATGAACTCTTTCCATACTCCATAGTTTTGTAATCTGCCATGATAGGTATATTCCCATCGCTTGTCGCTTTCAATATTCATGTTTTTAGTCCAATGGTCTTTGGATCCTTTCAACTCCATCACATATTCTTTCAATTCTTCAATACCACCGGGGAAAGCCATATGTATCACAGGATCCGTTTCTGGTTCCAAAATTGTAATATTCATCGTGCAATCCAAGCTCTCCGGATCTTCGGGCTTATCATACTGTGTTTTAAAACGGATGCCTTTTTCGTAAACAGCAACAATGGCTGCTTCATAGGCCTCAGCCAATGTTTTTTCTATGATGCAGATGACGGGAATATTTTTCACGCTTGTATGATTTTGGAATTCGAAAAGAGAAATACCTTACGAATGAAAGGTGTATTTACAAAACTATAAAATATCTGATTATTACAGGCTGTTGATACACTCTTCTTGATAAATGTTTTTTTATCGATCGTGTTATCGCTGAATTTTCAGCAATATTTTAAGATGTTTATCCGGTTCAGAATCCAGCAATTTAAATCCCTTTTGGGCATCTTTGAGGTCAAGAATTGCCGTGATCATACTTTCCGGATTGATGGTTTTGTTAGCAAGGGCTTGGATAGCCCTTGAAAATTCGCCATGACTGACCCGGGAAGAGATAATTTTAGCTTCTTTCCAGATCAGCTCTTTCATTAATATCTCAGCAGGATGATCCCCTAGTCCCAGTACGCAGACGGTACCTCCTCCTTTGATTGCATTGATGCATGTTCTGACTGGGTTCATTATTTGCTTTGCTGAAGGGCGTATGAGAGCCTGAATTTCTTTCAGGCAGGATCATGGAAGGTTTGGATTTGGGCAAGGCAGCTACTTATTTTTCATTACTGAATAATTTTGTTCTGATTTAATCCTAAATTTGACTTTTCTAAATAAACAGGAGATGGCTCAGCAAAGGAGTGATAATCAAACAAAATCAGTTTCTTCAAAAAATAATGGAGGGGGTAAAGGAACCAAACATTCCCGTGGCGAGAAGTTTCGGGGGACGATGGCTCTGCTACTATTTTTCTTTACAATTTATTTATCAATTTCATTTATTTCCTTTTTGCTGCAGGAGGGAGCCGATGTCAGTCACCTGGATGTTTCGATCAAAGAATTACTAACCAACCCTTCTATTAAAATAGAGAATTCAGGAGGCAAATGGGGTGCAATCCTTTCAAACTGGTTTATCAATAAAGGGTTTGGGTTTGGATCTTTTATTATACTTTACCTTTTTCTGGTACTTTCCATGCGCCTGGCTAAAATCGGGAAATTTTCGCTCACAAAAAATTTTGGATATGGTATTTTTTGTGTTATCTGGCTCTCTATTACCCTTGCTTATTCATTGGCTGTTTTCTATAAAAATTCACCCATACTACCCGGTGGCGCGTATGGTTTCCTTTTGTCGCAGCACATGAATTCAATTGTTGGCAAGTTGGGAACTTTCTTCCTGCTTTTTGGTTCATTATTGATTGTAATAATCATCGCATTTGAAGATGCCTGGGGAGCTATCATGACAATACTAACCTATAGAAGGGCGCCAAAAAATAAAGAAATCGTATTGATTACCGACGAACCTTTCATCGTATCACAATCTCCAAAAATCATGGAGAAAGACCGTTCTTTCTCTAAAGTGGCAGTGGATGATGAGGTGAAGATTATCTATTCAGAACCGGATGATGACACCATTGAATTGGAGATGGGTGAGATTTTTGTCGAAAATGAGCCATATCATTCACCCGATAAGGAGCCAGCAGCTAAACCTGAAATTAAAAACAGGAGGCTGGATCCTGATGAAGGGGAAGAGGAAATAGAAGAAGGAGACTATGATCCAACCCTGGACCTTTCCAGGTACGTTTTCCCTTCCATCGATTTATTGGAAGAAAGGGCTACGGGTAATCCGCAGGTGACGAATGATGAGCTGATGGCAAATAAGAACAAAATCTTACAGACCCTGAAGAATTATAGCATTGAGATTGAGAAAATAAGGGCAACGACCGGACCTACAGTTACCTTATATGAGATCGTGCCTGCTCCGGGTGTCAGGATATCCAAAATAAAAAATCTGGAAGATGACATTGCGCTGAGTTTGTCTGCCTTAGGCATTCGGATCATAGCCCCAATGCCTGGAAAAGGAACTGTGGGGATTGAGGTCCCGAACAATAAACCCGAGATTGTATCCATGAGGTCGCTAATTGCCTCCAAGGTCTTTCAAGAGACTGATTATGAGCTTCCGCTTGCATTGGGCAAGACTATTTCGAATGAAACTTTTGTTGTTGATCTGACAAAAATGCCGCATATACTTGTTGCAGGAGCTACAGGGCAAGGGAAATCTGTAGGGTTGAATGCCATTATCTCTTCCTTGCTGTACAAGAAGCATCCATCGCAGCTGAAATTCGTATTTATTGATCCGAAAAAAGTTGAGCTGAACCTGTATTCTGTTATTGAGAAGCATTTTCTTGCCAAGATGGAAGGAATGGAAGATTCCATCATCACGGATGTGCAGCAAGTTAAAGATACATTGAACTCCCTGATTATAGAGATGGAACGTAGGTACGATCTTTTGAAGATGGCTCAGACCAGAAATGTAAAGGAGTATAATGTTAAGTTCATCTCCAGGCGTCTGAATCCTAACAAAGGGCACCGTTATTTGCCATATGTTGTTGTTGTTGTTGATGAGTTTGCTGACCTGATCATGACTGCAGGCAAAGAGATAGAACTTCCAATTGCCCGGATTGCCCAACTGGCCCGGGCCGTAGGTATCCATATGATTATTGCAACCCAGCGACCCTCCATCAATATCATTACGGGTGTAATTAAGGCAAATTTCCCAACCCGGATTGCCTTCAAGGTTGCTTCCATGGTTGACTCAAGAACCATTCTTGACACACCTGGTGCCAACCAGCTTATTGGGAGGGGAGATATGCTTGTATCTATAGGTAACGTTCTGACCAGAATACAATGCGCATTTGTAGACACTCCGGAAGTAGAGGCAATCGCCAACTTCATCGGCAAACAGCCAGGTTACCCAACTGCATTCCCATTACCTGAATACAGGAGCGACGGGAACGAAGCTTCCGATGATATCGATCTGAAAAACAGGGATGAGCTTTTTGACGATGCTGCCCGTATTGTTGTTTTAAACCAAACGGGATCTACATCGTCTATTCAGAGAAAGTTCTCAATTGGGTACAACCGTGCAGGCCGGATTATGGATCAGCTGGAAGCTGCGGGAATTGTAGGGGTTAATGCAGGAAGTAAGGCCAGGGAAGTATTGATTCAGGATGAAAACAGTTTGGAACATATTTTGCGGAAACTACCTCAATAATAGTTATTTTGGATTGCTGATTCACTGCAGAATGATTAAAGAATAAAATGAAGTTTAAGAAAATAATAATTAGAATGAAAAAATTTGTATATGTTGTTGCAGCTTTATTGTTTGCTATGAATTTGATGGCTCAGCAAGATCCTAAAGCCAAAGAAGTTCTGGATAAACTCTCGCAAACAACAAAGAGTTACAAATCCATTCAGATTGAGTTCTCCTTTACATTGGAAAATAAGAAAAGTAATGTCAACCAGACCAATGAGGGTGAGGTCGTCCTGAAAGGGAAGAGTTACCGGTTATTTATGCCAGTCTTCAGTATGGAGATTTTCTGTGACGGAACAACAACGTGGAGTTATCTGACTGAAGCCAAAGAGTGTAACATTTCGGGAGTTGAGGAAGATGATAATGGATCATTGAATCCTGCCAATGTTTTTACGATTTATGAAAAGGGATTCAATTATTCCTATGTAGGAGAAGAGAATCTTACAGGCAAAGCCGTCCACGTGCTGGATCTGTTTCCTGTTGATAAATCCAGAGAATTTATCAAAGTAAGGCTTTATGTAGACAAAGTAAAATTCCAGATTGCGAAGGCACAGACATTCAACAAAGACGGGAATACTTATATTTTGGTTTTAAAGAGTATGAAAACAAACATGGAATTTAGGGACGATTATTTTAAATTTGATAAATCCAAATTTCCCGGAGTTGAGATGAATGACATGCGCTAATCGGGAGAAGGAGAAGAGCGGAAAATAATTAATGGAGGAAATTATTCCTCCATTAATTATTTTCCGCTCTTCT